>NZ_JAVHUL010000014.1 GCF_031085155.1 Mesonia profundi | reverse complement strand
TTAAAAATAATAACGCTCTTAAAATGGCGCTATTAGAATAGTATTTTTTAGAATTACGGGGTTGTGCAACGGTTACCATTGTTGTGCATAGTGCTTTTCACGTTCTACTTGGTTTTCCGATGTTTGTTATTTAGTTCAAATGTGTGCGTTGGCGAGACTTACTCTTTTGCAATTTTTGGCGTTGCGTTGGCTGTAGCGAATTGCGAATGTGTATGGCTTTGAGTGTTGGCTTATAACAAATAAATATTCAATATTTTATTAATCCATTACAAACTTAAATCCTGCAGTAATAATACTAGAACTAAAAGATGTATCTCTATCGTACTGATAAAATTTTAAATCAATACTTTTTAGACCTAGTTTCCAAATATGTGCCTTTGCGAAAATATCTGTATAAGACACTCCAAATCCAATTTGGTTAGCAGAATATTCGGAAAGGTCATAATCAGAAGTATAAAAGTCATCGGTAGATAAAGCACTTTCATAAGGTCTAAAATAATCGGCTTCTGTTTGGTTATAAAATCTATAAGATGGATACAACGTAAACTTATCTGTTATTTTAATTGGAACTTCAATACTTGCAGTATGTGAAGATATTCCCCAATCATCAAAATAATAGCGATAGAATGTTCTTACTGTAAATGTTTCATTTAAATACCAATTTAAACGACCACCAACAGCAACTTTAAATCTTGAATCTGGCAAACGCTCAATTGCATCTGCAAGTTGAAAATCATCTATAAATGAATCCGCTACATCACTAAAATACACTCTTTGAAATGGTGTAGATAATAAACCGTCTTGTTTTACAAAATCTAATGCTAACGAACCTTGTACATTCTTGTGAAGAATTTGAGAGAATCCAAAACCTAAAGAATAAGAATTACGTCCTTCATCTTTAAACTCACTAAATCTAGGATTGTAATTTGTGTTCCCTGTAATTGTATTTTGCGTGAACAAACTATTGTTTAAACCATTACCGTTCTCTCCAAACGGTCTTAATTCGGTTGGGTAAATGGCATTCCAAGTATCGATATAAACATTTGCGTTTACACTTAACTCTGTATTCTTTTCGTTAAATAATTTTGTGTAACTACCACCAAAACCAGCTGAAAAATAATCGTATTCTGATGAAATAGATATTTTTGCAGACCAAATATCATTTCTATCGTCAGAGCTATGACTATAACTTCCAGTTAAATTTGCCCAAAGGTCGCTACTTGATGCGCCAGAAGAAGCTTGAAATGGGTCTGCTGGTCCATCATCAAAAGGATCAATATTACTTGAAGAAGCTGATGTGTATGCAGAAACTCCTGCATCAATGGTTAATACATCATCATCATTTAAAGGTATTGAAACGACAAAAGTTCCTGTAATATCTGTTAATTCTTCAGTACCTATTCCACCACTTACCGCGGCATTGTCGCCATCTTGAGAATAATAACTTGTTAGAAAATCTACTTCAGTAGTTTCTAATACACGTTTTTTATAAACTTTGGTTGAGTCTTGTGTTGCTTGCGAATATGATTTAGCAAAAGCAAATACGCAGAATATTAAAATTATTTTTTTCAAATTTCTAGTTTTATTAGTTACAGCCACAGCCTCCTCCAGTTTTTCCTCCATTTGCTCCAACAGCTGCTTCACGATAGGAATGCATCGTAGAAATATTTTGGTCAGCTTTCTTGTCTGCCAATGCCATATCTGGGTCATTTATATTTACTTTTTCGTATTCTTTAACCACAACGCAACTACTAAGACAAGTAGTAATTAATGTAGCACATATAAATTTTTTAATCATAATTTATCTATTTCTATATTCTTTGATTTCGTGATATTTCCTTTATCATCGATGATAATACATTCTATTTTTGGCAATTGATTAATGCGGTCTAAACCAGCTTCTTTTCCCATAACAAATACTGAAGTTGCTAGTGCATCTGCCAATTCTGCTTTTGGCGCAAATACGGTTACACTTATAATTCCGGTAGAAGGATATCCAGTTCTTGGGTCAATAATATGTGTGTATCGTTTACCATTAAAGTTTACATATTTTTCATAATTTCCAGAAGTAACTACAGCTCCATTAGTAATAGGTAGTAATGCAAAGACTTTATTTTTATCCATTGGGTTTGTAATAGCAACTTTCCATTCATTTCCATTGGGTTGTTTTCCCCAAGTATTCATATCTCCAGAAGCATTAATAATTCCAGAACTTACACCTTTTGAAATAAGAAGTTTTTTTGCTTTATCAGCTGCATAGCCTTTTCCAATAGCACCAAAACCAATTTTTATTCCTTTTAATTTAAGAAAGACAGTACTATTCTTTTTATCTAAAACAATGTTTTGATAGCCAACTTTTTCTACAGAAGCAATTATTTCCTCTTTTGAAGGCATTTTGGTCATACTGCCATCAAACTTCCAAATTCTGTCCATTGAAGCATAGCTAATGTCAAAAGCTCCATCAGTTAATTTTGAAAGGCCTATTGCTCTTTCAATTAAATCAAATAGTTCTTTGTCAACTTTCACAGGTTTAATTCCTGCATTGCGATTAATTTTTGATGTTTGAGAATTATCATCCCAAGATGAAATTAATTTTTCAATTCTTGAAATTTCTGCTACGGCAGTATCAATATATTTGTTTGCTTGTATAGAATCGTTTGCCACAACAGTAATGTCAAACCGACTACCCATTAGTTTGAGTGTTCTCTTATATGATTGTTGTGCTGCACAACCTATTATTGAGAATAAAAGTAATAATGTGATTAGATGTTTCAAGTTACTTTGTAAAAGCGTTTAATTCTTTAATATAATTTTCTGGTGTAGTCTTTTTATAACTACTTTCACCTAACACTTTGCCTTTAGAATCAAGTACTACAACAAAAGGAAAAAAACCTTGTTTATTGTATTCTTCAGCAAGTAATACATTTGCTTTTTTTTGTGATTCTGACAATGTATTTTTCTTTCTTCTCGGAAAATCTGCCTTTAGCATCACATAATTTTCTTTTGCATACTTTTTAAAAGTATCTGTACTCCAAATTTCTCTGTCAAGTTTAATACAAGGCGCACACCAATCTGAACCTTGAAATACTAATATTATAGGTTTACTTTCTTTGGATGCAATTTCTTTTGCAACGTTAATATCTGATTGCCATTCTTGAGCCATTGTTGTACTTACGCAAACAACCATTACTAATAATGCCACAATTATTTTTTTCATTTTAAAATTTATTTAGTATTCATAGTAAACAATTAGACCAATACCTATTAACGAATGCACTATTTTTTTGTTGTATGAATAGCTCATTTTTTTCAGTTTAATATTAGCATCAATTTGAGCGTTGGTAAATAAACTGCTCTTTTGTTTTTTTTGTGTTGGCCGATGTTTCGAAAAAAAACAAATGTGCTGTTTGAGCATTGGCTTTTTTTAGTTCAAATGTTGATGTTTAGCACGATTTTCCGCATTATGCACAACTCGTTATATCAATTCAAAAATACACTTTTATAATTAATAGCTTCGGGATAACGAGTTAATCATATCTGATTATGAAAATGGCTCCTTCATTATAGTCAGCTTCAAGTTTAGGAGAATGATCATCGTTGCTCAACTTCTTTTATCATCACTATTGGGATCAAATGAAATTAAATTAAACATTTCTCGCATTCTTGAGCGGACCCGATTACCGTATTTCTCTTCCAACTCGTCTGCATTTAAATTTGTAGTAGCGTGGGTTTTTAATTGAAGGCCTCTGCTTTTTAATTTATTTGCCTTGAGGTACATTTCGTATCGGGACAGTAGAATTTCTCCAATTACATTACATTCTTTACCAAAATGTTTTCCGGTTGGTTCCACACCAATATCATCAAAACAATAATGTGAAGAGTCGCCATAATTTTGAATCACTTTGTAGCCTAAAAAATTAAAGCTAAAGGTGACATTTCTTGCCGGTATCACTTGGTAGCTGGGTAGGTGGGGAGTGATGTGTTTTAATAGTGTGATTATGCTTGTTTTGCCACAACCTATTGGGCCAGTTAATAATAAACCTTTTTTAGTGTCAATGTTATATTTTTTGCAATAATTTGGATCGGCAATACGGTAACAAATAAGTTTATGAAGAAGAGGTAAATCGATTTTATAAATCTTGAAGTGTTCCCCAAAAAGAGATTTTCCCTTAGCAATAAGGAAATAAACTATCTCTGCGAAATCATAATACAACATTTCATTTTTAAATTTTGCAATTTGGTAAGTTTCCTTATTCACTCTAACTATGCCTGGTTGTGATTTTAATTTTTCCATAACTTAATTTTTATAAAGGTTTATCGTACACTTTTTTGGTTTCAGAATGCAGGTATGTTTTTGATTCTGTATTTTTTGTATTGGCTTTTAAAATCCAATTGTCTGCTGCAGGGTTCCAATCTTCAATTGTTTGTCCGTTAATTTTCCATCCTAGACTTTGGTAATAATTATAAAACTGGGTTGCTTTTTCTTTTTTTTGAATTTCTGTAAGAAATTCAAGACTCTTATGGTTTGAAAAAAATGCAAGAATTGATTGTTTTAATTTTTTTTTGTCTTTAAAAAAAACATTTGTATTTTGTTTATTATTGTTTGTATTGTGTTTCCTTTCATGTACCAGCGCTTGTTTAGGACTTGTATATGACTTGTTTACCACTTGTTTAGGACTAGTACAAAAATTGATAAGGATAATTTTAGAGCCTCTAAACCTATTGTGAGAAGGATAGTACTCTACATATTTAAATTCATTTAACTCTTTAATACATTTATGGTATGTAGTTAATGAACCAATTTTAGCATCTCTCATCATTTCATTTCTATCTACCTGAAACTCTTTTGGAAAATGCAACGTATTGGCAAGATTGAACAAGGCCATATAAAGACTTATATGGGATGGATTTAAACGTGAATCTTTAGCGAAATTGCTAAAAACCCCGTTCAACTGTAGTATGTAATTCATACTACTAATATTTATGTTCTTTACAGGCTTTTAGGATTTCTTCTTTGTTGTAAAGAATGACACCACCTAGTTTAATAAAAGGAAGGGTGCCATTTATTCTTAAATTTTGAAGTGTTCCTGGACTGATTTGAAGTAACTCCATTACCTCAGCAGATTTTAAGAATTTTGTAGTTTCCTTTTTAGGTTGTACTTTAGAAATGATGGTCTTCATTTCTTCAATTAATTCCATCTTAAATTCACGTAAGTCATCTGTGGTTAAAATTGTTGCTGGCATAATTACTGTTTTTAAGTTATACATTGTTTATACTGATTTGACAATCGTATGACAAATGTGAGCAACAATTATGATGTAAAAAGGGTGCTACCCCATAGACACCCCAATAAAAAATATAAAAAAGAGGTATTTATTAATCTTCAGAAGCAATTTTACTTAATAGACTCAATTTTAAGTGATCTAAAAATTTGGTCGTGTTACGGGATCTATATTTAATTTTTTGATAAATATTGGAATGGTTTTTAATTTTGATACCAAAAACTTGTTCGACAACTGAAATCATTTGATTTAGCTCTTTTGAGCCATTATTGATGGCTCTAGCTGCTTTTAAAGAGTAAATGAGCTCTACTAGATCTGTAATAGAAGATGTCCAGTTAGAGTCTTTGTAAATTATAGGTTTATGCGTGTTATTATCTTCTCGGCTTTTTTCCCTTATTAATGTAATGGCTAAATATTTTAAATGAGATTCTAAAATTTCATATTTTATAAATTTAGCATATATATTATCATGACTGGTAGAGAATTCAGGGTCTGAAAAAAAATGAGTGGTGTCTAAAATACTTTCAATTCGTTCTGTTTGTCTAACGAAATAATAATGATCTAAGCTTGTTTCTTTGTTTTTATAATACCGGTAAAACTCTACGTATTTAAGTCGTTTAGTTTCAATTTGACACATTTCCATTTTAAGGTATTTTTGTTTAATCTTAAAGCTTGTTATAGGGAAATGTAGCTCTAACCTGTAGATGTATACAAAAAACTTTAAATATCCATTTACAGCAGGTTTAATGGATTTAAAAAAATGAATTTCCCCCTCTATAGTGTGAAAATCATGTTTGCGTAATAGCACACGTAATTCCTGCAAATTTTCTTTAGAATACGTAATTCCTTTTCGAATTATTTCTAAATCTCTTAGATCTTCGCCCATAATTATTTTTGTGCCATCCATAAACTTGGTGTAGCAATTCAGAATATCCTGATGCATAAGAGAGGGTTTTGCAATTATTCTACTTAAAATTATAAAAAAATATGTTAACAGATAAGATTAAATGTTGTTAATTACGATAATTCACATCAATTAGTTGTTATTTAGCGTTTTTTCTTAGGTTATTTGCAATTCTTAATTTGGACTTTAGCACATCCATATCTTCGCTAATTTTATTTTCTAATACCCTTGCATATATTTGAGTAGTAGCTAACTTAGTGTGTCCTAGTAGCTTTGAAACGGTTTCAATGGGAACTCCATTGCTTAATGTAACGGTGGTTGCAAACGTATGACGGGCCACATGAAAGGTTAGGTTCTTGTTTATATGACATTCTGTAGCAATGAGCTTTAAATATTTATTACATTTTTGATTTGAATAGACTGGAAGTACTTCTTCTTTATCTTTCATTGGTTCAATGTAGGTTTTCAAAATCCGCAATGGGATATCTAAGAGTGGGATTTTAATAGTTGTATTGGTTTTTTCTCTGTGCGTGAAAATCCATCTGTTACCATCAATTCCCAGGTGTATTTTGTCTTTGGTTAGTTTCTTAATGTCTATCCAAGAGAGACCTGTATAGCAAGCAAAAAGAAATACATCTAAGGTGTTTTTAAGTGTCTGGTTTAACGGTCTATAATTTTCAATGGCTTCTAATTCATTTTTAGACAAGAAGGCTTTATCCACTTTATCAAAATGAAGTTTGAGGTTTTTGAATGGATCTTTTTCTACCCATTCTAGTCTTACAGCTAGTTTTGATATTTTTTTTAATCTTTCTAAATGTTTCATTACACCGTTATTGGATGGTGTAGGGGAGTGGTTCTCGCTTTTGTGATTTCTTAAGAAGTATTCAAATTCAGTGATGAATTTATAATTGAGTTCAGTTAAGTAAATGTCTTCGGTTTTAAACTGTACTTGTAAGAATATTTTTAAAAATCTAAGGGTAGAGTGGTAATTTTTTATGGTTCCTGGCTTTAGATTGTAGGCATATTTAGAGTTGTGGTATTCCACGAGTTCTATGAGTGTTTTTGATTTTTCATCTTGGCCAAGGAATCTTGCTTTGATTTTCTGGGCAGAGATTACCACTTTTTCTTTCTCAAGTTCTTTCTGGGCATCCAATAAACCAAAATACATTTGATCTAAGTATTGGTTTATTTGTTTTGCTTCTATAGAGTGGCCTTTTATTCTGCCTGAACTATAGTTCCAATTTTTCTTTGCGGTTTTACGGTGCGTGGAAATGTGGGCTCTAACGCCATTGAGGGTTATCCTTGCATAAATAGGATTAATAGTTGAATTCACTATAGATTTTAAAGTGAATAGTACTGAAAAGGTATTGGGATTGCTCATAATACTTATGTTTTCGAGTTAAACAAACTTCTGAAAACGACTGTCAAATCAGTATTACTCTACAATATAATGATCTTTATTTAGGTATCCTAATAGGTACCCGAATAGGTATCCGAATAGGTCTCATATTATATCATTTGGAATGATTTAGGATGATTTCCTAAAAACAAAAAAACCCTTATAAACATAGTGTTTATAAGGGTTTGGACTTATTTAGCGTAATTCTATGAATTACTTAGTCGGGGTGGCAGGATTCGAACCTGCGACCTCCTGCTCCCAAAGCAGGCGCGATGACCGGGCTACGCTACACCCCGAGGTGTACTAATTTTGGAAAGTAGCGGAGAGACAGGGACTCGAACCCTGGCGACAGTTACCCGTCGACAGATTAGCAATCTGCTCCATTACCACTCTGGCACCTCTCCGTTATATTTATGAACTTTCGCTTTCGTATTGCGGTTGCAAATATAAGACGTCTTTATCTTCTCGGCAAGCTTTTCAGAGAATTTTTTTGGCTTTTTAGAGAAGTATTTTTTAGTGTTCTAGCTATGAGAATTTTATGTCTTATTATTTTTCTGATTATTTTCCATATCTATTAAATGGGCGATGTTTTTTACCAAGCGATCGTGCTTTTTGACAAAAGGATTTTCTTGATTCCATACATAACCGGCTAACACAGCACAGACTTGTTCTTTGATTTCTAAGTTGTGTTCTTGGTGCATGATAATCTTTTGTAAATTCCCATTATACCATTCTTTGACGTAGGTAGAAAATACTTTTACACCTTCCTGCATATGATCTACATAGGCTTTTTGCCAGTCGACTTCTTTTTCTGCTAATTCTTTGATGATGAGCTTAGCTGCCAAAAGACCAGATTCTGTAGCAAAAGAAACCCCCGAAGAAAATACAGGATCTAAAAATTCGGCGCTGTTGCCCGTAAGTACAAATCGGTTTCCATAGAGTTTAGTCACATTCTTTGCTATATTTTTCACCTGTATAGGCTCAAATAAAAATGGAAGCTCTTTAAATTGTGGATAGTATTTTTCGGTAAAGGAAAGCATTTGAGTAAATTGTTCGGTAGTAGTTCCTTTAAATTGATCAAACCACTCGGTAGTTGCCACGAAACCGATACTCGTATTTCCGTTAGAAAAAGGAATGTACCAAAACCACACTTCTTGTTCTATAATATCAAAAGTGATGGCTTCGCCTTCAGAGCCATCGGGTCTTCTAAGGTCTTTTACTTGGGTGAAAATAGAAGAATGTTGCGGAATTCTAGGAGCAGCTTCCAAATCTAGAATTCGGGCTAAAACCCTGGCAAAACCACTAGAATCTATCACATATTTAGCTTCCAACTCATAAACTTCTTGTTGTTTATTTTCAATAGTCAAAGTGGCATTTTCTTCCGTAAAGCTAACATCGGTTACTTGAGATTCAAATTCAATTTTTACTCCTTTACGAATGCATTCTTGGGCTAGAGTATGATCAAAATGATCTCTAGGCACTTGCCAAGTCCAATCCCAACCTTCTCCAAATTTTTTACTGAAATCAAAATCACTTACTAAACCATCTTTAATAAAACGAGCTCCAGTTTTAACTTGATAATTTTGTGCTTTAAGGCAATCTAATAATCCTGCTTCTTCAAAATTATCCATACATCGCGGAATAAGGCTTTCGCCAATACTATAGCGAGGAAACTTTGACTTTTCAATCACTTTCACCTCAATCCCTTGCTGTTGCAAATAAGAAGCAGAAACAGTTCCCGAAGGGCCCGCTCCAATAATGGCCACGTCTACCTTTTCTTTTTTCATTCTATTTTGTTTGCTTGGTAAATATACTACATTTGCGAAACTAGAAAGATTTTAACAAACTTTCGCATATTATGATAGCAATTAAAGAAGAGATTACATTTCAGGACTTTTATAAGATTTTATTTGAGAATAAGAAAATTTCTTGGGATTCATCCATACAAGATAGGGTAGAAGAAAGTTTTACTTTTTTACAAGAGTTTGCCAAAAACAAAGTGATCTACGGGGTAAACACCGGGTTTGGACCTATGGCTCAATATCAAATAGAAACTCAAGACCTAACTGCCCTACAGTATAATCTTATAAGAAGTCATGCTTCGGGCGCTGGGAAGATTATGGAGCCTTTGTATGTAAAATCTTTAATGTTGGCGCGTTTAAATACGTTAAGTCTAGGGAAATCTGGAGTGCATCAAAGCGTCATCGAAGTGATGACTCAGCTTTTAAATAAAGAGATTACTCCCTTAATTTTTGAGCATGGCGGAGTAGGAGCAAGCGGAGATTTAGTGCAATTGGCACACTTGGCTTTGGTTCTTATTGGGGAAGGAGAGGTTTTTTATCAAGGAAAACGCTGCGATACACAAGAAGTTTTTAAGCAAGAAGGAATACAGCCTATTCAAGTAAAAGGTAGGGAAGGACTGGGACTTATGAACGGAACTTCAGCTATGACGGGAATTGGAATTGTGAATACCATTTACGCTAAACGTCTTTTAAACTGGTCGGTTTTTGCAAGTTCGTTAATCAATGAATTGGTAGAAGCTTATGATGATCATTTTTCTGAACAGCTTAATGCCGCCAAAAAGCACAAAGGACAACAAGAAATTGCAGGATTAATGCGGACTCATTTAAAGGATAGCGGACGTATAAAAAGTAGGATTCAGCATTTGTATAATCCCAAGGAAGAGAAAGTATTTAAAGAAAAAGTACAAGAATATTATAGTTTGCGTTGTGTGCCTCAAATTTTGGGACCTATAAAAGATACGATTAAAAATACAGAATCTATTTTGATAGAAGAAGTAAATTCTGCCAACGATAATCCTATTGTAGATGTGGCTTCACAGCAAATATATCACGGAGGGAATTTTCACGGCGATTATATCGCTCTAGAAATGGACAAGTTAAAGTTAGGTATTACCAAACTGAGTATGTTGGCAGAACGACAGCTTAATTACTTGCTCAACGCTAAGCTGAACGAACTTTTTCCGCCATTTATCAACTTGGGGACTTTAGGACTTAATTTTGGAGTTCAAGGAATGCAATTTACAGCAGTTTCGACGACAGCAGAAAATCAGGCGCTATCCAATTCGATGTATATTCATAGCATTCCTAATAATAACGACAATCAAGATGTGGTGAGTATGGGAACCAACGCGGCAAATATGACCAAAACGGTTATTGATAATGCGTACGAGGTATTGGCAATTCAGTTGATTGCATTAACCCAAGCAGCTTATTTTTCCGAAAAGGGAAAGAAATTATCATCGGCTTCTGTTTCTATTCTTGAGCAATTAAAAGAAATCGTTCCTCCTTTCAAAACGGACGAAGCTATTTACCCGTATATAAAAAAGGTAAAAGAGTTTTTATTGGAAAATGAAGCTTACCGCGAAAAAAAATAACAACATGAAATACGCAATAATTACTGGCGGTTCTAGAGGTTTAGGGAAAGCCATCGCTTTACAATTGGCAAAAGATTTAAATTACCATATTCTTTTTACTTTTAAGTCTAATCAAGAAGCGGCTCATAACGCTAAAGCGGAAATAGAGGCGTGCGGAGTAGCATGTGAGGCACTTCAATTTGATGTGGCTAATAAAGAAGCAACCACTCAATTTTTTGATGCGTGGATGAAAGAAAACCCCGATGCGCAAATAGAAGTGGTGGTGAATAATGCTGGAATCACTAAAGACGGACTTTTTATGTGGATGCCAGAAGAAGATTGGAATAGCGTGATCCAAACCAGCTTACAAGGTTTTTATAATGTGACGCAATATTTTTTAAAATCTTTACTAAAACAACGCTACGGAAGAGTGATTAACATGGTTTCCTTATCTGGGATGAAAGGCACGCCAGGACAAACCAATTATTCTGCCGCAAAAGGAGCGGTAATTGCTGCTACCAAAGCTTTAGCGCAAGAAATCGCCAAAAGAAAAGTAACGGTAAATGCGGTGGCACCAGGTTTTATCCATTCAGATATGACTAAAGATTTGGATGAAAAAGAGTTGAAAAAACTGATTCCTGCCAATAGATTTGGAGAAGCACAAGAAGTAGCCGATTTGGTTAGTTTTTTAGCTTCCAAAAAATCTTCATACATTACAGGGGAAGTCATTAATATAAACGGAGGAATTTATTCATAAAATTTATGCGAAGAGTTGTCATTACAGGTATGGGAATTTATTCTTGTATAGGAACCAATCGAGAAGAAGTGACTGCTTCTTTGCGAGCGGGAAAATCTGGAATTAAATATGATGAAAAACGAAAAGATTTTGGTTATAGATCGGCGTTAACAGGAGTGGTTCCGCCGCTCAACCTTAAAAAAGAACTCACCCGAAGACAACGCATTAGCATAGGAGCCGAGACAGAATACGCTTATGTAGCCTCCCAACAAGCATTTGAACAAGCAGGAATAGATCAAGAATTTTTAGATACCCAAGAAATAGGAATTCTTTTTGGGAACGATAGTACGGCCAATTCGGTGATAGAAGTTACCGATAAAATTAGAGACAAAAAAGATACGACCTTGGTAGGCTCTGGAAGCGTTTTTAAATCGATGAATTCTACATGCAGTATGAATTTGGCTACCATCTTTAAACTCAAAGGAATCAATCTTACCGTAAGTGCGGCTTGTGCTAGCGGTTCTCATAGTATTGGAATGGCTTATTTGCTTATTAAGCAAGGCTTACAAGACTATATTCTTTGTGGCGGAGCTCAAGAAATTAACGAGTATGCTATGGGGAGCTTTGATGGTTTAGGTGTTTTTTCTCCACGAGAAAATGAGCCCCATAAAGCAAGTCGGCCTTTTGATAAAGATAGAGACGGATTAGTGCCTAGCGGCGGAAGTGCTGCTTTATTCCTCGAAAGCTATGAGTCGGCTGTAAAAAGAGGTGCCACTATTTTAGGAGAAGTTACCGGCTATGGTTTTTCTTCTAATGGCGATCATATTTCTACGCCCAATCAAGAAGGACCAGCGCGAGCGATGAAACGCGCGCTAGAAATGGCAAATATTTCTGCCGAAAAAATTACTTATGTCAATGCCCACGCAACTTCTACGCCCATAGGAGATACCAATGAAGCCAAAGCTATTCACGAAGTTTTTGAAAAGGGAAAACCCTTTGTAAGCTCTACAAAATCGATGACAGGGCACGAATGTTGGATGGCTGGTGCGAGTGAAGTGGTCTATTCTCTACTTATGATGCAAAACGATTTTATAGCTCCCAATATCAATTTAGACGAGCCCGATGAAGATTCTGCCAAATTAAATTTAGTTAAGGAAACGTTAAACGCAAAAATTGATGTATTTTTGAGCAATTCTTTTGGGTTTGGCGGAACCAATTCTGCTTTAGTCATCCAGAAGGTAAAGCAATAACAGTAAAATCTTAATCAATGGAAAGAGGTGAAATCATTTCAAAAATAGATGATTTTTTGGTGGATGAGTTCGAAGTAGAACAAAGTGAAATTTCAACAACAGCGAATTTAAAAGATACGTTAGATTTAGACAGTTTAGATTATGTAGATTTAGTGGTCGCCATTGAGTCTAGTTTTGGAATAAAGCTTTTAGGAGAAGACTTTGTGAATATTGATACTTTTGAAGACTTTTATAGTCTTATCGATACCAAGCTTAAGCAGTAACCACCATGGCAGATTGGAAAGGACAATCTAAGGGCAGTGTTCTAGGATATAAAATTTTTATATTTTTTATTAAACACCTTGGTCTAAGAGCTGCTTACGGTCTACTTTATTTTGTGGCATTCTACTTTATTTTTTCTTCGTATACCACAAGTAAAAACATCTATAATTATTACCATAACCGACTAGAGTTTTCTAAAATGAAATCCTTAGCAGGAATTTTCAACTCTTATGTGCAGTTAGGTAAAACCTTAATAGATCGGGTTGCCGTAACGGTAGGACTTAGAAAAAAATTTACTTTTGAGTTTGATGGAATTCAGCATATAAAGAAACTGATAGAGGAAGGCAAAGGCGGGATTATTTTTACCGCACATATTGGCAATTTCAATATCTCTAGGTCTTTCTTTACGGAAGTATCCAGTGAACCTATTCATATCAATATGGTGGTTACAGATACAGAGCATGAACAAATCAAGAGTTACCTTAACTCTGTAACTGGAGAAACGCATCTGAAGCTTATTGTCATCAAAGATGATATGTCTCATGTATTTAAAATTAACGATGCGATTCAAAATAACGAATTATTGGTTTTTGCAGCAGATAGGAGTGGAGAAGGAAAGCATTTAAAAGCAGATTTTCTAGGAAAAGAAACCGAGTTTTTTCAAGGCCCCTTTAAGCTGGTAGCCCAAAAGAAGTTGCCTATCTTATTTGCCTATATTATGCGAGAGAAAAATTTCCATTATCACTTTTACGCGAGAAGATTTATGCCATCTAAGTACTCGACTCAAGAAATTTTATTGGGATACACTCAGTATTTAGAAAAAATGGTAAGAAAATACCCTGCGCAATGGTTTAATTTTTACGATTTTTGGAAAGAATATAAATCATGATAAAAGAGCTCCTTATAGAATCTGCATTAGTGCAACAACTTATTCCACAAAAACAACCTTTTGTGATGCTAAGCGCATTGTATGAGGCCAATGAAGAGCAGGTGCTAACGGGTCTTAAGATAGAAGAAGATAATATTCTTAATCAAGAAAACTATTTTTCTGAAGCGGGTCTCCTAGAAAATATGGCGCAAAGTATCGCCTTGCAAAAAGGCTATCTCGATTACCTCGCCCAAGAGACCAAAATAGAAATAGGTTTTATTGGGGCGATTAAAACAGCGCATATTTACCGTATTCCTAAAGTAGGTGAAGAAATTTTCACAAAAGTCAACTTCATACAAGAGTTTATGGGTATTAAATTATCTAAAGCTGAAGTATTAGATGCAGCGGGAAATATGATCGCCTCCGCGGAAATAAAAACAGCAATAGCTCCTTCTTCATGATCAAAGAAAGATTTAATTCCCAGCCTACCAACTTGGTAAATGAATACCAAGTGCGGGTTCGTTTTAAGGACTGCGATCCTTTGCAGGTGGTTTGGCATGGCAATTACATCACTTATTTTGAAGATGGGAGAGAAGCTTTTAATCGCTCGTACGGCATTCCTTATATGAAAATGTACGAAGAAGGTTTTGCAACTCCAGTCGTAAAATCCTATTGTGAGCATAAGCTCTTTTTAAAATATGAAGATGTAGCTACCGTAAAAACTACATTTTACAATACACCAGCGGCTAAAATTCATTTTAAATACGAAGTTTTTAATCAGCGGAAAGAATTGGTTTGTACAGGAGAAACCGTTCAGGTGTTTACCGATAAAGAAGGACAACTTTCATTAAGCATTCCCGACTTTTTTAGAAAGTGGAAAGAAAAACATGGGCTGGAATGAGAAAAGTTTACTTAGAGAATCACCAAATTGTATCTCCGCTAGGTTCCACTTCCCAAGAAAATATAGAAGCAGTAACTCAGGGCAAATCTGCCATGCAAAGCTATCATTCTCCGTTTATGGGAGATTATGTAGCAGGAAAGATTTCTGAAATTAAACTTCAAGAGCGTTTTAAAAGGCTGGAAAATGCAGAAGCTTATACCAAATTAGAGAAAATGATGATCTTGGCAGTTGCTGAAGTGCTTCAAGCGCACCAAGAAATTCCGAAAGAAAAAATAGTTTTTATTATTGCCACCACCAAAGGAAATGTAGATGCCTTGGCGGAAGAAAATCCGTTTTCAAAAGAAAGAGCAAAGCTTCCTCAACTTGCAAAAAGACTTCAGCACTATTTTAAATTGCCTGAAACTCCAATTGTGGTTTCCAATGCCTGTATCTCTGGCGGACTTGCAGTTAGTGTTGCTAAAAAATTAATTCAGAATAAAACCTATGATCACGCAGTGGTAGTGGGAGGAGATTTGGTAAGCGAATTTACCTTAACGGGATTTAATTCTTTTCAAGCTTTGGCGAAAGGAGTTTGTGAGCCTTTTTCAAAAGATAGAACAGGAATCAATATTGGAGAAGCTGCAGCAGCAGTTTGGGTGACTTCCGTAAAGCCAAAAGAAGAAGCAATTGAGATTATAGGAGAAGCCACCGCCAACGATGCGAATCACATTTCGGGGCCGTCACGAACCGGAGAAGGTTTATATCTAAGCGTTCAAAAAGCGCTTCAAGAAGCTGGTATTTTAGCGAGTGAAATTGATTACATTTCGGCTCACGGAACGGCGACGCTTTTTAATGACGAAATGGAATCTATAGCTTTTCATCGTTTGGGATTACAACATACTCCGTTGAATAGTCTAAAAGCTTATTACGGTCACACTTTGGGTGCTTCCGCTTTATTAGAGCTTATTTTTAGTCAAGTAAGTTTGCAGGAAAATAGAGTTTTTAAATCTTTAGGTTATAAAAATCAGGGGACTAGCAAAGCCCTTAATATGATTACAACCACAGAGCATAAGTCTTTACAAATCGCTTTAAAAACCGCTTCAGGTTTTGGGGGTTGTAATTTTGCCATGCTTCTAAAAAAGGAAACGGAATGAAAAGAGACTGGTACATCACTTCTTCCGTAAAGCTAAAAAAGCATCAAATTTTTAAAGATGACGAGCTTATTTTTAAAACAGAACCCCATATTTCTACGCAAGATTTTTTAAAAGAAGCCTATCGTTTTTTTGGAATCAATTATCCGAAATTTCATAAAATGGATGTGTTATGTAAGCTGGGAATGATTGCGAGTTGTGTTTTAAAAGAAGAATATCCTAAGGATACCGCTTTGGTTTTTCAAAATGCTTCGAGCAGTGAAGTGAGTGATACTCAACATCAAGAAAGTATTCATAATTTCCCATCTCCAGCGACTTTTGTGTACACCTTGCCCAATATTGTGATGGGAGAACTAAGTATTAAACACGAATTGCAAAGCGAAAATGCGTTCTTTGTAGCAGAAGATTTTCAGGCGCAATTTATACAGAATTATACGCAGTCTTTATTAGAGCAAAAAAAAGCTTCAGCAGCCATTTGCGGATGGTTAGAAGCGAATTTGGATGATTATTACCTATTTTTAAATTATATTGAGCCCCGCGGAATGCATATTTTTTCCGCAGAAACGCTATTAGAAAAATATACCCAATGAGTGATTTACGTTTAGAACTAAAAGAAAAGATTATAAAACAACTTAATTTGGAAGATTTAAGTGTGGAAGATATACAAAATGACGACTTTTTATTTGGAGATGAAATAGGCTTAGATTCTATTGATGCACTCGAATTAATCGTGATGTTGGAGAAAGATTTCGGCATTAAATTAACCGATCCGGCACAAGGAAAAGAAGTTTTTACCAGCATAGAAACCTTGGCGCAATTTATTGAAAAGAACGCATAGATGAAATCGCCCAAGATTGTCGTTACGGGAATGGGAATAATCTCCGCTATTGGAAAAGATGTGGAAGAGAATTTTAGTGCCCTAAAACAAGCTCAATCGGGAATAGGAACTATCGAAATTTTAGATACGCTTCACCAGCAAGAATTTCCTGCAGGAGAGGTTAAATGGAAGAACGCAGAGATTGCTGATTTCTTACAACTTCCTAAAAAACATCATTTTACACGTGCTGCCTTATTGGGAGCCTATGCAGCGAAACAGGCTTTACAACAAGCGAATTTAACATCTCATCTAAAGGATGTAGGTTTTGTAAATGGAACCAGCGTTGGCGGAATGGATAAAACCGAACAGCTTTATCATCAATTTAAGGACCACCCAGACAATTTTCCTTTTATAGAAGCACAACATCCCGGTTTTACCACCAATGAGATGGCAAATTATTTGGGAATTAACGGAACGGTTTCTACCATAAGTACCGCCTGTTCTTCTGGTGCGAATGCCATTATGATGGGCGCCAGACTTTTAAAACAAAAGCGATTAAAACAGGTATTGGTGGGCGCAACCGACTGTCTTTCTAAATTTACCTTAAACGGATTTCATTCGTTACGAATTTTATCTTCAGAACTTTGTCAGCCTTTTGATGAACAGCGAAAAGGGCTCAATTTAGGAGAAGCCGCAGCTTATTTGGTCTTAGAAACCGAAGAAGAAGCTCATAAACGGGGACAACCTATTTTGGCTTACCTAGAATCTTATGCGAATGCAAACGATGCACATCATCAAACCGCATCTTCGGCAACAGGTGAAGGTTCTTTTCTAGCGATGCAAGAAGCCTTGAATGCAGCAGAGTTACTTCCGAAGCAAATTGATTACATCAACGCTCACGGAACGGCAACACCTAATAATGATCTTTCGGAAGGAATGGCAATTCAACGACTTTTTGAAGAGATTCCGCGAGTAAGTAGCACCAAAGCTTTTACAGGACATACCTTAGCTGCTGCCGGAGCGATAGAAGCCGTGTATTCTATTTTAAGTTTACAAAATCAATGTGTTTTTCCTAATTTGAACTTAAAGGAACAGATGAAGGACTTAAAATTTTCTCCGCACACCACGTTTACGAAACAGAAAGTAAATTATGTACTTTCTAATTCTTTTGGTTTTGGAGGAAATTGTTCTAGTTTAATTTTTTCTAAAGCTTAGTTTATGTTTGTCAACGGAATATCGAGTCTTAATGCCCAAGCTATTTCCTTAAAAGAGGATGCAGTTTTTGAAGAGATTCAGACCTACAACACTAGAAATTTAAAGCTTTACTTTTCTGATTTTAAGACCTACATCAAACCCTCGGCGATGCGAAGAATGTCTTCGTCTATAAAAATGGGCGTAGTGGCAGCCTTACAAGCCTTAGAAAATGCAAAAATAGAGCAACCCGATGCCATCATTACAGGAACGGGAATGGGATGTAAAACCGACTCTGATGTATTTTTGGAAGAGCTTTTAGCCAGTAATGAAGGTTTATTATCGCCCACAAAATTTATACAATCTACCCACAATACGGTGGCAGGGCAAATTGCTTTGCAGTTACAATGCAAAGCTTATAATATGACTTATGTGCAAGGTTCAGCTTCTTTTGAGAGTGCTTTGTTGGATGCTTTTTTACAGGCTGCAACGGCCAAAAACAAAAATTATCTGGTTGGAGGAGTAGATGAAATCTCTACGTATACCAGCGACTTGCATGTATTGGATGCACAGTTAAAAGAAGAGCCAGAGGTTCATAATTTACAACTCTTAGCCTATAAATCTCCAGGAAGTATTCAAGGAGAAGGAGCTTCCTTTTTTGTGACCTCTGCTCAAAAAAGTGATTCTTGTTATGCTTCGGTTAAGGATATTCAGCTTTATAATCAGTTAAAAGAAGAAGAATTAGAATCAACGATACATTCCTTTTTAGAGCGCAATAATAGCACTTTAGAAGAAATTGATGTGGTCGTTTTAGGAAATAATGGCGATGTAAATTACGATAAGTATTACCATATTTTACAAGAGGGGGTTTTTAAGAAAACCGCTCAGACGTACTATAAACATTTGGTGGGCGAGTTTTATACGTCAAGCGGATTTGGCTTTTGGCTTGCTTGTAAAACCTTAAAACTACAGGAAATTCCTCCAGTCTGTCGATTAAACGAATGCCAACCTCAAAAAATAACAAAAATTCTTCTCTACAATCAATATCGAGGAAAAGATCATAGCCTTATCTTGCTAGAATCATGCTAAAGTTTAAAACCGTCAATATTATTTTCTTTCTTTTGGGGATTCTCGTTTTGGTGGGAATGACAAAAGCGATGCTTCCTATTTATGCGATTTTAATTCTGGTAGGCGTATGGATGTTGGTTACTTTTATAGGGGCCACGAACATAAAAATGAATTACTTTTTTAAATCTTGGCACGCGGAAGAAAATAATTTTAATCAAATAGCGCTTACTTTTGATGACGGCCCTAACCCCAATTCCTTACAAATCTTAGAGATTCTAAAAAAGCATCAAGTGAAAGCTACTTTTTTTTGCATAGGACATCGCGTAGATAAACACCCCAATATCGCAAAAAAAATAATTGAAGAAGGACATACGATTGGAAATCATACCTATTCTCACGCTCAAAACATGGGTTTTTTTAGCAGTAAAACTATGTTGCGAGAAATAGAATCTTGTAATAATGCCATTACTGCAGCAACGGGGAAAACGCCTTTTTTTTATAGACCTCCCTTTGGAATTAGTAATCCTAAAATAAAAAAAGCGATACAAATCACAGAAATGCAGCCTATAGGTTGGAGTGTTCGCTCTTTTGACGCTTTGCTTACTTCAAAAGATCTTATTTATAAAAACATTATTCGTCAGGTGAAATCTGGGGACGTGATTCTTTTACACGATGATCGCGTGTTGACTCAAGAAGTTTTGGAGCGGTTATTGATATTCTTGAAAGAAAAAAATTATAACTTGGTAACCATCGATCAATTATTTAAAAGTCATGCCTATTCTTAAATCTACTTTCTTTGTTTTATTCTTTACTTGTTTTTTAGGATGGTCACAACAGCCGCTTTCTAAGAAAGAAGAGCTTGATTTTTTAAAGCAAGTAAAACAAACTTCTGAACATACAGAAACCTTAAAAGGACAGTTTCTACAAACCAAACAACTTAGTTTTTTAGAAAAAAGCATAGAAAGTAGCGGTAATTTTTATTACCAAACGCCTAATTTGGTGAAGTGGGAATATAAAGAACCTTATTTATATGGCGTTATCTTTAAAGATGGAAGCCTGCTGATTAACGACAACGGCAAAAAACAAGATGTAGATTTAGCTTCCAATAAACTCTTTGAAAAGTTAAGCGATTTAATTGTCAACAGTATGAACGGTAAAATGCTCACCGATACCGATTTCTCTACAAGTTTCTTTACGGAAAACGGGGAAGTAATGGCAATATTAATTCCCGAGCAAAAACAATTAGCCGAATTCTTTAAAGCTATCGAACTTCATTTTAATTCAGTTACTTTTTTAGTAGTACAAGTGAAGTTAATCGAGAAGTCTGGTGACTTTACGTTGATTAAGCTTCAAAATTTACAACAAAATCCCTCTTTAGATGCGTCGGTTTTTACTCATTAGTAGTTGCTTTCTATTGTTTTCTTGCGGGTTGCCTATGTTAAAAAACATGGAGGAAGTAAGTTTAGTAAATGCTCCTGAAAGCATCGAGAACCCTTATTTTAAAGACTTAGATTCTTACATTTTTAAAAGCTCCATTTCTATTTATAGCCATGACTTGAGCGGAATTTTAGTGATTAAAAAATTATCCAATACATCTTGCCGAGTCGCCTTCACCACCGAGTTTGGAAATACACTTCTCGATATGACAATAACCCCAACAGGTTATGAAAAGCATTTTGCTATCCAAAAATTAGACAGAAAGGTGATTTTAAAAACCCTAGCTAAAGACATACGGGCCTTAACAGCGAATGATTTAACAGCTAAAAAAGCTTTCCGCCAAGGAGAAAAGGAAGTGTTGATGGGGAATTTAAATAAGTTTCAGTTGTATTACTTCTTTAAGCTTGGTAGACTCAAACAAATCTTAAAAACCACTAAAAATAAGGAAAAACTGAAGATTCAGTTTTCATTTGATGAAGTGGGACAATTAAATTTAATTAACTTAGCACATGAAGGCATAGCCTTAAACATTCAGCTTAGACCTATAGATTAGACGAAGATGCTTTTAAAGAATTTCACCTCTATTATTTCAGAAAAAAAAGAAGAAAATAGCCTTACTTCAAGTATACAAATTAATGCAGCTCATGAAGTTTTTCAAGGTCATTTCCCAGAGCAATCGGTAACTCCGGGAGTGGTATTGATACAGCTATTTAAAGAGGAGGCAGAGCGTTTTTATAAAAAAACCCTAAGGATTGAAAAAGTACATCAGGTAAAATTTCTAGCAGTTGTAAACCCTGATATTGATAATGAATTAGAACTTCAGTCTGTTTTCACAGAAGATGACGATCGCATTCAATTACTAGGAAAAGCGTTGCAAAGCCATGAGGTTGTTCTTAAGTTAAAATTGATTTTAAAAGCGGTATAACCTATGGCATTAGCCTCACTTCAGTCTCGTTTTCAGTTGCATAAAGCCGTAGTGATTATTCCTACGTATAATAATGAACTGACGTTAACTAAAGTGATTGACGATGTGTTAAGCTTCACTAGCAACGTAATTATCGTCAATGACGGTTCTACAGATCGCACGGCAGCCTTGCTTAAAGAATACGAATTTCTTACCCAAATTAACCTTCCTAAAAATAAAGGAAAAGGATTTGCCTTGCGACAAACATTTCTTAAAGCAGAGGAATTGGGATATCATTACGGAATTAGTATAGATTCAGACGGGCAACATTTTGCAGACGATCTCCCCGTGTTTCTAGACGCATTAGAAAAAGAACCCGAAAAGGAAATGCTTTTAATAGGTGCGAGGACGATGACTGGTCCAGATATTCCTTCTAAAAGTAGTTTTGGAAACAAATTTTCTAATTTTTGGTTTTGGATAGAAACGGGAATCAAACTTACCGACACCCAATGTGGGTATAGACTTTATCCGATTCAGCAAATGAATCAAATGTATTTGTTCACCAACAAGTTTGAGTTTGAAATTGAAGCGATTGTAAAAGCGGCTTGGCGCGATATTGAAGTTAAAAATGTGCCTGTAAAAGTGTTTTACGATCCGCATGAGCGGGTGAGTCATTTTAGACCATTTCAAGATTTTACGCGCATTAGCATTCTAAATACTTTTTTGTTAGCTGCCTCCTTAGTTTATTTCTTGCCTAAACGTGGTTATAGAGAATTGAGAAATACCAATAGCCGTAAACTTTCCAAAATTTGGAGAGAGAAAGTTTTAAAAGTGAATGAATCTCCGCAAAAGAAAGCATTGGCGATTGCTCTTGGAGTTTTTATAGGAATAGCTCCGTTATGGGGATTCCATACCTTGCTTGTTTTATTTATAGCGCAAATCACTAAACTCAATAAAGCACTGGCTTTTTTAGCCTCTAATGTGAGTTTACCACCTTTTATTCCCTTTATTATTTACCTGAGTTACCAAGTAGGAGGCTTTATTTTGGGGAATGAACTAGATACCGGGTTAGAGATTTTTGAGGTAGACAATGCCTTAGATATGGTAAATGGCATGAAGCAGTATGTGATTGGTGCTTTTGTGTTTGCAACTGCCAGTAGTCTTTTGGTGGGAATTGTGTTTTATTTTATATTTTCGATGCGTCAAAACAAGCAAGCGGAAAAAGCCTAGATGTCTAATTTTTTAACTCATATTTATCAGTTTTTTAAGCGACAGCCTTGGCTGCTGTGGCTAGGCGTTTTATGTCTTTTGGCCATCAGTTTGTTCTCCATAACTAAAATGGAGTTTAAAGAAGACATTACGCAGCTTATTCCCAAAAATGATCAGTCTTTGATTACCCAAAAAGTACTGAATACCGTAGACTTTACCGATAAGATTATTGTAAATATTGGCGTAGATGGGGAAGCGAAAGAGGAGAAGTTAGTCGCTTACGCGGAAGAGTTTTTAGGAAGTCTTCAAGATGCTACTGCTTTTGATATCAGTAAAATACAAGGAAAAGTAGCTGATGCTGAAATGCTACAAACCTATGATTTTATTTATGAGAACCTTCCGTTGTTTTTAGAGGAGAAGGATTATAAAACGATAGAGAAAAAGCTACTTCAAGATTCTATTCGAGCAACGCTTAATTCCAGTTATAAAAGTTTGCTTTCTCCTGCAGGGATTATTACTAAGAAATACATCGTAAAAGATCCTTTAAACTTGACGGCATTAGGCTTGGAGAAATTAAAACGCTTGCAAATAGGTGATGATTTTGATATCTACAAAGGCTATTTGCTTACCAATAATAGAAAAAATATACTTCTCTTTATTACGCCTAATTTTACGGCAGCTAATTCCGCGAAAAGCGAAATCCTTTCCAAAAATTTATATAAAGTCACCCAAAAGCTAAATGCGACTCACGACGAGGTGAGCGCCAGTCTTTTTGGTTCTATGTTGTACGCAGCCGCCAATGCGCAACAGATTAAGCAAGACATACAATACACCATAGGTTTTGCCTTGGTTTTATTGCTGGTGATTCTTATTTCATTCTACCGAAAATTATACATTCCAATCATTTTATTTATTCCTACGTTGATTGGTGGAACGCTTGCCATTGGGATTCTGGGAATGTTTAAGACTGAAATATCCCTAATTTCTCTTGGAATTGGATCTATTCTATTGGGCATCACCTTAGATTATGCCTTGCATATTCTTACGCATGCTCGCGAACACGGCAGTACTAAAAGCTTGTATAAAGAAATCTCTTCTTCCATTTTAATGAGTAGCGCTACTACAGCTACAGCCTTTTTCTGCTTGCTTTTTGTAAAGAGTGAAGCACTAAACGATTTGGGGGTTTTCGCAGCGATAAGTGTACTCATATCTGCGATTGCGGCGCTGGTAATTATTCCGCAACTGTATCAACCTAAAGTAAAGGAAAATTTAAAATCAAATTGGTTGGACCAATTTTCGGCTATTTCCTTAGAAAACAATAAATGGCTAGTGGGTGTCGTGCTTGCTTTTTTTGTAGTCGGTTTATTTTTCTTTCAAAAAGTAGACTTTGATGATGATCTATCGAGTTTAAATTTCCAACCTCAAGAATTGGTAAAAGCGGAACAACGATTGGAAGAAACCACTCAGTCTTCTGCAGCATCACTTTATGTGGTTTCTTACGGAGAGGGAATAGATGAGGCTTTACAAACCAATCATTCTTTATTTAAAAAACTAGAAACACTAGAGTCCAATCACGAGATAAAACACTTTAGTAGTTTAGGCGGAATTGTGATTTCTGAAGAAGATCAACAACAAAAAATTAATGCTTGGAAAAATTTTTGGAACGCAGAAAGAAAAGATTCTTTAACCGAAAATCTAAAAGCCCAAGGAAAGGAAGTGGGCTTTAAAACTTCTACGTTTAATAAATTCTATACAGCTGTAAATAAAGATTTTAAAACCATTTACTTAAACAAGTACAAGAAAGTTTCAAATTTATTCCTAGACGAATTTTTAACTGATTCTGAAAAAGAAAAATGGAGTACCGTAGTCTCAATAGTGCAGGTGACAGATGCTCAACAAGAAGAATTTAGAAACTTTATTGACCAAGAAAAAAATGTACTTAGCATTGATAAAAAGGCCCTCAATGAATCTTTATTAGGGAGTTTACAATCAGATTTTAGTCAGCTGATTAGTTATTCCTTTATGGCTATTTTTCTCATTTTATGGTTTTCTTTTCGAAAAATTGAATTGGTCATCATTACACTTTTACCCATTGGTATTACTTGGGTCATCGCTTTATTTTGTATGTATTTGTTGGGAATTCAGTTCAATATTCTCAATATTATCATTTCTACTTTTATCTTTGGATTGGGAATCGATTATAGTATTTTCATTACCCACGGTTTACGCCAAGAATACGAGGAGACTAAAGCCAAGTTAACCACTTATAGAAGTTCTATTGTTTTATCGGTGATCACTACGTTGTTGGGAATGGGCGTACTCATATTCGCTAAACATCCCGCCTTGACTTCTATTGCTACCGTTTCTATTATTGGCGTACTTACCGCAGCTTTGGTTTCTTTTACCATTCAGCCTTGGTTGTTTCGATTAGCGATTAATTATAGAACTCAAAACGGACTTACGCCTTTGCAATGGAGAAGCTTTTTAATGGCAGTTTTAAGTTTTGTTTATTTTGGAGTAGGCGCGTTTTTAGTAAGTGTGTTGAGCGTGTTATTAATTCCTATTTTGCCTTTCCGTAAAGAGAAAAAGATGTTAGCCTTTCATAAAGTAGTGGCTTCTTTAATGAGCTCTGTATTAGGAAGTAATCCTTTTGTAGAAAAAAAACAGCTTCAGTTTTCTGATGAAATTTGGAAGCAACCCAGCATTCTCATCGCCAATCATAGTTCTTTTTTAGATATTTTATCTTTAGGAAAACTGCATCCTAAAATGGTTTTTTTAGTGAATGACTGGGTGTACAACTCGCCCGTTTTTGGAAAAGCAGTTCGTCTAGCTGGATTTTTCCCGGTAAGTAATGGGATTGATGACGGCGTAGAGCACTTACAGCAAAAAGTAGAGGAAGGTTACTCTTTAATTGCTTTTCCGGAAGGCAGCAGGTCTTTCAATAATAAAATGAAACGCTTCCATAAAGGTGCTTTTTACCTGGCCGAAAAACTAAATATTCCTATCACGCCTATTTTAATTCACGGTAATTCTGAAGTACTTCCTAAAGGAGATTTTGTGATTCACGATGGAAAGATTACTTTAAAATGCCTTCCTCAAATTCAGCCAGATTCTCAGGAATTTGGTATAGGCTACCGGGCGAGAACCAAGAATATAAGCGCTTATTTCCGTAAAGAATACCAAGAATTGAAAGATCAAATAGAGCAAGAAAACTATTTTAGAAAGTATTTGCTTTCTAATTACCGTTATACTTCTTATTTTACTGAAATAAACAAAGAATATAAGACGCATATAGAAGCTCATCTTAAAATATCACAGTATTTAAAAGACGAGAAAACAGTGAACATCATAGATTCTTCTTACGGGATGTGGTCTTTTTATCATCAGATAAGACGTCCGTTCTTAAAAGTAAATGCCTTATTTTTGGAAGAAGCAGATAAAAACATAGCCACAACCCGTTTTTCTGCCAAACATCTACACCTAAATTTAAGTGAGCTTACGGAAGCTGCTGTAAACAAGTCGGTTCACCTTATTGTAGATCGAAAAAATCTAAGAGAGTTGACTAATTTGAACATAACGCAAGTAGACAACATTTATGTGGTGGGAGCGGAAGAGACCAAGGATTTTCCTGAACTAAACAGATTCACAAATCAGAAAAAGGAAGAAGGATTATTAATTTTGAGGAGAGAAAATGCAAGCGATGAAGAATAATACCTACGATGTGGTCGTGATGGGAAGTGGTCTTGGCGGATTGGTTTCTGCCCTCATTTTAGCCAAAGAAGGCTACAAGGTTTGCGTGCTCGAAAAGAATAATCAGTTTGGAGGTAATCTGCAGACTTTTGTTCGGGATAAAAAAATATTTGATACGGGCGTTCATTACATTGGCGGCTTGGCCAAAGGGGAGAATTTATATACCTATTTTAAGTATTTGGGAATTATGGATAAGCTTCATATTGAGCGTATGCATATGGACCATTATGACACGGTTTGCATTGGCGATGATGAAATAGAATACCCACACGCGCAAGGTTATGATAATTTTATAAAGCAATTATCGGTCTATTTTCCAGAAGAAAAAGAAGCCCTAATCGCGTATACTAAAAAGCTTCAGGAGGTGTGTGAAAACTTCCCGATGTATAATTTAAAACTAGGAAAACCCTACGCTAACGAACCCGAATTACTTTCGGTTAACGCCAAAGAATACATTGAATCTGTCACTAATAATAAAAAATTACAAGCCGTTTTAGCAGGTACCAATTTCTTATATGCGGGGAATGAAAAATCACCACTTTACGTGCACGCGCTGTCGGTCAACTCTTATATGCAAAGTGCTTGGCGCTGTATTCGCGGGGGAAGTCAGATTGCCAAACATTTGGTGAAAGAGATTAGAAACCATGGCGGGAAAGTGCTTAAATACAAAGAAGTTGATCAGTTTTATATTTCAGAAGACAAGCAATTAGAAACGATTTCGACCACTTCAGGAGAAACCTATAAAGCGAGTTATTTTATTTCCAATATGGAGCCTAAAACCACGGTAGATCTTATTGGGAAAGATAATTTGCGAAAAGCCTATTATAAACGAATCAAAGCCCAAGAAAATATTATCTCTTCCTTTAGCATCTTTTTAGTGTTTAAAAAGAGAACTGTTCCCTATCATAATTACAATATGTATTATAGTGAATCCTTGGAGAAGGTGTGGGACGGACAAAATTACTCTCAAGAATCTTGGCCTGAAGCCTATATGATGGGAATGGTTGAAGATCAAAAAAATAAAGGCTTTGCAGAGAGTTTAACTTCTATCTCCTATATGCATTTTGAAGAAATGCAGCCTTGGGAAACAAGCTTTAATACCGTGGCCGAAAAACACGATCGTGGGGAAAGTTATGAAGCTTTTAAAGCAACAAAAGTAGAAGCTTATTTAGATAAATTAGAAGAGAAGTTCCCTAATTTACGAGCCTCTATTTATTCCATTCACACGACAACGCCTCTTTCATATCGGGATTATATAGGCAGTGAAGATGGCTCTATGTACGGTTATGTAAAAGACGCTGCTCATCCTATGAAATCTTTTTTAGCACCAAGAACAAAGATTTCTAACTTGTTGTTAACCGGGCAAAGTGTCAATATGCACGGAATTTTAGGAGTGACTATTGGAGCGGTATTAACGGCCTCAGAAATTTTAGGTTTGGAGTATATTATGGAAAAGATTCAGTCTCATATAGAACCTAAAGAGAAATCTAATTCATGAGAAAGTGCTGCTACCTTTTCGGAATTCTCTTGGTTTTCGCTTCCTGCGGAACTAAAAAATCTTTATCTAATAGACCACAAGATATCGATATTTCTTCTATCGATAGCGTTCGGATTCAACAAGCTACAGATTTTTATAGTTTAGGAAATAATTCTTTACGCAAAAATAAAGAAGGCCTTTGGGAAATGTATGTAGAAGGCGATGCGTTAGAGCGCGGGGTGGCGATAGGAAGCCTCACCAGAGAACTCATCAATAAGCAAGAAAAGATTTTTATGGATAAAGTAGAGGGTATGGTCTCTTCTCCTTCCTATTTTAATTTTTTGATCAAACTGGTAAACTGGTACAACCGGAAGCTTTATAAACATATTAAAGAAGAATATAAGGAAGAAATTTACGGAATTTCTAGGTTCAGTTCATCGACCTATGAATCTTTTGCAGATCCTTATATTTTAAAACTGTATTTACACGGGGCTCACGATATTGGTCATGCGCTCAAAGATTTGATGTTGGTGGGCTGTACATCTTTTGCTACTTGGGGTGAACATACCCAAGATGGAGAATTACTGATAGGGAGAAACTTCGATTTTTATGTAGGCGATGAGTTTGCCGAAGAAAAAATCATTGCTTTTATTAACCCAGATGAAGGGCAGAAGTTTATGATGTACACTTGGCCAGGCTTTATTGGCGTGGTGAGCGGAATGAACGCTAACGGAATTACCGTGACCATCAATGCTGGAAAATCTAAAATTCCATTGGTGGCCAAAACGCCTATTGCTTTACTAACCAGAGAAATTTTGCAATATGCCACCACGACCCAAGAGGCTATAGAAATCGCTAAAAGTAGGGAAGTGTTTGTTTCAGAATCGATTATGGTAGGGAGCGCTAAAGAAAAGAAAGCGATTTTGATTGAAGTTTCTCCTCATAACTTTGGGGTTTATGATGTAAAGAATTCTTCCCAATTGGTATGTTCCAACCATTTTCAAAGTGAAGCTTTTTCTCAAGATAAACGAAATCTAAAAACCATAGAAAACAGTCACACGCAAGCTAGGTTTAACCGGATGAAGCAGCTGCTTCAACAGGAAGAGCAAGTTAATACGCGTAAAGCGATAGAAATTTTACGGAATAGAAAAGGTCTAAATAATACGGCTTTGGGTTATGGAAATGAACTGGCCATCAATCAGCTTTTAGCTCATCACGGAATTGTTTTTCAGCCGCAAAGTAATTTGGTGTGGGTTTCTTCCAATCCTTATCAACTGGGTGCTTTTGTCGCTTATGATATCAAGAACGCTTTCGCGGAATTTGAGCAAGGTGATTTCTCGTTGAAAGGAATTGACAGTTTAAAAGTAGCAGCCGATCCTTTTTTGGAAACAGAAGCCTATCAAAATTATGAACAATACCGGATAGAAGAACGGAAGCTAGAAACAGCTATAACGAAAGAGAACTTTACAAAATCAACGGAAGATTTAGAAGAATTTGTAGCTTTAAATTCCAAGTATTGGCAAGCCTATCAATTGGTGGGGATGTACTATTACGAGCAAAAAAAATATGATTTAGCATTGCCTTATTTTGAAAAGGCTTTAGATTTAGAAGTTACGACGGTTCCCGATAAAGAAAAACTAGAAAAACTCATCAAAAAAAGCAAGCGTAAATCTTAATGCAAGAAAAGCAATCACATATCAGCAACGAAACTTGGGAGAAATTACTTGTGCAACTAGTTTATGTACAAGCAAACTCTCCTTACTACCAGCGTTTATTTAAAGAAGTAGGTTTTGATACGCATCAAGCAAACGCATTCACTTTTTTAAACTTACCATTAACTCATAAAAAGAATTTAGCCACATCTAATGATGATTTTATTGCTGTAGAATCCCAAGATATTATAGAATATGTGACCACTTCTGGAACCTTGGGAAATCCTGTTACTTTTGCTTTAAATGAGTCCGACTTGCAGCGTCTTGCAATTAATGAGGAGCAGTCGTTCAACTTAGTGGGCGTAGATAAGAAAGATGTCGTTCAAATTACCACAACCCTAGATAAACGTTTTATTGCTGGATTGGCTTATTTTCTAGGACTAAGAAAAATTGGAGCAGGAATTATTCGGGTTGGGGCAGGATCTCCTGCCTTGCAATGGGATTCTATACAGCGTTTTAAACCCACCTATTTAGTGGTGGTGCCTTCTTTTTTGATTCAATTGGCGAAATATGCAGAAGCCAACGAAATCGATATTCATAAGTCATCTATAAAAGGCGCCATTTGCATCGGAGAAGCTTTACGTGATGAAAATAATCAATTCAATACGCTTGGGAAGAAAATTAAATCACTTTGGGATCTAGAACTTTTCTCCACCTATGCGAGTACCGAAATGTGTACCGCCTTTACCGAATGTAAAGAACATCTTGGATTACACGTTCCGGAAAATTTAATTTTTACTGAAATCTTAGATGAAGACGGAGAAGAAGTAAAGCCTGGAGAAGTAGGAGAGTTGGTGGTGACGACTTTAGGAGTAGAAACGATGCCTTTGGTAAGGTACGCTACAGGAGATTTGGTAAAGAAAATGAAAACGTCTTGCGATTGCGGGAAAGGTTCTGCATTAATTTCTTCAGTATTGGGAAGAAAACAGCAGTTGATTAAGTATAAAGGAACCAGTATTTATCCGCAGCAAATTGTACAGTTAATGATGGAGCTGCCAGAAATTGAAGAATATCAAATTCAAGTAACTTCCAATGAATTGGATACCGATAAGCTTACGATTGTAATTCCGAAGGAAGCTTCAGAAAGTCTACAACACAAATTAAAAGAAATTTTAAAAGCGAATTTAAGGGTAACTCCGGTGTTGGAATTGCTTCCCTTAGCGGAAATCAAAGCGAGTATTTTTCCTGAAGGAAGTCGAAAACCAGTCCGTTTTCTAGACCTAAGAAAAGCTTAGACTTTTTGAGTATGAATGGCTATTTTTTCTCCTTCTTGAGTGGTTGTAAAAAATAAGTAGTCTGCGCCGCCATCTTTAATTTTAAACTTTTTTCTAATACTTTCTACGGAAATAGGAAAGTTTCGGGTGGTAATATTAGCTTTTTTATTGCTCCAAGATCTCATTTCTTTTTTGGAAAACGGAAACGTTTCTAAGATTTTAAAACTTCTTCCGGGGAAAGAAATAAGTTTTTCTGACGTATAAAGATGACTGTGCTGCGCGATTTTCTTCAGCTGTAGTTTTTCTGCTAAAAGTTGAAAAAAACCCGCTTTTAAAAGCGTAGCATTGGGTTCGTATAAAAATTGTTGTGGAGAAGAATATTCCGCTTTAGCTTTTGATTCTTCTTCAATGAAGGCTTCAAATGTTTCTATATTTTCTTTCGTGAAGTTTTTACAAATCAGCTTGACAGGAGCTTGAGGAGTATTTTTATCGATAAGCCAAAGCAATTCTTTGACTTCATTATTTACGCCCACGATGTGAATTTCTTTTACCGAACCAAGTTCTTTTAATCCCAATTGAATATCCAGCAGGGGAGCAGTTTTAATTAATAATAGGTCAGATTTTTCTGTGAGAAGCTTGAGGTGAGAAAGCACATCGGGTTCACAGTCTTGTAAGCGAAAAACTTTACTTCCAAGCTCATCTCTTCTCGCGGGATCTATAAAAATAGCATCGTAGTGATGAGAAGATTTAGCAAGATAATTGAGACTATCTCCGCAGATAAAAGTAGTGTTCTCTTTATTAGAAAGCTGCTGGAAATTATGTTTAGCAATCTTCGATAACTCTTCGTTTTGCTCTACGTGGGTCACATGTTCTAAGACTTCCGCAAAGAAAAAGCTATCAATCCCAAAGCCGCCTGTTAAATCTATAAGCTTTTGGCCTGTAACCAAAGAAGCTTTGTATTGAGCGGTAATTTCAGAAGAAGTTTGTTCTAAATTAAGGCCAGGAGGAAAATAAATTTGCTTTGTAGTGTGCCAAGTAGGGAGTTTCTTTTTGGTTTTTTTTCTAGCTTCTATTTGTTGCGCAATCTCAGCAGGAGTAATTCCGGCAAACGGACTTCCTTTTAAAATCAATTGTGCAATATTGGTATGCTCGTTTTGACGGATATAACCCTGCACTTTGGAATCCAATACGGCAAAATTCATAAAGTTAAAGGTCTTTGGTAAGGTTCTTCACAATTTTATATTCGCTAAAAGCTTCTTTCGCAATCACTTTAAGAGCGGTATAAACGGGAATGGCAACGATCATCCCAATCACATTAAATAAAAGTCCTGCAATAAGAATGGCTAAGAAAATCTCTAAAGGATGTGACTTTACACTTTTTCCAAAAATTAAAGGCTGGTTGATAAAATTATCGATGAGTTGGGCTATTCCATAACCCGTCATTACATAGGCCAATTTAGGAAGAATTACGGTAGAAAAATCGGCTCCTAGATTACTAGAAATCACGAAAAGCATCATAAGAATTCCAGCAACTAGAGGTCCTAAATAAGGAACGATATTTAAAAAAGCACAAATAAAAGCAATGGCAATGGGATTGTCTACATCGTAAATCATCAATAAAGAAGAGTAGAGGACAAATAAGACAAAGATTTGAAGCGTAAGTCCTACGAAGTACCTAGACAGCAAAGCTTTTATTTTTTCGAACACTCTTTTAAAACGGGCTTCATCACCACGATTGGCAAAAACCAAGATACTATTAAGCATCAGTTTACTATCTTTTAAAAGGAAAAAGGAGATAAAAATAATCGAGAAAATACCGATTAAAGCAGTTCCTAAACCTCCAAAAATATGATTCATAAAGTTGGGGATTACTTTTAAATCAAAATTTCGAACAAAACTGGTTTGTTGTAAGCCTTGAATAATATCAATCTGCTCTATTCCCAAATAATCTTTTATTTGAATATTTAGTTCGTTCAAGTCGGTTTTAAAAGCATCAAAATCAATTTGCCCCAAGTTTTCACTTTGTTGAACGATAATAGGAATGAAAAGTGCTATAATCCCTACAAATATAGCGGAGACCAAAAGCAAAACCATGATAACGGCAAGTTTATTGGGAATTCTAAGTCGGTGTTTTAGAAACCAAACAATAGGTCTTCCAATTAAAGAAATCACAGCGGCAATGGCTATATATACAATTACCGATTGGATCATGTAGATAAATACGCAAAATAGGAAAATCGCGACGATGACTCCTAATGCTCTTAAAATACCAACCGTAATTGTTTTTGCTCTCATAGCGTAAATATATTATTTATTAGCGATGGTCTATTATTTTTTTGGTCATCTCGTACAAACAAATCCCAGCAGCTTGTGCTACATTCATGCTGCTATTGTTGCCAAACATGGGAATATGTACCACGTTTTTACTTAATGCCAATAAGTCTTCATGCACGCCGCTGCGTTCTTCCCCCACAATTAAAGCTATTTTTTTGCTAGGATCTAGTTTTAATTCTGAAACAGGAAAACTATCTTCAGTAATTTCTAAACTAATCCATTGGTATTCTTCTTCACTTAATTCTTGCAGAATTTCTTCCAAATTTTCATAAAAATCAATACACACCATTTTTTCAGTAGATCGCGCGGTTCTTTTAAGACGATTGCTATTCAGGTCGATTACCGAATCGAGTACCATAATTTTTTCGATATGAAAAGCATCGGCTATTCTTAGTAAACTACCCAAATTTGCCGGACTCGAAATTCGGTCTGTAATCAATACAATAGGAAATTTCTCTTTTTTAAAATCTATTTCGGTATGTGTGAGTTGTTTAGACATATTAATGTTCAAAAGCGTATTTAACGATATTAGCTCCCATTTTTAAAGCTTTTAATCGCACTTCTTTAGGGTCGTTATGAATTTCGGGGTTTTCCCAACCATTTCCTAAATCACTTTCATACGTAAATAATAATACCAGACGCTTATTTTCAAAAAGTCCGAAAGCTTGAGGTCTTTTTCCATCGTGTTCATGAATTTTCGGCAAGCCGTCAGGGAAAGGAAAAGCGATAGAGAAAATAGGATGCGTAGCCGGAATTTCTTGCAGCTCTTTATCGGGGAAAATTTTCACCAATTCTTTTCTTAGGTATTGATTCATTCCGTAGTTATCATCAATGTGTAAAAAGCCTCCACTCAGTAGATAATTTCTTAGATTCTGCGCTTCTTCAGCATTAAAATAAACATTTCCGTGTCCTGTCATATGAATAAAAGGATATTCAAAAAGCTCTGGAGAAGCGGGTTCTACATTGAGGATTTGAGTGTTGATGTTGGTTTGGATATTCGTATTGCAAAACTTCACCAAATTGGGCAAGGATGTGGGATTCCCATACCAATCGCCACCACCATTGTATTTTAAAACCGCTACACTTTGTGCTTGAAGGCTTCCGGAAATTAAAATGACTAAGACGAAAAGATAGCGCATAAAAGGATTTAGAATTTAAAGATAGAAATTATTTTATGATTCGTGTAACATCGCAAAAGTATGTGCCGCGACAATGGCAGCGGTTTCGGTTCTTAAACGTGTATTTCCTAAGCTTACGGGAAGAAATTTTTTTTCTAAGGCCAACTCAATTTCTGAAGTAGAAAAATCTCCTTCAGGACCAATTAAAAGCGTATAATTTTGCTGAAGCGGAATTGATTTAGACAATAATTTCTTATTCGTTTCTTCGCAATGAGCAATAAAACAGTTTTCGCCTGCATTTTTTTCGACAAATTCAGAAAAAGAAATTAACGGATTCAATTGAGGTAAACGATAATGAAGCGATTGTTTCATCGCGCTTTGTAAAACCCGTTCGTAACGCTCTGGTTTTATTCTTTTGCGTTCGCTGTGATCACATAAAATGGGGGTGATGCTATCAATACCAATTTCGGTGGCTTTCTCTAGAAACCATTCAAATCTATCGTTCATTTTGGTAGGTGCAACCGCCAAATGCAAGCCATAAGGTTTGGGCGTTTCTTGTTTTGTTTCTTGAATGCTCGCCAAACATTGACTCGAACTTGCCTGAAGGATTTCGGCTATAAAAAGATAACCTTTTCCATTGGTTACGTGCAATATATCGCCTTCTTGCTTACGAAGTACTTTAGCAATGTGCCTGCTTTCATCTTTAGTAAAAACAATGTTTTTGTCTTCGGGTCGAATATGTTCTTGATAGAATAGCTGCATATTAAATACGGTACCTTGCTTTGGCAGATATGGAAGAATCTGTAAAGTCTTGTTGTAAAAATTTATAGTGTCCCACAATGGCAATCATAGCAGCATTATCTGTCGTATACTCAAATTTAGGAATGTGGGCAATCCAATTTCTTTTTTGTTCTTGCTCTTTCAGCATCGCTCTAATTCCTTTATTCGCAGAAACACCTCCGCCAATAGCGATCTCTTTAATTCTGGTTTCTTTCACCGCTTTTTTAAGCTTATCAAGTAAAATGTTCACCACCGTATATTGAAAAGAAGCACAAATGTCTTTTAGATTCTCTTCAATAAAATGAGGATTTTTCTTTTCTTCTCGTTGTAAAAAATACAACACCGCAGTTTTTAATCCGCTAAAGCTAAAATTAAGTCCGTCTACTTTAGGTTTTGTAAACGCAAAGGCTTTGGGATTTCCTTCGTGGGCGTATTTGTCGATTAGAGGACCACCAGGATAGGGAAGTCCTAGCATTTTTCCGCATTTATCATAAGCTTCTCCAACGGCATCATCTAGCGTTTCACCAATAACTTCCATCTTAAAGTAATCATCAACCCTAACAATTTGCGTATGTCCGCCACTAATGGTCATCCCCAAAAAGGGAAAATTAGGCTTGCGCTCGCTGGCATCGTCAATAAAATGAGCTAAAATATGCGCTTGCATGTGGTTGACTTCAATCAAAGGAATTTGCATAGCCATGACCATAGATTTAGCAAAAGAAGTTCCTACCAATAAAGAACCCATTAAACCAGGACCTCGAGTAAACGCAATCGCAGAAATTTGATCTTTGGTAATTCCAGCTTCTTTTATAGCTTGATCAATAACCGGCACAATGTTTTGTTGATGGGCTCTAGAAGCCAACTCAGGCACCACGCCACCGTATTTTTGATGCACTTCTTGGGTGGCAACTACATTGCTAAGAATACTAGCATTATGCAGCACAGCCGCCGCGGTATCATCGCAAGAAGACTCAATGCCAAGAATATAGATATTTTGTGTGTTCATTATGAAATATTAGGCACAAAAATTGTTAATATTGTTGCTAAAGCTACCTATTTTTGTAATCGTGTATTTACGAAGTTACGGGCTTAAGCAAAAGCAAACAAATTTAGGATTATTCTTTTTCATGTAAACCAATTCAATAAGAAACTCCATTAAAAAATTTTTCAAAATATTAGGGCGGATTATCGTAGCTATTTTGCTGCTATTCTTGTTGTTGGTATTGGTGTTTTCCATTCCCAGTGTGCAAACTTTTACAGCGAATAAGGTGACTCAACTTCTTTATGAAAAATATGATGCCAAAATAGATGTAAAGAATCTAAGTATTTCTTACGATGGCAGGGTGGTTTTAGAGCATGTTTTTATAGCAGATCATCATCAAGATACATTGATTAGTGCTAATGAATTGAAGACCTCTTTAATAAATATTCCTGGATTGCTTACCGGTTATGATTTGGATTTCGCTAATGCGGAAGTGGATCAGCTAAAGCTTCATATAAAACGTTATAAAGGAGAAGAAGAAGACAATCTTAATATTTTTGCACAAAAATTTGATAGCGGAAAACCCAAAACCAAGGATTTTTCTTTAACCATCGACCATATTCAAGTCCTCAATGGAACCTTCACTTTTGTAGATGAAAATAATTCTCATCCTAACCTGGTTAGTTTAAGTGAGCTCAACATCAATGCTTTCAATCTTTTAGTAGACAATAGCGATGTTTATGTGGATGTAAATAGTTTAAACGGAATCGAGGGAAGAGGTATTCCTATTAAAAATCTTCAAACTAAATTTTCATACACCTCCAAGTTGATGAATCTAAAAGATCTTCTCTTGGAGACAGAAGAATCGTCAATTCTAGGGGATATAAAATTTAATTACAATGACCCTGAAGATTTTAACGATTTTGAAAATAAGGTGCAATTAGCAGGTAAATTTGGAGCTTCTTCAGTCAATACTAATGATTTAAAAGTATTTTACGAAGAGTTTGGAAATAATGAAACTTTTAAATTTGAAGGAGATCTTTCAGGAACCCTTAACGACCTGAATTTAGACAACTGGCAAATGCACGGAATGGATCGAAGCCTCATTGACGGAAACCTCAATTTAAAAAATATGCTGGCAGAAGATCCCAGTAATTTTAGCTTAGAGGGAAATTTTAATCAGTTAACGACCAATTATTATGATTTGGTCAACCTTCTTCCTCGCGTTCTTGGAAACACTTTGCCTAAAGAGCTTATTGAAATAGGAAATATTAATCTTAGCGGATATTTAAAAGCGACTCCTACCACAGTTTCCACCAATTCTAAAGTGAATAGCCAATTAGGAAACGCCATTTTAAAAGTAGATTTAGGTACTTTAAACGACCCCGATTTTACCACCTATAAGGGAGATGTAGTTTTTAAAGATTTTAACCTGGGAAAACTTTTAGGAAATGACCAATTGGGAAAAACCAGCTTTAATCTAAAAGTAGACGGAACAGGATTTAGTCAAAATACCTTAAATACAAAGCTTAATGGAAGTATTGAGAAGTTACGTTTTAATAACTACACCTACCATGATATAAATGTATCTGGGATTTTGAGAAATCCATACTTTAACGGAAAATTAGTCATTAATGATCCCAACCTACAATTTGACTTTGATGGCTTGATCGATGTTTCCGATAAGCAAAACGTGTATGATTTTAATGCCAATGTCACTTACGCAGACTTACACCGACTCAACTTTGTGAATCGGGATACGCTTTCCATATTTAAGGGGAAAGTGATGATGAATATGAGAGGAACCACCATAGATAATGCCGAAGGGGAAATTATTTTGACTGGAGCTTCTTATCAAAACCAAACCAACGTTTATGAGTTCGAGGAGTTTACCGTGACCTCTAGTTTTAAAGACGAAGTAAGGAAAATTACGGTAAGCTCTCCAGATATTATTAATGGGGAAGTAGTAGGAAAGTTTAATCTAGGAGAGGTTCCTGCTTTATTTAAAAATTCTATCGGTAATTTATATGCCAATTATGAGCCTATTCCCATTGAATCCAATCAGTATTTAGATTTTAATTTTGATATCTATAACAAGATTATAGAAGTGGTTTTACCAGATATAAAGCTTTCGCCGAATACTTTTATCCGCGGAAGCGTAGAATCTGAAGAGGATGATTTTAAACTGACATTCAAGTCTCCAGAAATGGAAGTTTTTAAGAACAAATTACAAGAAATTGACCTGCAAATAGACAATTCTAACCCGTTGTTTAATGCCTATATAGAGGTAGATAGTATTTCTACCAAATTCTATAATGCATCTAAATTCAACTTGATTAATGTCACCTTACGTGATACCTTATTTGTACGAACAGAATTTAGGGGAGGAGACTATAATGATGACGCTTTTAACTTGAGTTTTTACCATACGATTAATGAAGACAATAAATCGGTGGTTGGATTTAGAAAGTCAAACTTTAAGTTTAAAGAAGCCAAATGGTATTTAAATAAAGAGAATCTTAAAAATCAGAAATTGGTCTTTGATAATGAATTTAAGACATTTGAATTAGATACTTTATTAATTTCTCATCAGGATGAACTCATAAAATTAAGTGGAGAACTCACAGATTCCACCTATAAAAACTTTCATGCAGATTTTTTAAATGTAGACTTAAAAAAGATTACGCCTTCCATTGACAGTTTAAATCTGGGCGGAATTGTAAACGGAGAGCTCAATTTTCTTCAAAAAGAAGGAGTTTATTACCCCAGTAGTTCTCTAGGCATTAAAAATGTGTCGATTAATGAGACAGATTATGGAGATTTAGACCTTTCTATAGAAGGAAATAAATCGCTTACTTCCTACCAGATTGATGCCATCTTAAAGAATGAGGAATATGAGTTTTTAAAGGCCAAAGGCGGAATTAATGTAAGTTCAGACGACTCTAACATCGATTTGACTGTCGATTTAGATAAATTTAAACTAGATGCTTTTAGCGCTTTGGGAGGCGATGTGATTACGAACATTAGGGGAGAGGCTTCAGGACAGGCAAAAATATCGGGAGATTATAGCAATCCAGATATTTCGGGGCGATTAACGCTAGATGAAGCCGGAGCTAAAATCCCTTACCTAAACGTAGATTTAGATTTTGAACAAGAAGCTATTGTAGATCTTTCTAACCAAGAATTTTTGTTCAATAAAATTGATGTTACTGATATTAAATATAAAACTAAAGGTGTCCTTAACGGAACAATCTCTCATCAAAAATTTTCTAAATGGGAACTCGATTTAGAAATCAATGCACCTGATAGATTACTTGTTTTAGATACAGAAGCTACCGAAGAATCACTCTATTATGGAACTGCTTTCATCAATGGAAACGCTTCTATTAAAGGCCCAACAGATGCTTTAAAGATTACGGTAAATGCGAAGACAGAGAAGGGAACAATTTTTAAAATTCCGTTAAGCGATACCGAAACGATTGGAGATAATTCGTTTATCTACTTCTTAACGAGAGAAGAAAAAATAGCGCGGGAACAAGGAAAAGAAATTGAGACAAAGCCCGTAAAAGGTTTAGAGCTGGTGTTTGATTTGGATGTTACCAATGATGCGGAAGTAGAAGTGGTAGTAGATCAAAATAGTGGAAGTTCGCTACGCGGACGCGGGGCCGGAACTTTATTGATAGAGATCAACACCAATGGGAAGTTTAATATGTGGGGAGATTTTGTGGCGTATGAAGGGGTTTATAACTTTAAGTATGGTGGTTTGGTGCAAAAGGAATTTCAGGTAGTTTCTGGAGGAAACCTTACTTGGGACGGGAGCCCAACTCGGGCTAATCTTAACGTAAGAGCATTGTATGAAACTTCTGCCAATCCTGCTATTTTACTAGAAAATCCAACAATAAATAGAAATATTCCGATAGAAGTTTTCATTAATTTAAATGGAGAATTAACAGAAGCCGATTTAAGTTTTGATATTGAATATCCCAATTTGAGTTCTGTGGTGAAATCGGAGTTAGAGTATAGAATAAGCGACAAACAAAGTACAGAGCTACAAGCTTTATCTTTAATTACTCAAGGTAGTTTCTACAGTCAGAATGCACCGGGTCAAAATGCAGCCCCAGGAAATTTATTACTCGAAAGAGCTTCTGGTTTATTTGATGATATTTTTAGTGATGAAGATGGGAAATTTAAAGTGGGAATCAACTACGTTCAAGGCGCAAGAACACAGGATCAAGATGTAGCCGATCGTTTTGGAGTAACGCTAAGTACACAAATCAGTAAACGCATACTACTTAACGGAAGAGTTGGGGTTCCTGTAGGCGGAGTAACCGAATCTGTGGTGGTAGGAAACGTAGAAATAGATTTGCTGTTAAACGAAGATGGAACGCTTAGAGCAAAGCTTTTTAATAGAGAAAATAACATACAATATATAGGAGAGCAATTAGGATATACACAAGGAGTAGGACTTTCTTATTCTGTAGATTTTGATACCTTTAAAGAGCTCATTAGAAAAATGCTGAATAAGGAAGTGGAGAAAAAAGAACAAGTACCAGAAGAGGTGGAAGAGAATCCTAAATCTTTAGCTCCAGATTATATTCAATTTCCAGGACTAGATTAAAAGATTTAATATTGAAATGTCGCGTTGCTTTTTCTCCTATAAGGGTGTGTTTAAGGGCCTTTTTTGAATCAAAAAATATGCTTAAAGAATAAGAAGTTATAACTGATCAGTTTAGATTCCTATTTATATAAGTTGTGTTTCTAGCAAAGCAACTCGCAAAGACCGCATAGAGTGTAAGGTGTTTAAATTCAATACTTAACGTTTGTTTTTACCTTTTACTCTACGAGCTTAGCTTGAAATTACTCATGGATTATGAATTGAATAAGCAAACTGAATCTTTACTCAGAGTTAATCTTTTAAACAATCTTATTCCAGTTTTTAACGAGGTAGAGAAAACCAATAAGGGCAATCACAAAAGAGATTCCTGCTTCTAAATAATCTCCGTAGATGATAAATCCCGTTCCAAAGAGACTCGCATAAACTCCAAGAGTCCCTAAGAGAAAAGCACCTATTTTATAATTGATGTGTTTAAACTTCCCTTCACTAAATACCAATTCTTCAAATTTATCTAGAGTTTTTTGATCGCTAGGTTGCGTTAATAAAGTGACACTTACCCAAGCTATGGTAGTAATTATCACTCCGATTACCAACTGCCAATGCGAAGCAATTTCAAACCAAGGTGTCTCTAATTTACTGTTGACAAAGAAAAGAATAGCAATGAGGAACGAGGAAACCATCGCTGCAATTTCGCTATACGGATTTATTTTATACCAAAACCAACGCAGGATAAACAGCAAACCTGTTCCTGCGCCAATTTGCAATAAAAGGTTGAAAGCGTCTCTCGCTTCTTCGAGAATTAAAGAAAGTAAACCCGCAAGAATCATCATGCAAATGGTAGAAATTCTCCCGACTCTTACTTTAGACTTTTCAGAAGCATTCTTGTTGACAAAGCGCGCATAAAAATCGTTCACCACATAACTGCTTCCCCAGTTAAGGTGTGTGGAAATTGTGCTCATAAAAGCAGCGATAAGCGAAGTGATCACAATTCCCAATAAGCCAGAGGGCAAAAACACCAACATCGCCGAATAGGATAAATCGTCTTTTACAAAAGAAGCATTTAGATTGGGAAAAGCGGTTTGTAAGCTTTGTAGATCTGGATAAATGATAAGCGAAGCCAAACCAATGATAATCCAAGGCCAAGGACGCAAGGCATAGTGAGCCACATTAAAAAACAACGTAGCTAATACCGCATTTTTCTCATCTTTTGCAGCGAGCATTCGTTGTGCAATATAACCACCTCCGCCAGGTTCAGCGCCAGGATACCAAACGCTCCACCACTGTACAGAAAGTGGAATAATCAGTAACGGAATAATAATTTCTGGTTGAGAGAAATCTGGAAAGAAAGCGGTTTTATCTTGAACCAGCTCGTGGGTTAATAAGTTCTCTAGTCCGCCGATTTGTGGGAGGTTAATGATATAATAACTAGCCCAAACGCTTCCCACCATCGCAATGATAAACTGAATAAAATCGGTGATGAGGACGCCTCTTAATCCGCCAAGGAGCGAATAAAAAACGGTTACCAAAGAGGCAATGACTAAAGTTTGCACTTCAGAGAAGCCAAATAAAACATGTCCTATTTTGATGGCGGCCAAACATACGGTGGCCATAATAACTACATTAAAAAATACGCCTAGATAAAGGGCTCTAAATCCTCGCAGTAAAGCAGCACTTCTTCCGCTGTAACGGATTTCATAAAACTCTAAATCGGTGGTGATGTTACTTCTTCGCCAAAGTTTAGCATAAAAGAAAACGGTAAGCATTCCGGTAAGGAGGAAAGACCACCAAATCCAGTTTCCGTAAACGCCATCTTTTCTTACAATTCCGGCAACGAGACCGGGAGTATCGGCAGCAAAAGTGGTGGCCACCATAGAAACTCCTAAGAGCCACCACGGCATATTTCTTCCGCTAAGGAAAAAACTATCCACATTTTTACTACTTTTTCTATAGACGAGAACGCCGACCAAAAGACTGATGACAAAAAAAGAAATGATAAGTAACCAGTCTAATGTAGATAATGCCATAGGATGATTTTTAGAAAAAAATAAAACTACTTAAAAAATTTTACTTTTTCGGCGAAGGATAATTAGAAATAAGTTCAGCTTAAAACCGATTTATTTTATCGCAATGGCACTTATTTCTACGTTCACAAATTTAGGAAGATTGGCTACTTCTACGGTTTCTCGGGCTGGCGCAGTTTCTTCGTCAAAATAAGTGGCGTAAACTTTATTGATTTGCTGAAAGCTATTCATATCACTGATAAAGATGGAGGTTTTAATGACGTTTTCAAAAGTCATTTCAGCTGCTTCTAGAACTGCTTTTAAGTTTTTCATCACCAAATGCGTTTCTTTCTCAAGGTCGTTGGTGACCAATTCATTGGTGTTGGGATCGATCGCAATTTGTCCGCTAGTGTAAAGCGTATTTCCTGTTAAAACAGCCTGATTGTAAGGTCCAATAGGAGCGGGGGCATGAGGGGTTTTAATAATTTTTTTCATAGTTTATAAGCTTCTGTCTCGTTCTCTATTTTTGTCGTATTTGATATCGCTCAAGACGTTAGCCTTAATTCCGATAAAGAAATACCAAGATTCTCGGTTTCCAAAGGGAGTCCAGTTAAAAGATAGTCTCCAGCTTTCTAAATCTCGCTGAAAACGAAGTTGGGTAAAGGTGAAACCGGGGTTTTTTAAATCGTAACCCGAAGAAGCACCCACTGTCCAGCGTGGAGAAAGTTCTACATCTCCAGAAAACATCAAGGAGTGGGAAGAGATTTCATTTTCGCGTCTCAGGTTGTTGTAGGTTGCCGTATACGCAAATCTAATTTGCCACGGAATAGCATAGCGGTATCTCTGAGTTTCGTTTTCTACGATTTCTTCTTCTTCATCCTCATCATAAAGCCGACCATCAAGATTAGTAGATCTACCAAATAAATCATCTGGTCTTCCTCCATTTCTAAAGGTTTCATTATCTGGATTATCTTTGTTCTTGTCTTTTTCGTCTTTTTCAAAATCTTTGTTAGAAAGGCTGTACCCAAAGCTTAGATTAGCTCTGGTAAGTCTAAATAAACTTCCACCGTTGTTGATATTATAAGTATTTATACGTTGATTATTGCTGTTTAATGCATAAGGATCTAACGCTCCATTAAAATTGATGTCTAACTTATTTTCTATGATAGGCAAAACTCCTCTCACCGTAACAGGCTGAAAATGTAAAGAATCTGCGGCCAAATTGTAGGAAGTGGAAAAGGATAAATTACTTAATAACTTACGTTTGATGGGCTCGGTGATCGTAGTGTCTTTAGAGCGTATTTTAGCTTCAAAGTCGTTGGTAAGAGAAAATCCTATGTTACTACTATAATTATTTCCTGGAGCACCAAAAAGTCCGCCTTCAAATCTTGAATATTCTACAACTTCTTCGGGTAAACCGGAAGTTTCGGGAATTAAATAGGTATCGTAAAACTCATCAAAAGCAGGATTAATACTGTAGCTTATGGAAGGTCGTACTACATGCCTAATGGCTTGTATTTTTCCTTCTTTTTTAAAATTGAATAATCCATAAATAGTAGTTCCTATACTCGAGGAGAAGTTATAGGTTCTATAGGCATCAAATCCATTAACGGTATCTGTCACTGCTCTTTGAAGGTTATCGTTATAAGACCGCTCTATGGTTTTAAATACCCAGTTTTCTTGAAAAGAAGTTCCCGCACTAACGCTAAAGTAATTAAAGAGTTTAAAGTTGGTATTTATGGGAATAGTATGCTGGATTCCCGATTGCATATCTTTAAACATTTGCGGCTTAAAGAGTAATGAATCTGTGGTTCTAATTCTATTTTCTCCTTTTACATTGTATTGAAAATTAATGTTTTGAAACACTCCCTTTTTGGTTCCATTTTTGGGTTCAAAAGGAAATATTCTAGCCATACTAGCTTGCACTGTAGGCAAGGTCATATTAACTTCTTGGGTATTGGTGTTTTGATTTTGGGTGGCTGCTATACTTAGGTTTACTTGTGGCTTGCCATCGAAAGTTTTGGAATAAGAGACTGAAGAGCTTAAGCTGTTATTTAAAAAGTTACCGGTATTAGTTTGGTTGATGGTTTCTTGATAATACTTACTACTTCCTAAGTTGACAGAAGCTTGGAATCTACTTGCCGGATTTGATTTTGGATCCTGAGTATGGCTCCAACGTAAATTATAAATAGAACTTTCAGAAAAATCGGGGAAACCGCGTTCACTATTTAATAATTTCTCATACCTGAAACTTACATTACCATTAAAGCGATAACGCAATGCGTAGCTGGATTCTAATCGGAAACCGTAGCTTCCGTTGGTATAGTAATCTCCTAAGACTGCTAAATCTACATAATCATTAATATTAAAGTAATAGCCTCCATTTTGCAAGAAGTACCCCCTATTTTGGTTGTCTCCAAAAGACGGAATTATAAATCCAGATGCCCTTTCACTCGTTAATGGAAAATATCCAAAAGGTAAACCAAGCGGAGTAGGGACATCGGCGATATACATATTGACGAGACCCGTGACAATCTTTTTTTCAGGAACCAATTTGATTTTTCGCGCGTAAAAATAATATTCGGGATTATCAATATCTTTAGAAGTGGTGAATTTTACATTCTTAATAAAGTACACCGAATCATTTTCTCTTTTGGTCCTTTCCCCTAAAACATTAAATTCACCTTGCTTGGTCCTAGAATTGTGTATCAATGCTTTTTTACTAACCGTATTAAACCGAATACTATCTGGTTTCACCACACTTTCACCTTGGGTGAAAACAGGGCTTTGGGTGTATGTACCTGTAGAATCTTTGATTCCGTAAGCGTAAATCTCGTTGTTCTTATTGTTTAAGATAATAAGACCAGCTTCAATAATTAGATCACCATACACGATTTTTGCTTCATTATATAGGTAGGCTTGACCGTTTTTTCGATCGTAGCGCATATAGTCTTTTGCAGTGGCTACAATGTTTGCCGTTAAGAAAGAATCACTTTTAGGTTTGATTGTATCTGTTTTAACAGTATCAACTTGAGTGATTAATTTTGGGGTAAGACTATCACTTAAGGGAAAAATTGCTTCTCTTTCCGCAGGAATATTTACTTTTGTAATGCTGTCAATTTCTTGGGCCACGGTTACCGTAGAACCTAGGAACACAAAAAAACACGTGAAAAGTATGTAGAGTAAGTTTGTTTGCAATGCTTAGAGTGCTATTTTTGTATGATTTTGGCTCGCTTTTTGAAACTTCAAAATTACATATATTTTTTAAAGGTATATGTAGATTTTTTAAAAATTAAAAACCAAGTGTTAATTTTAAAAAACTAACTCCCTCATTATGAAAAACAATATTGTTTATATTCTCTTATTTTGTTGCTTTTTTAGTATCAATAGTTATTCCAAAGAGATAACCCCGCCTAAACCTTTTATAGTAGTTTTGGATGCTGGACACGGCGGAAAAGATCCTGGTAATCGCGGAAACGGGTTTTATGAAAAACATATCGCATTAGATATTGTGTTGCAGGTGGGTAAGCTTTTAGAAAAAAATAAGGAAATTAAAGTAATATACACGCGTAAAACTGATGTTTTTATTCCCTTACACCAACGAGCAGATATTGCAAATGACGCGCAAGCCGACTTGTTTGTATCTGTCCACTGTAATGCCGCAAGTGCCTCTAGCGCTCATGGAACAGAGACATTTGTATTAGGACTTCATAACAATAAAGCTAACCTAGAGATAGCGATGAAGGAGAACTCAGTGATCTATTTAGAGGAAAATTATGAGGTGACTTATGATGGTTTTGATCCAAAGGATCCTTCGTCTTATATAGGAATGACTTTGATGCAGGAAGAATATTTAGATCAAAGTATTTTGTTGGCAGATTTTATTCAAACAGAATACACCAATACATTAAAAAGAAGAGATAGAGGGGTGAAGCAAGCGGGGCTTTTAGTGTTGAGAGAGACCTATATGCCAAGCGTACTTACAGAGGTAGGTTTTCTTACTAATAAGACTGAAGGAACTTATTTAAATTCAACTAAAGCGAAAGCTCAAGTCGCGAAGTCTATAGAGAAGGGGATTGTAAATTATAAAAACAGCATTAACTTACATTTTTCTGAAACGTCAGCACTATTAGAACCAAAGTCTGTAGAAGAAAGAGAATATGGCGATCACTATCAAGGGATTTCCTTTAAAGTACAAATCGCTGCAGGTTCTACAATCATTGAAACCGCGCCTTACAATTTTAAAGGTTTAAAAGGGGTAGAGCGAAATAAAGAAGCTCAACTTTATAAGTATTATTACGGAAAGACTTCTAGTTATAGTAAAGCTAAAGATTTGCTTATCAAAGCAAAAACAACAGGGTATAAAAGCAGCTATTTAGTCGCTTTTAAGAAAGGAAATAAAATTAGCGTTAATGAGGCGTTAAAAAGTCCGAAGAAATAGACGGACTTTTCTATATTTAATCATTAAATTTGCTAACCTATAAAAACGCACTCATTTGAAGATTACTAAAGAAGTAAAAACAGCTTTATTAGCTATTGTAGCTATTGCATTATTAATTTTTGGATATAATTTTCTAAAAGGAAATAATATACTCAAGAACGATAGAACATTTTATGCTACGTATAATGAAGTAGAAGGTTTGGCCAAATCATCTGCCGTAACCATTAACGGAATAAAAGTTGGTTCGGTAACAGATATTTCTTTTCTGAATAAAAAAGGAAGAGTTTTAGTAACCATGAGTATAGAGGATGATTTTGAATTTACCACGAAAAGTATCGCTAGAATATATGGGGGAAGCTTAATTGGAGGTAAAACCATGGCTATTCTTCCACATTATAAAGGAGAGAGAGCAGAGTCTGGTGACACATTGGTAGGCGATATAGAAGAAGGACTTTTAGAGTTAGTAAACGATCGGTTAACGCCGCTTCAAATGAAAATAGAAAGCGCCATTGTAAGTGCAGATTCCTTATTGTATGCGATTAATGATGTTTTAAATGAGGAGACTAGAGAAGACCTTAAAGAAACTTTTGCTAACCTAAACACCACGGTAGCTTCTTTTAATGGAGTAGCCGATAAAGCAAATAATATTCTTGGCAATAACGAGCAGAAATTAAATAGAACTTTTACCAATCTGGACGAAATGTCTGGTAATTTTAATAAGTTTTCAGATTCTATCGCTAAAATTGACTTGAATAAAATGGTTGGTGATTTTGAAGGTGTCATTGCAGACTTTCAGAAAATATCAGATGATTTAAACGATGGGAAAGGTACCGCTGGTAAACTTTTAAAAGACGATAAAGTTTACGATAATATGGATAGAGCAACCAAGCAGTTAGAAGAATTACTGCAAGACATAAAGCTTAATCCAAAACGTTATGTTCATTTTTCTGTATTCGGAAAAAATGGAGGTAAATACAAAGAACCCAAAGACTCCCTTAAATAATCACAATAAACTATGGCATTAGTAGGACAAATTCTATTTGTTATTGCTTTACTTTTTGGTTTTGGCTTTTTTGCTAGAAACGTAAAGAAGTTAGTAAGAAATATACGTTTAGGAAAAGAGGTAAATAGGAACGACAAACCTAATGAGCGTTTTGCCAATATGGCAAGAGTAGCTTTAGGACAGTCTAAAATGGTAAAAAGACCTATCGCAGGATTTTTACATATTATTGTTTATGTAGGTTTTGTCATTATAAATATAGAGGTATTAGAAATTATCATTGATGGTATTTTTGGAACCCATAGAATTTTTTCTTTTTTAGGAGCTACTTATGATGTGCTTATTGGTTCTTTTGAAATTTTAGCCTTACTAGTTTTTATAGGTGTTGTTGTATTTTGGATCCGTAGAAATGTGATTCGAATTAAGCGTTTTTGGGCTAATGAAATGAAAGGTTGGCCTAAAAATGATGGGAACAATATCTTATATTTCGAAATGATTTTAATGGTTCTATTCTTATTAATGAATGCAACCGACTTTCAATTACAATCTCTAGGAGCCGATCATTATACCAATGAAGCTGGTATAGTTGGAGCTTTTCCTATCAGTCAGTTTTTAGTACCACTTATTGATGGTTTAAGTATTTCATCTCTAATTATTGTAGAAAGAGCTGCTTGGTGGCTACATATTTTAGGAATATTATTCTTCCTTAATTACCTATATTATTCAAAGCATTTACATATTCTTTTAGCTTTTCCCAATACTTATTTTGCGAAATTAACTCCGCAAGGAAAATTTGATAACTTAGAATCTGTAAAAAAAGAAGTGGATTTAATGATGGATCCCGATGCAGATCCTTTTGCTGCACCAGATCCTTCCGTAGAAGCAGAAGAGCCAGAGAAATTTGGTGCCAGCGATGTGAAAGACTTAAACTGGGTGCAATTGCTAAACTCCTATACGTGTACAGAATGTGGACGTTGTACTTCTGAATGTCCGGCAAATCAAACCGGAAAAAAACTTTCTCCGCGTAAAATTATGATGGATACGAGAGATCGTTTAGAGGAAGTGGGAGCCAATATAGATGCGAATAAAGGAGAATTTAAAGACGACGGGAAACAACTTTTAAACGATTACATTAGTAAAGAAGAGCTTTGGGCTTGTACTACTTGTAATGCTTGTGTAGAAGCTTGTCCTATAGGAATAGACCCTTTATCAATCATTGTAGAGATGAGAAGGTATTTGGTAATGGAAGAAAGTGCTGCGCCAAATGAACTTAATATTGCCATGGGGAATATTGAAAATAACGGTGCACCTTGGCCTTACAATCAAATGGACCGGTTGAATTGGGCAGAAGAAAAATAAATTTTAAAAATTACTCTTAAAAAAAGAGAAAAAGATATACGGATTATGGAAGAGGCGATTAAAGTACCAACAATGGCTGAATATATGGCAGAAGGTAAAAAACCTGAAGTTTTATTTTGGGTGGGCTGCATGGGAAGCTTTGACGATCGAGCAAAAAAAGTAACTAAAGCTCTTGTAAAGTTACTGACTAAAGCGGGAGTAGATTTTGCAGTGCTAGGAACCGAAGAAAGTTGCACAGGAGACCCTGCAAAAAGAGCGGGGAATGAGTTCTTGTTTCAAATGCAAGCTGCACAAAATATAGAAGTGCTTAATGGTTATGAGATCGAAAAAATTGTAACCGCCTGTCCGCATTGTTTTAATACGATTAAAAATGAATACCCAGAACTTGGTGGAAACTATAAAGTAATGCATCATACCCAATTTTTAAAATCTCTTCTAGAGGAAGGAAAGTTAAAAGTTGAAGGGGGAAAATTTAAAGGAAAGAGAATAACCTTTCATGACCCTTGTTATTTAGGAAGGGCCAACAATGAATATGAAGCACCAAGAGATTTACTTCGCAAGTTAGAAGTAGAATTGGTAGAGATGAAGAATTGTAAGAAGAAAGGACTTTGCTGTGGTGCAGGAGGCGGACAAATGTTTAAAGAGCCAGAAGCTGGTGATAAAGATATTAATGTTTTACGTACTGAGCAAGCTATGGAAACTAAACCAGATATGATTGCAGCAGGATGTCCTTTTTGTAATACGATGATGAACGATGGTGTTAAAAGTAAAAATAAAGAGGGAGAGATTGAAGTCATGGATGTGGCCGAGATGATTGCTCAAGCAGATGAATTATAATTTTAATACTGAAGATGTAGCCTTGATATGCATGTAGATTTTAAAGAATTACCATTAGAATCCAAAATTTGGATTTACCAATCAAATAGACCTTTTACTCCTGAAGAAATTCAGGAATTAGAAAAAGAACTTACCCAGTTTATAGGACAATGGGCCGCACATGGCTCCACTTTAAAAGCCGGATATGAAATAAAATATAGACGTTTTATTATTATTGGTTTAGACCAATCCCTACAAGGAGCTTCTGGATGTTCTATCGATGCTTCGGTACATTTTATCCAAGATTTGGAGAAAAAATATAAGGTAGACTTACTAGATAAGATGAACGTGACTTTTAAGCAAGGTGAATTTATCGCTTATAAAACACTTATAGATTTTAAGAAGATTGTTAAAAATAGATCGGTTTCTCCTAAAACCATCGTATTCAATAACTTGGTAAATACCAAAGATGAATACTTACACGATTGGGAGATTCCCTTAGAAGAAAGTTGGCACAAGAGGTTTTTGTAGCACAACTTTTAAGCGCTCTTTTCGTTTCTTTTATACCCTGTTTTTAATTCTGTAAAGTCTATGAAATTCCTTTTAAGAACCCTTTTCATATTATTGGTAATTCCCAACATATTCGCTCAAAAAGTGAGTCCGTTGTTGTCAGAAGACACTGTAGATCAAAAGAAGTGGGTGGATAGTCTTTATGCAGATATGAGCTTAGAAGAAAAAATAGGCCAGTTATTTATGGTCGATATTTTCTCTAGTAAAGGTGACGCTGCCGCGGATAACATTAAAAAACTTATTGATGATTATCATATTGGAGGCGTGATTTTCTCTAAAGGAGGACCACAGCAACAAGCCAAAATGAATAATGAGTTTCAAAAGCTTTCTCGTATTCCTTTACTTATAGGAATGGATGCAGAATGGGGATTGGCGATGCGATTAGACTCTACTTATGCTTTTCCTTGGAATATGACCTTGGGAGCGTTAGAAGACAATCAACTCATAGAAAGAGTGGGTCAGCGAATAGCAAAACATTCCAAGCGTTTAGGAGTGCATATTAATTTTGCTCCTGTAGTAGATATCAATACCAATCCTGAAAATCCAATTATAGGAAACCGTTCTTTTGGGGAGAATAAAGAACGTGTAACCCAAAAAGCGCTTGCTTTTATGAAAGGGATGCACAAAGAAAATGTATTGAGTAGTGCCAAGCACTTTCCTGGACACGGAGATACAGATACTGACTCTCACAAAGCTTTACCCACGCTCAATTTTACTAAAAAACGATTAGACAGTTTAGAGTTATACCCATATTATAAGATGATTCAAGAAGGAGTTTCGAGCATTATGGTGGGACATTTAAATGTTCCAGCTTTAGAGCCTAGAAAGAATTTTCCTTCCTCTTTATCTAAAAAGATCATTACAGAATTATTGCGGGACAGCCTTCATTATAAAGGATTAGTATTTACAGATGCTTTAAATATGAGAGGAGTAGCAGATTTTGATGAACCTGGAGAAATTGATTTAGCAGCTTTTCTTGCCGGAAACGATATTTTATTAATTTCAGAAAATATTCCTAAAGCGCATGCTCTACTTGTTGAAGCGTATCAAGAAGACGTGATTTCTGAAGAACGTTTAGCATTTTCCGTAAAGAAAATTTTACAAGCAAAATATAAAGTCGGCTTAAGCCATTACCAGCCGGTTGAAACTGCTTATTTGGTAGAAGAATTGAATACCGTTCTTGACGATGCATTGTACGAGCAAGTGATAGAAAAAGCAATCACCGTGATCAAGAATGACAAGGCGATTATGCCTATTAAAGATTTAAAACATAAAAAAATAGCTTATGTGAGTCTTGGTGATGACAAAGGAGAAGATTTTTATAATCAGCTTCAAAAATATACGCAAGTAGATCATATTCAAAAACAACACCTTGGATCTTTATTGACAACTTTAAAAGATTACAATTATGTGATTGTAGGGCATCATACTTCTAATGATAATCCTTGGAAATCTTATAAGTTTACACAAAAAGAATTGGTTTGGTTGTATGAGATCTCTCGTCTAAATACGACGGTGCTCGCTTCTTTTGCCAGACCTTATTCTATTTTAGATTTAAAGACAACTACCAATCTAGAAGGAATTGTTTTGGGATATCAAAACAGTAAAATTGCTCAAGAGAAAGTAGCGCAGATGCTTTTTGGGGCGATTGGAGCCGAAGGTCGATTACCCGTAACGGTAGGAGATGACTTCCCTGAAGGCACCAAATACATTACCAAACCTTTAAAACGCTTGTCTTACGGTTTGCCCGAAACGGTAGGAATGAATTCAGCTAATTTAAATAAGATAAGCGCTTTGGCTCAAAAGGTAATTGACGAGAAAATGGCGCCTGGAACTCAGCTTTTAGTAGCACGAAAAGGGAAAGTGATTTATCAAAAGAATTTTGGGTATCACACCTATGAAAATAAAATCCCAGTTAGTGATACTACCATTTATGATTTAGCTTCTTTAACCAAGATATTGGCCAGTCTGCCTTTAATCATGGAGCTAAAAGAAAAAGGAGTTATTCAGCTAAATACGAAGCTAAAAGAGATTTTACCCGAATTAGAAGGAACCAATAAAGCCAATATTACCTTGAAGGAAATGTTAAGTCATTATGCCCGACTTAAAGCTTGGATCCCTTTTTATATTGGTACGCTTGACGCGGAAACAAAAAAGGCTTCCGTAAAGTATTTTAGACCACAACCCGATGAATTATTTAATGTAAAAGTAGCCGATCAATTCTACATGCGTAAGGATATTAATGACTCTATATTTAAGCAGATTGTAGATAGCGATCTGCGTAAAAGAAAGCAATATAAGTATAGTGATTTGCCGTATTACATCTTAAAAAAATACCTAGAAACTTATTACGACAGCTCTTTAGACCAACTTACTCAAGAGAAATTTTATAAAGATTTAGGAGCTAATCATATGGGATATCTTCCGCTAGAGCGATTTGACAAAGATCAAATTCCGCCTACAGAGATAGACGATTATTGGAGAAAGCAAAAGATACAAGGTTATGTTCATGACCAAGGTGCGGCAATGCAAGACGGAGTGGGAGGTCATGCGGGTCTTTTTAGCAATAGCAATGACGTAGCTAAAATCATGCAAATGTATTTGAATAATGGTTACTATGGCGGCAAACGTTTTTTTACTCAAGAAACTTTAGAGACCTTTAATAAGTGTTACTATTGTGAAGAAGATGTAAGAAGAGGAGTTGGTTTTGATAAACCTCAATTGGGGACGCTTGGTCCTACTTGCGGTTGTATTTCTATGAAAAGCTTTGGACATAGCGGTTTCACAGGAACCTATGCTTGGGCAGATCCCGAAGAAGAAATTGTATATGTGTTTTTATCCAATAGAACCTTCCCAGATGCTACCAATAGAAAGTTGATAAGCGAAGACATAAGAACTAAAATACAGCAGTTAATCTATGAATCGATTATGTATTAAAGTTTTTTTGTTGCCAAAAGTTTTACCTTTAAGCAAAAAATCATGAAAATAGGAATTGTATGTTATCCCACTTTTGGAGGAAGTGGAGTAGTCGCCACCGAATTAGGAATGGGACTAGCCAAACGAGGTCATGAAGTCCATTTTATAACCTACAAGCAACCGGTTCGTTTAGAACAACTTTCTAAAAATATTCATTACCACGAGGTGAATGTTCCCGAATATCCTTTATTTCATTACCAACCCTACGAGCTGGCACTATCTAGTAAATTGGTAGATATGGTTTTGTTGCATGAAATAGAATTGCTGCACGTGCATTATGCGATTCCTCACGCCTACGCAGGTTATATGGCAAAGAAAATGCTGGAGGAAGAAGGGGTTTACATTCCTATGGTGACCACGCTCCATGGCACTGATATCACTTTGGTAGGAAATCATCCTTTTTATAAGCCGGCAGTGACCTTTAGTATCAATAAAAGTGATTATGTTACTTCGGTTTCACAAAGTTTAAAAGATGATACCTTACGCTTGTTTAATGTAAAATCTCCTATCTGCGTAATTCCAAATTTTATAGATACCCATAGAGAGAAGAATCAGTTTACAGATTGTCAACGGGAATTAATGGCCGAAGATGATGAAAAGATTGTCACCCACGTGAGTAACTTTAGAAAGGTAAAGCGTATTGATGATGTGGTAAAGATTTTTAATCAAATTCAGAAAAAAGTAAAGTCTAAGTTAATTATGGTGGGGGAAGGACCAGAGGTGCAACCCGCTAAAAACTTAGCCGATACCTTGGGAATTTCAGATAAGATTATATTCTTAGGAGAAAGCAATGATGTGGATAAGATTTTATGCTTTTCAGATTTGTTTTTACTTCCTTCAGAGAAAGAAAGTTTTGGATTGGCAGCCTTGGAAGCTATGGTCAATGGAGTTCCTGTGATTTCTTCTAATACTGGCGGTTTACCCGAAGTGAACAAACAAGGTTTCTCTGGTTACTTAAGCGAGGTGGGGGATGTAGATAGTATGGCTGAGAATGCGATTTATATTTTAAGCGATGAGCAGCGCTTAGATCAATTTAAATTGAACGCAAAAGAAATGGCATTAAAATTTGATACCGACTCTGTAATTCCTATGTATGAAGAAATTTATAAGAAAGCCGCCTCAAATCTTAATGCCAAGACTAAGTAAATAATACCTTATTTTAGAATTGGTAACGTACCCCAATCGCAATATCTGGAGCAAAATCATCAATTACATCATAGTCAGAAAAACCAATTTCTGGTCTAAAATCTAACGATACTAGTAGAGGAATGTCAAAGTTGTATTCGATACCAATATTACCGGCAACAAATAGAAATGCACCATCATCATGATGAAAATCATCTCTGTAAACTCTATTGTCATCAACACTACCAATACCAGCACCAGCACCAGCATACCAATTAAATCCGCCTTCTATATTCCAAACCCATTGGTATAGTCCAGCAAGTTTAAAAGCATCAAAATGCTTATCGTTTCTCCATCCTAAGTCTAACTCTAATCTATTGTTGTTATTACCAAGTGCACGTTGATAAGATACTTCTGCACCAAAACCATCTCCCCCTCCTAAGCGAAGACCAATGGCATTTTTAGAAATTTCTTGAGCATTCATGGTTAATAATGCTCCTAAAACAAGGCTGAGGGTCAAAGCAATTTTTTTCATTTTATTTAATTTTTTAATTAATGTCAAATATATTTTCAAATTTAATACCTTACGATTATTGCCGGACAATCTTTTGTTAATCTTACTTAAAAACTGTTAATAACATTGAATTTATCTCTAATCGAATCCTTAAAGCAACAAATACAAGGTGAACTTTTTATAGATGACACCTATAAGAAATTATATGCTACAGATGCTTCTGTTTACCGGAAACTACCTATGGGCGTGGTAATTCCCAAAACAGTGGAAGATCTTCAACACATTATAGCATTTGCAGGCAAGCATAATTTAGGACTTATTCCTAGAGCTGCAGGAACTTCGTTGGCGGGGCAATGTGTGGGAGAAGGTTTGGTGGTGGATATTTCAAAATATTTAAATTCGGTAATTGAGTTTAATGAAGCCGAGCGCAGCGTAACTGTAGAACCCGGAATTATTCGGGATGATCTGAATCGGTATCTAGCACCTCATGGGTTGTTTTTTGGGCCCAATACTTCCACGTCTAACCGCTGTACCCTTGGCGGAATGGTGGGAAACAATTCTAGCGGCACCACATCCATTCAATATGGAGTGACCAGAGATAAGGTCTTAGAAATGGAAGTCATTCTTTCTGATGGAAGTATAGCTACTTTCGGTTCGCTTAACGCGGAAGAATTTCAGCGAAAGCTAGAACAAGATGATTTTGAAGGAGATATTTACAAGAAATTCTACCAGATGTTGCTTCCCAAAGAAGTGCAAGAGGAAATCAGAGAGCAATTTCCACTGCCAGAGATACACCGAAGAAATACAGGCTATGCCTTGGATGCTCTCATCGATACTGAAATTTTTTCTTCGTCAACAAAGACTTTTAATTTTTGTAAGTTATTATGCGGGTGCGAAGGTACTTTGGCATTTACTACCAAAATTAAACTGGAATTAGACCCATTGCCTCCGAAGGAATCGGCGATGATTGCGGCGCATTTCTATAGTATTGAAGATTGTTTGGAAGCGGTAGCGCCAGTGATGGAAGAAGATTTGTTTACTTGTGAGATGATGGATAAAGTCATTTTAGATTGTACCCAAGACAGCTTAAAATATAAAGAAAACAGGTTTTTTATTGAGGGAGATCCTATCGGGATTTTGATGCTGGAGTTAAAAGCAGATCAGCCCGAAGCATTACAACAAAAAATAAAGACTTTAGAGCATATTTTACAGACGAAGTCAAAATCTTACGCCAATAAAATCTTATACGGAGAAGAAATTCACCTAGCGCTAGAGTTGCGAAAAGCAGGCTTGGGATTATTGGGAAATTTAAAAGGAGATAAGAAGGCCGTGGCTTGTATAGAAGATACTGCGGTGGCTTTAAAAGATCTGTCGAACTATATTAATGAGTTTACCCAATTGATGAAAGGCTTTGATCAAAAAGCGGTGTATTACGCTCATGCTGGCGCGGGGGAACTTCACCTCCGACCTATTTTAAACTTAAAAAAGAGCGAAGACGTAGTGCTTTTTAAGGAAATCACACATCAGGTAGCCTTATTGGTTAAAAAATATAAAGGTTCTTTTAGCGGTGAACACGGTGACGGTAGAGTGAGAGCTTCCTTTATTGAAATGCTAGTGGGTGCTAAAAACTATCAACTTTTTAAGGAGACTAAAACTATATTTGATCCTCAAAACATCTTTAATCCTGGTAAAATCGTGGAAGCACTTCCTATGGAAACCGATTTGCGTTATGAAACAGACCGTAAAGAGCATCAAATAAAAACCTTGATGAATTTTGAGGGTACTCAAGGTTTTTTACGCGCTGTAGAAAACTGTAATGGAAGCGGAGATTGCCGCAAAAGTGTCGCTGCAGGTGGAACGATGTGTCCGAGTTACCGCGCCACAAAAAATGAAAAAGATACGACTCGGGGGCGAGCTAATATGTTGCGGGAATTGATGACTCAGCCTCATTCTAAAGATCGATTTAATGATAAGTCCACCAAAGAAGTATTAGATTTGTGCATTAGTTGTAAAGGTTGCAAGAGCGAATGTCCTTCTAATGTGGATATGGCAGCTTATAAAGCCGAATTTCTATACCAATACCATCAACATAATTCTCATAGCTTTAGAGATCGGCTTTTTGCAGAAAACTATACGTGGAATAAGAGGGGAAGATTCAGCACATCGCTTACCAATGCTTTGTTTACGAATACTCTAAGCTCAAAGCTAATCAAGAAAAGCTTAGGAATTGCTCCAAAACGCAGTTTGCCAATACTTTCTAAAAAATCTTTACGGAAAAGTATACGAGAAAATCCCGATTTGCTTTCCGCGAAAGCGAAACCCATCAACAAAGTATACTTGTTTATTGACGAATTTACAGACCAATTGGATACGCCCATAGGTTTAGATGCCATAGAAGTCTTGACGCATTTAGGTTATGAAATAAAAGTGGTAGCGCACGAAGAAAGCGGAAGAGCACAAGTTTCTAAAGGCTTTTTAGTTCAAGCCAAGCAGTTAGCAAATAAAAATATAGAAATTTTTGAAGCTCTGGTTTCAGAAGAAAGTCCGCTGATAGGAATTGAACCTAGCGCTATTTTGTCCTTTCGGGATGAATACTTGCGTTTGGCTAATGCTCCAGCAAAGGCTAAAAAACTCGCAAAACACGTATTTTTAATAGAAGAATTTCTATCCGAAGAAATTAAAAAGGGAAATATCACTTCCGCGCAGTTTGAGAATACGCAGCAAACAATAAAAATTCATGGGCATTGCCACCAGAAAGCCTTAAGCACCATAAAACCCACTTTCGATATTTTGAATCTCCCAGAAAATTATAAAGTCACCATAATTTCTTCTGGCTGTTGCGGAATGGCAGGTAGTTTTGGCTACGAAAAAGAACATTATGAAGTGAGTATGCAAATAGGAAATCAGAGTCTTTTTCCTGCCGTAAAAAGAGCTGCAAAAGAAACGATTATTGCGGCCAACGGAACAAGTTGTAGGCATCAGATTTACGACGGAACACAAAAAAAATCAATGCATCCTATAAGTATTTTAAAGAACGCATTGATTAAAGCTAAGATTTAGCCCTCTAGAGGATTAAATTCCCCGAGGTTCCCCTCGGTTTTTAAAAGTATTTTCTTATTCATAGCTCGGGGCAGGCCTGCCCCGAGGTTCTTGGTTTATTCTTATTGAACTGTATAGGTATCAATAGATTGAGTTGTGTTTACGTTAATAGGATTTAACGTAGGAATATCAAATTGCGATAAATCTTCAAAGTTATAAGATACTGAATTCTCACTGTAAATAAGTCCGATGTCTGCAGCATAATAATTAGAAGAAGTCAAGACTTCTTGCTCTTCTAATAAAGGAAGCGTGATGATAGCAACACTGGCATCAACCGCTAAATTTACCGAAAGAGTAGATTTTAAAACATTTTCATAAGAAACGTTGTTCACCGTATAACTTTCTAAGATTTCATTTTGCTGAGTGTTTAAGGAATATGTCATCGTAAGAGGAATATCCTGTCCTTGCAAATTAAAAGTTTGATCAATTGTATTGCTTAAGGTAGAAAGCTGATCCCCAGCCGAGGCATTTACATCATATACCGTTAGATTATTGATGGGAATACTTAAATTCTCCATACCATAAAAACTAAGATCTATTATATACTGACCGTTGTAAACTAATTTCCCATTTTGCTTGGAAAGATTTCCATTCACCAAAATTCCCGTAATAATTCCTCTTTCTAACATATTTGCCGAAGAGCTAAAAGAATAAGCGTTGTTATTTTCGGTAGTAGCGGTAAGGGTCTCGTTATTGGTATTTTCGCTTTCTCCCTCTACGACAGAACTATTGTTGTAATTCCACTCATTTCCTGTCGTTAAAGGAAAGTAGTTACTGCTGTTGGTTTCGTTAACAGAGGTGTCGTCAGACGAGCATGAAATAAGGCTTGTCATCACTAAAGCTAAACTTAAAATACGTAGTTTCATTAGAATATTATTTTTTCAAAGATATTATTTTTTTATTTAAAACTCATAACGTACTTAAAACGAGTAAAATCTCATTTTATTTTGTCTCTTTAGCTAAGCGGGTTTTATTTTCTTTACGGAATTGAGACATCAACACTTCAAGCTTCCTCATCTCCTAGAAACTAAGCTGATGTCGTTAGAGTCCTAAAATGCATAGAATACAGAAATAAACGTAGTAGGAGCGGGTTTATTTCTAATAGCTAAAGATCTGTAAACCAAAATCTTAGGCTGATTTTGTATTTATTAGATTAAAGTTTAGTTAACTAGAACTTTTAATTATCTTTCTAAAAATTTACATTTGTTGAAAATCACTCATGGCAGGAAATTCTTTTGGCACTTTATTTAAACTCACCAGCTTTGGAGAATCCCATGGGGAAGCCTTAGGAGGAATAATTGATGGGTGTCCTTCTGGAATTTCTATCGACTTTAATTTTATACAACAAGAACTAAAAAGAAGAAAACCTGGTCAATCCAAAATCGTTACTCAACGTAAGGAAGCCGATGAAGTGGAGTTTTATTCGGGTATTTTTGAAGGTAAAACTACTGGAACTTCCATAGGTTTTGTGATTAAAAACACCAATCAAAAAACCAAAGATTACGATCATATTAAAGACGTCTATAGGCCCAGTCACGCAGACTTTACTTACGACGAGAAGTATGGAAGCCGCGATTATAGAGGAGGAGGTAGGTCTAGCGCACGAGAAACGGTATGCCGAGTAGTAGCTGGCGCAATTGCCAAACTTTTTTTAAAAGAGATTACTATTACAGCCTATACGAGTAGCGTGGGAAATATTCAGCTAACCCAAGAAGATACAATCAATTTTAAAGAAATTGAGCAGAATGTGGTGAGATGCCCCAATGCAGAGGTGGCATCAAAAATGGAAACACTAATCACTTCCGTAAAGAAAGAAGGAGATAGCCTTGGCGGAATTATTTCATGTGTCATAGAAAATGTTCCTACAGGCTTAGGAGAACCCGTTTTTGATAAACTTCATGCCAATTTAGGAAAAGCCATGCTTTCCATCAATGCTGTAAAAGGTTTTGAATATGGAAGTGGTTTTGAAGGTACCAAAATGAGGGGGAGCGCGCATAACGATATTTTTGATACGCATAAAAAAACAAAAACCAATTATAGCGGTGGTATTCAAGGAGGGATCTCTAATGGAATGCCTATTTATTTTAACGTTGCTTTTAAACCCGTCGCCACTATCATCCAAAAACAAACTACCATTAATACGAAAGGAGAGTCCATAGAAATGCAGGGAAAAGGAAGACACGACCCTTGTGTGGTACCTAGAGCGGTTCCTATTGTAGAAGCGATGGCAGCCTTGGTTTTGGCAGATTTTATATTATTACAACGAAGATTCAATTCAACCCAATAAAAGCATTACATGAAGAAGTTAGCATTACACTGGCAAATATTAATAGGAATGGCCCTGGGGGTTATTTTTGCCTTGATTTTAAGTAATTTTGAATGGGGAGCAGACTTTATTGGTGATTGGATAAAACCCTTCGGAACCATTTTTATCAATTCTTTAAAACTAATTGCCGTTCCATTAATTTTAGCTTCCCTGATTAAGGGAGTTTCAGATTTAAAAGATATTTCTAAGCTATCACAAATGGGGATTAGAACTATAGGTACGTATATTCTAACGACCATAATCGCCGTTTCTATAGGATTAACGGTAGTAAATGTAGTGAAACCTGGGAGCACGATTTCAGAAGAAACCCGAGAAGAATTGGTAGCCAATTATGGAGGAGAAGCCGATTTAAAACGACAAGATGCTGAAAAGCAAAAAAATGCAGGTCCCTTACAAGCTTTGGTAGATATTGTTCCTAGTAATATTATAGGCGCTTCTTCCAACAACGCCAATATGTTACAAGTGATTTTCTTCGCTATTTTCTTCGGAATTGGTCTTATTCTTATTCCTGAAAAAACAGCAGAGCCTGTAAAAGTTTTCTTTGATGGCTTTAATGAAGTCATACTCAAAATGATTGATATGATCATGCTCGCGGCTCCCTATGGAGTATTCGCTTTATTGGCGGCATTGGTAGTCGAATCTCCAAGCGCCGATTTATTTGCGGCTTTAGCTATGTATGCTTTGTGTGTTATCACAGGATTATTATTGATGATAGGCGTTTATATTCTAATTGTGTGGATCTTTACTAAAAGAACGCCCAAATTCTTTATGAACGGAATTTCTCCAGCTCAATTGTTAGCTTTTTCAACCAGCTCGAGTGCCGCTACTTTGCCAGTAACCATGGAGCGCGTAGAGGAGCATTTGGGAGTAGAAAAAGAAGTTTCTAGTTTTGTGTTGCCTATTGGAGCTACCATTAATATGGACGGAACGAGTTTGTATCAAGCCGTAGCAGCTGTATTTATTGCGCAAGCTTTTGGGATGGACCTTTCTTTTGGTACCCAATTAGGAATTATCGCGACAGCAACACTAGCATCTATAGGATCTGCTGCAGTTCCAGGAGCAGGAATGGTGATGTTGGTTATTGTTTTGGCGCAAGCAGGAATTCCTGAAGCGGGATTAGCCTTAATCTTTGCGATAGATAGACCTTTAGATATGTGTAGAACCACCGTAAACGTAACAGGAGATGCTTCAGTTGCAATGTTGGTGGCTAAGGCCGTAGGGAAATTACGAGACCAACCTTTGGTTAAGAATTGGGACGATAATTATAAGAAGTAAGTTAGAGAAAACTAAAAAGAACTTTTAAAGCTTTTTTTAGTTTTCTATTCAATAAACTTCGCTTTCTCCTCAGGAGTGGGCATTCTGCATGTTTCTTTTTTGCCAAACCATCGGTAACGGTTTCTGGCAATGAGATCATAAATACTATCTCTAAAACTTTCGGGTAGAGGTAGAAAAATCCGCGAAAGCGAAACCGCACCTTTTAAACGTTTAAAGATTTGTAAAGCGGCAGAGGATTTTACATAATAGGCTTCTCCCGGAATGATTAATATCATCGAATCTATTTGAGACGTATCGATTCCTCGTTCTTCGGTGAGTTTTTTACCGATGTCACTTTGCAAAGAAGCAAAGACAAACTGATCTTTATGATCTTTTTTGATAATGTAATCGATGGCGTTATTGCACAACGTACACACGCCATCAAAAAGGATTATTTTTTTATCTTTTGGGAGATTCTCCATTATTTTTTAGCTCTTTGCACCAATTCCACTTGTTCTAGTGGTACCGATGATGTAAACATACCATAATTTATAATGGCTTTGCCTTTTTCAATTTTATCAATCGTACCCACAGACCGACTTCCTTCTAGACGCACGCGATCATCGATTTTAAAAGATACTATTTTCTTTTCGGCTGCTTCTTTCTCAACGATGTCTTGCTTTACCTTTTCCTCTTTCTTCTTTTGTCGGATGACTTTAATCTTATTTACAGCCTCCTTTTGAATGGCTTCGTCTTTCTTCTTCTTTTCTTGAGCTTTCTTGATGCTTTCTTTCTTTTTCTTGGAATTCTCTATGGTGACAAGCTTTAAGAACTCTGCAATAAGATCTTTCTTTTTATTATTTCTGAAAAATTTATCGGCTAAATCATCTAACTTTTGTCCAAGGTAAATGTGCTTCTGATTGGCATCGTACAATTCTTGAAAGCCTTCCAACTTTTGTTGAACCCTAGAATTGATCTCGTCTAGCTTTTGTTGTTCTTCAGAAGCTTTGAGCTCCTTTTCTTTTAAGCTGGAAGTGGTCTTAGCCAGTTTAGAACGTTCTTGCTGTAACTTGGCAATACTTTTATCGAACCTTATTTTTCCTCGCTCTACTTTCTTTTTAGAGCGATTGATTAAACTGTAAGGAATTCCATTTTTTTGAGCGACCTCAAAGGTAAAAGAGCTACCAGCTTCCCCTAGATGCAACTTAAATAAAGGTTCTAAAGTCTGAGAATCAAACAACATATTGGCATTGCTAATGGCTTCCGTTTCCTGCGCCATCTTTTTTAGGTTAGCGTAGTGAGTGGTGATAATTCCGAAAGATTCTTTTTCGTAGAATACTTCGAGAAAGGTTTCCGCCAAAGCGCCACCTAATTCTGGATCACTACCGGTACCAAACTCATCGATTAAGAAAAGGGTTTTATCATCGCATTTCCTTAAGAAATGCTTCATATTTTTTAATCGATAGGAGTAAGTACTTAAATGATTTTCAATACTTTGATTGTCGCCAATATCGGTTAGAATCTTGTTGAAAAAACAAACTCTTGAGTATTCATGAACAGGAATCAATAAACCTGCCTGCAACATCACTTGCAATAATCCAACAGTTTTTAAGGTAATACTTTTCCCTCCTGCATTAGGACCAGAAATGACAATAATGCGATTGTCTTTGGCCAGCTTAATGCTTTGCGGATAGGTTTTCTGATTTTTCTTTTTATTATTTAAATATAAAACCGGATGATAAGCATCTCTAAGGTCTAGTTCTTTATCATCGCTGAGTTTTGGCAACACCGCATTCATAGACTTCCCATATTTTGTCTTAGCGGAAATAAGATCGATATCACTCAAAAGATTTTGATAATCGATCAACAATTCGCGGTAAGGTCTAATGATTTCGGTGAGTTGTTTTAAAATACGATTGACTTCCTCTTTCTCTTCATATTCTAGGTTGTTGAGTTCTCGCGCATATTTTAGTGTTTTTTCGGGCTGCATATAAATAATGCTTCCGGTTTTTGAAGTTCCTAGAATAGAACCTTTTACTTTCTTCCGATACATCGCATTAACCGCCAAAACCCGTATGTTATCTACGACAGATTCTTTGATTTCGTCTAAGTAACCGTAGCCTTGATATTTAGATAAATCGCTTACAAAACTAGAGTTGATCTGTGAACGCACGCTATTGATGGACCGGCGGACACTTTGTAAAAGGGGAGAGGCATTGTCTTTAATTTCTCCAAACTTATCGATTACTAACTCTATATTTTCAACAATCTCCTTGGTGAATTCTACCTCTTGCGTAGTTTTAAATAAGGTAGGATAGATCTCTTTATACTTCTTAAAAAATAAAATATGAGAATTGGTTGTCTGTGAAATAGAAGAAATGCGCCGAAACCCCAGAAGCTCTAAAGTGGTGTTCTCTATGGCTAAGAATTTGATTTCATTAGCAATAGGATCAAAGCCGTGGTTAGGGATTTTAGCCTCTTGTAAGTCAGAGGAAAGGTATTCTTGCGTTTGATGTAAGGAAAAAATAACTTCCTCTTTGGAAGAAAAAGGGGTTAAGTGCAGCGCTTTTTCTTTGCCTATATAGGTGAGGCAATATTCTTCCACTTGACTACAAACGGTTGTAAATTCTAAATCTTTTAGGGTCTTTTCTGTAATTTTTATCATAGCAATTTTCTACTTTCGTAGTTGGGCAAATTTAACGATAATTTTATGAAGGTAAATATTCCTAAGGCTTGGAAAAATCAATTAAATGATGAATTTGATAAAGTTTATTTTAAAAACTTGGTTTCTTTTGTGAAAACAGCCTATAAAAATGATACGTGCTACCCTAAAGCAGATGCTATTTTTGCGGCTTTCGAGTATTGTGATTTTAAGGATTTAAAAGTAGTAATTTTGGGACAAGATCCTTATCACGGTGCCGGGCAGGCCAATGGGTTGTGCTTTTCGGTACAGGATAATATAAAGATGCCCCCTTCTTTAATTAATATTTTTAAAGAAATAGAACAAGATTTAAAACTCCCTTTTCCTAACACTGGAAATCTAGAACGTTGGGCCAATCAGGGCGTATTGTTGCTAAATGCAACATTAACGGTAAAAGCACACGAAGCGGGAAGTCATCAAAAACAAGGATGGGAGAAATTTACAGATCAAGTTATTTCGACGATTTCAGAAAACAAAGAGCATGTTGTTTTTTTACTATGGGGAGGATTCGCTAAAAAGAAAATAAAATTGATTGACACGTCCAAACATGATGTTTTAACTTCGGGACATCCTTCGCCATTGAGTGCAAATAGAGGATATTGGTTCGGAAATAAACACTTTAGTAAAACCAATGCCATCTTAAAAAAACTAGGAAAGGCACCCGTAACCTGGTGATTACTCCACTTTGTAGTCATCGGTATTCACCGTTTCGGTTTTATTTCTACTGAATAAAAACAAGGCCAAATTGATAATAAGAAGACTCAATAAAACAATTAAAAATACAAACATAATTACGTCCTTTATTCTGTAGATGTAAAAAGGTTGCAAAGGTTGCGTTTATTTTATTATTTTCAGTAAAAAAATAGGTTTAACGGCGTTTTATTTAAATTAAGGATTGACAAATATCTTCAAAATCAGATTTTTGCGTGATTAAACTCAAGTCCTGCAATTGGTTTTGAACCGTTAGAACTTCTTTTGAACTGATTTGCTTTTGACTCCATTCCGTTAAGTCTAACCATTTTAAAATATCTTCTTCATTTTGTTGGTATCTTTCTGCAAGAAGACGACTAATCCTAGGAATCTCTTTAAAATCTTTAGAAACGCTATTGATCACTTGTAGCATTTCTTTTAATTCTGCTGCATGATTGGCTATAAATTCATCAGTACTTACAATCACAAAACAAGGCCAAGGGGTTGGGCAATCTGCAATTCTTCTAAACGTACCCTGATCTACTAAAGGTTTGGTGGTAAAATGTTCCCACATAAAATATTGGGCATCATCTTTTGGTAGAGCTTCTACAGCACCCTCTAGATTTTTCACCACTTCAAACTTTAAATTTTTAGGATCCCATTGCTGATTTTTAGCATTGACATAGGTCATGAGATGAGAACCAGATCCATACCTGCTAATGGCAGAAGTGGTTTTCTCTAAATCGTTCATATGCTGATAGCTCGAATTTGCCGCCACGTGAATCCCCCAAATAAGAGGGGACGCGATGTATTCTTGCAATATTTTAAACGGAGCTCCATCTTCAATTTCTTTGATAATACCTTCTGTTAAGACTAAGGCTACGTCAATGTCTTTATCGTGTAAGGCTCTGCTCAATTCTCCCGTGCCTCCGTCAAAGTCTTTCCAAGTGACATCTAAACCTTGGTGTTTAAATAGACCTTTTCTCATACAAATGTGCCAGGGATAATTAAAATGTTCTGGTACTCCACCAACTTTTATTGATTTCATGCGGTATGTTTTTCTTTTAAATATTCATAAATTTTATACTGAGATCTAATCTTTTCTTCTCCCGCTTTAGGCTTTACATACTTATTTTCTTCGGAAGCATCTTGTATTCTTGCTTTTTGATTATCGTTTAATTGTATTTCAAGAATATCTTTTAATTCATTAAAAACATGTTCTTGCATCACGGGTGCTAAAACTTCAATTCGTCGGTCTAAATTCCGGGTCATCCAATCTGCGCTCCCAAAATACATTTTTTCCTCTCCTTTATTATGAAAGAGGTAAATACGCCCGTGTTCTAAAAAACGATCGATAATACTGGTAATATAAATATTCTCGCTAATCTTTGGCATTCCAGCAGTTAAACACGTAAATCCTCTAATAATCAACCTTACTTTTACACCGCTTTGACTCGCTTTATATAAGAGATTGATGATTTCAGGATCTTCGAGACTATTCATTTTGGCCGTGATCTTAGCCTCTAAACCTTCTTTTGCATAATCTATTTCTTGCAAAATTAGTTTGGTGAAATCTCTTCTGGTATTGAAAGGGGAAATTAATAAGTTTTTTGCTCTTGGAATAATAAGATCACCTTCTAAGACTTTAAAAACACGTTCTAGCTCTTTAGTGATTTTTTTGCTGGCGGTAAATAACCCGTGATCGCAGTAAATCTTACTGGTTTCACTGTTAAAATTCCCTGTTCCTATATATGCATACCTAAGTTTTTCTCCGTTCTCTGTACGCTCTACAAAAAATACTTTAGAGTGAACTTTAATCTTAGGATAGCTATAAATCACTTTTGCTCCTTTCTCTTCAAATTTTCTGCCCCAAGTGATATTATTTTCTTCATCAAAGCGCGCTTTGGCTTCAATAAAAACAGTGACTTCTTTTCCGTTTTTTAAAGCTTTTAGTAGGGAAGTGGTCAAATTTGACTCATCTGCTACGCGATAAAAAGATATTTTAATAGCGGAAACATCAGGGTCATTCGCTGCTTTTTTAATAAATTTTTCTACGTATGAAAATGACATATAAGGAAAATGCACCAGCATGTCTTTCCCTCTAATGGAATCAAAATAGTTATCAGAATTTTCTAATTCTCTATGTGGAATAGGCTTTAAAGCTTCATAAACTAGATCTTTATTATGGCCCGGATTTGGAAAACTAAAAAAGTCACTAAAATTATGATACCTTCCTCCAGGCATCATGTCTATTTTTCCTAAGCCTAAATGCTTTCTCAATTTCTTCTGAAAGTCTTTGGGCATATCTGCATCGTAGAGTAGACGAGTAGGCTGGCCGTCGGTTCTTTGCGCAAGCGAATCGTAGATTTTTTCGGCTAAAACTCCGTCGTATTGATCATCGATATACAGTTCTGCATCTCTAGACATTTTTATTTCATAAATGCCTGTAATCTCTTCCTTAGAAAAAACAGAAGGCATTTTATAGCGAATAATGTCATCGATAAACGTAATGTAGAAATCTCCTGTCTCCTTAAAAGTATAAAAGCGCCCGTGGTCATTTAAAGGAATATTGACAAAGGCCACTTTTTTGCTTCCTTTAAAAGTAACAAAGTAATAGATGGTATTGTTTTCTATAAAAATACGTTTCTCTTTTTCAAAGTCCACAATTTGTGGCTCTAGGTAGCTTTCAATATTTTCATGGTAGAATTCATCTACTTCTTTTTGTTGTTTCTTGGTAAAATCCTCATCATTAATGAGGTGAATGTTGTTTTTAGCTAATTCAGGAATAATCTGATCATGAAAGATAGCCCCAAACTCTTGCTGTTGCAGAGAAACTTCTCGAAGAATTTCTTTAACTTTCTTAGAAGGTCTTAAGGCTAATTTTTTACGAAGACTCTTCTTAATTCTCTTAATCTGCCTAAGCTGCGAGACTCTTACTCTAAAATATTCATCTAGATTGGAAGAGAAAATAGCCAAGAATTTCAACCTTTCATATACTGGATTGTCGCTATCATCCGCTTCTTGTAAAACACGTTTATTAAAATTTAACCAATCAAGGTCTCTGTGTTTTAAGTGATTAAATTCTGGATCTAGCATGAAGTATAATTTTGTTAAAACTACAAATTACGAGCAGCTTGGTCGGCTAAAGTTCTGTTAAATAAAAGTCTTATAAAGAGGTAATTTTATCGAGCGTATAAAGAATGAGTTGCTCTACAGCTTTCAAGGAATCCTGACTAAAATCACCAGTTTCTCTATTGGCGATAATCGCATTCATAGAAAGTGCTCTATGTCCTAAAAGTTTTGATAAACCGTAAATACCGCTGGTTTCCATCTCTAGATTGGTGATTTTATAGTCCTTGTATGTAAAAGTCGTCAATTGGTCTATAAAATTAGGATCTTGTAAAGCGGCTCTCAATACACGTCCTTGCGGCGCATAAAAACCTACATTGGTTCCTGTAACTCCTTTAAAAACGCGGTCATCTTGAGAAAAATGATCTAAAAGTGTTGGATCGGCACTCACTACATAAGGTTTTGCTTTATGCGGATGTAAGCTTAAATGCTGATGAAGATTTTCTGCAAATTCTTTTTCTAAGAAAGCATCACTTTGGTAATAGTAGAGGAGTCCGTCAAATCCAATCGCTTTTTCTGAAGCTAAAAACGCATCTACGGGAATCTCTTTCTGTATAGATCCAGAAGTCCCAATTCTTACAAATGTAAGCTGCTGGTGTTCTTCTTTTACTTCCCTATTTTTTAGATCGATATTAGCTAAAGCGTCAAGCTCATTAAAAACAATATCAATATTATCGGTTCCTATTCCCGTAGAAACCACGGTAATTCTTTTGTTTTTGTAGGTTCCCGTTTGGGTTTGAAACTCTCTTTTTTGTGTTTTAAATTCAACCGAATCAAAATGTTTGGTAATGCTATCAATACGATCTGGATCACCAACAGTGATGATAAGGTGTGATATATTTTCTGGCTTTAAATTCAAGTGGTAAACGCTACCATCTGCATTTAAAATAAGTTCTGATTCTTTAATCATGTATTATAATTTTAAAAGCGTGTGAGATTCTTTATCGTAAAGAAAATCGTATTTATAGGCCGCTCCATAAAGCATGTCGTCTTTCATCTCTCTATAAAAATTTTCGCTTTGATCTATGACGGCTTTTCCCTTTTCATTCAGAGTGAGTCTATTATTTTCTAAGGTGGTGAAAAAAGTAAGTTTATCTAGAATCTTTTGCATCTGCATATCGCCATATCCATAATAACCTTGGTATTGTAAACTATAGCCCAACCATTGGTTAATACTGGTAATTTCATTGTTTTCTATTAAATGTAAGAGGTTTCCTTCTAGGGCATTTAAGCCTGTTTCTGAATTGGGAAAGCGTTCTAAATGAGCTCTTAAACAATTAGACAAGTATTCGAAATTTGAACTTTTGCTAATGTGCGGAGCTATTCTCTTAGGATTTTTCTCGTTGTAAATCGTCCAAATGTATTGCGCAAGTTCAATGTCATCCTCATTAAGGAGAACCCGATTTTCATAAGCTGTTTTAAATTCTTCCGAAGTTAATTCGGCTAAACCTTTTAATTTACTTTCTCCCTTAATTCTTCCGCTGCAAATTAAATAGATAGGAATATCAATTTCTAATTCTGATAAAAACTGAATGGCAGCCAACATATTAATGTGGCAAAATAAATCATATTCAAACCATAGATATACTTCAGAAAACTGCTGTTCTTCAAAAATAGAAAACTGGTTTAAAAATTTATCTTCGTACTCCTCTGGTGGAATATCATAATAATCAGACAAAAATTTTGAACGTGCTTCTTTAAACGCTGAAGAATTTACGTATTTATGGGTAGGACCTTCACAAAGCATCTCTCTCCAAACGAATATTTTTCCGTCAAGGTTTAAATTCTCTAAGGATGTTAAGGCACTATCTCCATTGATGATATGTAAACACTCGCGCTTATCCACCTACACGCTTTACTTGAAAGCCTTTTTCTTTTAAAATATCCATGATTTCAGACCGGTAATCGCCCTGAATAATAATTTGTTCATTTTTGGAGGATCCTCCAACGCCAAGTGTAGTTTTAAGCTCTTTTGCTAATATTTTAAAATCACTATCGGCACCAGTATAGCCTTCAATGATGGTATTGGCTTTCCCTTTTCTTTTCTCATACTTACATATAAGAGGATCATCTTGTAACCAAATTTCTTGGTCTTCTTCCTCGTTGGTTTCAACCTCACTGGTTTCGTGATCGGGAAACAGGTCTTTTAATTGATCTTTTAAGTCCATAAATATTAAGCTTTATCTTCTTTAATTAAACCAATTTCCACCAAACGCTGGTGTAAAAACTCACCTGCCGTAATATCTTCATAGTGTTTAGGGTTTTCTTCATCGATACATTCTTCTAAACAATTTAATTTCATTTCACTTCGAGGATGTAGAAAAAATGGTATAGAATAGCGAGGCTTACCCCATTGTTCTTTTGGCGGATTTGCTACACGGTGTATGGTAGATTTTAATTTATTGTTGGTGAGTCTCTCTAGCATGTCACCTACATTAATCACCAATTCGTCTTCTGCTGGGATGGCATCAATCCACTCTCCGTCTTTTCTTAACACTTGTAAACCTCCAGAAGAAGCTCCCATTAATAAAGTAATCAAATTAATATCGCCGTGAGCCCCAGCTCTTACCGCCCCTTTAGGTTCTTCAGTAATAGGAGGGTAGTGAATAGGTCTTAAAATACTGTTTCCATTACTTGCCCAATGGTCAAAATAATGTTCTTCTAGCCCAATGTATAAAGCAAGCGCCCTGAGTACATAAATACCGGTTTTCTCTATCATTCTATAGGCTTCCATTCCTGTTTTGTTAAAGTCCATTAACTCTTCCACATGAATGTTTTTTGGATAGTTTTCGGTTAGATTAGCATCGTCTGAAGGTTCTTGTCCAAAGTGCCAAAACTCTTTTAAATCTCCTTCTTTCTTTCCTTTGGCATGTTCTTTTCCGAAGGAGATGTAACCTCTTTGTCCGCCAAGTCCTTCTATTTCATACTTTTCCTTTTCCTCTATAGAGAGATCAAAAAAAGCTTTCACTTCTTTATAAAGTTCATCCACAAGATCATCGTTTAGAAAATGGTTTTTTAAAGAGACAAAACCTATTTCTTCATAAGCTTTACCAATTTCGTTAACAAACTTTTCTTTGCGTTTAGAGTCTTTAGATAAAAAATCTGAAAGGTCTACACTCGGAATATTATTCATAGACATAGTATCATCTGATTCTGGTTATCTAACAAAGTTAATTAAATTTGGACTTCCTAGTAATTTTGTGACTAATTTTATTAGGCCGCTTTGTTAAAAAATCCTTTTAATTTTAGTTCCATTTC
>NZ_JAVHUL010000013.1 GCF_031085155.1 Mesonia profundi | reverse complement strand
AAAGTAGATTTTTTCCTATTTAGACTATCCACAATTTTTGCATAAAACTAAAATCCCACAACTTTTTGACTTGATCCCTAAAAGCATACCTTAAAAGAGAAAAACCTCTCCCAAACAAAAAAAGCCTCTCCTTATAACAGGAAAAGCTCTTCACTGGTTTAACACTACTTAAACCTAGATGCCAAGTCTTCACTTGACATACACAACACAACTTCGTAAAAAAAGCCTCAATAAAATATTGAAGCTTTTTACTCCCGATGATTCGGGATTGCGGTCTGGACGAGACTCGAACCTTGCTTGGCGAGCCCTGTCGCTGTGGCACTTCTGCCAAATATTTTTATCTATGTTGACGATTTGTGAACTAATTCTCGTGAGTTGTAGTTCAATTTGATTCGTCTGATGCAAAAATAATAATTCTTTTCAATTAACAACACTTATTACCAATAAATATTAAACTAATATATTACCAATGAATTGAAAATAAAAATTTAACTAAGGGGGTTTATTATCATACAATATGACCGCAATTTAAACTCGTAAAATACTTCCATCAAAAGACTACGGCATAAAGCCAACGTCTCTTCCATCGCTTATTTATTCCGTTTCCTTTTGAGCCAAGATTTTATCTTCCGTTTGGTTTCTGCTCAAATATTGTTTAATCTAAAATTTGAGTATTATGACAACAAAAGCGAGTACCACAAGAAAAAGCGGAAAAAGAATTACGACCGCCAAGAAAGAAGTCAAAGAAAAATTGACACAAAAAGCGATTGGGCTTCAGATTGAGAACCTATCAATTGCAAAGGTCATTCCCGACCCGATGCAGCCCAGAAAGACTTTTAATGAAGCACATCTGCAACAGCTTTCCGAAAGCGTCAAAAAGCACGGAATTCTACAGCCTATTACAGTTCGAAAATCTGGAAACGAATTTATCATCGTGATGGGCGAACGTAGATATCGAGCAAGTAAGCTGGCCGACAAGAAAACTATTCCGTGTATTGTCAGGGAATATAAAAACAACGACGTTCTTGAAATTCAAATCATCGAAAATCTGCAAAGGCAGGATGTTGAACCTACCGAAGAAGCTGAGGCGATTGCTTACTTAAGCGAAAAATATGCGCCTACAGAAATTGCAAAGCGATTGGGAAGAACAGATAACTTTATCAGACAACGATTAAAGCTGGCTGGTTTAATTGAAGGTTTTAAGCATTTTGTTCGTAATGGCGAAATGACGATTTCGTTAGGTGTTGGTGTTGCACTTTTTGAACCAGAAGAACAGCAGATGATGTTGGAAACGATGGGCGAAGATTTTAGTGCCCATCAGATTAACAGGATGATTAAAGACCAGACCTATGATTTGGAAAAAGCATCTTTTGATGTAAATGATAAGAAATTGGTGCCAAAAGTAGGCTCTTGTATTGAATGTCCGTTTAACGCGGCAAATCAAGGTAATCTTTTCGGCGATGGCAAAATGGTTTGTACAAAATCAGCTTGTTATGAAACGAAGAAAAGTAAGTCGTTCTTGAATTTGATTGAAAAATCGAAACAAGAGAACATACTGTTAATTCCTGAAATACGACAGTATTGGGCAGACGAGGAAAACAATCAGCTGATTATTTCACAATTGGAAAAGAACGGTTTGAAAGTCTATTTGCTGGATGATGTTGAAATCATAGAAAATCCGATAAAGCCAACAATTGAGGACATCAAGAAAGAATACCAACATTACGATTATTCCGAAGATGAATTTAAAGCAGAGCTGGATGAAGCCTTACAGCAATACGAAGAAGAATTGGAAAAATACAATTCCGCTAAAGAAAATGAATTTGTAAAAGGTATTGTGTTCCATCCTGAAACATACAGACACAAAGAAGTCTTTATAAAGATTGTTGAACAGTCCAAAAATGAATCGACAACGTATTCAGCACCTTTGGAAAACAGAAAAATGGCAGATTGCACACCTGAAGAACAGATAATTAAAATCAACGAAAGGGAAATACGCAAGAAGCAGATTGAGAACAACAAGCAGTTTGAAGAAGTTGTTGAAATGATTAGAGACACCAAATACATTATTACGAAGAAAACACTTTCGGTGGATGAAATGGTAGCGTTCTCATTGACGTTGTATGAAAACAATGTAGATTATGTTGGACGACAACGATTCTTTTCAGAATTATTAGGTAATACATCCAAGATGACAGATGTGGAAATTGTTACAAATTTCAAAAAGAAGTTCAAAAAAGAAATCTTTCACAAGCTGATACGGTATATCCTAACAAAGCAAGTGCATTTTGGCGAAAGCAATCACGTTAATAATCTGACTAACATTTCATTCTACAATGCGATGCAAGGTTATTACAAGTCCAAGATTGAGGGCATCGGAAAAGAATATACTGAAAAAAGAAACAAGCGTGAAGAACGTTTAAAAGAGCGAATAGAAAATCTTGAAAAGCAAATTCAGGAATTGAACGATTAGCTTTTGTTGTTGGAAGGAAGGGTCAGCATTCGTGCTGGCTCTTCTTTTTTTTAAATAATCTTTCAATTGGAAAAGGTTATAGAATAGAAAAAAATAATCAATCAATAGTAGCGCAAAGGTAAACTCGTAAAATACACCCATCAAAAGACTACGGCATAAAGCCATTCCTTCCGCCATCGCTTATTTATTCCGTTTCCTTTTGAGCTGAGATTTTAGCTTCCGTTTGGGTACTGCTCAAATATTGTTTAATCTAAATTCAAAAGCTATGTATTTACAAAATTTGCAACAGGATGAAATCTTTGTTCCATCAGAAATGAAATCCTTAAAGAGTCTGACACAGATGGAATCCAGACGAGGGCTTGAAAATGTCATAATCTCAAATGGTAAAATCGTCAATGTGGTATCGAACAGCTATGGCCATATTCCGAATCAACTGTTCTTCAAGAAAGCTGAAGAAATGTTGACCGATGCACAACTGAACTTCCATAAGCGAACTATCAACAAAAATGATAGGTCGTTTATTACGGACTTTATAATCGACGACCAAAGCCAGTTTACAGTCAAAAATCATAAAGATTTAATACTACCAATGCTACGGTTCAAAAACTCGTATGATGGTAGTGAAAAGACCTCTGGACACTTCGGGTTTTACAGGAAAATATGTTCCAACGGCTTACACGTCTCACAAGCGGAAATTGAGTTTTCCATCAAGCACAGTAAGAATAATACACACTTGATTATGCCGAGATTGAGCAATCTGTTCGATAAATTTCTGGACAATGAATTCTATACAATTACCAAGAAATTCGATAAGATGAAAGAATTTAAAATCATCGACACACAAGAATTTGTGAAAGCGATTCTTGATAAAACGAAACTCTTCAGATATGAATGCAGCGACAAGAACAGTGACCCCTCAAAAAAGTCTCGAGAAGTCTTGGAAATTCTGAATTATGAAACATTGTTGCTAAACGAAGAACCTAATTTGTGGTTAGGTTACAACGCCTTCAATGCAGTTTTGCACAACACATTGAAGAAAAGTTTTGGCCAACAAGAGCGGTTGGACAAGAAATTGTTTGATGAAGTTTATGAAATGGCCTAAAGCCAAAAGGTTCATCCAGTACCTTAAACTGGATTTTTTTGTGCTTGCTACTTATGTTTAAAAGCAATACCGTTCAGCACATTCCCCTACATTTCGCGAAAAGCTTCATTCCGGAAAAAGCGCTTCCCTATAATAATCTTGGACACAATCCCTAATTTTAGCTTTCCATAGTGTTAACCCTTCCCGTCACGAAACTTCGAGACTGCTAAATAACATTTCAGTTCCTATTCAAATACGTAAATTAATCAGTAATGTTCAAATAGAAATTTTTATAAGAATTAATTAATCCTATCTAATAATACGAATAACATTATATTTATTGACCACAAAAATGAGTTGTGCGTCATTTAACAAAATATCAATTATTCAATGAACTATCAAACATTCCAACCACATCCGGATTTAGAATCTCTTGTCAGTTGCTATTGGACTTTAGAAGTTCCTGCTGAACCTGATGTACAAAAACAACGAATCATTCCTGATGGCACAATTGAAATGGCGTTTATACTTGGAGACGACATTAAACGATACACTTCGAAAGATGAATTTATACTACAACCTCGTGCAATGGTTCTCGGACAGACAATTGAACCCTTTTATATAGAACCTACAGGATATGTGAATACTTTTGCAATTCGTTTTTACCCTTATGGTTTTGCAAATTTTGTAACAATGCCCATTAATAACTTGGCAAACAAGGAAACGACAATAGAATTGTTGTTCGGAGAAAAAACTGCTAGTGACTTGGAGCGAAAAATAATTGAGGCAACTAATACTAGTGAACGAATAGAAATTATTGAAAATTTTTTTTTAGACAAGTTGAATGAAAAAACTACAATTAATAATATCGTAAAAACAACAATTGATGCTCTTTTAGCAACAAATGGAAGTGCTTCGATAAGCAAAATCCTTAAAGAAGATTTATCAAAACGGAGACAACTTGAACGAAATTTCAAAAAACAAATTGGTGTTAGCCCAAAACAGTTGGGTAAAGTAATCCGACTGCAAAATGCACTAAAAATGCTTCTTAATAAAAAGTCAGAAAACCTAACCGACATTGCTTACGAAAGTGAATACTTCGACCAAGCGCATTTTATAAAAGACTTTAAAGAGTTTACCGGAATTAATCCGAAGGAATTTTTAGGCAATGAAAATATGGCACTCTCTACCCTCTTCTACAAATAGTCAGCGTGTCGCATTTTTACAATTTTTGTATTTGCACGAAATCTAAATTTGTCTTGTCAAATCAAACAGGACGAAATGAAAAAATCCATTCTTTGTACAGCCATAATTCTTTCCTTTAGCATTACAGCCTGTAACAACCAAAACAAATCTAAAACCGAAACTATCCCGGTTGAATCTAATATTAATCAAAAAACAAAAGAAATGAAAAGTCATATTTCAATCTTTGAAATTCCAGCAACGGATGTTTCAAGAGCAGTAAATTTTTATCAAGCAATTTTAGACATTAACATTGAGAAGATAGAAATGCCCGAAATGGAAATGGGGATATTCCCTTATGAAGAACAAATGGTTACAGGAGTTATCATTAAAGCAGAAGGCTATAAACCTTCATCTGATGGTGTAACTATATACTTAAATGGTGGAGATAATCTTCAAATTATTCTTGATAAAGTTGAGAAAAATGGTGGCGAAATAATTGTTCCGAAATCACTTCACGCAGATGAAAGTGGTTATTACGGTCTATTTCTTGATTCGGAAGGAAATAAAATCGGTCTGCATTCACCGAACTAAACGAGTGAAAAAGAACAAACACAGAGCAATGTATATAAAAAAGAGGGCAAATAGTCCTTAAATAAAAGCTTTGGAGTATTTGCAAAGTAGCCATATTTTTAATTTGTATTTTGACGATAAGAAAGTTAAAAAGGAAATTAAAAATATGGCTTCGTGCTTTACCAAAGATTAAGTGCTTAATCAAGCAACAAATACACCCCATTCACTTTAAGATAGATATCAGTTTTAATAACCCACTCAGCACATTTCCCTACATTTCGCGGAATGCTACATTCCAAGAAAAGAGCTTCACTACGCAAGTCTTGGACACAATCCCCAATTTTAGCTTTCCATTTCGTTAACCCTTCCCGCTATGCTGGGAAGGAACACTTCATTCCCTAGCCAAAATAGTGAATCAAGTCCGCTTAAAAAAGGAAATCAATTATCATACAATATACACGCAAGGTAAACTCGTAAAATACTTCCATCAAAAGACTACGGCATAAAGCCATAGCTTCTTCCCTCGCTTATTTATTCCGTTTCCTTTTGAGCCAAGAATTTTAGCTTCCGTTTGGTTTCTGCTCAATATTGTTTAACCCAAAAATTTTAACATTATGAAAAGTACAGCTTTAAAATCCAACATTTCATTAAAAGAAGCCGAAGAACATTACCAATTAAGTAGTGAAAATTATACTATTGAAAGTGCAGAGTGTCATTTAGCTTACTACAGAGAGAAGCATCCCCTTTACTACCAAATACTTTTAAATAATGTTTATTCTAAAAATCAAAAAGTACTTTTTGAAGAGTGAGCTAACTATTCACAAAAGTACTATTACCCTTTTATTTAATGCGAGTTTCATAAGCCATTCAGCACATTCCCCTGCATTTCCCGAAAAGCTACATTTCGGGAAAAGAGCTTCACTACAAATATCTTGGACACAATCCCCAATTTTAGCTTTCCATTCCGTTAACCCTTCCCGTCCCGATAGCTATCGGGACTAGTAAGGAACACTTCATTCCTTTGCCAAAATTGTGAATCAAGTCCGCTTTTCATCGGAAAGTCATCACTTCGGTTTTTTTAACAGGATTTTCGGCGCGGTCTTCTTGAGCCCTCACTCGAAAATCCTTAAAAACCGAACCGCTGCCTTACACATTTTAAGGGGTTTATAATGGATAAAGCCTTTGTTGTTTTTCGGTACAGCGAAAAACAGGCACGACATAACCAATTCTAATTTAACCACAGCTGCTTATCTCGCTTAACTGTCGGTACGCTCAAACGCAACTGCGTTTAAAAGATTTGCTAATGCCCTTATGGAACTTGTCAAGACTATACAAGTTTTAGTGAAAAATAAGGTTTCTACTTCCTTGAAAATGCGAGCATTTTACTACGTCGCAAACACACCTGATTTGTTCCCGAAAAGTCTGGACAAAACCCACTCTATCCATTGTGCGGTGCACAGAAGAAAAGAACAAACACCCCTTAAAATTTAATTCAGTTTAAATCAAATAGGGGAAATATAAACCAGTCTGTAACAAAGCAGACACAAATCTTTTTATTATGAGTACTATTAAAAATCACGTACAGTTAATTGGAAACGTTGGACAAGAACCAACCATTACGAACCTTGAAAGCGGAAAGAAAGTAGCCCGTTTTTCACTCGCCACAAATGAGTATTACAAAGATGCCAAAGGCGAAAAACAAACTGACACTAATTGGCATACGGTAGTTGCTTGGGGCAAGACTGCCGAAATTGTAGAGAAGTATGTTGTTAAAGGTAAAGAAGTTGGAATATCGGGAAAACTTAAAACCCGAAGTTATACAAATGATGATAACGAACAACGCTATGTTACGGAAGTTGTAGCCGATGAAATTCTATTACTTGGAAGCAAAGACGACAAGTAAATCTTAAAATGAAAGAGGGCGTAACCGTCGAAAGATGCGCCCTCTTTTTCATTATTCACACTTTAAATAATATGTACAATGAAAGCACAAGTTAACGAAATCAAAGAAGGATTGCAACATTTTCACGGAACGGAAATGTTCTATCAAATCCCATTATTAAGAACACGTTTTACAGACGGTTTAAAATACCTTGCTAACGTGGCAGATTGTTTTTGGCTCATTACGGACACGTCCGTAATTGCAAAAAGTCTGATGAACCGAAGCGAATTTATCACAATCGATTTTAAAAGATTGCCCGAAGAAAAACAAGATTATTCGGGTTACGAAGCCGAGATAATTTACAGCGATGGCAATGACAATATTTTGGAAAAACAAGGGTATCGAGCAACCGATTTTCCGCTCGATGAACTGCGGTTATTTTTTGTAAATGATACGCTGATGTTACCAAGCGAATATTAAAATTTTGAAGCTATGATTTATATAAAATTTCAAGATTTGAGCGAGGAAAAACAAGAGGAACTTTTACAGGTTTCGAGAGAACGCGTAACACATCTTTATGGGGAATCCATAAAAAAATATGTGGAAGAAACTGGTGCAAATTATGAAAACTTGATTGATGAAGAAATGATTAAAAACTTATACACTTATAATTTTGTTTTCAATATGTAGCACCATTGAAATAGAGCATAAAACACCTCTAAAATTTTAGAGGTGTTTTTGTATGCAATTAATATCAAGTCAAAAAAAAGTGTATCTTTATATCGCTGAAATTCAGCATTCAAATTTAAGTAGGGTTATCCACTTTTCGACTTTCGCCGATAACCGTACACATCGAAAAATAACATATCGGAAAATCATTTTCCTTGAAAATGGCAATCGGCTTTTTAGCCGGATTGTATGGATTTTTGTCACGCTTGCGCGTGACGAAAAGGAATAGCAAGAGGGTAACACGCTGCGCGATGTTTCGGATTCCTTTTCGTTTTCAAATAGCTGATTACCAGCGATTTGAATATAATTTAATTTCCTGACAATCAGCGATTTGCGACAAACGGGCTGTAAACGCCCAATTTTAGGGAAGATTTTGCGACAAATCGGCGAAATATGGACTCATTTATTGGAATTAGATTTAAAAAGGAAACTGCGAAGCGTTTCCAAACTTTTTCACGCACTTACTTTAAATCGCACACCGAGGCGATGGCTACAATGCTGGATTTTTTCTTCTACAACGAAATATCGCCAAAGGAAAAATTAGGACCAACAGGGCGAACCATCGAAGCAAAACTTCTCAAAAGAATCAATGCGGTTATTGCCATTATGCGGGATGTCGAAAAGACTCAAACCAAACCTACGGTGGCGATGATTCAATCCCTTTTTGAAATGGAAGAACCTGCAAAAAAACCTTTGATTATTGAAAAGAAATATGCCGAAGAAAAGAAGGAAGTCCGCTTTCGCGAAAAGCAAAATCCAAGTAATCAGCTATAAATATTTGAACTATGTATATCACAATCACAGCTCAAAAAATGGGTGGTAATTATAGCCAAAGTTCAGCGGATTTTGTAGGCTATTTAGAGAAAGAAAATGAAGGTTTAGAACAACGAGATATGGAACACTTTTTTAATCAATATGGCGATGAAATTTCTGCTGAAGAAGTGGTCAAAGAAATTGATGGAAACACCGCAAAATTGAAAAAGAAAGAGCCCAAATTTTATTCGATTACGGTCAGCCCATCAAAGTATGAATTGCGAAAACTTCAGAACAATAGTCAAGATTTAAAAACCTATACTCGTGAGCTGATGAAGGATTATGTTGCCAGTTTCAATCGGGAAATAAATGGACGACCTATAACAATCGATGACATAAAGTACTATGCTAAAATTGAACATCAAAGAACATTCAAGGGTACAGATTTTCAGATTAAAGAGAACCAACCTTACGCTTCAAAAATACTTCAGCTCAAAACGGATATCCGAAATATTCAAGATGGACGAGCCGAAGGGAATATCAACAAGATGAAAAAGGAAATTGCCAAACTGGAACGCCAAGCACCACATCAACAAAATGGAAAACGCATTGTCCAGGGAATGCCAAAAGGTGGAAACCAAAGTCATATCCATATTATCGTAAGCAGAAAGGATGCTTCAAATTCTGTAAGTCTTTCGCCAGGAAGTAAACACAAAGCTTCGGAAGTTGAAATGCACGGAAAAAAAGTAAAACGTGGTTTTGATAGAGATACCTTTTTCGCGAAAGCGGAAAAAAAATTTGATAAGACGTTTGGATATAAGCGCAATTACGCTGAGACCTACAAAGCTAAAAAGACCTTTGTAAAGAACCCAAACCTATATTTTTCCGCTTTGATGAAATTACCTGCCAATGAAAAAGCATTGGCTTTTAAAATGATAAGTAAATCAGGATTGCCCATAGTGCCGAGTATTCCAGTAAGTCAGGCACAAATTGCACTTCGAGTTTTCAAACGTTTAAGACGTGGCGTAGAGGTGGCCATCAAATCAAGTTCAATAGGAATTTAGGATATGGAAATAGACAATCTCATAACGATACTTTCAATTATTGGTTTGACCAGTACCATTTTCTATGTAGTTTTCCGTGTAAGTAGATATGCATTTGTTCTGAATATCATACTGCTATCAATCATCGTATTCTATATTTACGAAAGCAATGAACTGGTGCCTATTTTGCTCTATTTGGTTTGTCCGCTAATGCTAATTAATATAGGATTGTATGTTTTTCTGCATAAAACTGAAACCGTACAAAATGGCGATAGTAAATATCAAGTCAATTTTGCCACGACCAAAGGGAATTTCAAATTGGATAACATTAAAAGGGGTGCATCCATAATCGGTTCTGCTGGAAGTGGCAAGACCGAAAGTGTAGTATATGGATTTCTGAAGCATTTCCAGAAAGAGAACTTTTGCGGAATCATTCACGATTACAAGGATTTTGAGCTGACCGAAATGGCATATCCACTTTTTAAGGATAGTGATATTCCTTTTAAGGTTATTTCCTTTGATAAAATCATCCATAGGGTAAATCCTATCGCCCCACGCTATTTAGAGAACGAGGAAAGCGTAAATGAGGTGTCGAGGGTGTTAATTGAAAACCTGTTAGAACAAAGAGAAAGTGGAACAACTGGCACGACAAAATTCTTTAACGATGCTGCAGAGGGGTTGATTGGTGGATTGATTTGGAAATTAAAAACAGAATATCCAAAATACTGTACGCTACCACATTTGATAGCAGTTTATCAATTTCTTGATACAAAAAGCCTTATCCAGTTTTTGGAAACCAATACGACATCGAGGGCAATGGCAGATGCTTTTATTAGCGGAAAGGATTCCGAACGGCAGACAGCTGGCGTAAAAAGCACCTTGGCCAATGCGCTGAAACGAATTAGTACACAGCGGATTTTTATGGCATTATCCGCAGACGAAGTGCCGCTAAATATAAATAATGCTGAAAATCCCTGCGTAATTTCGATAGTAAATAATCCGAAATTTGAAACGTCGTATTCGCCAGTAATCGCTACTATTATACACACCATTACAAAGCAAATGAGTGTGCGAAATTCCAAGCCTTCTTTTCTGCTGATGGAAGAAGCACCTACCATTCGTTTATTGAATATGCACCGTATTCCGGCAACGCTCAGAAGTTATGATATTTCCACCATCTATGTGATGCAGGATAAAATTCAAAACGATATGATGTATGGCGATAAGGCAAGCAAAGCAATATTGAGTAATCTATCCTATCAGTTTTTCGGAAAGGTAAACGACCCAGATACTGCGAAATACTATGAGCGCTTTTTTGAAATTATCAAAGACCCAACTAAGAGTATAAGTCGTGGTCATAACTTAGATTTCGATACACGTATTACTACGGGCGAAAAGGAAATCCCCAAGATTAGGGCAGATGTTTTCTTTAGGTTAAAGCAAGGCGAATTTATTACCTATGCTGATGGAAAGGATAAAAAAGTACAATTTAAATTAGCCGACATTAAAAGGGAACTACCACAGGAATCAAAGCAATATTCTCAGACTGATTTAGCGGCTAATTTTGAGCGGGTTTATGATGAGGCGAAGTCGATTTTTAAGTGATGGAGAAGTATAAATCTTCAAAGCGGAATATCTTAATAAGCTTCTTTATCCCTAAAAATTTACGTGATATGAGTATATTTAGTGGCGATATAACTATACCTGCAAGCTGAAAAGCCAACCGCATATTCAAGCACATTTGTTTTTAGCCAACGCTAAATCCAACGCTCAAAAAAGCATTAGAGCTTAAGTTTCCCACCGCTCTTCTCACTGGAACCCAAAAAAAATAACTACATTTGGACAATTATTGTCCTGAATATATTTTCAGGAAAAATATAAGGAAATGAATACGAAACAATCGTTTGGAGAGTACTTGCGGAAATTGAGGGAAGACCAAAATCTTCCGATAAGAAAAGTTGCATCAAAACTTGACATTGACCCATCAACATTGGGGAAAATTGAACGTGGAGAAAGAAGTGCTAATAAAGAAATGCTTCCAGTGTTGGCGGAATTGTTCGGAATTGAGGAAAAAACTCTTGGACTTATTCTTTTTAGCGACAAAGTAGCTTATCAGATTATTGAAGAAGAAAATACCAACGAAATCCTGAAAGTGGCAGAAGAAAAAATTAAATATTTAAAAAATAAGAATCTTAAACAAGGTTCATTGGACTTGAAATAAATATGAACATTAAAGACCTTATTAAAAAATATCATTCGAATAGAGACGCATACCTAAAAGCGGACTACAACGAAACTCAGCTTAGGACTGATTTTCTTGACCCATTATTTGAAATGCTTGGTTGGGATATTAAAAACTCGACTGGAAAGCCAACTAACGAACGTGAAGTCTTAGTTGAAGAAGGACTAAAAGCAGATGCTAGTTCTAACACAAAAAAGCCTGATTATACTTTTCGACTATTTTCAGAGCGAAAATTCTTTTTAGAAGCCAAAAAACCGAATGTAAAAATTGAAAACGATAACGAACCTGCAAAGCAAATACGTAGATATGGTTTTACCGCAAAACTTAAAATTTCAGTTCTATCAAATTTTGAATATTTGGCAATCTATGATTGCTCACAAAAAGTTGGAAAAGATGATGCAGTAACGAAATCTAGAATCAATCTTTATCACTATACAGAATATGAATCAGCTTTTGAGGAAATCAAAAAACAACTAAGCAACCAAGCTGTTTATTCTGGAGAATTTGATGAAACTTGGAAAGAAATTGAAGAACAGTTAAAACTTTCAAGTGTAGATGATTTATTCCTTTCCCATATTAACGAATGGCGAATCGTTTTAGGTAAAGAAATTTACTCGCATAAACCTGAACTAAGCATTGAAGAATTAAACGATATTGTTCAATCTTATATCAATAGTATCATATTTTTAAGAGTTTGTGAGGACCGAAATTTAGAAACCTATAAAACGCTTTTAAACTTTGCAGAAAATAATGATTTCGCTTCGCTCATCAAAAAATTCAAAGAAGCAGACAAAAAATATAACGCAGGTTTATTTAATCAACCGTTAACGGAAAAAGTAGTTTCTGATAGCTCTTCTGCATTTTGGGAAATCATCAAAGATTTATATTTCCCTGAAAGTACTTATTCCTTTTCAGTTTTTGCTTCGGACATTCTAGGAAACATCTATGAAATATTTCTTGGAGAACAACTAGCTATAGAAAACGGGCAAATTCTCTTAAAAAAGAAACCTGAAAATGTTGACAGAGATATTGTAACTACACCAACTTTTATCATTCAAGATATTCTAAGGCAAACAGTTGTAGAGCATTGTAAAAACAAAACTGACAAAGAAATCTTAAGCTCATCATTTGCAGATATTGCTTGTGGTTCAGGTGCATTTTTGCTGGAAACTTATCAATTATTGCAAGATACACTTGTCGATTTCTATTTGTTAAACGACCACAAAAGATTAATTCAGACAGCAATAAATACATTTAAATTGCCTTTTGCCATCAAAAGGAAAGTGTTAGAAAGTTGCATTTTTGGTATTGACAAAGATTACAATGCTGTTCAAGCCTGTAAATTTGGTTTGCTATTAAAACTTCTAGAAAATGAAGACAATGCAACAATAACAACACCTGCATTACCAACTCTTGACCAAAATATTCAGTTTGGAAACAGCCTAATTGAGACATCAGAAACAAATAAAAAAAATCAAAATGAAATAAACCCTTTTGATTTTGGTAAAACTCGTTTCGATGTTGTTGTTGGCAATCCGCCATATTTGGCTACAGAGCATATGAAAGAGTTTACACCTCTTGAATTACCCATTTACAAATCAAAATTCAATTCATCATACAAACAGTTTGACAAATACTTTCTTTTTATTGAAAGAGGTCTAGAACTCTTAAAGGAAGGTGGATATTTTGGTTATATAGTTCCAAGTAAGTTTGCGAAGGTTGGAGCTGGTAAGAAGTTGAGAGAATTACTTGTTGACAACAAAGCAATACAGCAAATAATATCCTTTGGGGCAAATCAAGTTTTTCAAAACAAAACTACTTATACTTGTCTCTTAATTCTCAAAAAAGAAAAACTAGAACAAGTCAAATATCTTGAAGTAAATTCACTCAAAAATTGGAAAACAAGAAATATTGGTTCAGAAAATTTTGACGAATTTAATATAGATTCTTTAGAAGTAGATGGTTGGGTCCTTTATCCAAGTATTTTAAAACCAATTTATACATCTATTGTTTCACAATCGAATACATTAGAGGAGCTTATTGGTTCTGAAAATATATACAATGGTATTCAAACAAGTGCCAATAACGTTTATATTCATTCGATAGAAAAAAAAGATAAAGACTTTCTTTATTTCACAAAAGACGGTATTCAATGGAAAGTTGAAGAAACTTTAACAAGACCATATTTTAAGACTTCAAGTGGAGACGATAATCTGTACACCTATCGCCCATTTTTGCCAAATTCATTTGTTATTTATCCTTATCTAAAAACCAAAAAGGGAATTGAGTTTGTAGAAATTGATGACTTAAAGGCAAACTATCCTGAAACATATAATTTTTTAAATCATTACAAGGACAAACTTGATAATGATAAACGAGACATTAAACCTGAACCTGAAACAAAAAACGAATGGTACAGATATGGCAGACATCAAAGTCTAGATAAATGTGATGTACCTGCGAAAATTATTGTTGGAGTTTTAGCACAGGGCAACAAATACGCAATTGACTACTTTGGAACTTTAATATCTTCTGGTGGTACAGCAGGTTATTGTATGATTACTTTACCTGATAACTTTCCTTATTCAATCTACTATATTCAAGCTTTATTGAACTCTAAATATTTGGAGTGGTTTTCTGCACTAATTGGAGAAGTCTTCAGAGGTGGTTATATAGCACGAGGAACAAAAGTGCTCAAAAAACTACCTATCAAGCTTATTGATTTTAAGAATAAATCAGAGAAAGATATTCACGATAAAATAGCAAAAATTCAAAAAAGATTAATTGATATTCAAGGAAAAATAGATAAAAGCAACGGAAATAAAAGGTTACTAATTCCTTTACAACGACAATTCGACAATCTAAAAACTGAATTAGACGAGACACTAAAAAATTTGTATAACTTGGGAGAAGCTGATAGCAATATCCCTTTAATTTCTGAAATTTATGCAACTCATTAAAGAAGCATCAAAAGAAAAATTAAGGGGTGGATTCTATACACCTGAACCAATTGCATCATTTGTTTTAAAATGGGCATTAAACGGTAATAAACAATTTGATATTTTAGAACCAAGTTGTGGAGATGGTGTATTCCTTGAAGAAATACAAAAAGGAGGTTACGAATACAATTCTGTAACTGCAATAGAATTTGATGAAGTTGAAGCTGAAAAGTCTAAAGAAATTGGCTTGGGCAAGACCAACGTTATTAATTCGGATTTTCACGACTTCTGTATTAATACCAAACAAAAGTTTGATTTGGTAGTCGGAAATCCGCCTTACATTCGTTACCAATATTTTGACAGAGAGCAACAAGAGTTTGCTTCACAAATTTTTAACAAAGCCAAACTAAAGTATTCTAAACTAACCAATGCTTGGGTTTCGTTTGTTGTTGGCTCTTCCCTACTTTTAAAAGAAGAAGGCAAAATTGGATTCGTGTTACCTGCCGAAATACTTCAAGTTTCGTATGCTCAACCCTTACGAGAGTTCTTGGCTCATTTTTACAACAAAATAAATATTGTTTCTTTTGAAAAGTTAGTATTTCCAGACATACAACAAGAAGTAGTCCTATTGTTGTGTGAGAAAAACAATTCTAAAACACATTTGATTGAACATTTAGAATTGAAAGATGCAGAAGAACTAGAAAAACTAGATGTATCAAAACTAAAAAGTCCAAAAAAGAAAATTGATTTCAAATCAAACAAATGGACTTTTTACTTCTTGGAACAAAACGAAATCGACTTTTTAGAAAAACTTCAAAACGACAAAATAATTCCAAGACTTAAAGAATATGCAAAAGTAGAAGTTGGAATCACAACAGGTTCAAATCCATTTTTCACAGTTCCGCTTTCTATTGTGCAATTTTACAATCTTGAAAAGTATGCAAAACCATTAGTCGGCAGAAGCGTTCAGGTTCCAAGTGCAATTTTCACAGAAAAAGACTGGATTAAAAACAGAAATTCAGAAGCAAGGACGCACTTTTTATCATTTCCAAAAATGGACGAACTAAATGGTTCTGTTGGAGCTAGAGAATATATTGCTTGGGGAGTAGAAAAGAAAATTCACAAAGGTTATAAATGCAGGATTCGTGATGAATGGCAAATTGTGCCATCACAAAGAATATCTGATGCATTGTTTATTAGGAGGAATAATAAGTATCCAAAACTCATAATCAACGAAGCAGAGGCTTTTACAACAGATACAATGCACAGAGTAACTGTAAAAGAGAAAACGAACATAAAAGCTTTGACAGCTAGTTATTATAATTCACTCTCTTTTGCGTTTGCTGAGATTTGTGGGAGAAGTCACGGTGGCGGAGTATTGGAGTTAATGCCGAACGAAGTGGGAAGAATACTCTTGCCTTACAATGAAAAGAATGCGGAATTGTTGCCAATTATTGACAAAATGATTCGTGAAAAGAAAGATATTTCGGAATTATTGAAAATTACGAATGAAAAAATATTAAAGGAAAATTACGGCTTGACAAATGAAGAAATTGAATTGGCGGATGGTATATGGAAAAAGCTATCTAACCGAAGATTGAACAGAGGGAAAAAATAGCCAATGCCAAATTGAAAATTTTTTAACTGAATTGAAAAACTAAAACAAAATTATTAATGGCAGAATCTGAATTATATTTTTACAAAGGAAACGAAGAAGTTCTAAAGAAAATAAAAGACAAATCAGACGAAAAAAGCGAATCGGCTCTTCTAAATAAAATACAAGATTCTTTCAATAAAGTTCTTGATGGAAAAAACCTGTCCTTTCTTCTGGGTTCTGGCTGTTCCTCTTATCAAATTCAGAATAAAGATGAAGAATGGGAAGAAATAGGTATACCAACAATGGCACCTCTTGCTACAAATTTTTATGCTAACATTCTGATAGAAGATGAACGAAATTGGTTGAAAAACGATGTAAAACTTGATATTACGTCAACCACATTTCAAAACAATTTAGAAACTTTTTTAGGTACGCTTCACAGTCTTATATATTTTTATGAAACCACCAATCAAAATGGAACGGACGAATTTAATAAGGTCAAAGGGATTATAGATAAAGCAAGAAATTTCCTTTTAGAACAATGTCTGAATGAGACTAAACGTAGTAATGAAGACGACATAGATTTAGTAAATCTTTATAAAATGTTTTATCGCAAACTGTTGTACAGAAATGCAAATCTTCCAAAACCAAGCATATTTACAACAAATTATGATTTATACTCTGAAATCGCACTTGACAGTTTGGGAATACATTACGTAAATGGATTTTCAGGTGGCATAAAAAAATATTTTAATCCGACCATTTTTAATTATGCACTAGCTGAAAAAATGGATTTATCACAAGGTAAATGGAGTGTTATTGATAATTTCATTTACCTATACAAAATACACGGTTCTATAAACTGGGTTCAGGACGAGGAACAAACAAAACTTTTTAGAGTAAGAGAAATTCAAGAAACAAGTTTAGAAAACCTCAAAAAAAAGGATGTTATAATGATACATCCTACACCTCTAAAACAAAATGCAAGTATGGGAAGTCCATATTCAGATTTGTTTAGAGAGTTTCAGAAAAGACTAATGAGAAATAACAACATACTTATTTCTCTTGGATATAGCTTTAGTGATGAGCATATAAACAATCTTATTTATCAAGCATTTACAATACCGTCTTTCCGATTAATCGTGTTTGGAGATTTTGCTAAAAGTGAAGAAATCAAAAAACTAAAATCACTAAATGACCCAAGAATCTGGATTGTAGGTGGTAAGTTAGAAAACGGAGAAAGTCTACATTATTTCAAAGGTTTTATTGAGCAAATATTACCGGACTTAAGTAATGACGAAATTGATGACAAAATCGATAATGCTATAAAAACTCTATTTCCAAGATAATGAATAGAGAAGATAAACAAAGAGTTATTGGTAAAGTAGTAGCAATAAATTCAGACAGATTTACTGTTGAACTATTAAGTGGAATTGATAATTTTAACATTAGTGGATTTGATGATATTCATTATTTTGCTCAACTTAACAGCTACGTTGTTCTACCCTATCAAAATTACTTTATAGTATCGGAAGTATCTGGAGTTCGAGAAAAAGAGCTAAATGTACCTTTTAGTAATCCTAAAGAACAAATTTTAAGTAAAAGCACTACTGGTAAATATCTAGAAATACTTCCTATTGGCACACTAAAACCAGTTGATGAAAATCCAGATTATTATAAATTTGAATTTGGAGTTAGCGTTTATCCTGCATTATATACAGACGTTCTTTACATAAAAGAAAAAGAGCTTGATGCCATTTTTAATGTTAAGGAACAAATTGAGATAGTTTGTGAAAAACCTAGCGAACACAAAGAAAAATGTGATTGTGAAAAGAGAAGATATAAAACGCTTTCAATTGGTACTTCCACTATATTCCCAGATTATGAAGTTAAAATTGACATAGATAAATTCTTTGCTGGTCATTCTGCTGTTTTAGGAAATACAGGAAGTGGTAAATCTTGTACAATTTCTTCAATTCTTCAGTCTATTTATAAGCTATCAAATCATAGTGCTGTAGGAAGTACATTCATTGTGTTTGATGTAAATGGCGAATACAAACAGGCTTTTAGTGAGATATCTGAAAACACAGATATTGAAGTGCAAAATTTCTGTATAGGGAGTTCAGACGAGGATGTAAAAGAATTTACACTACCTCATTGGTTTTTAACTATTGATGAATGGGCTTTACTACTTCAGGCAACAGAAAAAACTCAATTACCAATCTTAAGAAATGCACTTGGTTTGGCAGCTATTTTCAATGCTGAAGATGATGTTAGAGACCTGAAAAATCACATTTTAGCAACCTGCATTAGTGAGATTTTGAGAGATGAAACTAGTAGTCCTTCAAAAAAAGATAGAATTACTTCAATTCTACAAAAATTCAATACCGAAGAAATAAACTTATCAAAGGAATTTTCTTTTGTCGATGATGAAGGCAAAACTCATACTCGAATTCAGATTGATAGAGGATATGTTTTAGATATAAATGTTAGAAATTGTTTAACAGTTCATTTTGGCGAGATAAAAGGAATACTTCAACTCATTTCATATTTAGAACAAAAGAATAAAGATGGCTCTTCTGTTTTTATAATTGATAATTTCCAAATGCCATCTTATGAGAAATATCAAAAGTTCGATTTTAAAATTATTGAAGATGCTTTAGATTTAGCACTCTTATACGAAGAAGCTCACGGAAATAGACATATTAGAGATTATTGTTCTTCGCTAGTTACAAGAGTAAAAAGTATTAAGGATAGACCGGATTTCAATTTTCTGAAAAAAAATGATGGTAATATAAGTGATTATAAAAACAGTTTAATTGGATTAAATGAAGTAAAAAGCCAAAAACTAAAATCTAGTCAAATCACTATTATTGACATAAGTGCAGTAGAAGATGAAATAGTGGAAGTAATATCTTGTGTTATATCTCGTATAATTTACGAAAGCGTTAAGGAAATAAGGCCTCGAAATTCATATCCAGTAAATCTCATTTTAGAAGAAGCCCATAGATATATTTCACACAATCCAATGGGAACATTTCTTAAGGCAAATAAGATTTTTGATTCAATTGCTAAAGAAGGAAGAAAATTTGGACTGTTACTTTTAGTTTCATCACAAAGACCGAGTGAATTATCAAAAACGGTTCTATCTCAATGTAGTAATTTTATAGTCCACAGAATACAAAATCCAGAAGACCTTTCGCATATTCGACAAATAACGCCTCACATTTCAGAAACAATTTTGAGGAGAATGCCATCTATTCCGACTCAACACGCTTTGATTTTTGGTCATTCAGTCAATCTGCCAACAACTTTTAAGGTTCACGAAGCAAAACCATTACCGAAAAGTGATAATAATAGAATAAGCGAAAATTGGTTCAGACAAAAAAGTTTTTCATTAACAGAAAACGTCGAAACGTCAGATGAGGAAGAATAAAGAGCCAACGCTACATCAAAGTCGATTTTCAGATAAAATTAAGGTGGTCGAGTAGATGGTCAAAAAGGTGGTGCAATGGGTGGTGTAACAGGTGGTGCAATAGATGCTATAGATGCACTTACTAAAAGACAAAAAGAAGTACTTAAACTCATTGCAACCAATACTACTATTACTTATACTGAAATAGCTGAAGCTTTAGGCATCAATGAATCCCCTATTGGCAAACATATAAATGCGCTCAAAACCAAAGGGTTTTTAAAACGCCACGGTGGCACACAGGGTTATTGTGAGGTAAAGTCTAATAATTAACCTTACGAATTGTTTTCTTCAGAAATTCAGATATATTGAACTCTAAAACAATAAATTGATTTTTTGTTAAAAACTTTAACAATCTTACTATATTGTCGTTCAAATAAATAATAACAATATATGTGGTCTGATAATGAAACAACTGAAGACCTTTTAGGGTTTAAAGTACACGCAGATTTGATTGCCGAGGTAATAAATGATTCTGACTTATTACCGATAACAATGGGTGTTTTCGGCGATTGGGGTAGCGGTAAATCCAGTATACTAAAAATCTTAAGCGAACAATTAAAAGAAGAGGAAGATGGAACATTTGTACTCTATTTTAATGGTTGGCTTTTTGAGGGTTATGATGATGCTAAAGCTGCACTTTTAGAATCAATTATTAAAGAGTTCGAAGAAAATAAGAGATTTACCCCAGAAGTAAAACAAAAGGCCAAGAAGCTAATTAAGTCTGTTAATTGGATGCGTATTTTAGGTCTGGGTTTTAAAAATATTGCATTACCAGTTGCAAGTGCCTATTTAACTGAAGGAGTATCAATATTGCCTTTTTTAGCGGGAAAGCTTTCCAAAATTGATAGTTCTGATATAATCGATAAACTTAAAGGAGACGAAGCGGAAGGATTTTTGAAATCTTTGGTAAAAGATTTGCCAGAGGAAGACCCGTCTATGTTAGTTCGAGAATTTAGAGAAAACTTTAAGGAATTAATAAAGGAATCTAAAATAAGTAAGCTTGTCATAATCATAGATGACTTAGACCGATGCCAACCAGATAGGATTATTGAAAATCTTGAAGCAATTAAGCTTTTTCTCAATGTGGAGAATACTGCTTTCATAATAGGTGCAGACCCAAGAATAGTAAGAGATGCGATTTCCCATAGGTTTAAAGTTAGGGATGTTGAGCCAGGGACAGGAAATAGAATTGTTAGTGATTATTTAGAAAAGCTAATTCAAGTACCTTATAATTTACCCAAGTTGTCAGACTCTGAGGTAGAAACTTATATTTCTTTACTTATTTGCAAACGAGAACTAACTACCGAAACATTTCATACCGTACTGGAAACATTCTACGCTTATCGAGAAAATGATAGATATAGTGTTTTTGGACTGGCAAATATTAAGGGCGTAATCGGAACAGTTGAATTTGAAAAACTATCGAAGAGTCTGGGCTCACTTCCCGCCCTATCATCAATCATAACACAAAGTTTATATGGCAATCCAAGGCAAATTAAGAGATTTTTAAACACTTTTATTTTAAGGAATAGACTGGCCAAAGTCGCAAACATATCTGGATTTGATGAATCTATTTTGGCGAAATTAATGATTCTCGAATATACGGAACTTCCTTTGTTCGTCAAGTTATATGAATGGCAATCTACCAAAGACGGTAGACCGAATCAAATTTTAGAGTTGGAAACCGAGTGTTCCAAATCGTCTGAAGCGGATTTCAAAGAGTATTTGGGCAAAAGTGATTATAGCAATTGGAATAAAGATAAAGTAGTTAAATGGTTAAAAGTAGAACCTGCTTTATCAGAAATAGACTTACGTGATTATTTTTGGATTTCCAGAGATAATATCTCGTCTACTATTGCTGGCGCAAGCCTAATTCCGCCTATCATCAAATCCACATATAATAAACTGAATCAAGAAGGGCTGCCAGTTAAAGCAACAAAGGCAATAATCAAGAAAGATGTTATGTTGCTAAACGAATCGGAATTAAATCAGTTCCTTGAGTTCTCTGTAGCAATGGCGCAAAGAAATCAAGAAAGTCCCCTTTCGTATAAGCTTTTTCAATTTATGATAGAAGAAGGTGTTAGAGGTTCTGATGAGTCATATAAATATTTACTTAACTTAGTAGATTTAGCAAAAATACCACCTGCCATTGGCGTTGATTTGAGAAGTTTTAAAGAGAATCCAGTTTTGGGAGACTTTCTTTCAGAATTATTATCAACATCTAAATCTAAGGTAGCAAAGGCATTTAATAAATAAGTATGGGCACATCCAAATCATATTCAGCTTCGGTCAAAGGTCAACCCCAATGGGGCGAACTTAGTAGTGAGGTTACACGAAATTGCACAACAGCGAAGATACCAACGGACAACCTTAGAAATATAACAGGGAAATTTGTCCGAGTGGTTGGCGGTTCAAAACGAGCAGGAAGAGGTAATTCTCGAATTGCAGGTCGAAGCGGTATTAGAAATGCCAAAAATATCGGAAGATTTTTAGGTAGTTTTTCATCTAATGGTGGTAATCTTTCAGAAGCCCTAAAATCGATAGGTCTTACGGATTTAAAAAGTAAGTCAGCTGAAGATATTATTAACCATCTCATAGAATACTGTAGTGGTCCCGTATCTACTATTGACGATAGTGCTGCCAAAGAAGCCACGCGAAGATTATTGGAAGAATTAGCCGCAGGGACTGAAACCGCAGAGGATTTAGAAACATCGTTAAAATCAACCCTTGATAGTGAGTCTCTGGAAGAAGTAATAATTAAATATTTTAGCTATTATGTTTTAGAACATCTGTCAATAATGTTTTATGAAAAGCTTGTAGAAAGTAAAGGTAAAACGGAATGTTCAAGTCTTTTTAAGCAGATTAAAGACTTTATAAATTCTAGCTTAGCTGAAATGAATAAAACGAATTCCTTAGACAAAATAGATTGGGGTGGCGATGATGGAGATAGGGTAATAAAAAACATACAAGAGGATGTTTTAAAAGTATTTGAAGATGAGAATTAAAATAGAAGTTAATCCCGCAAAGGATGGGCAATTTTCGGAGACATTCTTATGCCAGGAAATAGACGGAGTGCAGAAAAAAGCACAATTGAATATTGCTCATTTTCATAATTTATATGATTTTACAAAGGAGACATCATCAGTAGGGTTTGATTTTTTTCTTATTGCTGCAATCGTATATGGCACAGACGATTTACTTTCACGAGAACTGTACTCGTATAATGGTTGGACTAGAGAGATTGAAATTGAATTTCCAGTAAAGAATATAGATTATTGGAAACTTGCTATAACTGAGCTCGAAGAAACCCTCGGCTTTTTAACAGGAGATGTATGGTCTATTACATTTAGACAAATGGAGGTAGAAGTGCTTTATTTACCTAGGAAAAACCGCAGGAAGAGTAACATACCAAAATATAATTATCCCAATATTGAGTTCGTCAGTCTATTTTCAGGCGGTCTTGACTCATTGATAGGGGTTATCAACAAATTGAATAGTCTAGATAATGGTAAAATAGGATTGCTGGTATCTCATTTTGACCCTACTTATACTGGTCCCAAAAAAGACCAAACTCTTATTTTGGAAGAATTTGAAAAAAGCTTTGACAATAAATACAAACATATTAGAGCAACCGTTGGTCTTTCCCAGAGATATATTAACGGAGATAAAATAACAAAAGATGCCAATCAGAGAAGTAGGTCAATACTATTCATTGGAATAGCGGCATATCTCTTGAACAAAGTACCAACCTCTAACACAATTTTAATTCCAGAGAATGGTACTATTTCTTTAAATCATCCTTTGACCAAATCAAGGACAAGTTCATTGAGTACTAGAACGACACACCCTTACTTTTTTAGAAAACTGCAAGAATCATTAGAAATTGTTAATTTGAATATTTCTTTAATTAACCCCTTCAAATTGGACACTAAAGGGAAGATGGTTGTTGATTGTGATAATACAACTATACTTCAGAAAACATATCCACTATCAGTTTCTTGCGGTAAAAGAGGGCACAAAGTCCATTGGGAAAATCGTAATGCCAAACAATGTGGAATTTGTATGCCTTGTATTTATAGAAGGGCAGCATTACACAAAAACAATTGGGATACGGACACTTACGGAAATGACCTATTAACGTTAACAGATATGAACAAGGCTAAGCCTGATGTAAAAGCTTTATTTGATTACCTTGGAACATCTATCAGTCTAAAAGAAATTAAACGGAATCTGCTTGTAAATGGTAGCATTGAGATTTCGAATCTGGATGCATATGCAAATTTAGTACATAATTCAAGGGTCGAAATTTTAAATTGGATTCGTGATAAAGGTAATGACCAATTGAAAAAAATACTTAAAATCCAATGATTGATGCTCATTGTCATATTGATTTATACCCAAATCCTGAAAAACTTCTCAGAGAACTGGATAAACAGGGAATTACCGTAATCTCAGTAACTAATCTTCCAAGTCATTTCGAGATGGGATTACCACATTTCAAATCTTTAAAGAAGATAAGGTTGGCATTAGGAATGCATCCACTATATGCAGAAAACCATTCCGAAGAATTTTCTGCATTTTTAAGATTGATTGATGTAACAAGTTACATTGGCGAAGTTGGTTTGGACTTTTCCAAAGAAGGGCTTTCGACTAAAGATATTCAGGTTATCAGTTTTCGCAGAATTTTAAAAGCGCTTCAAGGCAAGAAGAAAATACTTAGTATTCATTCAAGAAAGGCTGAACGAGAAGTACTTAATTGTTTAATCGATTTTCACGCAAAAGGAGCAATATTCCATTGGTATTCAGGTCCAATTAAACTTATAGTAGAAATCGCCAATGCTGGTTTTTTCTTCTCTATAAATAATGCAATGATTAAAAGTAAAGCTGGTCAAGCTAGAATTTCTAAAATTCCTCAAAATAAAATTTTGACCGAGACTGATGGGCCTTTTATAGAAATCAAAGGCAAGCCTGTTAAATCTAGTGATGTCAAGGAAATAATTATTTACCTATCTCAAATCTGGAATTGTTCCTATTCCAAAACAGATGAAATCATAAATAATAATTTTAACGTTTTACTATCTAGTATAAGATAGTTATAAGCTAAAAAGGCGATTTATCCTTTGAGCCTCTCGCATCCGCCAACCATCTGCCATTTTGCTTAACCAGTTTAAAAAGGCCCGGTGTCTTATCATAGGCTGTAGTATATTTTACCCAAGCCACGTCACCCATAATCGTATCCTGCAAAACTGTAAAGTTTGAATCATCCTTTACCGTCGCATTGAACATATTTATAGTATTCATATAATTAGAATATGCCTGTGGTGTTGAGTTGGCTTTTAAAGCTTCCTCATCTTTTTCATAAAAGCTTTCGATGACGATTTGGGCTGTGGCACTTGGTCCCGAAACTTTAGTATCAGAATCGGCACAAGAAAGGAACAGCAGTACGAGCGAGAAAACGACAATTTTTTTCATAACAGTATTAATTTGGGTTGTTAATATATCTATGTGATAGTTTCATTTCAATATTTCGTTCGCCATCCTTTTCATTCAATTCTAAAATCGCCCTACGGTCATTAGATAATGAAAATTTGGGCAATACATAAACGAAGCGCACAGTTTCACTTTCTGCAATTTTTGAAGGCAGATTGTGTTTGTACGTTGGTTCTTGATACAGGCGTTGCAACGATTTTCTTTTCCCTTTTTGTCTTGTTTCAATCGAAAGGTTTAAGAAATTCAAATCGTAATCCAAAGTAGAATTATTCTCAATCTGGATAACGAAGTAGAGTTCTTCCTTATCAAAAACAACATTTTCAACAGTCAAGACAATGCCTTGCGTTCGCTTCTTAATCCGACCGATACGCTGGTTTCTGTTAAGAAGATACGAGCAGAATTTTTGATAGTAATACGTTCTATTATCTACACGTTCTTCAGAAGATTCAGCAAGTATCGAATCGACCTTAATTGGTTTCTCATTTCCGATACTATTAGATAACGGAATGAAATAATTGAGCTTAGATAGCTGTTTTTTATATCTTACAATATACGAAAAAATTGAACCATTTCTATTGACTACCAGTAGATTACTTTCTTTGCCAGGCTTTGCTTGAAGAAGTCCAAAATACTGTTCTTTTTCACGGTTGTAGGTAAAAACAAAATTATCTGAACCGGTTATACCTTGCCGAATAGGTTCAGGGAAGAATAATGCAACGTTTTTGGTGTCGTTGGCATATATGGTATCGAGAACTGTAGTTGTTTGCGCTTTCGCGAAAGCGGAAATCAGTATCGCAAATATTAAAATTGTTGCTCTCATAATTTAGGTTTTAGAATTAATTTATAATTATTCAATACCGTAACTTTTACGTTTCGGTTGTTACGTCTGAGTACTTTGGATATACCACCAACTTGTGGTACGGTAGGAATGTTGATATCGCCAATAATATCGTCCAAGACTTCGGTGGTGGCTTCTGCTCGAAAATTGTTCTGTACATAAATACCTTCACTACCATCTGACAAATCAAAAGCTTTGAGTTTTGTAGGATGATGCTTAATGTTTTCAATTTCAATGAGTGCACGATTCGGCTGAAAGCTTATAAAACCGAAAATGGGTGTGTTCTTAGGCATTTCTTTACCATTAATCGTAGCTGTTTTGGTAAGGCGCATTCGCAATCTGGTATTCGCTTTGACTATTTGGTCGCCATCTACTACTACGTAAATTATATCATCAGTATTACCGATGATTGAAAACTCGTTGGGTTTTGGCGAAGCAGCAAAGAACAATTGATGTTCTAAGCCCAATTCTTTAGCTTCAATATTTTGTTCTCTTTTTACCTCAGTAGAATCAATTTTTGATACCGCTTTGCGAACAGTTCTTTTCTGTCCTAAGTTTTGGTATCGTTTCGATGTATATTGAATTTTGCCAGCTTCATAGATGCTATCTACAATACGCTCTTTTTCGCGTTCTGGTAAATCTGGGTCGTAGAATCCCAAGGAATCAATGAGCTTTTCATCGTAAATGCTGGGCGCGTTATTTTCACGAACTTTCTTTAAGTCATTTATAGCATCCAGTTTAGAGTCGTATTCTTTTTGGTTTTCCTCTAAATCAGGCACTAAGGTCTGTTTTAGGTTTTCAGTTTCAGTATCATCATCGCCCAATACCATTACAGAATAGGAAATCAGGAATATGAAAATCACAGCCAATACGGCAGCGAATACTATTTTATTCTTTTCAACTTTCATCGTTTAGTTTTTTTAAAGTGTTCTCGAAGTAATTTGTAATTAGAAGTCCGTGCGGATTGTTGGGAAAGTTTCGGTCAACCATAATCAGGTTTCCAGTTGAAAACAGTTCGTAGGTGTCAATTATTGAACCTCTGTTAATTTCAAAAATGGTGGTGGTTGTAAAACTATACGAGCCATTATTTTCGTTTATCCTTGAGTCAATACTCAATACTTTTTGAACCAATGAATACTGAAGCAACCTGTTGTAAACACCATCGGCTTTTTTCTGGCGGTAAAGATTGTCCACAGAACTATTGCCTAACCAAAGTGCTTTTTCCAAATTCCTTTCATAGTTACTGGCATCGATGTTATAGAAGTAGTTGTGGAACAGTTCTAAATGTGCCAGAGCTTCGACTCTAAAATTCTCTTTTTGAGTTACGAGCTTCAGGGGAATTATACTGCCATCTGTATTGATTGCAAAAGCACTATTGAGCGCTTTTTGATTTGTATTGAATACCATCCAAACTGAAAAGGTACTGGACAGTAAGGCACAGACAACAACTGCCAAAACGATAAACCGATTCAATTTTAGGACGTTATAAATATTCTTGTATGGTGTTTTCATATTCTTATTTTTAATCTGCCTTAGGCAGTAAACAATCTGAGCGTAAAGGACGTTGCTCGTTTGTACAATTTGAATTTCAGGAAAACAATAAATGCAACAGAACCTAATTGAACAACAGGCGCAAAAAAGCCTTGACCTGTATCGGTACCAAATAAGTTGACCCAGAAATTGGTGTTGATTTCCGTATAAATAGCGTTAACAAATACATTGACTAAAAAGAATGCCGGCACTAACATATATACAGCAGCATACAACTTGAAGAATGTATAAGCAAGCGAACGGAACTTTTCAAAAACAGCAAGGCTAATGACCAAAGGGAAGAACGCTTGCATTATCCCTAAAAGGAAAAAACGCTCTGCCAAAAACAACGGATAAATGAATAGGTCAAGAATCCAAAGTATAGTGCTTAGAATAAATGCCAATATCTTAAACCCATACAATGGTGTTACTAAAGCTTCGTATAAAAGGGTCATTGCTGAGCTTGCAGCATCAAAAAGACTTACGTCTTCCTCTAAAGGAATGTCCTGCATTTGTAATGGTAATAACGCAGGTGCTGTGCCCCTATACTGCCCTTCGATGGCTACCAATATCCCATCAAAGAACCCTAACACCTGCGTTGAGAAAATTACTAATATGACAATGGCAAAATTCTTCATCAAGTCCCCTGGGCTCAATCCCCAAGTATAACCGTCTTTATCCGCAACACCTTCATTGTACTTTTTCAGGATGTTAACCAAAAAAAATAGGACAGCGAGCGTTTTCATTCCGGCAATAGTGTATTGCGAGAAGTTGCTGCTCTGTATGGTCTGGAATACCGCATCGATGTATTCCAACCCAATCCCTAAAAGTATAGTTGCGGTCATTTTTAGTAATCTGTTTCTCGGTTATTTACTTTATCCTGCATTTTTCTGAAAGAAATAATATCTCGATACCGTTTTGTTTTAGTGGTAATGGTAGAAACCATTTGTTTCGATTCTTGCTCTTTAACTTTGAGTATTTCGGCACGTTCGGCGTCGCTCATTTTTAGATAATCGCTGGATAAAACTTCATCAATAAAATCTACCGTTTCTAATGAGTTTTGGACTATTGCATCGAACGATTCCATAACTCTTGAAACTTCATTGGGTTTGATGTAGGGCGAGTTTAAAATGTCCTGTAAATCATTTTGCATTACATTGATAAGGCGCTGATTGTTGTCTGCAATTTCTTGGACAGCGTTGAGTTGTTGAACTACGCTTGATACTTGCTCGATGGCTTCTTTAGCATCCTTTAGGAATTTTACAGACTTAATCATTTGAGCGGTCTGTTTACCTGATTCCAATAGTTGTTTTACCAAACTGATAAAATTGGTATTGTCATAAGTGGGCATTCCTTGTGCGGTAGCATTTCCCGACATAAATAAGGTCAAGGCTACTGTCATTACTAAAATTTTGATTTTTGTCTTCATAATATTATGTTTTAGATGTGAATTGAATTATTGCTTTTTGCATATCGTTATGCTCGTTGTAGAGCTTCATTATCTCTTCGTTTTCCTGTCCATCGGTCAGGTAAGCTGCATATACTTCCTTCGGAACTTCAAGACGGAATATGTTACTTTCCCTACCGATTTTAATAAACATTTCGGTGTACTTCCGTGGTCCGGAAAGGTTGTTTTTGATGGACTTTAATTGGTTTAAATCGTGGCTTGAAAGGTTGAGTCTTTTAACCAGTTCGTCATAACCTTTTTCATTGTTAAGGCTGTAAATGACCTGCGTATTTTCCAATATGCTGGCTGAAGTTGAATTGTTAGGCAATTGATTAATGGATTGTAGAATAATCCCAATCGCACCGTTTTGTTTACGTATGGCTTGATAGTAAAATTCTACGCTTTCCAGAACATTTTCAAACTTCAGTTGCTTGGCAAACTCGTCGAAAAGGATGATACCTTTTTCAGCCCTATTTTTCCAAATGGTTCTTTGGATGGCTGACTTAATCAGCTTCAACATTACGGACAAAATTTCCTTATTGTCTTTTACTTCATCCAGTTCAAAAACAATCAATCGTTTGTCCTCAATCTTGTAGGTCTGGTCTTCGCTTACTTCAAACAGAAAACTATATAGACCATCACCGACGTATTCAGACATTACGTGCAAAAAGCTCGTGACATTGAAGTAGTCGGGATGGATTTTTAAGGTGTCCAGAAGGTCTTTCTGATTCCTTTCTATAAAGCTGTAAAAACCATCTAACGAGTGATTTTCAGAAGTACTATCGTAATAGTGGCGAAGTATCTTTTTAACTGATACCGATTGGGCTTTTGTAACTTTTAAATCTGAAGCAAAGAGTTCAAACAGGAACACCGATAAGTCTTCCAAACGTTCCGGTGTGAGGTCATTTGTATCACTTATGTAAAATGGATTGATGCCTAAGTTCTTTCCGCTTTCGTAGCGCAGCACCGTATATTTTTCAGGATAAAGTTTGGCGAATTTGGTGTATGAACCACCCAAGTCGATAATAACCAAACGAACGCCACTTTCAAAATATTGACGTAGAATGTTATTGGCCAAAAAGGATTTGCCCTCGCCAGTTGGTGCAAAAATGGCAAAGTTTCGTGCCTTGATGCGTTTCTTCTTTTCATCCCAGACATCCTTCAGTACAGGAATGTTATGCTCACGGTCATTAAAGATGATTCCGGTGTTATCGCTTTTATAATTGGTATTATTGATAAACAGGCAAAGTGCGTGTTTTAAATCGGTTACGTATAAATCGTTGTTTGAGAAATTGGACGAGAAGCAACAGTAACTGTTCAGTATATAATTTTTACGTTCTTCGCCTCTTGGATAATAAGGGATGATATCCAATTCTTTAAATTCAGTCTTGATTTTTGAAGTTATCTTGTCAAGCTCTTTGGCTTCCTTTGCCCAATACACTATGTTAAAATGACCACGAATGATTCTGGCATTATCATCGGCATTGATTTGGTCAAGGATGTGTTGGATTTTCCCCAGAACCACTTTGTTCTGTGAACCGAAATTGGAACTCTTGTTGAGTTCTTCAATCTTCTTATCCAGTAGTTTGCGCCACTTTTGTTTGTCGTCCAAATAAATAATCTGATTAACAATATGATTTTCATTAAGCGTAAGCCCTAAGCCATCAACAAACCCTTGATGAAACACAAAATCGTCAGAAGTGAATTTCTCATTGGTTTTGCTACTCTGTACACTTTCGCCAAAGCACAGTTCGCTATTGATGGCAAGGGCATCAAAATGGTTTTCGCCAATATTGACGCTTTTTTTGTCCAGTAAAATATCGGTATCATAGCCTTCATTAAAACCGTTGAAGTAACTGTTTGTGAGGTGCTGTATTTCTTTGGCTTTAAGCGAAACAAAATCCATCTTTCGGCTATTGTTGATGAAGGAAACCGAATCGCTTACCGAGTTGGCGAAACTCTTAATATTGTCATCCAGTTCCTGTACGATTCCCTTTGAAACTTTTCTGAAGGGATTGACGTATTTCGAGTTGTTAAGCGCCTTGTTTTTGGTCAAGATGAAGAATAAATAACATTTGTGCTCAATATGTCCACGCCCTTTAAAATGCTTGTGAGTAGCTTTTTCGAGAAAAGTTGTATTCGGAAGTTGTTCCGAAGTATAAGATTTCTTCAGGTATATATCCTGTTTGTGAACCACGGTTCCCACAGGCAGCGACTTCAAAGCCTGAAACCAAGCACCGTGCATATCTTCAAAATCCTTTTCTGAAAGCGAATAGATTTCCGGTAAATTTCCTTTATAGCACAAGACTACGTTGCCATTATTGGCAAATACGATATTGTTCTGAATATCTACAATGGGTTGATATGACGAAAGGTTAATCTTGTTCATAATCGAAGCCAGAGTTTCTTTTGTTACTAATGATTTGCGGAAATGCCTTTGCCATTTGGAAAAGCTGTGGATTGTGGGCTATCCGTGTCAGCGCCACATAGAGGGAAGCATTGAAAACCAACACACCTATTATTATCCCAAAGCTGAAAGAGAAAATGATGATAAGCAAAGAAGCCAAAATGGATACCATCATCAAGGCAAACAGGGAAATAGGCAGTCCAAAAATGACCGCCCTTTTCCTGATGTTTTTATAGACCTCGAACCGTTTCATTTATACAACGATTCCTATTAGGTAAGTAAAGATTCCGACTACTGCACCTGCAATCAATACAAATACTAAAACTCGGGTAATCCCCTTTTTTAAATCTGCATTTTCCCCAAAAAAATGTCCTGCGTTGAACAGGAAACCTACAAGGAAGATTACACCGAGTAGTATTGGAAAAATAGTTCGGATAGTGTCGCCAACATCATTAACGGAATCTTCAATGCCACCAATTTGAGCAAAAAGCGAAGTGGATAAGAGCGAAAGAATGGATGCTAAATAGAGTGATTTTTTCATATCGGAAAAGTTTAAATTTTTAGTTCATTTTCGTTATTGGAAATTTACATATATTTGAACATAAATAACTGAAAATCAAATATTTGTGAATAAAATATTATTTGATGTTGATTGAATTCCGTTGCTATTATTTGACATCAAATCCTATGGAATTTTGAAGTGAAGTTGTTGATAACCCGAAAATTGAAAATGAAAAAAGTGCTCAAAAACGTCAGTTTTGTGATTTTGCTCTTAAAAATCTGTATCATTTTTGGACAGGAAACAGCCATTCAAAAAAGAATAATTATTGATGTTGGACACGGTGGAAAAGATTCTGGTGCGATAGGTGTAAATGGTATCCAAGAAAAAGATGTTGTACTTGATATTGTAAATGAGATTTTAAAGCTAAATAACGAATTGGATAAGCCTCTGGATATTTATTTGACCAGGTATAAAGACACACTTATTTCATTATCGGATAGAACCAAACTTGCTCAGCTTCTAAAAGCTGATTTGTTTGTGTCTTTGCATTGTAATCATTCGGATAATCCGAATGCTAGGGGTGTTGAAGTTTACGTGACAAATGCAGAATCCAAATATTCAGATGATTCTACTTGGTTTGCTTTTCAAGTGCAAGCCGTACTCAATAAAGAATTGGGATATGAAAGTAGAGGTGTCAAGTTCGCGAATTTTCAGGTACTTCGAGAAACGGTTGATGTTTGCACTTCTGTGCTTATAGAATTAGGGTTTTTGAGTAATAAAGATGAAGGCAAGTATATTTCAAATTCTAACAATATCCAATTGATTGCCACAGCCATTTTGTTATCTATACAAAACTAATACTATTATGAAAGACCTATTTTTAGAATTAACAAAGAGTTTAAAAGCGATTGTAATCCAATTTATTTCTGAAGTGATTTTCTTATATAAGTCTTTCAGAAATTAGATTATTTCCGCATAACACCCGCTATCTTATTTAAGACAACCAACTAAAAGTTAGAGCAGAATAGAATTTAATATTTAAGTATTTGCTTAAATAAGTAATTAACTGAATCTTTGCTCGTCTAAAGCATTAATATGAAACTAGAAATATCCTGTACAAGAGCTGAGGCTGACCATAAGCAGTTACTAAACTGTAGAACTACCATTGACGGTATGGCTAATGGTTTCGATAAAATATCGAAACTACTATCCATTTCAGGTAATGAGGTGCGCTTAAAAATCCTATTCTTATTAAATATGGAAAATGAACTATGTCCTTGCGATTTATCTGATATTTTAGGTATGAGTGTGCCAGCAGTTTCACAGCATATACGAAAAATGAAAGATGCAGGTATTATAAGCTCAAGGAGAGAAGGGCAAACCTTATACTATTCATTGAACGAGGATGAGACGGATATTCTGAATAGTATTTTTAAGTCAATCAAATTAGAAAGAAAAATAGCATAAATTTTATAACAATGAACACAGAAAGAACCTCAAAAAATGTAGCCTACACAGGTTTGTTTGCTGCTGTAGCCGCATCATCCTGTTGTATTCCACCAGTTATCGCATTAATTGCTGGAATTGGAGGGAGTGCATCCGCTTTATCTTGGATGGAACCTTTTAGACCCTATTTAATTGGTGTCGCTATCATAGCAATTGGTTATGCGTGGTATGATTATCTAAAACCTAAAAAAGCAGATGATTGCTGTGAAATAGATGCAAAGCCAAAGTGGTTTCAAACTAAAGGGTTTTTAATAGGAATTACATTATTTGCGGCTATCTCAATAAGCTTTCCATACTACTCTCATATTTTTTATCCAGTTAATAAAAAAGAAGTGGTTATAGTGAATCAATCCAATATTCAAACGGTAAATTTTGATGTAAAAGGGATGACTTGTGCTTCTTGCGAACAACACATTACGCACGCTGTTAATGAATTAGAGGGTATTGTAAATGTAAATGCTTCCTATGAAAAAGCTAACGCAAAAGTAGAATTCGATAATTCGAAAACTACTAAAGAGGATATAGAAAAAGCAATTAATTCTACAGGCTATAAAGTAACCTACAAAGAAGAAAACTAATGGAAGTCCAATTAAAATCAGAAATTACCTGCCCAAACTGCGGACATAAAAAAGTAGAGGATATGCCAACAAAAGCTTGTCAGTTTTTCTACGAATGTGAGAATTGTAAAACGGTTCTAAAACCAAATGAAGGGGATTGCTGTGTTTATTGCAGTTATGGGACAGTTTCTTGTCCACCAATTCAAGAAAACAACAGTTGTTGTTAAGTAAATAGGTTTTAAATGACCATCCATTAAACAAGCGCCAATTTGAAAAATAGTATTCTAAAATTTACTTCCGCTTATCCCCAGCTTTTGTATCAAAAGCAATCAAATTAAACAGTTCGCGCATTCTACTACGAACACGGTTTCCATACCGTTCTTCCAGTTCTTCAGCATTTAGGTTTGTAGTAGCGTGGGTTTTGACTTTGTGTTTGGTCTCAAGGTAAAGTTCGTATCGGGAAAGTAATACTTCGCCCATCACATTCAAATCTTTACCATAGAATCGTCCTGCAGGTTCAATGCCTAAATCATCAAAGCAGTAGAATTTGGTGCTGCCATAATCCTCAATGGTTTTAAAGCCTAGATGGTTAAAGCTAAAAGCAACATTCCTGCACGGAATCATTTCATAAGGTCGTTGCATTGGCACGATATATCGCAATAGTTTCATCAAAGTGGTCTTTCCACATCCCACAAGCCCGGATAAAAGAATACCCTTGTTAGTGTCGATATCATCTTTCAGGCAATTTTCTTTGTCCTTGATGAAATAGTGACATAGTTTGCGGATGATAACCGTGTCCTCATCATAGATTCTAAATTGTTTGCCAAAGAGCAACTTTCCCTTTGCATCCAAATAAATCAGGATTTTATCAAAATCGTATAACACGCTTTTACCATCAAACTTTCCAAGCGAATATTCCACGCCACCTTCGGTAATTTTAGAGGGGTTGTCCATAATCTTTGTTTTTAGTGGTACGCAAGTTGTCCTTAATATGGGACGGTTGCTTTGTGTTTGGTTTGTTTTCCTCATTGAATAATTCAGTTCTGTCCATCCAGTTTTTAGCCAAAGCTTGCCAATCTCGTATCGGTTTTCCGTCGCTTGTTTTCCAATCGTTCGATTCGTAGTGGTCGAAGAATTTTTTTCCTTCATCAGCATCAAAACCTTTTTCTTCAAAAAAAATAAAAACGGCCTGCCTGCCCTTTGGTTGTTTTATATTGTTTACTTGTTTGGTATTGTTTATAGTAGATACCAATGCTTGTCCACTCACGGGACGGTGCGAGTCCATTACTTGTCCATTTGTGGTATGGTGTTGGTACACTACTGGTTCATTTCTGGGATGGTAGTGTCCCGCAAGTTGTTCTAATATGGGACTGTACCGTCCCACATCAGGCTCATCACTTGTCCCAATTATGGCCATCTTGATTTTACTGCCTTTGTAAGGATTGTTGGAAGGGAAGTATGATAGATAATTCCAAGAGTCCAAATCCGTAACGCATCTGTGATAGGTTGATTTAGAACCAATTTTGGCAGCCCTCATTAAATCTCTGCGGTTCACATAAAATTCGTCCGCAAATCGGCTACTATTCCATTCTTGAAATAATGCCATATACAGGGTTATGTGCGTGGGATTGAGGCGGTCATCAAAATAGAACGTTGAAAAAGCCGCATTGAGTAGCTTTATATAGTTCATCGCTTAAGAATTTATGCTGTGTTGAACGCGGTTGGCGTTCATCACATTTTGGATTTCCTCTGCATCATAGTAAATGATTCCGCCAACTTTTGTGTAGGGCAACGTACCATTGATACGCAGATTTTGAAGTGTTCCTGGACTTACTTGTAGTAAATCCATAACCTCGGAAGATTTAAGATATTTCTTCAGTTTTCCAGTAGCTTGCTTGGAAAGAAGGTTTTTGATGTCATCGAGCAATTCCATTTTGAATTCCCGAAGGTCGTCTGTAGTAATTATTGATGTCGGCATAATAGAACGGTTTTAATAGTAAGAGACTATCGCATCGCTGTCAAGTAATTTGATAGCCTCTGACCTGATTTGACTTTCGTTCTACAAAATTGAGATAGTTTGATGGATTTTATTCACAAGATGCGGCTACTTGGGTATTTTTTCTCTCTCATTTTCAATGTAATACAATAGAGGGTTTTGGTACTTTCCCAAAAAATACCACATCTAAAAACCACCAAAAAAAATGATTTTTCCCTCAAAACGAGAAACACCCAAGTTGAAGCATCTTGGGTGTTTTATTTTATGTTATCAGTATCATCCATCCTTTTGGTCAACTGCTTTTTCAGTATATCCAAAAATTTGGTTCTACCATTTTTACGCATTCGTATTTCCAGAAAAGCTCTGTAATAATCGCCCAAGTCCACTTTAAACGTTTTTTCAACAAAATAGGCAATATCTTTAATGTCAACAGTACCATTATTTATGACATCTGTGCTGTGCAAAGCGTATATCAGTTCAATTAAATATATTTTGTGGGCTGTCCAGGTAATTTTGGTTTTACTTTGTAACAATCTTAAACTTGCATAATTTCCATTATTTTCCAATTTATCAATTTCCCGTTTTAAGTGTACAATCAAAAGGTCGTAGGCTAAAATTGTGGCTACGGTACTATCGTGGCTTGTTGCAAATTGTTCATCTACAAAAAAGTGAAATGAATCCGGGAATAACCGAATATCTGCCTTGCCTCTCAAAAAATATTGTTCATCAAATACAGTTGCTTCCCTACGGTAATAATGGTAAAAATCGAGATTGTCGTTAAAATAAGTTTGAAGTTTTTCAATATAATTGTTCAAATATTTTACTTGAGATTTATTACTTCCCCTCGGTCTTTTACCTTCAATATTAAATAGTTTTACATAATAGATGAGTTTGCTATAAATTTTCGGTTTAGTACATTTAAAGAAATGTATTTCCTCTGATTTGGTTTTAAATTCATAGTCAACTATGATACTTCTAACTTTCTTAAGGGTTTGCTTTGCAAGTTTAATCCCTTTTTCAGCTCTCACTAAAATATCTTCTTCTTCTATTTCAAGAACATTTAATTCAGAGTCTAATTTTTTTAATATGTCGTCGTAATTTGTTGTCATTTATTTTCGGTATCATTATTACCGTTTCATATTTTGCAAAAACGTTGCATTCAAAATTATAAGTAACGTTAAATTGGGAAAGTTAAAACCAGTCAATTTATCCTTCACAACTCTTGCATATTTTATAGCTATGCTAAATATTTTCTTTAATTTTTATTAATCACTTAAACAGATATAAAATACTTTAGGAACTGCAAGAACAGTACAAAGCAGATTAACAGGATAACAACGATTAGAATACCAATCCAAATTATTTTATCTTTTTTGGTAATGCTATTTTTTACAGCTGGTACTTTATTGTCTTTTTTTTTTCGTCTATCTCGTCTATTTTCTAACATAGAATATCATTTTTGCTATGAACCAACCAACCAATCACTTCCACTTTATATGCTGTAATCCCACAAACCACTTGGAACATTAAATTCTCGCACTTAATCAATGCTTATGAATATTCCCTTTTAGTACAAAATAGTATAATAGTAATGCAGCTATTACCACAAAGATTATTGCAAGAATCCCATTGAACTTATCTTTTTTTGTGATTTTGTTATTCGATGATTTTTTAACTTTCTTATTTCTTTTATTTCTCTGTTTTTGATACATCGTTTTTGATTATTTCCATTTCATCTTCTGCAATCGCACAGCGTTTAAAATAGCCAACAAAGCCACTCCCACATCCGCAAATACAGCTTCCCACATTGTCGCCAGACCGCCAGCACCCAAAACAAGTACCACAGCTTTTACTCCAAAAGCAAGCGCAATATTTTGATATACAATACGTCTGGTTGAACGACCTATTTTAATAGCTTTTGCAATTTTGCTCGGTTGGTCTGTTTGTATTATAACATCTGCGGTCTCAATGGCGACATCGCTACCTAAACCACCCATTGCAATACCTACATCACTTGCTGCCAATACTGGTGCATCGTTTATACCGTCTCCAATAAAGGCTACTCTTCCGTCATTTTCGGACATCAGCTTTTCGACTTCGTTCAATTTATCTTCTGGCAACAATCCGCCTTTTGCGGTATCAATGCCCATTTCTTTTGCGACTTGTTGCGTAATGGAATCCTTATCGCCCGAAAGCATTATGATTTTTGAAATACCAGATTCCCGAATTTGTTTAATGGCTTCGTGTGCATCATCCTTTAACTCATCTGCAATGATTACATAGCCTGCAAATTTGCCTTCAATGGAAACCATCACGATAGATTCTACAATGCTGTCGGTTTCAGATAGAACTTCGATATTGTTTGAAATCATCAATGCTTTATTCCCAACCAATACGGTTTTGCCGTTTACTGTTCCTTTTAAGCCTTTTCCTGCTATTTCAGTTACTTTGGTAGCTTGAAAATCTTCGCCATCGGCTTTATATTCCATAATTGCCTTGGCAATGGGATGAGTGGATTGTTCTTCCATCGCCATTAGGTATTTCATAAATTCAGGTTCTTTCCAACCAATGGCTTTTATTTCTTTGATTTTAAAAACACCTTTGGTCACGGTTCCTGTTTTGTCCATAACAACGGTATTAACCTTTGTCATTTCATCCAAATAAGATGCGCCTTTGAACAAAATCCCGTTTTTTGAAGCTGCTCCCAATCCACCAAAATAGCCCAACGGAATAGAGATAACCAAAGCACACGGACAGGAAATAACCAAGAAAATCAATGCTCTGTACAACCAATCGCTAAAGACATAATCGTCCACAAAAAAGTAGGGTATAAACGTTAATCCAATCGCGAGAAAGACAACGATTGGTGTATAGATTCTTGCGAACTTTCTAATGAACAATTCGGTTTTTGATTTCCGTGCTGTGGCGTTTTGCACCATATCAAGAATTCTTGCAATGGAACTATCCTTAAATTCTTTGGTAGTCTCGATTTCAATAACGCCATCCAAATTGATGCTTCCTGCAAAAACTTTTTCTCCTTTTGCAATGGTATCAGGTTTGCTTTCGCCTGTTAAGGCTGCTGTATTGAATGAGCCTTTTTCGGACAATAAAACACCATCCAAAGGGATTTTTTCGCCTACACGAACTTGTACTTTTTCGCCAATTTGAACAATTTCGGGATTTACAGACACATAATTGTTGTTCCTATAGACCAAGGCTTCATTAGGTCGTACATCCAATAATGCCTTGATGCTTCCCTTGGCTTTTTTAACGGCGGCACTTTGGAACAATTCGCCTACCGCATAAAATAACATTACTGCCACACCTTCGGGATATTCGCCAATGGCGAATGCACCTATGGTTGCGATGGACATCAATAAAAACTCGGTAAAAAAATCGCCATTTTTGATGCTTTTCCAACCTTCCTTTATTACAGGAAAACCTACTGGAAGGTATGCGACTGCATACCAGACGATACGTATCCAATCTTTAAAAAATGCTACGTCAAAATAATCCATCGCAATACCAATAATCAGCATTACAAAGCTGAAAATTGCTGGTACATAAATTTTAAATTTCCCTATGCTTTCTGGACTGCTATGGTTGTGGCCATCATTGCGCTTGTGAGTATCTGATGAAGTTTTATTCAAATCTCTTAAATTCAGTTTCTTTTTTTTCATTCTTTACTAATCTTTAATTCAAATATGGCGTAAAATACAATGGAAGTGCTATTATTTATCTTCGGCAGGTTCTATGTGGATATGGACATCAATCAATTGTGAAAAGTTTTTAAATAAGTTATTTTTAACCTCGTGAGCAATGGCGTGACCTTCCGTTACTGTCTTATTGCCATCTACCCACATATGCATATCAATATGAAATGCTGTCCCCATTTTTCGAGAATAGCAACGTTCTATTCTTACAACATCTGGAAATGCTTCAGCCACCGCAGTAACTTTTTCGCAAAGTTCTGGCTCTATGGCTTCGTCCAATAATTCGCCTATGGAAGACCTTCCAATTTTATACGCATTATAAAAAATAAATACAGCAGCAATAAGGGCTGCAAAATCATCCGCAATCTCAAAACCTTTTCCACCAATTAGAGCAATGGATATACCAATAAAAGCAGCGATTGAAGTTATGGCATCGCTCCTGTGATGAAAGGCATCTGCCTTTACTGCGGAACTATTTATTTCATCTCCTGTTTTGAGAACGTATCGGTATAAGAGTTCCTTCGTAGCAACCACTACAACCAAAATAATCAATGTATAGGGTGCAGGACTTTTATGTGGCTCAAGAATGTGTATGACGCTATCTCTCACTATAATCCCTCCTGCAATCGTCAAAGCTATCGCAATACCTATCGCTACCAGTGCCTCAATCTTTCCGTGACCGTAAGGATGGTTTTCGTCTGGTGGTTTAGACGACCATTTTAAACCTGCCCAAAGCATTGCAGAAGTTAATACATCTGAAGCAGATTCAATGGCATCGGCAATCAATGCATAAGAATGGCCAAAAACACCTCCAAGACCTTTTATTATAGCCAAAAATGCGCTGATTATTATACCTACAAGCGTAGTTTTCAATCCTTTTTTCGATATAGCATTTGGGTTTCTTTGCATAAACATTTCTTTAGCTATTTACTTTTCATCCCTACAAAATACATCAGCGCCAAACTGGCACCTAATAGTCCAAACAGAATATTCTCGAAAATTTGATTCCCATTGATATTCAAAATTTCAATGAAATTATTTATTAAATAATCCCACCAATTAATTTCATAATTCTGGCTGCTAAACGTGAAAATTGTTATCCCAAAAGGTTGAAGGATAAAAACACCTATGGCAAAACCAATTAGTATGGTAATAAGAATATTTTTTTTATTCATCGTCTGTCTTTTATGGAAGTAAGCTTACTGGCTCTCAATCCAACTTTTGGCATCTTCCTTTTGGTCTATATTGAAATACTTAATTTTGGCGTTCGTAAAAGGCTTCATAAATTGGGTTATCCATTCCTGCCATTTTTTATCTCCTACCATTGCTATTTTTTCATAGTCCTTGGCGTGGGCCGTGTCCATTTTCAGGTCTTCCCATAAACCAGGCAAGTCCCAACCCGTAAAATTGTCCATCTCAAAATACCAACGAACCTTCATCCCCTTGTCCAGTATGGCGTGGATAAGTGGGTGGATTTTTTCTATATCTTCTTTTCTCAATTTACCCGAAGCTTTTGTTACAACAATATTTTTTTCTTTTAACTCGATTATTTGTAACATTTTATAAAGTTTTTAATTAATTATTATCCTTCTAAATCGTAAAACCATTCTTCAGCCCTTACAACTGCTTTTTTGATGGCCTTTTCTCTTGAAAAGCCTTCCTTTTCGATTAATTCTTTCGCAATTTCGATGGCCTTTTTCCTTACCGATGGGTTAAGGGTGTCAAGCTCTGCTCTAAATTCTTCAAATGTCCAGTCCATAAAAAATGTATTAATGGTTAAACAATTCGTTTTCTTCTTTGGGGTCTATATCTTTTTTTTCTCTTTTATCCAAAAAATAATCGAGTATTATTCCCACTATTATCGCTCCTACAAAGGCAGCGTAAACCAATCCATCATACTGAATAATTAGAGTTAGGCTAACTAATATGGCCAAAATGGGCAGTACTGGAACTTTGCCAATGGACAATGGCACTCTGAAAGGTCTGTTCTGCGTTGGTTCTTTAAAACGTAAAACAATGAGTGCAATATTTACGGCGACAAACACAAGCAGTGCGCCTAAAGAGGACATACCCGCTACAATTTTAATATCGCCCAACAGTAAAAAACAAGCGACCGCAGCCATAACCACAAATGTGGTTACCCAAGGTACTTTTTGTGCATTTACTTTAGTCATAAATTTTGGAAGTTCGCCCACGCTTGCCATTCCGAATAATAACCTACTTATGGAAATGATACCGCTAAACGCAGCATTGGCTGTAGCAAATAATGCTGCAACTGCTAAAACTACTGGTAGCCAAGAGTTAAGATTCGATGCTGCCAAGGACAATGGCGAATCTACCTTTGAAATAGCTAAAGGGTCAGCTATGTTAAGTACCGTAAAAGAAATGAGTAAATAAAAGATAGTGGTAATTACCATTGTCAGCAAAAAGGCACGAGGAATTGTTTTTCCTGGATTTTTAACTTCTGAACCCAAAGATGCCATATGTTCAAAGCCAGTATAGACAAAAAACAAAGTTGCCGTAGCCGCAAGTGTTCCAGAGAATGAGTTGATTTGAAAAATTTCAGCTTTTGGCAGGCCTGTTTCTTTAAGGCCTATAAAGATAAGAATGAGCAAACCTAACAATTGAATACTGACCATTATAATATTAGCAGTAGATGATTTCTTGATTCCTGTAACACTTATCAGGGCAAGCAGCAGCAGTACACCATAGCTTATCAATAATCCCGGTACTTCAAAAAAGGTATTGAAATATCCCGAAAATGCCAATAGTACGGCTGCAATTGTTGCCGAACTATGGAAGGCAACGGTCCAACCCGTAAGAAAGGAAGGAATGTCGATTTTTGGAAATGCTTTCCTTACAAATATAAATTCTGCGCCTGCATTGGGGTAGGTAGATGATAATTCTGCATAAGACATTGCAGAAATACTGGCTGCAACTGCCGCAAAAATAAAGCTCAACCAAATATCGGTTCCTGCCTGTCCAGCTGCCGCGCCAATCACGGTATAGATTCCTGCGCCCACAATTGTGCCAACACCATAAAACGTAAGTCGAAGCGTACCCAAGGATTTTTTTAGTTCTACCATAATATTTTTTAAGTTAGAGAAGGTGGAAGAAACCTGAACCTGACCATTGGGCGCAAGGGTTCAGAGTTCTGGAACTCCCACCTGTTATTTTTGCCTGCATTTTTCACATATTCCCTTTAATACCAGATTCACATCGCTCACTTCATAATCGTCTGGCAAGCTTTCTTCCGATATCTTATTCGGTAAACAGATTGTTCTCCTACAATCGGTGCAATGAAAGTGCATATGTAAATCTATACCATATTTAACTTTGGCGTTTTCATCAGAAATCGCATATTTTGCCACTCCGACCCCATCATTAATCTGATGAATTAGCCTTTTATCCTCAAAAATTTTGAGGTTGCGATAAAAGGTAGTTCTGTTTGCTGTTTTATTGGTTTCGCTCTTTTGAACAAAAGCCTTTTTCAAATCGGAAAAGGACACGGCACTTTGTTTCCTTTTCAGGAACTTGTATATCTTCGACCTCATTTTAGTAGGGCGAATACCGTGATATGATAATATTTTTTCCGTTTTGGTCATTTTAACCTTGATTCAAAAGCAACCCTTTTTATTAAATTTATTTCTTATAAGCCAAAAGCCTTAACGCATTAAAAACCACAAGTAATGTTGAGCCTTCGTGGATGACCACTGCAATACCGATATTGGCCCAACCCATAATGGTCGATGGGATAAGCAATGCCACAATACCGAGGCTGACCCAAAGGTTTTGCTTGATAATGGCCTTTGCCTTCCTGCTCAAACCTATGGCAAAGGGCAGTGTTTCCAGTTTATCAGCCATTAGGGCAATGTCCGCAGTTTCCAAGGCCACATCACTGCCCGCTGCACCCATTGCGATACCTACGGTGCTGTTTGCCATTGCAGGGGCATCGTTCACACCGTCGCCTACCATTGCGACTTTGGATTCCTGTTCTTTTAATTTTTTAATGGCATCTACTTTTTCCTCTGGCAACAGGCTTCCCCAGGCATCGGTCAACCCAATTTCTTTAGCAACGGCATCGGCAACCTTTTGATTATCCCCGGTTAGCATTATCATCCGCTTGATACCGATTTCCTTTAATTTTTTCAGTGTTTCCTTGGCCGCTTCCCGTGGGGTGTCCATCAGGGCGATGATACCTATATATTCTTTGTTCCTTCTTATGAGCATCGTAGTATTTCCACCACCTTCAAGTTCTTTTACTTTATTCGATATATCTTCGGATGGTTTTGCTTCATCGAGGTCTTCGTACAAGTCAAGGTTTCCAATATAGATTTTATCCTTGCCCAAAGAAGCTTTGATACCTTTTCCGAGAACTGCTTCCAAATCTGACGCATCGATAATATCAGTACCTTTCAGACGCTCTTTCCCATCCCTTACGACGGCTTTGGCCAAAGGGTGGTCGCTCAAGTTTTCAACGGCAACGGCTATCTTTAACAGTTCATTTTCTTCAATATCCCCCAATGGTACTACTTCGGTAAGTTTGGGCTTGCCTTCGGTAAGCGTGCCTGTTTTATCAAAAGCCAAAGCGGTCAATTCGCCCAAATCTTCCAGCGGTCTCCCACCTTTAATGAGTACACCACCACGCGCTGCTCGCGCCACACCGCTCAATACGGCACTTGGTGTTGAAATGGCCAGAGCACAGGGACTTGCAGCTACCAATACCGCCATTGCACGGTAAAAGCTGGCACTAAACGGTTCATCAATGACCAGAAAGGCAAAGAGCAAGACACCAACCAATATCAGTACGGATGGCACAAAGTATTTTTCAAACTTATCGGTCAACAGCTGTGTGGGGGACTTTTGGGTCTGCGCCTCGTTGACCAGTTTAACCAATCGGGACAGGGTAGAGTCTTTGGCTTCTTTGATTACCTTAATTTCCAACATACTATTACCGTTGATAGTTCCAGCAAACACACGGTTTTCATCCTTGATATCATCGTCTGCCGAATAGTTTCTGTCCTTATCTTCCACAGGGATTTTGTCCACAGGTACACTTTCCCCAGTAATTGGTGCTTGGTTTACACTACTTTTTCCGTTGACCACGACGCCATCTGCGGATATTTTACTATTGGGCTTGACCACTATAATATCGCCAATACTCAATTTCTCAATCCCAACTTCTACAGTCTTACCATCTTTTTTAAGCAAGGCTGTTTTTGGTGCAAGGTCTGCAAGCGCGGCAATGCTTTTTCTTGCTTTGTTCATTGCGTAATGTTCCAAGGCGTGCCCAAGGCTAAATAAAAACAACAACAGTGCACCTTCTGCCCATTCTCCCAGAATGGCGGCACCAATGGCAGCGACCAGCATTAAAAAATCAATTTCAAAACCACCCTTGGCCACAGTTTGAACCGCTTCCTTGGCCGTAAAGAAACCACCGAAAAAGTACGCGCCAATGTACAAAGTAAGACTGACCCAATCCGGGATGGATTCCACATAAGAAAGCCCGAAACCTATCCCGAGAAGTGCCCCACAGATAATGGAAAAAATAAGCTCCGTATTTTTACCGAAAACCCCACCGTGGGCGTGCTCTTCTCCTTCCTCGTGGGTCTCGCCCTCCTTGTGCTCGTGGCCCTCTGTGGAAGTTTGCTCTTTAGTATCTTCCTTCTTTGAACGTTCCTGTTTTTTTTTGGATGCTTCGGTGTAATTATTTTCGTTTGAAGAACTCCGCTTAACCTGAAGGTCTTCCTTTTCAATCTGTTTACTTATTTCATCAAAATTTGTTTGCTTTTTATCAAACTCAAGGCGCACCATTCCAGAGGCCGAAACGGAAGCCTCCAAAACCCCATTGATTGCCAAAAGACTTTTCTCTATGGAACGTGCCTGTCTTGTATGTCTGATTCCTTTAACCTCAATGAGCAAATGCCCGTATTTTTCGGTAATTTCAGCACCAGTCCGTTCGGCGAGGGATTGAATGCGGTCTATAGAAATGATATCGGGGTCATAATGAAAACAGAGCTGTGGTGTGTCATCTTCCTTTGTATCGGCAACGTGTACTTTTTCGATGCCCTCTTTAGCCTGTAATTCTTTTATAAGCCGCTCAACACAAGTATCTTTTTCGTTTGGAACTTGCGGAAGGATAACTGGAATTTTTAGTTGTATTTTTTTCATTTTTTACTATTTTTTTTTATCCATTCTTTGGCATCGTCTTTTTCTTCTGGCTTATAAAATTTTATATGAGCTTCTGAAAAAGGAAGCAATGCCTCGGTAAATTGCTCCTGCCATTTAACGCTACCCACTAAAGCAACACGCTTTAAATGCGTTTCATTCGGAAGATTTAATTCAATGCCCTTCCAATAGGCACTTACCGTCCAGCCTTCAAAATTTTGCATTTCAATGTACCAGGAAACTTCCTGATATGCAGTTATATGTTCTGTTAAGACCGGTATCAAGTTTTCATAATCCTTGGCATCCAGCTTATTCTCTGCCACCATATATACAGTAGCCTCTTTTTTATAGATTGTTATCATTGCTCACTATTTATAAATGATAATTGAATTTAAAAACCAAACGTTTAATCCAGATTGTCGCTGCATTTTTCGCAAATGCCCTTTACCACCAAGTTGATATCCTCGGTAATATAGCCATCAGGTAAGTTGATATGAGGGATTTTATGCTCTGTTAAACAGACAGTTTCATTACAATTGTTGCAATGAAAGTGTAAATGAAGGTCGTTGCCGACCTCGCACTCACAATTTTCTTCGCAAAGGGCGTATTTTATAACACCTGTCCCATCCTCAATTTGATGCACAATACCTTTTTCTTCAAACGCTTTCATAGTCCTAAATAGGGTGCTTCTTTCACTGACCTTAAAATCCTTTTCCAAATCGCCAAGACTGATGGCTACCTTTAATTCCACCAAACGTTTATAAGTCATTAGGCGCATAGCCGTAGGTCGTATCCCTTTGCTTTCAAGTAGTTGGACTATTTTTTCCATTTGCAACAAAGTGTTTTATAGGTCGTACCGTTTTAAGGAATCTCCAGATTTAATCTGAAAGGCATCTTCAATATTTGCTATATAAATAATACCATCTCCAGGTCCGTCGGTTTTGGCGTTGGCTATAATTGTTTCAATGGCCACTTGGGCTTCCTCATTTTGGCAGACCAGTTCCAACTTAACCACTGGACTATCTGTCACGTGAAAATCCAACGACGGTCTTGCACCTTTTGACTTAAAGGCGCCAGTTCCTTCTGCTTGTGAAAGGGTCATACTTTTAAATCCATTATCTGATAGTGCTTCAATGACTCTTTGGATTCGGTTCGGTTTTATAAATGCTTTTATTTCCTTCATATTATGAATATTTTAAATCAATTTTGAACCGAGCCTGTTTTCTAATTTTTAACTAACTAATTAAGACGATAAACAAACCCGGAATCAAAATCTTTGATTATTATTGAATTAATGTCCGTGTTCCAGTTCGCCTTTAACCATTTCCGAAGAGAGATTATAAGCTCCGTTTATGACAACTTTGGCGTCCTTTGAAACTTCGGCAGGCAGATTGACTTCAACAAAGCCTAAATCAGTAATACCAACCGTTACGGGTATCATTTTAAATTTCATTTTGTTCGCTTCCATTTCTCCATCTTCATCCAGAATAAAAATAAAGGATTGCTCGCCTTCTTTTATAACGGCGGCTTCCGGTACGGCGAAACCTTTTTTCTCACCTTGCACTATTCGCCCTTCCACGTACATACCCGGCAATAGGTTTTTATCCTCGTTTTCAATATCTGCCAGAACTTCCAAAGCTTTTGGGTCGGTGTTAAATGTTTTACCCACAGACCGAACGGTTGCTTTAAGCAGTTCATCTGGACGAGAGGCCGTAGAAAAATATATCTGTTGTCCTTTCTTGATTTGCTTTATGTCCTTCTCATATATTTTGAAGTTGACATAAATCTTTGAATTATCGCTTATTGAGAACATTTTGGATTGTTGCGCCACGTAATCGCCAAGGCTAATCATTACTTCATCCACATAGCCACTTATGGGTGTGGTAATGGGAACAGCGGAATATATTTGGCCTTCAGCCACTTTGTCCGGATTAATGCCCAACAGTCTCAATTGGGACCGCAAACCATTGACGCTGGATGTTGTGGAACGAAATTTTGACTGCGCCATCTGAAATTCCTTTCCAGAAGAAACACCTTTGTCATAAAGAGTCTGCTTGCGCTCAAAATCCTGTTTCAAAAAGACCAGTTCGTCATTTTTTTCCTGATATTCCTGTTGCATTGCAATGATATCTGGGTGTTCTATATATGCCAATACCTGTCCTTTACTTACATTATCTCCAGGTATTACTTTTATGGAACTCACATTTCCACCAACAAACGGACTGATATTCGCCTTATCCTGTGGGAAAAGTTCCAGCGTACCTGTTACCTTAATGTTGTTCCCTAAATTCCGTTCCTCCAAAGATTTCATTTCCAAACCGATGGTTTCAGCTTGTTGCTTTGTAAGTTCTACAACGCCTTCTTCCTCGCTGTGACCACCTTCTTCCTCTCCTTCAACGTGGCCTTCTTCGCCGTGTGCATCTTCTCCAACTTCATTGGTCTTTGATACACCTTCGGCTTCATTATGTCCAAGTTCAGATTTTTGGGCATCATTACAACTCATAAACATAAGTGTAAATAATACGGTACTAACTAATAGTATATTCTTCATTTCTCTTTTTTTAAGGTTATAAATTGCCCAATTGATATTGCATATCAATGGTCTGCTGGTTATACTGATTGATGTATTGTAAATGGTTTTGTTTAATACGGATGGCACTATTAAGAATGGTGATATAATTGACGTAATCTATTTCGCCTTCTTTAGAAGCCAACTGCGCTGTGGTAATTTGTTCTTCTGCCAACAATAGTGCGCCTTCTTCGTAATATTGCAAAATCTTCTTTGTTTTTTCGAGTGATTTGGTCAATTGTGAAACACGACTTTCTGTAACCGCTTTTTGCTCCAAATATTGATTCTCTGCTACCATTGCGTCTGCCTTGGCTGCCTTAACCCTTGACTTCTGCGGAAAAAACCATAACGGAATACTAATACCTGCCTGATAGGTATTAAACCCTGAAACATCATCCACAACCTGCCTGCCATATGATAAACTGAATTTCGGTAGGAATTGCGATTTTTCAACGCCCACATTTGCTTTACTTACTTCGGCATTTTGCAAGGCATATTGCAACATTGGGTTATTGGCAACCGAAGTTGAATCCAATGTCGCCATAAAATCCAATGGCTCGTAAAAACCATCTACCGTCTCGATGGTTTCATCCGTTCCCAAATATTGTTTTAAGGCACGTTTGGCAATTTCAATATCATCAAAAGCTTGTTGCCTCAACACTTGAATCTGTTGAAATTCGGAAGAGGCTGAAATAAATTCCAACTTGCCTGTTTCTCCAGTGTCATTCCGAAGTTGGGCAGCGGACTTAAAATTGGCATAAATACTGTCCAATTGGTCTGCAAAACGCAACTGTGCCTTGTAATAATTAATTTGGTCATAGGCTTGCATCACATTGCGCACCAACTGTTGTTCACTGGCCACATAAAACTTTTCTCCCAAGGCAATGCGCTCTTTATAAAACTTCGATTTTGAAAATCCTGAAAGCAAATCGATATTGCCCTGTTGCACGCCAACGGTTGTTTGCACTCCAGGAAGATTATTGCCATATTCTTCTTTGCCCGTGAAAACTTGTGTGCTACCAAGGTCAAAACTCGTTCCCTTTAGTGCCTTTTCCCGTTCAATAAATGCCTGACTTTCCTTAAGCGATGGATAATTCTGTTTTGCCATAGCAATGGCCTCATCTACAGTCAAGGTTTTTGGCATTGTTCCATTTTGATTGGTGTCTTGGGCAAAAGCAGTTCCAGAAGCCATCAAACCGCCAACCATCAATAATACGGTTACAATGTTCGTTGATTTGTTGACATAGCTTACACCTCCATCGTTATTGTTTCGTTCCTTTCTCGATTCAAGCCAATAATAAAGAATAGGAATAACCACCAAGGTCAGAAATGTTGCCGTAAGCATTCCTCCAATGACTACTGTCGCCAAGGGCCGCTGTACTTCGGCACCACCAGAGGTAGAAATCGCCATTGGGATAAAGCCCATAATTGTTGTAATGGCTGTTAATAAAATTGGACGTAAACGTTCGTGCGTAGCTTCATATATACGTTTTTTTAAATCTGTCATTCCACTGTCTTTTAATTCATTGAACTTATTTATGAGTATGAGTCCGTTTAATACGGCAACTCCGAAGAGCACGATAAACCCGACTCCGGCAGAAATACTGAAAGGCATTCCACGAATCAACAAAACGAAAACGCCACCAATGGCCGCCAAAGGCACTGCCATATAGATCATCAAGGCTTGTGTAACTGAATTCAAAGCAAAGTAAAGCAGAACAAATATTGTTAATAGAACGATTGGGACTACAATCATCAATCGGTCTGATGCTCGTTGTAGGTTTTCAAATGATCCGCCGTAGGTTACAAAATAACCTGGTGGCAGTTTAACATCCGTTTCCAATTTTTGTTGAATTTCCTCGACCATCGATTTTACATCGCGCCCACGAACATTCACGCCCACGGAAGTACGACGAGAGGTATTGTCTCTTGAAATCTGCATTGGTCCGGGTTTATAGCTGATATCTGCCACCTCCTTTAATGGTACTTGTGCACCGTTTGGCAGGTCTATATAAAGGTTTTTTAAGCTATTGATGTCTTGTCGATATTCCTCTGCCAAACGAATGACCACATCGAACCGTTTTTCCCCTTCAAAAATGACTCCTGCCTGTTCTCCTGAAAATGAAGCACTTACATAATCATTCAGCTTATCAACGGTTACACCGTATTGTGCCATTTTCGCACGGTTATATACCACCGTCATTTGTGGCAAACCACTTGTAGCCTCCACATTAATGTCAGCCGCTCCGGGAACGGTCCTAATTACTGCCGCGATTTCCTGTATCTTGTCTGCCAAAACGTCCAAATCTTCTCCGTACAATTTGATGGCCACGTCTTCACGGACACCAGTCAGCAATTCATTAAAACGAAGATCTACAGGTTGTGTAAACACAAAATTTACGCCGGGAACTACTGAAATTTTTTCTTGAATCTTTTCTATGAGTTCTTCTTTACTATCTGCGGATGTCCATTTACTCTTGTCCTTTTCAAGAATAATATAACTATCGGCAATATCCATAGGCATTGGGTCTGTTGGTATTTCAGCCACACCAATCCTTGAAACTACTGTTTTTACTTCCGGAAACTCATTGATTAAATTCTGAAGTTTCTCTGAGGCCTCAATAGATTCTGAAAGACTGCTCCCTGGTTTTATCAATGCTTGAAATGCAATATCGCCTTCATCAAATTTAGGGACAAATTCTGCTCCCATATTGCTAAAAATAAATCCTGCAATCAAAAGCAAGGCAACCGCGCCTATAACCACACCTGCCCGAAAGCGAAGTGCAAAATTTAATATAGGCAGATAGATACGATTCAGAACCCCCATAATTTTATCACTGAACCTATCAATCTTGTTTTCAAATTTGGCAAACCAACTATTTTGATTTTTAGCAGGTTTTAAAAATAATGATGACATCATTGGTACGTAGGTAAGGCAAAGAATAATTGCCCCTAAAACGGCAAAACCAAATGTAAATGCCATTGGTCGAAACATTTTCCCTTCCACACCGGTCAAAAACAGAATAGGTGTAAAAACTATAAGAACAATTAGTTGACCGAAGAAGGCAGAATTCATCATTTTACTTGAAGAGTCATAGGCGATTTCATCCATTTCAGCTTGGTTAATGGCGGTTGTGGATTTTTTCATCCGTTGATGAATGTGGAAAACCGCTCCTTCCACGATAATCACCGCACCATCTACAATAATCCCAAAATCGATCGCACCCAAGGACATTAAATTTGCCCAAATGCCAAATTGTTTCATCAAAATAAATGCAAATAATAGGCATAAAGGGATTATCGACGCTGCTATCAAGCCACCACGGAAGCTTCCTAAAAGCAAGACCAAAACAAATATGACAATAAGGGCACCTTCTATTAGATTTGTTTTAACGGTACTTGTGGTTGCCTCAATAAGTTCACTTCGACTTAAAAAAGCATCAATATAAACGCCTTCCGGCAGGGATTTTTGAATTTCTACAATACGCTTTTCCACATTTTCGATCACGTCGCCTGGGCTTTCGCCTTTCAGCATTAAAATTTGTCCGCCCACAGATTCGTGTCCATCTTGGGTAAAAGCGCCATAGCGTACTTGGCTGCCATATCCAACCTTTTCAGCGACATCCCGTATTAAAACGGGACTACCGTTTTGAGTAGTTACAACTGTGTTTTCCAAATCGGCGATACTTCGGGCCAAGCCTTCGCCACGGATAAAATTGGCTTGGTTATTTTTTTCTATATAGGCACCTCCAGTATTGGCATTGTTCACTTTAAGGGCTTCAAAGACCTGGTTCATTGTAATACCGAAACTTTTTAGCTTATTGGGGTTTATGGCTACTTCATATTGCTTCACAAATCCTCCAAAAGCATTTACCTCGACGACTCCTGGAACTAATGCCATTTGGCGTTTTACAATCCAATCTTGGATGGTACGAAGCTCCATTGCATCGTATTTATCTTCGTAGCCTTCCTTTACTTTTAGGCTGTATTGGTAGATTTCGCCCAAACCTGTGGTAATTGGGGCCATAAATGGCGTGCCGAAGCCTTCGGGGATTTCTCCGGCAACTTCGGTTAATTTCTCTTGCACTAATTGCCGGGGAAGATATGTGCCTGCCTCGTCCTCAAATACGATAGTAACAACTGACAATCCAAAACGAGACACCGAACGCAGCTCGATAACGTCTGGTAGATTTGCCATTGCCAATTCTACCGGATAAGTAACAAATTGTTCAATGTCTTCAGTACCTAAATTTGGGGCAACTGTAATAACCTGTACTTGGTTGTTGGTAATATCGGGTACAGAACCCAGATTTATAGTGGCCATAGACCAAATGCCCGTACCTACAAGTGCCACTATAAAGAGCCCAATAATAAACTTGTTATTAATGGAAAATGAAATGATTTTGTTAATCATAGAAAAAGTATTAATTCAGTTTAAACATCGCAATGCAAAGAAATGCAATGCGTTTATGATGCGATACTTACTTTGAAAAGCATCACGGTAGGATATAGCTATCCTAAAAAAAACTGAATTATACTTTAGGGGGTTGGAAAAGCGATTCCAGATATCTGGAAGTGAAGTTTACTTTATGTAAGTTAAACTGTTTTTTCTCTTCAAACTTTAGTCGATTGGTTAAAACCGAATTGTTGTTCGCAATAATTAATACTAAAGGGTGACAACATTGATGATGGGAATGGACTGGTGTATTCTCCTTATCTGGGTTATTATGATGCCCTTCATTTTTTGCATCATTGTCAATGTAATCTTCAACTACATATTCAAGGAAAGAGTCTCCATAAACTTTATGGTCTTGATAATGGGTAATAATGCTTGAAATTTCTTTAATTGGTCCACAAAAGTCCATATCAATGCTAATTCCCTGAAAAAAGAATAAAATTGACATTGATATGGAAAAGAATATTTTCATAAAGTTTGACAAAGATACAAATTAATCGATGCACAGGCTGTGCAAAGATTAATCAGCAGTATGAAATCAGAAATTAATCACACTATTTAATGTATCATCTGCCTCTTTGTGGATGAAGTTTGTTTGATAGCGTATGGTTGTTGTGAAAGAAAAATGTCAATATAATTTTTACAGCATTTGAATAGGAATTTGTAATAGGCTCTTTAACACCGCAATGAAATATTACAGAATTGGATGTGTGAAATAGGTTTTCAAATAACATTCTTGGGTAATCGTCATTGTCCATAAGCCAATTCACGGTCTCATCTTCACTCTCAAAAGTTCGTGTTACACTATCATCTGGCTCAAGATTATTTACGAAGAAGGAAACTGTAGATTTACCATAGATACGTTGTTTATCTGAAAACACGTATTGCGTAACCTCATAAATTAAAATGGCAATACTTGACTTGTAAATTCTTTGAATATTTCGCTCGCTAATGCCTTATCAAATGCCTTGGCTGTTACTAAATCGCCAAGTTTCGATTTTAATAATTGACCAAATGACTTTTTGCTCAAATGCGGAATGTCATCGCGAAGCTCATCGAACTCGTCGAAAATAATTTGCTGTCCAAAACCTAAACCTTCAATTTTCGAGAGAACCTGTTTTATAAGTTCTTTCAGTTCCTCATCGGAATTACTAATTTTGGAATAGTCCGTTGTCTGGGCTTTTCTTGATTGCTCAATGGCATATTTACCTTCCAATTTCAGTTTGGCATTTACATTCCTGCCATTCATACATTCAATAAATCCTCGGTTTTCAAGCATTCTTCCATAGTCCCAATCTTCGCCACGACCGTTTAATTTAATTCCATTGCCTTCAAGAATCCAGTTAATAGAATGGTATTTACCATCTTTATAAAGGTCATATAGTTTTGAAAGTATTAGTTCGAGTATGCCTTCGGTGTCAAGATTTTGACGTTCATTCAAATCAATTTCATCTGGCCTTACAATTGCATCTGAAATGAATAACATTTTCAAGTAGTAGTCAAGCCCGTTGATTTCATCTTTTAGGGCTTGAATTTCATTTTTAATTTTTTGGTCAGTCCCTAATTTAAAGCCAGTATTATATCCTCTTTGAGCTTTAAACTCATTTGCAAAATTTCTGTTTTCTGGTTCAAAAGATGCTCGAACATAGCTAACAACAGTATTTTCCCAAGATTGTTTTTCTTCCTTAAAATTATTAAATTCATCTTCTGTTTTTGAAGACCTATATTTATCGACAATTGCATTTCCAGTAGATACAAACCCATCGATTTCTTCTTTAAAATCTTCCCATTTTACCTTTATAATCATACACACTATTTTAGTCTGTAAAGGTAGTGGAATGAAAATGCAAACTGTTAAAATCTCAATTGAAGATTTCAACAGTTAGTAAATGCTTATAAAATTTCATCAACCAATTTTTGATTTGAGAAGCGCCATATCATCACTCACTTTCCTCTCAACGACCCTTGCATAGATTTGTGTTGTGGATAGTTTGGTATGCCCTAATAATTTAGATACTGTCTCTATTGGAACACCATTGCTTAAAGTTACTGTGGTAGCAAAAGTATGGCGCGCCATATGAAAAGTCAGGTTTTTTTTGATACCACATAGGTCAGCGATTTCCTTTAAATAACTGTTCAATTTCTGATTAGATAACTTGGGCAAAAGATTGGATGTGTCATTGGTTCTATAATGGTCTTTGTATTTATCTATTAAGATTGCAGCTTTGGGTAATAGTGGAATTTTGAATGGTGCACCTGTTTTTACTCTTTCGGCCATTATCCAAGGACTACCATCTATACCCATTACAATATTATCTTCATTTAATTGTACAATGTCAACATAAGAAATACCGGTGTAACAACTAAAAACAAATAAATCTTTCACAACCATAAGACGCTCTATGGAAGAAGACAAATCTTCAATACTTAATAATTCAAAATCTGTAAGGAAACCACGTTCTTTCTTTTCAATTTTCATTTTAAAATTGACAAACGGGTCTCTTTCAATCCATTTCATCCGATAGGCAAGAGTAACCATTCTGCGTAAACGCTTAATATGCTTCATTGCGGTATTATTGCCAATTTTAGATTGTCCGCTTTTAGGTACATACGACCGAAGAAAATCTTCAAAGCCCACGATAAAACCATATTCAAGATTGAAAAGTGGGATGTCTGTCAGTTTGTATTCCTTTAGAATATATTCCATCATATAACGTTGACTGGTCTTATATTGACCCATCGTATTCCTATGCAACTTATGTTGCATCTTTTCATTGTAGTAATCAACAAGGTTTTGAAAGGAAAAACGTGTTTTATCTTCGCCTAAAAATTTGGCTTTGACCATTTGGGAAGTGAAAGGCACTTCATCCCTCTTGAAATCTTCGTAAATCCTATATACTTTTGATTGTACTTCGTTCAAGTAAAGATTGAGAATACGGGAATCCTTATCGGTCCCACTTGCTCTTTGTAGTTTTTCATCCCAAGTAGAAATATTGATTTTCTTCTTGAGACTAATGTTGACACGTTTACCGTTTAAGGTAACCCGAATGTAGATATTTGCTTTGTTGTTTACAGCACGTTTTCCGTACACCCAAAACAATATTGAAAATGTTGATGAAGTTCGCATAATTGTCGTCTTTAATGATTAAACATTTAGTGAGACGAAAGTCAAATCAACTATACTAACACCAGTAAGTTACGTCAATCTGTCAACATAATCGCAGATAAAAAAATATGTTGACGATTTGTGACCTTTTAGATGCAAATGATATGAAATTATATGATTGCCCTAAAAACATAAAACCTTGCAAATCATAAGATTTACAAGGTTTTGAGGGAATTTGATTTCCCATTTAGCGGTCTGGACGAGACTCGAACTTAACCTCTCTCATTACTAATCTACAGTAAGTTACAATTTAATAAAATTGTTTCTACCTTTTTGCATACCTTTTAGTACCTCAACTAATTCTATAAATCTTTAGTTAAACATTATTAATAACTAGCTCAAGAAAATCTTCTTAGAACTAATACATTAAAATTAAATAATTTAGTTTTTTCATTTTTCTCTTTTTAGTGATCAATTTATAATAACTCTTATTCTATAGTATAAGTATCTTGATGAATACTGTACATAAATACTTGATTATTCAAAATTTCTATATCATAACTTTCAAATAATTCAATATCCAAACTAACATCTTTGATCCTAACACCATAAATGTATGTTTCTCCATTGTCTATTACCTCATACTTAAAACCTATCTTATCATAGCACTCCAACACTTGTAGTTCTACTACATCAGTATTAGTTTGAGTATTAACAACTGTGGTAGAAACATCACCATTCAAATCGCTAGAATAATAAGTGATAGTTAATGGGAACACTTCTTCTGAAGAACTATCTCCATTTACCAATATTTCAAATTGTTTGGTTTCCTGCATATCATCATAACAATTCTCTTCATTGTGTTTATAATGTCTTATTACATTGTTGTTTGAATTATTGGAATAAAATCTTGTTAATTCAAGAGTACAATCATTAAGTAGTTTAAAATAATGCTTTAAAGTTGGATTATTCTCCCAATTATTATCCCACTCTTCATCTGAGTCAGGGTAATATTGAATTAGAACATTATCATCTATTACTTTCCAAGCTCCTTCATAAGTCCAAGTCTGACTTCCATTTTCATCATCTCTAGTATTTACATATACAGCAGTTCCGTCGGATTTATAAGTGTATGTGTTGTCTTGTAAGTTTGGAGATATATTCCAAGTTCCAATTATTGCAGAGTTCGTATTATTTCCATCTACATTAATTACTTCATCATCTTCACTAGAACAGCTTAGAGTAAGTCCTATGCTTAGCAGTAAAATTAAATAGTTTAGTTTTTTCATTGTTTAAATTTTTATAGGTTAGTATTTATTATTTTTAATATTCATCTGAATAAGTGAATTAGTGATTCTTTTTGGTTTTTATAATAGGTAAACTGGGGTAACGGGATAGTACTAGTGAGAAATAGTCATTATTTAATTTGACTAAACTAATTGCCATCTTATTAATATAAATATATGGCCGTGCCTCTTTTATATTTGGGTCTTGAAATAAATTTTCATCTTCTGGTAATTCTGCATTAATAGACTCTTCAAAATGATTAAACAAACTGCTATGAAATCTGTAACTCACTGTTTCCAAAGCATTTTTATTAAACCATAAGTAACAGGTAGACTCTAAAATTCTTTCAAACAAAAAGATTTCAGAATATCTATAACTTCTGTAAAAAAACAAATTGTCAGTATACTTCTTCTTTAACTCTAAATCAATATTTATTTGATCAAAAGGAGTGCCTATTTTATAAGGAAGGGAGTCTAAAAAATTCATAAATACTAGAACTTTATTTTAAACATAAAGGTTATTCTTGTTACAGGTTTCTTTTTGATTTACTTAGATTTTTAAGTTTTATCTCGTACTCTTTCTTACTTAGAACACCAGCTTTATAAGCTCTTTCATATTTAGCAGACATACTGTCTTTATGGTGCGCTTTCTTAACATTATCTACAAGCTCATTAAACTCTTTAGAATATTCAGTTTGTATTTTTCTTAAAGGAAGATAGTATTCAGTACTCTTTACACTTTCATTAGTTATTCCAGTAGTTATTTCTTTTAAGGAAGATAATTTTTCTCTTGTTGTATCATTTAGTAATTTAATTTCTGCTCTTTTAACTCTTGGCACCTTATATAATGTTTTACCAAGTCCTAATACAATAAGTGCTGAATGGAATTCAATAAAACCTAAAACAAACCATAAAAAGCCATTTCTGTTCATTTTTACAGCCTCAATTGAAGCATAGTAGGCTAATAATCCTTTTATGAAAATAATGGTTGCAAAAAAAGCCCACCTAGGAATAGAAAAAATAATTAAAGAATACCAAGCTATGACTATAATGGGAATACTAATTAGAGCTATTTTAATTAAATCCTTATTTATTGGCTCAATAACTTTGGTAATTTTATCTATTTTCTCAGCTCCTGAAATAGCTAAAAAAATTAAGGTGAAAATAATTATTGCAATGATATAAGGCAAAAGTAATGTAACTGAATATTGGGTAATTTCTTCCATATTGTTTGTTATTAATTAAGATTAAATGTTGCCATATACGGCATTAAGGTTGACAAATATAAACTTTTCCTTGACTTGTCAAATAAGACAAGTATGGAAAAGTCAGAAGTACTAAGACTAACTGGTAAAAAGATTCTAAAAATAAGAGAGCAAAAAGGGTTTACGCAATTAGATCTAGCAGCTAGAATACAAGGTGATTTTGATACTACTAATGTTTCTAGAATTGAATCTGGAAGAACTAACCCTACCATATATACTCTTTTCAGAATAGCTGAAGCTTTAGAAGTTTCCTTAGCTGATTTAGTAATTGATGAGGTTAAAGATTAAAAATAGCTATTAGATAGTTCTATGCTTTAAAGCTCCATTTCTTACTTCTATTTACCTTTTAGGTTACTAAATCATTTAAAACCTCATCAATATACTCAATTTTTTAAAGTTTTAGCTATAGTATAATATCTATGATATTTATAACCTCAACACAAAAGCTTCTAATGAGGCTAATCTACACAAACATACACATACACAAATTGCTGGAATGGAAATTTTGCAATTATTGTAACCTTCCCTCATCAGCTAGACTATAATAAGACTCTTTTGTAATGATTAAATGATCTAGTAATTTTATATCTACTGTATCAGTAGCTTTAATAAGTCTAGAGGTAAGTTTTAAATCTGCTTGACTTGGTTTTAAATTGCCACTTGGGTGATTATGCACTAAAATAATACTGGTTGCTATAGCTTTAAGAGCTACACTAAGTATTAATTTAATATCTACTATAGAAGAAGAAACACCTCCTTTAGATAGACTATAAATGCCTACTACACCATTTGCTCTATTCAATAAGATTACTTTTACTTCTTCTTGAAGCTCAATTATATCCTTATCCCAATTATTTAAAGCTATTGTGTAGGCATCTGCACTACTAGAAGCTTTTAAGTGAGCACTATGCTCATTTATATAAGAAACTTTAATCTCTGATATTTTCATAATTCATCATAAATTAAAAAGTGTCCAAAACCCGAATGCATATATAATACAGTTGCGAGAATTGGACACTTAGATTAATAATAATACTAGCTTTAAAAAGACTAGTCTAGTTAGAAGAAAAATATTTAAAGTTTACACATCTGCATACTCTCCATTACTGGAAAAAACATTCTCATCTACTTCTAAGTTTTGATTGATTGAAAGCTCTTCTTCTAGTTGAGAGGTTTCTTTAGAAGGAACATATACCCATCTATGATGTAATAAGATTTCCTCTCCTGTTTCCTTAATTAAATAAGCATAAGGTTCTACCTCTTGCTTCTCTATTTCTCCAGGCATTTCTGTTCCAATTAGAGACTTACAGGTTTCTTCTTCAAAGGTAGAAGACACCCAAGCTTTTTTTACTGTAGCATAAAACTGATTAGTAGATTTGCTCTTAATCATTTCTATACTTCCTTGAAGCTCTAATAAATAAAAAGATGTGTCATCATCTCTCTTTAATTCTTTGTAGTTAGTGATACGTACCATTGGTTTATAATTTTTGAGTTGAATAAAATTCCTTTCCTAGAAACACTTTGAAGTCAAAACTTGCTATCACCTAAGTTTTAAATACACCTCAACAATAAAATTCTATATAAAAAGGACGCGGGGGAGTTTCCCTGCAAAAATAAGTGGGGGTTGTTTATGAGGTATTGGTGTACTCTTAAAAGCTTTCTGAAAATTTTTTTTATAAATTAATTTTTAAAGTCTTAAGCTTTGTATATTTAAAATTCTAACTAACTACTCAGAATGTCATTATTTCAAGATACTGTTGTAAAAAAATATTTACAAGCCCTAGACCAAGCAACTATAGAAGCAAAATGGGAACAGTTTAATGCCTATTTTAAAAATCCAGAGATACAAACCAATATAAGAAATAGCAAAGAAGAGCAATTTCAGGAAGGGTTTTTAAGAGAGCTCTTTGTTAAGGTTTTAGGCTATACTCTAAATCCCAATCCAGATTTTAACCTCAACACAGAGTATAAAAATGTAAAGGATTCTAAAAAAGCTGATGGAGCTATTTTAGTAAATAACCAAGTTAAAGGAGTTATTGAACTTAAGGGTACAGAAACTACAGACTTATCCAAAGTAGAAGTTCAGGCATTTGGTTATAAAAATAACCAACCAGAGTGTGTCTATGTAATAACCTCAAACTTTGAAAAAATAAGGTTCTACATTGACAATGCTATTGAACATATAGAATTTAACCTTTTCACACTTACAAAAGAACAGTTTAAGGTTCTTTATTTAGTTCTAGCTTATGAAAATATAAGTAAAGACATACCCAAAAAAATAAAGGATGAATCTATTAGTCAAGAAGATAAAATTACTAAAGAACTTTATAAGGATTATTCTTTATTTAAAAAAGAACTACATCATAGTCTAGTAGCTCTAAATCCCAATTATGATGCTCTAGTATTATTTAAAAAATCACAAAAGCTATTAGATAGGTTTTTGTTTTTATTCTTTGCAGAAGATAGAATGCTTTTACCTCCTAACTCTGTTAGGCTTGTATTAAGTGACTGGAAAGATTTAATAGATAGAGATGTTGACATACCCCTATACACTAGATTTAAAAAGTATTTTGGTTATCTTAATACAGGTTATAAAGGGAAGCGTTATGATGTATTTGCATATAATGGAGGGTTATTCAAACCAGATGAAGTACTAGATACTATAGAAATAGATGATGATTTATTATATAGACACACTAAACAGCTTTCTGAATATGATTTTCAAAGTGAAGTAGATGTAAATATACTAGGGCACATTTTTGAAAACTCTTTAAATGAACTTGAAGAAATACAAGCTGAACTTGAAGGACAAGAAATTGATAAATCTAAAAGTAAAAGAAAAAAAGATGGAGTTTTTTACACTCCTAAATACATCACCAAATATATAGTTGATAATACTGTAGGAAAACTCTGTGAAGTAAAAAGATTAGAATTAGATATTACAGATGAAGCATACCAACCTGCTATTAAAAGAAGTAGAAAAAGATTAGAGAATCTTCAAAACTATAGAGATTGGCTCTTACAACTTACCATTTGTGATCCTGCTTGTGGTTCTGGTGCTTTTTTAAATGAAGCATTAAATCATTTAATTGCAGAACATAGATATATTGATGAACTTTCTGCCAAGTACAATAGGGATGCTTTAATGCTTAGTGATGTAGAGAATAGTATTCTTGAGAATAACCTCTTTGGGGTAGATCTAAATCAAGAAAGTGTGGAGATTGCTAAGTTATCTCTTTGGCTTAGAACTGCACAACCTAACAGAAAACTAAATGACCTCAGCAACAATATTAAATGTGGTAACTCTTTAATAGATGATCCAGAAGTTGGGGGGGTTAAGGCTTTTAATTGGCAAGAGGAATTTCCTCATATTTTTGAAAAAGGAGGTTTTGACGTTATCATAGGAAACCCTCCATATGTTAGAAAACAGGGTTTAATGGAGCATTACCCTGAGATGTGTGAATTTTATGAAAATAAGTACCAATCTGCAACAGCTAACTATGATATCTATGCTCTATTTATGGAGAGAAGCTTTGATTTAATTAATGAAAAAGGAATTGTTTCATATATATTACCTCATAAATTTTTAGTTACAGATTTTGGTGTTGGTATCCGACAGTTTTTTGTAGAGAAATGTGCAGTTGAAAGTATTTTACATTTTGGCTCAGATATGGTTTTTTCTGATGCTTCTACATATACTTGTATTATAAACTTAGATAAAACTCAAAAAAATAAGGTGCTATTTAAAAAAATAAAACCTATTGAAATCAATGATCCTTTTAAGTGGGATTATGTATTATATGAAAATTTATGTGAAGATAATTGGGATTTACAAAGTCAAGAAATATTTGATACTATTAATAAGTTAAAGCAGCAACCATATACAGTTGATAATGTTTTTGTTAGAATTTTCCAAGGTATAGCAAGTGGGGGTGATAAGTTATTTACAATAGAATTGATTGAGAATAATGGCAATACAGGTTTATTTTTCTCGGATATATTAGATGAAGAAATAGAAATAGAATTTGATATATTAAAACCATTTATAAAAGGAAATCAAATATCAAAATATCAAAATATTGCAAACACATTATTCACTATTTTTCCTTATAAAATTAATAAAAATAAAACTATACCTTTAAAATTCAATGATATAGAGTCAGAGTTCCCATTAGCTGCTAAATATTTTAGAAAGAATGAAAAATTCTTAAGAGGGAGAGAAAAAAGAAGATTTGATAATGAAGATGAATGGTTTTTGTTTAGTAGAAAACAGGGTATTTCTGGAGTAGAGATTCCAAAAATTATGACTCAAGAAATTTCTTTAGGGTGTAATATGAGTTATGATGAAAAAGGAGAGTTTTATCATCCTACTACGATTTACTCTTTTGTAAAAAATGATGACTTCGTAGTTGATGAAAAATTTTATTTGGGTATTCTAAACTCTAAAGTTATGTGGTTCTTTTTAAAAAACACAGGAACAGAACTTAGTGGAGGTTATTTTAGGTTTAAAACTAATTATTTAAAACCCTTTCCTTTACCAGAAATTCCAAATAACCCAAATTTAATTATTGATAGCACTAACCAAATGTTGAGTTTTAATAAAGACTTGCAAAATGTGTCTACTAAATTTATAAGGACTCTACAAAGGAAGTTTCCAGAACAATTAGAAAAAACATCTAAAAAACTAGATAACTGGTATGAACTAGATTTTACAGAATTCATAAAAGAGCTAAAAAAGAAAAAAATAAAACTCTCTTTGGGGGAAGAAGCAGATTGGGAAGATTACTTCTTAGCAGAACAACAAAAAGCCCAAGCATTACTAAATAAAATAAACCATACAGATAAAGCAATAGACCAAATGGTATATGAGCTTTATGATTTAAATGAAGAGGAAATAGCAATAGTTGAGAATAGCTAGATTTGTATTAGTGAAGAGGAGTACTTAGATAAAAAAAATAGCCCAACCTCTAATTAAAGAAGTTGGGCATCACTCAACTCAAAAACCAATGATAATTTTCATCACCATTGATAGCCTTAATGAGTCCATTAGAAAAATCAAAAGCACTGATATTCCTATTTAAAAAAGTGTCAATATAGCTACTCTTATTAGCCTGTGTGAAGAGGTTATATACCTTCCAAAGATTAATATCTCCCTTTGCATTTCTACAAAAAGATTCATCTGTATAATAATCTTTAGCTACAGTAGAGATTTGTCCATCATTCATTAATAAATCAGGAATTAGTATTCTCTCTTGTTTAGGTAAATAGTTATACAATCTAGCTCTTCCTATGAGCTGGGCGAATTGATGTTCAGTAAGATTGTAATTTGCTAAATCTTTTAAAGTACGCATATGATCTATAGCCTTGTAGTCACTAATAACTTTAGTGATTTTAGATTTCATACTGTCTAAACTATCAGCTTTAAGCTCTTCTACATATCCATCACTAGACACACATAAATTGCAGCAAACCAAATTTTGAAATCCTATAAAGAATTTAAATTTCTCATAGGTTTTCTTATTGTATAAATTCTCTTGGTTGTAGGCTCTAACCCCTCCTAGAGTTAAAGCAATTCTATTTCCATCTATTACAGATGTTACTGAAGGTATGCGTATAATAAAAGCCATTCTTTCATAATACACAGTCCTTTCCTCATCAAGCAGCTCTTTTGCTGGCTTATAAATGGCAGAAGGCACTCTACCTTTAATTTGATGAGAAACCCTTATTTCAGGGTTCTCAATAGTCTCTCTTTTAAAGGTTTTACCTATACACTCCTGAACAACCTCAACAAACTCTTGATGTGCAATGGTTTTTTCATTGTCTTTACTAAATACAGGTATAATACAATCATTTTTTAAATGGTTCATATTAACCTCTATAGTATTAGCTTCTATAAAAGGTTTATTCTCAAAGGATGGTATAGTTGGATGATTAAGTCTAGGTACACTAGATTCTATAATAGGTCTATTTTTGATTACTGGTAGTAGTTCCATTTTGATTAAAGTTTTTAGGGTTTAACAATATTTCATTAGTTTGTAAATTATCTTTTTGATTTTTAAAGTCATATTCAAGGAGCTCTCTCCAAGGCTTATAATGAATGTATAATTGCCTTAGCAACTCTATATCTTTACAGTCTTTTATTTTAGCTCTAGCTTCTTCTAGATTAGTACCACTATTGCACCATTCAAGTATCTTCTTTCCTGTAGCAGGATTAATAGTAAACTCCGGTTTATTTATATACAAACCTGTTCTATCCTTACTTGATATAGCAAAGTGCTTATTATCAATATTAAATAGAATAGTAAACTCATAGTCTACTCCATCTTTTTGTACTGCTTTAAGTCCTACCTTTTCAGGAATATATTTACCATCTTTTTTATTTAAGACATATTCTTGTTTAGTACGCATAGTAGCTACAATGTGAGCATCTGCTTGAAGTATTTTATTTATAAAAGCTTTATGTAATGGCATTACTTTAGCCCAATTAGCAAAGCTATTTCCTGCTAAGCTTGAGTGGTAGTCTATAAGGTAATCCCAACAATGTGAAATACTGTCTATAATTATAACATCCATTTCTGCTTGTAGGCAAACATCTATAGCTTTGATGTATTTTTCTGGAGTAAAAGGAGACTCTAATGTAAGTACATTGTAGTTTCCTAAATGAGCATATAAATCTGCTGAACCATTTTCTGTATCTATAATGGCTACTTTAGATAAAGCCTCATTGCTTAATCCTTTTGCTAATAATAAGCTGCTGTAGGTTTTCCCTGATCCAGCAGCTCCTTGTAAAGCTAGTTTTATCTTAGCTTTTTTTCTTTCTGATTGTCTTAGTTTCATAATGTATTGGTTTTTAAAAATTTACAGTAAATATTAAGGTTTTATGGGAGTTATTTTGTATCTTTGTAATTCCAAAATGACTCCCAGAAATGGGCTACTTCGAAAAAATATTACAGAGATTTAGATTGAGAATACTGATATAATTAAATTGTTTCTTATCTAAAATTGTTTAATAGAATTATCTGATTACCAATGTAGTTTTCCTCATTCGTAATCATAATTCTTCATTCAATTTTATATAATGAATAAAGAAAATTATGACGAGGAAAACTCAGTACAAATTATTAATACAAGTAAAGATGAATATCCAAGAATGTATTTTGTATACATACCTAAAAATTTGGATATTGATGAATTGGTTGAGAGATACCCACCTAACATAAATAGATTTAATAAAGATAAGTTAGCTTATGTTGTAAGCTTGATTTATAGCATCCCTATGAGGTTGAAAGATTATGATTTTCAATTACAGGATGGATATACACCTATAAATAGCGTAATACTTAAAACAAGAGTAAGGGAGTACAAAGAATATCTTATTTATTTAGTAAGAGTGGGGGTTTTAGAAAAAAGAAGTTTATTTAAATATCAAGCAGGCTTGACTTCATCTGGTTATAGATTTACTTTGAGATATAATAAAGATATTAGAAAGTACATTATAACTTGGAAAAGGCTCATTAAGGCTATTTGCAAAAGAAAAAGAACTTCAAAAGAAGTATTTGTTCCTATTACTGCTAATACTATGGATTACTTAGAAAAGTGGTGGAACGATGATCTAGAATTTGATTATCTCGGAGCAAAAAAATGGTTATTCAACTTATATTTGGAAGAAAGAGAAAATGAAATTCCACATTGTGAAAGGAAGTATTATAGCAGAAAAATAATCATAGAGAAATTTAAAGATCGAGATTATATCTTACATCAAGACAGTACATCTGGAAGAGTCCATACTATATTAACTCAACTAAAAGGAGAACTTAGACAATTTATTAAGTACAAAGGAGAGCCATTAATGGCAATAGATATTAAGAACTCACAACCTTACTTATCATTAAGTATTTTAAATCCTACAAAATATAAAGATAATGGAATTAGAGATAAAATATATAAATATAATAATGAAGCATCATCCACTATAATGTTGGCACTTTGTAATTACCCAAACTATGATACGGATGATATAAAGGTTTTCACTGAACTAGTTGCTAATGGGAGATTCTATGAAGCATTTGGAGATCAATTACAGAAAAAACAACTAATAGATGAACCTTGTCCTTCAAAAAGAAGAAAGAAAGCTAAACAAATAATGTTCAGCAGTATGTTTGGGCATAATAATGAAAAATGTAAAGTGATTGATCCAGAAACTAAAAAAGTAAGGTATTTTCCAAATGAAGGAATGATTTTATTTAAAGAACAGTTTCCTTCTGTACACCATATCTTTAAAATTATTAAAAAAAATAAACACAATGCTCTTGCTTGTATACTACAAAACTTAGAAGCAGAAATAGTGCTTCATAAAGCCTGTAAAATTATTACAGATATTAGACCAGAAGCACCATTATTTACATTACACGACTCTATAATAACAACTGAAGAAAATGTTCATTATGTAAAAGAAGTATTATCAAAAGTGTTATTTGAAGCAATTGGAGTTGCTCCTGCAATAAAAATAGAACACTGGAATGAAAAAATGGAGGCTGCTTAATGGCCTCCATCATTTTTTAATTTAAAATTAAGTTTAATCATTTGCTCACTGACCTTCTTTTTGACTATTTTTCCATAATGTTCTTGGGTAATAGTTATTTTTGAGTGTCCCAACAATTCAGAAACTATTTCCATTGGTACATCATTGTAAAGTAAAACAGTTGTAGCAAAAGTTTTTCTTGCTATATGATGAGTCAATCTCTTCTCAATACCAACAATTAAAGCAATTTCTTTTAAATAAGAATTAAATCTCTGATTAGATATTCTAGGCAATATATAATTAGACTTCACATTAATATATTTCACTATAATGTTGGCACTTTTAGGAAGTAGAGGAATTGAAATATAACTGCTAGTTTTCTTCCTATACATTTCAATCCACTTAAAGCCATCAAAACCTAAAGTAATATGTTCTTTAGATAAATTAGACATTTCCGCATAGGCTAAACCAGTATAGCAACAAAAAATGAACATATCCCTTATTTGAGATAATCTTGATTGAGAAAAAGTATACTCCTCTAAAGATTTTAGTTCTCTTTGATTTAAGTAAACAATTTTAGTCTTAACTTTTTTAGGTTTATGTGCATAAAATGGATTTCTGTTTATTATTTGTTCTCCTACAGCTGCCCTAATCACACTCTTAAACCTTTGAGTAGCCTTATTAACAGTAATCTGCTGATGCTTCTTTTCTGTCTTTAAGAAGTACTCAAATTCACTTAAGAAGTTCATTGTAAGGTTATTTAAAAGCACATCACTTTTGTCATATTTCCATTTCACAAACTCCTTTAAATGATTAGAAATATATAAGAATTTGTTCCAAGTAGCCTGATTAAGCTCTATATCTATTAGTTTTTTCTTTTTAGCTAACTCTAGATTATAGTATTCTATAACACCATATTCTTTAGATTTAGTTTCTCCTTTAAACTCCTTATAAATGTCATTCACTGTAAATGGAGTTTGAGAAATCTTAAGCTTTAGAAAAACTGATTTTATCTCTGAACTAATAATCTCTAACTGATCATTAATTTGGTTATTCTTAGAAACTTGCTTCTTAGCATCCCAGTCAATTTCTTCTAAAGATATACCTGTAGAAAACTGTTTGCGCTTTTTATTATAGGTTAACCTACAAATTACTGAACATTTATTTCTCTTGTTCTTTTTTGATTTTTGTAAATAAAATAAAATTGAAATCTTGTAGTCGTACATAATTATAATTTTGTAAGACCTACAGAAATAGATGGATAAGGATTAGTAAAAGGGTATACCTAATTTTATTTAGGGTATACCTAAAAGCATACCTTAAAAGAGCAAAACCTCTCCCAAACAAAAAAAGCCTCTCCCTATAACAGGAAAAGCTCTTCATTGGTTTAACACTACTTAAACCTAGATGCCAAGATTAACTTGACATACACAACACAACTTCGTAAAAAAAGCCTCCATATAAATGAAAGCTTTTTACACCCGATGATTCGGGATTGCGGTCTGGACGAGACTCGAACTCGCGACCCCCTGCGTGACAGGCAGGTATTCTAACCAACTGAACTACCAGACCGTTGCTTAATTGCGAGTGCAAATATATACTTCTTTATTACTTCACCAAAATTATTTTGAGCTTTTTTTTAATTAGTTTTCACTTCATTATTTAAATTTTTGTCTTTCAATAAGATAGGTCGTCAAAATTTTATTAAAATTATCATGAATATTTACAGGCACATACTTTATTCGGTACTGAAGACACATCTGAGCCAAGTGTTTCATGTATCTTTTTACCTCTTTTTGATATTCTTCTTTTACATTTTCCGCGTAAAGCGGAATCACCTCCCCCGTTTCTACATCCGTAAAGCGTTTTGGAGCCTCATCAAAGTCAAAGTTGACCTCTTTCTCCTCATCAAACGTGTGAAACAACACCAACTCGTGCTTATTGTATTTTAAGTGTCTCAAGGCTTCAAACAACCGTTGCTCGTCCTCATTGGACTGAAACATATCCGTAAAGAGAAAAATCAAAGAACGCCGCTTTACCTTTTCTGCAATCTGATGTAAATAGGTATAGGTTTCGGTTTTTCGCTGCTGCGGATTTTTTTTTAGCGTTTCTTCCAACTGGTGCAACAACAATTGAAAGTGACGTTCACTTCCCTTTTCGGGCAAGTAATATTCGTACTTCTCGCTATAGATACTCAAGCCCATAGCATCTCGCTGCTTTTTGAGCAACTTCATTAAACTTGAGGTCGCTAGAGCAGCAAAGCCTATTTTATTATACTCACTTAGACTCTGTTCCTTTAATTTAGGGTAATGCATCGAAGAGGAGTTATCTATAATCACATGACAGCGCAGGTTGGTTTCCTCTTCATAGCGCTTGGTATATAACTTATCAGTCTTCGCGTAGAGCTTCCAATCAATATGCTTGGTACTTTCCCCATTGTTGTAAATCTTATGCTCTGCAAACTCGGCTGAAAAGCCGTGAAACGGACTTTTATGCATCCCCGAGATAAAGCCTTCCACAATTTGATTCGCCAAATGGTCTAAATTTCCAAAACCTTCACTTTTATTGATTTCATCTTGCAGCTTCATGATCGACTTTCTTTTTGGTTGCATTGGGTCTAAAAATAAAAAAGGTTTAGCAGTTAAGCTAAACCTTTTTTATATAATACCAATTGTTTATTCAAATTAGGTATAATGGAAAGATTGACTATAATAATTCGTCAATTGCTTTTGCATATGTGTCTTTAGGAGAAACTCCTACTTGGCGACCTACTAATTCCCCTTTGTTAAAAACCAATACCGTAGGAATATTTCTTACGCCGTATTTGGCTGCAAATTCTTGGTTTGCATCTACATCAACTTTTCCTACTACCGCTTTACCTTCGTAGTCTTTACTAATTTCGTCAATGATAGGTCCAACCATTCTACAAGGTCCACACCAAGCAGCCCAGAAGTCTACCAATACAGGTTGATCACTGTTTAATACTTTTTCTTCAAAATTAGCGTCTGTTATCTCTAATGCCATAATTTAAAATTTTTTTATATTACAAAAATAGTCAAATATTTTACATCTACCTTACACTTAAGAATGGGTTTCTATTATTTGCCTATCAATTTAAGTTATACGTTGGTTTAAACCGGTGACTGCTTTTATATATTATTGTTTTTTGGACTTTTGGACTTAATAATTATTCCCCACTTTACCCTTATCACTTATAGTTTTTCACTTTTTTAAGTCTATTCACTCCTTTCTACTCCCCCCATATCACGTCTCAAAACGATCACTGAGTAAATTCCTGCAAGCCCCGAAACTTCGGGCATATCGAAGTCTCACTTCTAACTTTTAATGTATATGAATTATTAGTCGACAATCATTAGCGTTTTAGATGTAAGTTCTTCTTCTTTTCCATTACCGAAAAGAAGCAAAAGTCTAGGCTTACGAAACTAGCGCTAAATTGTAAGTTTGCAAGCTAAATTTTAGGAACTCACCCGATTATCATCGGTCTCAGACAGCCTAAAATTTTTACGCTTACTGCACTGCCAATTTTACGCGCAACTTTCGATAGGCCGGTTTACTTTCTTTTCATGTTTTCGTTTTTTATTTTTAAAATTTTTCTCGTTTTGTAATCTCTAACTTCCAATTTCCGACTTTCTCTTTTCACTTTAAACTTTTCACTTTTCGTTTTTCACTTTTTTTAGTCTAAAAGTCTTTGGTCTAGGTTCTAGACTCTAGTATCTATGTTCTATTTCCCCCATCTCACTACTAAAGACGGTGGCTGAGTGATTTTCAAGAGAAAATTGTATCGAAGCACACTTTTCACTTTAAACTTTTAATTTTTCACTTTTTATAGGTCTTGTGTCTATTTTTTCACTTTACAACAAACCCTTAATTCAATTTATACTTAATGTTTTGCGATTCCAGCTCTGTAATCAACTCCTCACAAATTTTTACTTTTTGTCGTTTGCTGGGCATATGCAGTTTAATTTTTTCTTGAAGCTCATAGACGACAAAGTTAAGCAAGTGATCTCCCTTGTGCATATGGAATAACTCTTTAAGGGAAATGATTTTTTGCTCACTCAAGTCATCTACATCCAATTGAATGGTCAGCTTTTTCGCATTCTCTTCAATGACATCATGCAAAAGATTGAAATCCCTAAACTGTATTCTAGCATCTCCTTTTTTGCCCGTATCTTTATTTACCCAACCTTCTTTGACAAAAAGCCGTATACGTACAAAGTTGTTGATCATCAAAAAATGACGGTATTTTAAATACTCCTCTCCAAAAATCCTAAACTCATAAGATTCATTATAATCTTCTACCGTAAACATAGCCCATCCTTTTCCGTTTTTACTCACTCTATGCTGCACATCACTCACCGCCACGCCCAACGTAAGCTCTTTATTAATTTGCATATTTAAGTCACTTAAATACCCTAAAGAGGAATTGCAAAAATATTTCATCTCCAACCTAAAATCATCCAGCGGATGTCCCGAAATATAAATTCCCACCACTTCTCTTTCTTTACGGAGTTTCTCCATAGTTCCCCACTCTTCGCAAGGCGGAACTAGCGGTTCTGGAATTTGAACATCACTCGCTTCCCCAAATAAACTTACCTGAGAAGAGTTTTGATTTTCTTGAAACTTGGCTGCAAACTTCACCACCTTTTCTAAAAATGTAATGCCATCGCCTTCTTCATGAAAGTATTGCGCTCTGTGGGTGGGTTTAAATCCATCAAATCCTCCTGCCAAAGCTAGGCTTTCAAAAGCTTTTTTGTTGGCTGCTCGCAAGTCGATGCGTTTGGCCATATCAAAAATAGAGCGGTAGTTTCCGTCTTCTTTTCTATTTTCAACAATGGTTTGCACAGCGCCGCTTCCTACCCCTTTAATCGCTCCCATTCCAAAACGAACCGCGTTGTTTTTGTTTACTGAAAACTTAAAATAGGATTCATTCACATCGGGACCTAATACTTCCAATTTCATCCGCTTACATTCTTCCATAAAGAAAGTCACGTTTTTGATATTGTTCATATTATTAGAAAGTACTGCCGCCATATATTCTGCGGGGTAATGTGCTTTTAAGTAGGCTGTCTGGTAGGCAATCCATGCATAACAGGTAGAGTGAGATTTATTAAAGGCATAACTCGCAAACGCCTCCCAGTCTTTCCATATTTTCTCCAACTTTACGGGATCGTGTCCTTTCTCTGCCGCCTGATTAATAAACTGAGGCTTCATCTTATCGAGTACCGCTTTTTGCTTTTTCCCCATCGCCTTACGCAATACATCGGCTTCACCTTTGGTAAAGTTAGCTAGCTTCTGAGAAAGTAACATCACTTGCTCCTGGTACACCGTAATCCCGTAAGTTTCCTGCAGGTACTCTTCCATATCCTCCAAGTCATACGTAATTTCTTCATCCCCGTGTTTTCGAGCAATAAAACTAGGAATATACTCCATAGGCCCCGGGCGGTACAAAGCATTCATCGCAATAAGGTCTTCAAAAACCGTAGGTTTTAACGCTTGCATGTGTTTTTGCATTCCAGGAGATTCATATTGAAATATCCCTACCGTTTCTCCGCGTTGGAACAAAGCATAAGTCTCTTCATCGTCTAGCGGAAAATTTTCGGGATCCAAATCAATTCCGTGTTTTCCTTTTACAATTTTTACGGTATCCTTGATGAGCGTTAGGGTTTTTAATCCCAAGAAGTCCATCTTTAACAATCCCGCATCTTCTACGACTGAGTTGTCAAACTGAGTCACATATAAATCTGAATCTTTAGCTACAGATACCGGCACATAATCGGTAATATCACCCGGAGTAATAATCACCCCACACGCATGAATTCCTGTATTTCTTACCGAGCCTTCTAAGATCCTGGCTTGGTTTACCGTCTGCGCTTCCAAATCACTCCCCTCTGAAATATTGAGCAGCTCATTTACCTTATCTACTTCTTCACTTCTAAACTTAGCTTTAATCCCCTTTTCATCTAGCGCAAAAATCTTGTGCAGCTTAGACATTTCAGGAATCAATTTCGCAATGCGGTCGGCGTCCCCTAGAGGCAAATCTAACACCCTCGCTGTATCCCGAATCGAAGATTTTGCGGCCATCGTTCCGTAGGTAATGATTTGCGCTACTTGATTGGCACCATATTTCTGGATCACATAATCCATCACCCTACTTCTACCTTCATCATCAAAATCAATATCAATATCGGGCATACTTACACGATCCGGATTTAAGAAACGCTCAAAAAGTAAGTCGTACTTAATAGGATCAATATTCGTAATCTTTAAACAGAAGGCTACCGCACTTCCTGCTGCAGAACCTCTTCCGGGTCCCACTGAAACATCCATCTTTCTCGCCTCTCGAATAAAATCTTCTACAATTAAGAAATAACCTGGGTAACCCGTATTTTCAATTACCGAAAGTTCAAAGTTTAAACGCTCTCTAATCTCTTCCGTAAGTTCCCCATAACGCTCTTCGGCTCCTTTAAAAGTAAGGTGTTTTAAATAAGCATTTTCTCCGCGTTTTCCTTTATCTTCTTCATCTTTCACATCCAAAAACTTCTCTGGAATGGTAAAAGCAGGCAATAAAACATCCCTAGCTAAAACAAAAGGCTCTACCTTATCTACCACCTCCTGAATGTTGGTAATGGTCTGCGGCAAGTCTTTAAAGAGCTCTTTCATCTCTCCCGCCGACTTAAAGTAATATTCTTGATTTGGTAAGCCGTAGCGATACCCTCTACCTCTACCTATAGGGGTCGCTTGTTTTTCACCATCTTTTACACAGAGTAAAATATCGTGGGCATTGGCATTTTCTTTATCGCAATAATAAGTGTTATTACTGGCAATCATTTTGACTTGATGCTGCTCGGCAAACTTTACCAAAACAGGATTCACGCGGTCTTCATCTTCTTGTCCGTGACGCATCAATTCAATATATAAATCGTCTCCAAACTCCTCTTTCCACCACAGTAGGGCTTCTTCGGCTTGGTTTTCTCCTATATTTAGCACTTTACTAGGCACTTCTCCGTAAAGATTTCCGGTAAGGACGATAATATCTTCCTTGTATTTCTTAATGACTTCTTTATCGATTCGCGGCACATAATAAAAGCCCTCAGTGTACGCAATAGAAGACATTTTGGCTAAATTGTGATAGCCCTTTTTATTCTTGGCGAGCAATACTACTTGGTAGCCGTTATCCTTTCTAGATTTATCTAAGTGATTTTCACAAACGAAAAACTCACAGCCTAGAATCGCTTTTATTTCTCGCTCCTTAAACTCTTCTCCGCTCTCTAAAGCCGCTTCTCTTTTTTCATTTACTTCTGCATTGTGTTTCGCTACTGCGGAAACAAAATGAAAAGCGCCCATCATATTCGCATGGTCGGTTAAAGCCACCGCAGGCATATTCTTTTTGGCTGCAGCTTTTACCAAATCCTGCACGCTAATGGTAGATTGTAAAATGGAAAACTGACTGTGATTATGCAAGTGCACAAAGTCTTCGTCTTGAAGCACCTCAATATTTTCCTGAATCTCTTCTTCGGAAAGGTCTTGTTGGGGTTCTTTCTCGGCCATTTTTTTACGAATGACTTCCGAAGCTTTCTTAAGATTGATGTGTTTTAAACCTATTAATGGAATAGGCTGCGGATTCTCTTCAGAGAAATTTTCAAAATACCCCGGACCTGCATCTAATTCTTCCGAAGTAAATACCCGAAGTCGAATCAATTCTAGAAAACAACGCGTCGTTGCTTCCACATCGGCAGTAGCGTTGTGTGCTTCTGCAAAAGGCTGATTAAATAAGTGTTCATGTAATTCCGTTAAGGTAGGCAGTTTAAATTTCCCGCCTCGTCCTCCAGGAATCTGACAAAGCTTCGCTGTAATTTCGGTACAGGTATCTAAAACGGGGAGTTCTGTTAAACTGCTTTCCACACCTTCCCGGTAAAATTCGGCGCCCATAATATTAAGGTCGAAGCCTACATTTTGCCCGACAACAAATTTGGTTTTCGCTAAAGCTGAATTAAATCTCGCCAGACCTTCTTTTAAGGAAATCCCTTCTTCTTGCGCCAATTCGGTAGAAATTCCGTGAATTTTCTCGGCATCATACGGAATATTAAATCCGTCTGGACGAATTAGAAAATCTTCGCTCTCTACCAGATTTCCCATTTCATCATGCAGCTGCCAAGCGATTTGTATCGCTCTTGGCCAGTTATCTGAATCGGTGATGGGAGCACCCCAACGCTTTGGTAATCCGGTAGTTTCGGTATCGAAGATTAAAAACATGTATGCCTATTTTTTTGCAAGTATTGAACGTATAAAATTAGGAATTCATTTCAGTTTTAGAAAGTTTAGTTATCAACAAAAAAAGGATGTTTTTTTTAGTTAGGTTGGGCGAGCTTAATTTGACGTTTTGTTTTTCTCATTCATAAAATCCTGAATAAAAGCCTCCCGCCCCCTACCGGTCGGGCAGGTCTTGCAGTCTGATTTTTTTTTTAGGATGGCAGGAAAGAAGAGAAATTGAAAATGAAATCGAAATCAAAAATTCTCTTAAGTCTAAAAGTCGTGGATCTAGTTTTCTTTACTTTTTAATTTTGCTGTTTTTTTTAGGTCTATGCTCTACTACCTATTTTCTCACTACTAAAAAGGTGGCTGAGTGATTTTCGAGAGCCCTGAAGTTTCGGGATGTATCGAAGCCCCACTTTTTATATCTATTATTCCTGTTGAAATTCCTTTTCACAACCACTCCTGTTCCCACTAGTGGGAACATCCCCTCCTTTTTTAAGGAAGAGAGCTTTTTGTTGAGAATTATATTAACCCGTTGTGCATTTTAAATAATACTGATTTTTATGTTATTGATGTTTCTATTAAACCCGTTGTGCATTTTAAATAATACTGATTTTTATGTTATTGATGTTTCTATTAAATATAAATCTATTGATATATTG
>NZ_JAVHUL010000012.1 GCF_031085155.1 Mesonia profundi | reverse complement strand
ATGAATCTGAGGACATAGAAATCTTTATTTCAAAGTTCCCTAATTTTTAGTTACTCCACAACTTTTTGTGTTGAGCCCAAAACATCACGAGTGCCTCAGAAAGGAATTTTTTAAATTCAATTTCATTTGCTCAATTCCGAAAGAACCTTAATATAGTTGAATCGATAATAATTTCTCTTTACGACTGTGAATTGTTTTTTAATTTGCTTTGCATAAAGAGGATGGTGATTACGTATTTGCTATTCAGCTTTTATTTGTTAATTTAGACGTCATTCAGTATACCAATTACAAACAAAAAAACTGGTTTTAGATTTATGAAAAAAGTGGAAGTTGTTGCTGCTATCTTAATATATGGCGATGAAATTTTGTGTGCTCAAAGGGCTAAAAGTAAATTAGATTATATTTCTGAAAAGTTTGAATTTCCTGGTGGGAAAATTGAAGCAGGAGAAACTAAAAAAGAAGCTTTAAAAAGAGAATTGGAGGAAGAATTAAGTATTAATCCAGAGATTAATGATTCATATATCACAGTAACTCATCAATACCCTGATTTTGAATTGACAATGCATAGTTTTTTATGTGATATAAATACTAAGGACATATCATTAAATGAACATATTTCCTCAATATGGTTGAAAAGAAGTGAACTGCTGAGTTTAGATTGGGCTGCAGCCGATGTGCCAATCGTAAACAAATTAATGCAAGATGAGTGATTTATTTAACGGCGATTTTCAAAAAAGCTTACAGACTGGTTTTATAGATAAAAACGTTGACTCAGAACTAGTCTATAGACCTCAGTTATTAACCAATAAAATAATTCCGAGAGAGAAGGTTTTATCTGCTCTTTTACAGGAGTTTGATAGTTGTAATGAATTTTTCGTTTCAGTTGCATTTGTGACAACAAGTGGAATCGCAGTATTATTAAACACCTTGCTTTCTTTAGAGGAAAGAGGTGTTAAGGGGAAGATTTTGGTCTCTCAATATCTAAACTTTACTCAGCCAGAAGCGCTTAAAAAACTTAAGTTATTTAAGAATATTGAGCTTAAGATATCTACGCGAGACAATACGCATTCAAAAGGATATATTTTTAAGAAAAAGGAGCATTACAACTTAATAGTTGGAAGTAGCAATCTAACATCAAGTGCTCTGACCGTTAACAAAGAATGGAATTTAAAGGTTTCAGGTTTACATTCTAGCGGCATTGTTGAGAATGTCTTAAAGGAGTTTCATAACGATTTTGATAGAGCCATATCCGTAACAGATGAATTCATTGCGGCTTATCAGACTATATATGATAATGAGCGATTATTTAGAAAACAGGCAAAGAAAGAACTAACTAGCTCTGAAGAGGTAGAAATAATTCCAAATTCAATGCAAGTTGACGCATTGAAAAACCTAACTGAATTAAGACTTAAACATAAAAACAAAGCTTTAATTATATCCGCAACTGGGACTGGGAAAACCTATCTATCCGCGTTTGATGTAAAGAGTTTTAATCCAAAGAAATTATTGTTTGTTGTTCATAGGTTGAATATTGCAGAAGATGCTTTGGAGACTTTTAAAGATATTTTTAAAGACAAAAAAACCTATGGGGTATACTCTGGAAATAGAAAAGAACTAGAAGCAGATTTTGTTTTTTCAACCGTTCAAACTATCTCGAGAGAAGATCATTTATTAAATTTCGATAAGGATGAATTTGATTACATTATAATTGATGAATCCCATCGCTCTGGTGCTGATTCATACCTTAGATTGATGGAGTATTTTACTCCAAAGTTTTTGTTAGGAATGACAGCTACTCCTGAACGTACTGATGGAAATGATATTTTTAGTCTCTTTGACCATAATATAGCCTATGAGATTAGATTAAACAGAGCAATGGAAGAAGATATGCTAAGTGAATTTCATTATTTTGGCATAACAGATTTAATGGTTGATAATGAAATAATTGAGGACATTAGAGACTTCAGGTTATTAACTAGTGATGAAAGAGTCAACAGGATTATTGAGAAAGCTAAGCTCTATGGTAGTGATAATGGAATTACTAGAGGTCTCGTTTTCTGTTCTAGAAATGAAGAATCTAAAAATCTATCTCTAAAGTTTAATGAACGAGGTTTTAAAACCATTTCTTTATCAGGAGAAAGCTCAGAAACAGAGCGAAAAAAAGCGATTTCGAGATTAGAATCCACTGATAATAATGAAAGAATAGATTACATATTTACCGTTGATATTTTTAATGAAGGAATAGATATTCCAAAAATTAACCAGATATTAATGATAAGACCAACCGATTCTGCAATTGTGTTTGTACAGCAATTAGGAAGAGGTTTAAGAAAAGCTAATGGCAAGGATTTTTTAACTGTAGTTGACTTTATTGGAAACCATAAAAACAACTATTTAATTCCAATAGCTCTGTATGGTGATACGTCTTATAATAAGGATACGCTGCGAAAGTTGATTTCCGAAGGGAGTAAAATGCTTCCTGGTCCGTCAACGATTAACTTTGATGAGATAACCAAAGACAAAATATTTCAGTCCATTGATTCTGCTAATATGAGACTGTTATCCGATTTGAAGAAGGACTATCTACTTCTCAAATATAGACTAGGACGTACTCCTATGATGGTAGATTTTTTAAAGAACAAATCAAGAGACCCATTTTTGTTTGTTGAATATTCTAAGTCTTATTTTAATTTTGTTAAGAGGGCTGATAAAGATTTTGATGTACTTCTAGATAAAAAACGCTCTGGTTTATTAGAACTTTTTTCGAGAGAGATAAATAATTCTAAAAGAATTGAGGAGAGTTTGATTTTGAAAGAGTTACTCAATAATGGAGAATTAAGCGCCTCAAAACTTAATGATTTAATATCTGAAAAATACAATTATAAGCCTAGTAAGGAAACTATAGAGTCTAGCATTTCAAATATAAACTTTAGCTTTATACGGAAAGAAGAAAAGGTGATTTTTATAGAAAATGGGATTTTTAAATTTTATCCTGAGTTTCTTGAATTAATTGATAACAGTACATTTAAGGATTTTCTTTTAGATTCTGTAAATTATTCAATTAGGACTTTTAATGAGAATTTTGACCAAACCAATTATAAGAATGGCTTGGTACTCTATAATAAGTATAGCCGTAAAGATGTTTGTAGATTGCTAAATTGGGAAAATGATATTAGTAGTACTTTATATGGTTATAGAACAAGGGATAAAGTTACTCCTTGTTTTGTGACTTATCATAAATCTGATGATATTGATGATACAATCAATTATAACGACCACTTTATTACTCCTTCAGTTTTTGCGTGGGAATCTAGATCAAATAGAAAATTAAAGAGTCCAGAAATTAAGAAAGTAATAGATTCAAAACGAATATTGCTTTTCGTAAAAAAAGAAGATGCAGAGGGAACGGATTTCTATTATATGGGTGATGTATCAATTATTGAAGATTCTATAGAACAAGCTGAAATGGCTGAATCTAAAAAGCCAGTCGTTCATTTTAAATTTCAATTAGAACAACCGGTGTCAACTGAGTTGTATAACTATATTACAGCAGTTAATGACAAGGATGTTCCAGAGCAAGAGATTGATACGGAAGTTATTTCTTTAGAAATGGAAGAAGATCAATCAAAGTTTACAATTCCATTATTTGACTTTTATGCAGCAGCAGGCAGTTTTAGTGAACTACAAGCAGAAAAGAATTATACCGAGTTGGGAGTTGAAGAAAGATATTCTTTAAATAATGATTATTTTGCTTGTAAAGTCATTGGTGAATCAATGAATAAAAGAATTTCAAATGGTTCTATTTGTGTTTTTAAAAAATATGCTGGAGGCTCTAGAAATGGTAAAATAGTATTAGTGGAAAATAGAGATATCCATGATCCAGATTTTAATTCTGGTTTTACAGTAAAAACATATTCAAGTCAGAAATCAGTTACAGAAGAAGGTTGGGGACATAAGGAAATTGTACTAAAACCCAATTCTTATGACAATAGCTTTAAAGACATTGTTATTGATAATGAGAGTGCAGAAGGAATGAAGGTAATTGGAGAGTTTATAACTGTTTTAAAGTAATTTTTCTAAAATTAGAAAGATTTTTATCTTCTAAAGAGTTTCTCGATCATCAATATTCAAAATATAAAAACAATGAATATAATTAAAAATTGTATTGTAGATTATATCACGTCAAGTCGTACAGTTGAAACAATCACTTTAAACAATACTGATAGACTTTTTTACATCTATAATTATGAAGGAAATCATTTTAGGGTGTTCACAGAAATAATAGACTTAATAAAGTTTTTTCAATTTGGTATAGAGCCAAAACAATCATTTTTAAACGAGAATGATTTGGATGATTTTATAGAAAATTATCATTGGTCTTAGTCTACTCAAACTTTCGCATTTGACCGATTAGATTAAAACCTTCACAAAAAAACTAAAACCTAATCATACTCACCCTTGAAGTTCTCCGACATTTTCTCTGTCATTTCATCCAATTAAAATTGATCTTTCCAGCCTTAATCTTCACGAGTTTGGGTAATTGGTGGAGTGTCGGTAATGTCTTGCCTAAAGTCGAGTACGTGGTGAAGAAGGCAATGACCATATTAGAAACTGGATGAGGAATAGGAATACGGTTGAGTTGTTAGGGATTTGGGGGCAATTATATAGTCCAGATTTTAAAGGTGTCGAATTCGACACCTTTAGAAAAGGATATTATAACTTCAGGATGGGCTTTGGCATTAGATAAAGAAACCGTTTCTGCTAAATATTTATTGCTTCATACACATGGAGAAAAGTCAAGCGGTGATCTTTGGCGTATAATAAGTAAGGGGCCAAAAGTTTTTTCTAGATCAAATTTAGAAAAGAAAGGCTATCCACAAGCAAAAGATGATAAGGAGTACGAAAAACACTATTTAGTTATTGATATAGAAAAAGTTTAGGCTAAAGAATTTGAGAATAAAAATTGGAATTTCAGAGACCTTGATAATTTTAAGAAAGGAAGAGCTTCAGCATTTCCGTTTACGGCGAGTTTAAGAGAGCTATTGCAAAAAAGGGTTCACTCGATGACTTAAATCAAAGAGAATGAAGTGCTTGTTTTTGAAATCTCCGCTAATGTGACTTCAATACAATTTTCTATCGAAAACCACTCAGCCACCGCCCTCGACTACCTAAATCAAAGGTCATGGAGTGCTTGCTTTTGCAAGTGTATCGAAATGCCCGGCGTTGTGACTTCGATACAATTTTCTCTCGTAAACCGCTCAGCCATCAGAATTGATGACCAGCATTAAAGGAGGTTTTTATAATTTTAAAGCTTTACACTGAAATTACTTCAGCGCTACTTTTTTTATGCCTTGGTTATGCATGAAATAGGTTATAAAAACGACACCTATTAAAGCTGCTTGCGCCAAAACCGTTTCTAGAGTGGGGTAGAAGCCTAGCCAACCTATACGGAAGGAAGTGCCTATGCCTGTTACCGAAATCCATCCACTTTCTTGGATAGAGTGAACGCCTTTTCCCATAAGAATGATGGCCAAAAGGATAATAACCCAAGAGGAATATTGGAAGAGTTGTCGCACGGGAATGCGTTTGGAGTATTTCAAAAATAGGTGCGCCATCAAAGCGATACAAACGACGGCGACTAAAACGCCTAAACCTATTGCCGATTTGTCTCCAGGGGCAGCTTCCAAACGGATAGCCTGAAGAAAGAGAATCACTTCAAAAGCTTCGCGAAAGACAACCATAAATGAGAAGATCGCCAATCCAAACATTTTGTCTTTTTGTAAATAGCGACCGATTTTACCTTCCACAAATTCCTTCCACTTTTTAGCAGTCGAATTATTGTGTAACCAAAACCCGACAAACAGCAAGACTAAAACGGCCAAAAGCGAAACTAGGCCTTCCATGATTTCTCTGTTTTTACCACCAAACTGAATGATATAATCTGAAAGAAACCAGCCTGCAATTCCCATAAGTACAGCCGCAATCCAGCCCCCGTGGAGCCAAGGCAATGCTTTTTTGACGCCTGAAGAACGAATTAGCGCCAAAACCACTGCTAGAATCAGAAAAGCTTCTAAGCCTTCTCGGAGCATGATGGAGAGGGCGAGAATAAAAGTCAGCCAATAGTTTAATTTTTGATCCTGTAGTAACTGATCTGCTTGTGTAATTAAAACCAAGGCTTTTTCTGCTTCTACTTTAACCGCATCGGTGCCTTTACCTTTTTCGATCACTTGCCGAACCTGGAGCATTTGCTGTTCGAGTTCTATGACGAAAGAGGGGTCGTTTGCTCGTAACCTGGCTTCTACGGGTTCTATACCTTCCAAATAAGCATTCAGGGCATTGTTTCGAGCTAGTTTTTTATTTCCCTCTGAATAGTTTTTTACGGCAGCTCTCAAGTTTTTTTCTGCAACAGAGAGACTGTTGGTAGCATTTTCTCCAACGGGAGCTAACAACCGAACGGCTTCTAATTTCACCTTGGGATTATCTGTCTTTTCAGCAATAGCAGCCAATAACTCATCGTCAGAAAGGGTGGCAATATCTTTTAAGGAAATATAAGAAAACACCTCCTTAAACTCTTTTCTTAATAGGAGACTGTCTGCTGTTTTATCTTCAAATCTTAAAGATTTTACATAGAAGGCGAGAGCCCAGAGTTCTTGTTCATTAAATGATTCTGAAAAAGCTTGCATGCTCGTTCCTTGTACTCCTAATTTTACGGTGTTGTAGGCTTGAAATGGCGACACTTGTCCCATTAATTCGGCGTCGTAAAAATTGGTGGGTGCTGGTTCGAGGCCTTTAGCCAATTCTCCTTGACCATTTCCGTTCGCACCGTGACAGCTCGCACAATTTTGTTGGAATAAAGATTTACCTACTTTTACATCAGGCCAAATTTTGGGTGCGGTTTCAACCCCCGTAACTTTTATGATGTCGTTTTTTAGCTTTACAGCGGAAGTATTGATTTCTTTTGCTGATTTTTTATCTGCGATTAAGGTTCGGAGTTCTTGCATCTCATCAAGGATGTTTTGATCTTCTTCAGAAAGAAAGTCGCCTTCTTTTGTCAACCGGTAAGCTTGAGCCGAAAATTCTTTCATCTCACTATATTCCTGCTCATCGATAATTTTTCCGTCTTGAACGCCTTCAGCATAGTCCCTAGCAATATACCCAAGGAGATGAATTACCGTTTGTGTACTGGTATCATCGTTTTGGGAAAAGACTTTGTTGATAGGTGTGAAAATAAGAATGACTACCAAAAGAATGGTAGAAGACAAGACTTTGAACATTATAACACTCTATTTAGAATTAATCTAAACAAAGGTAAAGCTTATCTATGAGAAGAAATGAGTTTTCTACTGTTTTTTCCCTTATCAAGGCTTTTCTAATAACTTTCTATAGGATATAAAAATCTTTTTTGGAGAATTCTCGGTTTTGTATTTATCATAGACTCAGTCACCGCGCTCGATTACGAAAATCAAAGGTGATGGAGTGCTCGTTTTTCACGAGTGTATCGAAATCTCCACTATTGTGACTTCGATACCATTTTCTCCCGAAAATCACTCAGCCAAGAGCTTAATAACAATCCATTTTTAATTGCTTGCGGTGTTCGTAATAACACAAAGCTTTTTGATTGTGGATTAAACCGATTTTATTTAAGGAATGCAAGACCGCTTCCTGCATTACAATAGAGCCACAAATCATAAACACCGTTTTGTTCTTTAAAGCTTCGGCGATAAAGGCAGCGTCTTGCATCAAAAGCTCTTGCACGTAGGTTCTCTCTTCTTGTTCTTCTCTAGAAAATGCGAGTTTTAAGCTGCTTAAACTTTTATTGGCTAGGGCTTTTTGAGTCCGTGCTGCATAAGGTTCAAAAGTTTGCTTGGTACGCCCGCCCCAATACAAATGCAAGTCTTTATGTTTGTTTTGAGCCATCATTCCTAGAAAGGGGCCAATTCCTGTTCCCGTGGCAATCATAATCACTTGCTTGCTGCGTTTAGGCAAATGAAAGGCTTTATTTTTTACAATCCCTGCGCTTAAGTTTTCTGATTTATTTACGTTGTTAAGCTGATTGGAAACCACTCCTTTTTCATGGCGTTTTACCGCCAAAATCATTTCATTTTTATCGATTTTTCCAATGGAATATAAACGTTCTCGGTCATCTTCTTTAGCAATAATAGACAACAAATCTCCCGACTTAAACTTGAGTTTTTTATCGGATTTCAATTGAATCAAGAAGGTGTTTTCTAGGCTTTTGTCGGAGGTTGTTTTTTCGCTACACGCCAACTGATGTTGTTGTAGTTTTCTAGGTTTTAAAATGTTTTTGGGAACCCTGAGCGGGAGCTGCTCTTTTTTGCCCCAACCCAACATCCATTGGGTAAAAGCTTCTGTTGATTGGTTATTGATGGTTGTCAGCGGGTTTTTTTCTTCGGCTTTTTCTAAGGTATTCAGAAAAGCTTCCGTTTGGTATGCAAAAGCACAAAAATGCGGATAGCTTCTAGAGCCAAATCCGAGTATGGAATAGTTGAAATTTTGCTGCTGCGGATGTTTTTCTAGTAATTTTTCAAAATTTTTGGCATTGGCGGGAGCTTCTCCGTTTCCGTAAGTAGCGGTCATCAAAATAAGATGTTCCATCGCCGGAAAGGTTTGGTAAGCATTCATTTCAGAGAGGTACACTTTATGGCCAAGCCGAATGATTTCCGCGTAAAGCGCATTGGCAAAACTCAGGGTAGTTCCGCCTTCAGATCCTACCAAAATCACGTATTTGCAAACCTCTTTTTTATAATGATTCCGAATGCGACTTCGACGGCGTTTGAACATAATTTTGAAGCCGGAAAATATAAAAAATAAGATCCCTATACTGGCTAAAATCAACACCAGCGACCAAAGAATACTACCTTCTCCCGTATGCAGCTTGAAACTATAATACGCGATTAGCGAAGAGAATGGATATTCATAACTGCTGATGATTTCCCCGTCAAACTGATTGACAATAAGTTCTTTTTGCTGCAATTGCAAGGTGAAATAATCTTCCGGAAACGGAGAAAATGGAAATTCTAAGCGTCTTAAATCGCCCAGATTGTATTTCTTAAAAGCGGGAAAATCCAGCACGTCTTTCTGGGTGCTTTCTTCCAGTGTTTCGGGATTAAAATTTTGTTCAACCTTGAACGACGGAATAATATTAAATTGCTGTAAACTCAGATAAACACCGCTAAGGCTAAGGATTAAAATCGGAATCAATAACCACCGACCGAAAACGACATGTAAATAAGGATAAAAACTGTCTTTTATAATGGGCGAAAAGAAATTTTTAAATCCGCCTTGACGTTTCATCGTGAGCGCAATTCCGCTAAGGGCAATAAAACAGAGTAAAAAAGCGACTAGTCCTATAAAAAATCGTCCGACAGATTTTAAGAAAAGGGAGCGGTGTAAAGTTTTGGCGAACTGAAAAATAGGATGTGAGGCTTGTTTTTCTCCTAGACTTTTTCCGGTTTCTGGCTGAATATACAACACTTGATTTTTACCAGCCTCATCCATTACCGAAGCGGTAAATACATGATTCCGATTTACTTCTACCCAAAGAACTTCTTCGTGTTCCTTGTTTAAATTTTGAAGCGCCTCTGCCAGAGAAATTTCTTCCAGATGATTGGAAGAATAGTCTTGAACCTGAATATTGATAGGCTCCAATGCCAAAACGATCCCCGTAAGGCTAGCCAATACCAGAAAAGCAAAACTGCTAATAGCTAATGCTAAGTGACTGTATCTCCAAAAGGATAGGCTCATAAAAGTACTGGCGTTGAATTTTAATGTTGTCTAAGTTTTTTGTCACTTCGAGTGATTTCGATTTTTATCGGGATTGTATCGAGAAGTCTTACTAATTGCCTCTGTTCTCGATACAAAATTTGATTCGCTATCGCTCCTCAAATTTTACTCTAACTGACAGGAATTATTGCTTCAGCATTCTTACGTATCGAATATAACCAGTTCCTTCTTGTTTAGCTTTTAGATTGGCCGCATTTAATTCGAATTGAAGATCACTGGCGTGGTAATCTTGATCTTCCACAGCGGTTTCAAAACGAATGCTATACCCTGCATCGATTTTATCACTCGGGATTTCGATAACTTTAATTGCCCGTTGTCCGCCGCTAATTGTGGCTCCGGTGATACCATCTATTTTTTCTTCTTTTTGTTGAAAATGTGCATACCATTGGGTAATGTCTTTATACCATTCGGGGTCATCGCCCATGACTTGCAAGGTTTCTACATATTCGCCTTTTTCATCGAGTAAGGAAACCACCACATAAGCCCCCTCGCCTTCATAATTTTTTAATTGTACGAGGCATTTGTAGTTATCTGTTGGCGGCGTGGTAAAAGCCATTAATCCAAAAATGGCCATTCCTAAAACTAAAGCTGCTTTTTTCATAAGGTATTATTATTTATATATCCGCTTTCATTCCTATAATTAGTTTTTGTCACCTTGAGCGCCAGCCCGAAAGAATTCATTCTGGCGGGGCAGTCGAAAGGTTAAACAAAAACGTCTCGACTTAAGCCTGTCTTGAGCCGAAACGAATGACTCGACGTGACATTAGCACTACTATTTGATTAAAAGGACACTAAACGGATATGCAATTATTTATTATTTTAAAAACATAATTTCATCCGTATTCAAGAGCTCATTTTCTTGCGCAAGATCATAGGCGCTTTCTTCAAACTCTGTTTTCAAGTTTTTATCGGCTCCCATAGCGATTAAAGCTTTCATGAGTTTGGTGTCTTTGGCGGTTAAAGCGGTTTTATGCAATACGCTAAGCCCTTCGTTATTTTGAGCGTTGATGTTTACTCCGCTTGTTTTAACGCGTTTAAACAGCGCTAAATTCTCTTTATCTGCTGCATAATGAAACAGTGTATTGCCATTTTCTTGCGTAGCGGTAAAGTCTACTTTCGCTACTTCTAACATTTCCCACTTTTTATGGAAATCTTCTGCATCTCTTTGGCGATAACCTTGTACCAATAATGCGGCCAGATTGTTTCCTTGTGCATCTTTTATGTGCGCCTTGGCTTTATGATCTAATAAATATGCCACAACTTCTGATGTATTTTGGGCTACTGCTAAGCTAAGTGCGGTATGTCCTGCTGCATTTTGCTGATTGATCTTCTTGGTGCGTTGCCCCAACCACTTTACATTTTCTAAATTATTACGGGAAGCAGCATACATTAACGGGGTATTCTTATCTGCATCCAAGGCGTTGATATCTATATTGAAATCCGTAAAGAAATCCAACACTTCTTGCTGTTTATTATTTCTCGCTAATAAATGATATAGGTTCTTTCCTTCTTGATCTATTTGCTTCGGATTTATTTTTAAGTCGACTAGATACTTAAAGAAGTCTAGAGAATTTCCTTCCCCTCGAGTGGGTTGAGCGGCCATTAACAAAGCGTTGGTTCCATCTTTGTTCGTGTCTTTATAAGAAAGTCCTTTTTTAATTAATTGCTTTATAAGCTTTTGGTTTCCGGAGGCTGCAGCATAATCAATCATATTTTTGCCTTGCTGATCGGTGTGTTCTAAAGAAAGTCCCTTCTTAGTAAAATAGTTTAAATCTTTAAGCTCTTCTACACTTCCTGCCAAGACCAAAAGCACATTAACTCCCTTGGGATTAGCATAGTTTACCTCTACGCCATTTTTGATGAGTAGGTCATAAAGTTTTGGATTCGTGATTCCGCCTCTGGCCGTAAACATAATGGGACTATACAAACGGTTATCATACACATCTGCTTTTGCCCCTTGTTTAAACAAGTGTTCTACCAAAGGAAGGTTTTCTTTATTGGCGGCCCAAAAAAGATAAGTTCGTTCATCGTGCGTGGGTTTATTCACGTCATTGCCTTCTAGGCTTAACAAATATTTTACGGTTTCTAAAGGCGCATGGTTCAGTATAGCATAGGTCGTTGCATCAAATCCTCGCGCATTCCCGTGAATAGGGTCATTTCCCTTTTTGATTAGATCTTTGACTTGCTGCACGCTGGTTTTAGCGTTCCAAAAATCGCCATCCCAAAACGTATTTTCTTGTGCAAAGCTGCTGAAACTAATCAGTAACAATAAACTAAGGCTAAGTATTTTTTTCATTGTAAATTATTTTAACCCCTCCGCCTTCGGCACTATGCCTTCCTCTCGTTTCACTCGTCGGAGGCAAGGAAAAAAAGGGAGCTTGGGGTTGAGGTTTGATTTTTTTATTTTGAGTGATTCCGATTTTTTATCGGAATTGTATCGAGAAGTCTTGGTACACCCAATTGTTCTCGATACACTGTTTTTTCTTCACTATCGTTACAAAAAATCAGCACCTGCCTACCGCAGGCAGGCTCGAACTGACAGTGGATTAATAAACTCCTAAATAAAATGAGTCGGCACCATTATCTAATTCTGCTCCGACTTCAAAAGCATCAGGAGAAGTGCTGGTAGGATCAAATTTATAAATATTCCCTTGCTGACCTAGTGGCGTGATGGCCATATTGAATTTACCGTCTTTTCCTACTACTCCAGACTGGTAATACCACATCCATAAATTATCGGGTAAATTCATCTTTACAGCTGTTCCGCTATAGATATCTATTCTAGCAACGCCCCAAGCTGCTTGCTCTTTATCTTTACCTAAGGTCGCATCATAATAAGGTACATAGCCAATTCCGTTTCCTACATAAAACCAACCATTGGCTCCAACTTCTTGCATTCCTAAAGCTTGCGCTAAATCTAATTCGTATCCGTTGTCATAATCACCATTGGCAATTTTCAACACTTTTGCAGGATTACTGGTAAGGTGGTAAATATCTCCTGCTTCATCTGCATGGTAAACCGGCGTGCGGTAACCATAAGTAGATCCTAAAGCATTTTCTGACTGGATGAATTCTAAATTGGTTAGCGATGGATAATCGACTACCATCGTCGTTGCTTTATAGGTTTCTAAGTTTACATTTTCTCCTGTTGCAGGATCAAACTGACGCATAGCCACTCCATAATAAGCTTTTCCGTTTTTAATGGTAGGATTGTCTATTCTCCAGATGTGGTAATTTTCGTCAAAACTTGGAATTTCCAAGGTGTTATTTTCTTCTAAGGTCATTCCGTCTAATCCCACATTCTGTAAGATGGCTTCAGATTTTGTGAAGGTGTAGTTTTCGTTTTCATCATACTGGTTTTCAGTATTGATGGTATGCACCAAGGCATTGTCTTTGCTTACGACCGTCCATCTTGGATAAGCCGTTCCCATCGCGATTTGCACATTGGTTTCGGTTAACATGGTGTAGTTAGCACCGCCGTTTACTTTGTACTTATAAATCATTCCTCCACCGTAGCTTAGGTTATATAAGTAATCTCCAGACGGAGAACCGTAGATTCTCGCCGTACGTACCGATGGCACTTCAAAGCCTTCCCCATTAAAAGAAATTTCTCCTTCAGAAATATTTTCGAGCGCCTGAGCGTAGGTTCCTGAATTTCCTTCAGAACTTACGCCAAAGACCACATTATAATAAGATTGCTCTCCGGTTGGGGGCGTAGGTGTAGAGACAGAATCGTCGTCACTGCTACAACCAATTAAGGTTCCTGATAATAATGCGACTCCCATTAAGCCTGCTTTGGCAGTAGATAAAAAATTTATTTTCATGGTTTTCAATTTGGGTTGTTTAAAAATTAGATTGCTTTATAAGTTAATTTCAAGTAAAATGCGCGTCCGGGTTTTTGTAAAGCCCAATTGTCAAATACCTGTTGATCTGTAATATTTTTGGCGTTTACTCCAATGGTAAGTTTTTGGTTCATCATACTATAATTCACGCCAAAACTATGAATAGCTTGGGTGGGAATGTAAGCTTTACCCTTACTGGCAAGGCTTTCCCAGTTTCTAAAAAACTCGTGGGTGTACCCGAAATTATAATTCACATTAAGGTTGTTTCCCTTTTTAAGTACATCGAGAAACTTATATTCCGCATAGGTATTAAGCGTTAAATAGGGCGCGTTTCGCAAGCGGTCTCTGTAATAAACGTATTCAGAACCGTAATCATCATATTGGAGGTTATAACGAGCGTTAAAATTAGAAAAGTTGGCAGTCAAGTTAAACCGCTTGTTGTAGTTATAATTCAATTCTACATCTACGCCTGTACTTCTTACTTTCCCCAAGTTCTCAAAACCATACTTGTCGGTGATATTGCTGCTAATACCGCGAACAATCATATCGCTAATGTCTCTTAAAAAGAAATTCACATCGGCTTTAAGTCGGTGTTTTTTATAGACGAAATGACCAAAGGAAGCCCCTAAATTTAGGTTGTTGCTTTTTTCTGGTTTCAAATCATAGGTAGGTAAAACATTTTCACTGGTATTCCCAAGCAATTCAAATATTCCAGGCATTCTAATGGCTTTTTCAGCAGAGCTCATCAGTAATATTTTTGGGGTGAGTTCGTAAGATAATGCCAAGCCATATCCGTTATTATGAATAGACTTGTCATATTTAATTTCAGTAATAGTGTTGTTGTTATTTTTCTGAAGGTCTGTCAGTTCTACTTTCTGTCGGTAATTCTTATAGAAAGCGGTAGTGGTTAGTTTTTCATCAAAAAAAGCAGCTTCATAGGTAAAACTCCAGATGGTTTTACTTAAAAAACGCGTATCTAATAATTCATTCTCTGCTTTTGGCAATTCGGGATCATCAATATCGCGGGTAAATTGGTTGTAAAAGAAGTTTGTTTTTAAGTAATGGTTCTCCATAAACTCATAAGAGAGACCGGTTCTATTGGCTAAGTTTTTTTCATCGTTATTGGCTAGGGTTGAACGCCCTGCTTCTCCGCCAGAATTATTCCAGTTGACGGGGTCGCCGTTTTGATCGCGTATAATTTCTCCAAACCAATTATACATCACGGGAACCGTATCAATCACCTTTCGGTTGGTTTGGGAATAGGAAGTAAAGGTATTTGCAGATAAGCCTTTGGTAAATAAATCTTCTTTGGTGTAACGCAGGTTGATCATCTTACTGTCGCTTTCGCTACGTCTGTTTCCATACACCACATCCATCGTGGCTCCGGTTTGAATATCTTTTTTTATATCGGAATACAATAAACCTAAGGTCAACTCATCTGCCCAAGATTTATCGCGTACACCAATATCTGCTTTTATGCCTTTAGACTCAAACGTATCGTGAAACCGGTCTGCTTTCACATATTTTACTTTTCCTGTCTGCGGATTAACCACGTATACATTATCGCCATATACTTCATAATTATTATCGGTATAGGTGTAAAATGCAGAAATTTGGGTATTGATACCGGTTTTTTCGTGGTAATAATTTCCTTGAACATCCGCTTGATGGGTATTAAAAGAACCAAAGGTGTAAGCTGCGGTGAGGCTATTTTTATTTTCTTTTTTCAAGATTACATTGATTCCGCCTCCCAAGGCGTCTTCGGTCAATTCGCCTGGTAAAACTCCTTTATATACTTCGATACGTTCTATCATGGACGGCGGAATGCTACTTAAGGAAAAAGCTTTTCCATAATTCCGAATGGGGATACCATCAATAAAGACGCGAACCGAATTGCCCGATAAACCGTTGAGGTTAAAATTAATATCCGACCCAAGACCGGCCGATTGTCTTATTTTGACTCCAGCCGATCGGTCTAAAATCTCGGTAGTACCCAAACTTTGCAGGGCTAACTCTTTTGTGGAAACTACCTCAACACTATATCCTTTCTCTTTGGTGAGCCTTCCTTTTGACTTAGTCTTTATAATAACATCTTCCAACGCAAAGTCTTCCTCTTCTTGCAGCTGAATATGCAAAACATCAGATTCATACCTAAGGTCTGAAGTGACTTTAATTTCATCTTTTCCAAAAGGCTGAATGATGACGTGATAAATAGCAGGCTCTAAATTTTTTAGAATAAAGGCTCCTTCCTCTCCGGTATAAACAGATTTGCCGTTTTCTTTAATATAGATCAAGGCAGAAACAACGGGATTTCCGTCTTTAAAGAGAACTTCTCCAGAAAGCTGTTTCAGTTGCGATGCGTCTTTTTGCGCCAAAACATCTTGTGCCCCGGCACTCACTAAAAATAATAAGAAAAAAAATCGCTTCATTCAGTTTTTTTTATCTGTATTGAGTCTAAATAAACGCAAATATATAACTTTATGTAGAACTGGTATAAATAAGCTGAAAGAATTATTTTAAGTACTTTGGACGTGAAGTTTAATCAAAACAAGAGTTTTTATGGCTTTTTTTAGGGAAAAGAGAGTTTTTGGATTTTTGAAATGCAGATGTTGAGGTGTTTTTAGCCTCTTAGCCTTCATATCCGTAAATTTGTTAAAGTTTGAAGCGCTAGTGATTAGATATAGTTTTCTTTAAAAAATCACGCATTCATCGTGCTCGATTACTAGAATTAAGGATTTCTAGGTATTTGCTTTTCCTACAACTAAAGAATATAGATTAGCAATTCTCGAAAACAAATAGCAATTAAAAAAAGTATAACTTGTAGAGCCTATGCAAAAGTTCGATAAAAATGAAAGAGTGAAGCCAAATAGGAGCCTAACAAGCCAATAATGACAGTGCCACAAAATTTACTGTCACAATAGATGGTGAATGGGTTTGTTTGATATATTAAAAACGGACAAGAAAAATAAGAATGGCACAGCGTGGCAATATACTAATAGCAAGATAATATATTCATAGCAAAAATAATTGCATCAACCAGTTAGCTCTGTAGGAGCGATATAAATTTAAGATGGCAAACACATACACAAAATTATATTTTCATATTGTATTTGCAGTAAGAGGTAGAAGCAATCTCATCTCAATAAATTGGGAAGAAGAGTTGTATAAATATATTACGGGTATTATTTCTAATAAAAATCAAAAATTAATGATTGTCAATGGAATGCCAAATCATATTCATCTTTTAATTGGTACAAAACCGAATTGTAATTTATCTGATTTGGTTAGAGATATAAAAGCCAATTCATCGAAATGGATAAATGAAAAAAGATTTGTGAGAGAAAAGTTCGAGTGGCAGAGAGGATTTGGGGCATTTACGGTTAGCCAGTCAGGTGTAAGTAATGTGATGAAATATATTAAAGGTCAAAAGAAACATCATAATCAGAAAACATTTAGAGAAGAATATATTGAATTTTTAAAAACGTACGAAATCGATTTTGATGATAAATATGTTTTTACCAATGATTAATTTCGCTCCTATGGAGCTATTAATATTCCGCTTCTACGAAGCTGCACTCGATTAACTCTTAAAATTTCGCCACGTTGTGGCTATTAATATTCCGCTCCTCTGGAGCTGCACTCCATTACTTTAAAAAATCAGCAGTACGGCAATAGTTTACCCCTTGTTCTTTCAATTCTTCCTGTTGTTGTTGATAGGTGTTTTCGTCTAGTGCACGTACGGCATCTTCAAATACGACGCATTCAAAACCTTCCGCTAAGGCATCTTTTATAGAGAAATACACACAAATATCGGCGGCAAGACCGGTAAAATAAAGCTCGGTGATTCCTTTTTCTTTTAGATAGCCTGCCAAGCCCGTACTTTTTTGATGGGCGTTGTCATAAAAAGCCGAATAACTATCTAATGCAGGATTGGTTCCTTTTCTAAAAATCGTCTCTACCTTCTGAGTATGTAGATTAGGATGAAACTCAGCTCCTGTAGTGTTTTGAACGCAATGCGCAGGCCATAAAGTCTGCTCCAGACCTTCTAGCCGAATAATTTGAAATTCTTTCTTTCCTAAATGATTTTTTGCAAAGCTCACGTGACTAGCGGGATGCCAATCCTGACTGGCAATGACCAAATCAAAATGCAGTTGCACTGCATTTACAGGCGCTACAATTTTGTTTCCGTTGGGGACTGCCAAAGAACCCGTAGGCATAAAGTCGTTCTGAATATCGATGAGTAATAAAGCTTTCATACGTAAATACTATAAAGATTTATGCAATTTTATAAGTCGGTCGCGCTCTTCTTTTAGCTGCTCGCTAATTCCCACTTTATAGTGGTGCGGATTGTTAAAGCGTTTATATTCTGTAGGTAATTGCGCAAAACGCTTTTCACGGTAATCGGCAATTTCTTGTAGAGTTTTGGTTGCAAAGCTGCGTTCTCCTTTTTCCATCACGGGTTGTAACAAAGCCTCTCGTTGCAATCCGGTAAGTCGCATACTTTTATAGACCTCAAAAGGATGCTCCATGACTTCAAAAGAACCTTCAGAAGTTAATCCAATCGCATCAGAACCTACCCATTCGCCTTTATCATTTTTCAAACGGTATACTTGCTTGGCATGTGGCATGGTTATTTTTGCTATATTTTCTGAAATTTTTATGCGGGGCTTGCCGTCATAAAAAGCCAATTTATAGACGCCTCCTAGAGCAGCATCGGGTTTTCCTATGACCAAATTGGTCCCTACACCATAAATATCAATAGGCGCTTGTTGTTCTTGCAAACTTTTAATCACATATTCATCCAACTGATTGGAAGCTGCAATCTGGACATAATCCAGGCCTGCTTCATCCAACAATTTTCTGCTCTGCTTGGCAAAATATGCCAAATCTCCGCTATCTAAACGAATTGCCAATAAACGCTGTCCACGGACTTCCATTTCTTTAGCAACGGTAATCGCGTTGGGGACGCCACTTTTTAAGGTGTTGTAGGTATCTACCAACAACACGCAATTTTTAGGTCGATGCTCGGCAAAATCCCGAAAAGCCTGCAATTCATCGCCGTAACTTTGGATAAAAGAATGCGCCATAGTTCCCGAAATAGGGAGCCCAAAATTTTTCCCAGCCAAAACATTGCTGGTGCCATTAAACCCGCCAATAAAAGCCGCCCGAGAAGCATAATACCCTCCGGGACCGTGCGCACGCCTAAGTCCGAAATCTAATAAGGTGCGGTCTTTAGCGATGTAGCGCATTCGGCAAGCTTTGGTGGCAATTAAGCTCTGGAAGTTGAGCATATTCAGAAGAAAGGTTTCTATCAGTTGGGCTTCAATTAAAGAAGCTTCCACCCTAAGAATAGGTTGGTTAGGAAATACTACATCCCCTTCTAGTACTGAAAAAATACTTCCGCGAAAGCGAAAATCTTTTAAATATTCCAAAAAAGAAGCATCAAAATTCTGTGTTTTTAAGTAGTCCAAATCTTCTTCCGTAAAGCGGAATTCCTTCAAACTATCGAGCACATTCTCCAGGCCGGCAAAAATAGTGTAGCCGCCGTTAAACGGATTTTTTCTAAAATAATAATCAAACACAGCCTGTTGGGAATGCCTGTCTTTTTTAAAATAGACCTGCGCCATACTCAGCTGGTACAAATCGGTATAAGTTGCGGTATATAAGGACACGTTCTTGTTTTTTTCAAAGATAGGGAATTGCGGGAACTCTGCGTTAAAATGGAAAAACAAGAAGTTGAAGTTGAAATTGAAGATGAAACTGAACTTTCTTTTGAAAATCACTCAGCCACCGCCCTCGATTACGAAAATCATAGGTCATTGAGTGCTTGCGCTAGCAAGTGTATCGAAATGTCCGGTTTTGTGGCTTCGATACAATTTTCTCTCGAAAATCACTCAGCCACCGCCCTCGATTACCAAAATCATAGGTCATTGAGTACTTGCGATAGCAAGTGTATCGAAATGTCCGGAATCAAAAATCCCCAATCCCCAATCAAAAATCTCCAATCTTCTACCTCTTTCGTTTCTCTTTAAAAAAACGTTTCAATAACTCTGAGGATTCTTCTGCTAATAAGCCATAGCTGATGTTGGTTTTGGGATGTATTTTTCCGCCTTGAGCGCGAAAACCACGTTCGGGATCCTCTGCGGCTACAACAACCTTATCAATCTGACTCCAATACAAGGCGCCGGCGCACATCTGGCAAGGCTCCAAAGTAACATACATGGTACAGTCTTTAAGGTATTTTCCGCCAAGGTAATTCGCTGCTGCGGTAATGGTTTGCATCTCGGCATGGGCGGTGACATCTTGTAACATTTCGGTGAGGTTGTGTCCTTTGGCAATAATAGTATTTTGACTTACGACAAGGCATCCCACGGGGATTTCTCCGCGTTCATAAGCAGTTTCGGCTTCTTGTAAAGCCTTTTTCATAAAATAGGTATCATCAAAAGGAGTAAGCATAAGCAATTATTTCACTACAAGTTTTACCTTTGCAAGATATGGAAAGTGTCCTTTTAAAACAGATCAACTCCCCCAAAGATTTAAGAAAGCTCTCTAAAGCTCAATTAAATGCTTTGGCAGCCGAATTGCGCGAATTTATTATCGATGTGGTGTCTACTAAAGAAGGACATCTTGGCGCCAGTTTGGGCGTCACCGAATTAACGATTGCCCTACATTACTATTTTAATACGCCCTATGACCAACTCATTTGGGATGTGGGTCACCAAGCTTACGGACATAAAATTCTTACCGGAAGAAGAGACGTTTTTGAAACCAACAGAAAGCTTAACGGCCTTAGCGGATTTCCCAAACGCTCAGAAAGTGAATACGATACTTTTGGCGTTGGACACAGCTCTACATCGATTTCGGCAGCTTTGGGAATGGCCATTGCTTCGCAGCTTAAAGGGGAAACTGAAAAGCGGCATATCGCGGTAATTGGCGATGCGTCTATCGCTAGCGGAATGGCCTTTGAAGGTCTTAACCACGCCGGAGTAACCAAGGCGAATCTTTGGGTGATTTTAAACGATAATGCCATGGGCATAGATCCTAGCGTAGGCGCGTTGAAGGAATATTTGTTAAAAGCAAAAGTAGGTAAACGGCCCAAGCAGGATAATGTGATTGAGGCACTTAATTTTCATTATGCAGGACCCGTAGATGGGCATAATTTTGAGGCTTTGCTTCACGCTTTCGCGGAATTGGAGCAGGTAGAGGGACCTAAATTCTTACACGTAATTACCAAAAAAGGAAAAGGCCTACAAAAAGCGGAAGAAGATCAAGTGCGTTACCATGCGCCCGGAAAGTTTGATAAAATAACCGGAGAAATTCTAAAAAGCACCGAAACCAATTTACCTCCAAAATACCAAGATGTCTTCGGACTTACGTTACTGGAACTCGCGGAAAAAAATGAAAAGATTATAGGAATTACGCCTGCCATGCCTACGGGAAGTTCCTTAAAATATATGATGCAAAAGTTTCCCGAAAGAGCTTTGGATGTCGGGATTGCCGAGCAGCATGCGGTGACACTTTCTGCAGGGATGGCGACCCAAGGAATGCTCGTTTTTTGTGCGATTTATTCTACGTTTCTACAACGCGCTTACGACCAGATGATTCACGATGTGGCTTTGCAAAATTTGCCTGTTATTTTTTGTATTGATAGAGCCGGATTGGTAGGCGAAGACGGCGCTACACATCACGGCGTTTTTGATATCGCTTACCTACGTTGCATTCCTAATCTCATAATTGCAAGTCCGTCGAATGTTATCGATTTACGCAACTTACTTTATACCGCTTCTTTAGGTATTAAAAATCCCATTGCGATTCGCTACCCAAGAGGGAGAGGGGATCATACCGATTGGCAAAAAGAATTTAAAAAAATACCCTTGGGAAAATCTAAATATTTGCTGAACGGAAGTCAAGTTGCGGTGATTGGCGTAGGTTCTTGTGTGATTGATGCCAAGAAAGCCATTGCCCAAACTGAAGACTCCTCCAAGTATTCGTTAATCGATTTGATGTTTATAAAACCTCTGGATGTCGAGTTCTTAAAAGAAGTCTTGCGAACCTATCAACATGTAATCATTGTAGAAGACGGAAGCAAAAAAGGAGGCGTAGGCGAAGAAATCGCTCAATTGGCATTGCAAGAGAAGTTTAAAGGAAAAGTGATTCTCTTAGGTATTCCAGATCAATTTATGCATCACGGCACCACCGAAGAATTAAAAGACTTGGCAGGTATTTCTAGTGGCGCGATTTTAAAAGTGTTGAAAGGATTGGAGTAGTTTACTTTCTTCCAAAATCGGCTGGGATTTCTCCCCATTCTTTGGTATTCCATTTAAGGATTTTGGTAGATACGCGGTTAGTGTTTAGCCAGGCTTCAGCACGGTCTACTAATTTAAAGATGTCTTCGTTTTTTTTACTTCGGGGGAGTTTGGTATTGCAATTTTTTTTGCGCACCCAACTCATGGCGATTTTAGAATCGGAGTAAATGACTCTGTCGCTGTTTTTGTTTTTTAGTAAAGCTAAGCCGTGAACCAAGGCTAAAAATTCTCCTATATTATTGGTGCCTTGGGTAAAAGGTCCCTGATGAAAGAGTTGCTCTTTGGTTTGAGTATCTACGCCTCGGTATTCTACTTTCCCTGGGTTTCCGCTAGAAGCAGCATCTACCGCGATGGAGTAAAAATTGACTTCTTCGGTTATTTTTTGCTGCTGTTGGGCAGAGGTTTTGTTTTTATCTCTTTTGGGCGTGATAAAATCCGCGTAAGCGCCATTAAATGCTTTTTTTGCTTCTGCTTGGGTGGCAAAAGACTTGAATTGCGCACCTTGATAGCCTTGAATGGCAACTTTACAATCTGCCCATGACTTATAAATACCTTCTTTATGGCCTTTCCAGACCACGTAAAACTTTTTTTTCTTTTTACTCATGGGTAAGGAGTCCTTCAATGACTTTTACAAAATGCTCGTGTTCTAATGTATGGATTCTTTTTTGTAAAGAAGCGATGGTTTCATTTGCGTTAAGCGCAATCTTTTCTTGGGCTATGATTTCACCTTCGTCATATTTTTCATTCACATAATGAAAGCTGATGCCGGTTTCTTTTTCTTTATTCTCTAAAACCGCTTGGTGAACCTTGGCTCCGTACATTCCTTTTCCGCCATATTTAGGTAAAAGAGCAGGATGTAGGTTAATAATTTTATCGGGGAACTTTTCGATGATGTTGGAAGGCATCATCCATAAAAATCCGGCCAAAACAATAAGGTCTGGATCAATATCTTTTAATAAATTTAAGACTTCATTGGTTTGATAAAACGCATCTCTATCAAAATGTAAGGCATTTACTTCTAATTCGTGTGCCGTTTTTAAAACGGGTGCTTTTATGTTGTTGGAAAAAACATGAGTCACTTTTACTTGTTGGGAATTAGAGAAATACTCGATAATTCGCTTAGCATTAGAGCCTTGCCCAGAAGCAAAGATGACTATTTTCTTGATATGGGGGTTGTTATTTAATTCTAAAACCATAATTTTCACAAAATATTAAAAGGTAAAAATAGCTATTAGCGTAAAAATACGTAAATTGACACCACATTTTTGGCATTAAAACTTGTTTTAATATAAAGTTTTTTATTTTTGCCACTTAATTAAATTTAAAAATATAAGATTATGTCAGACATTGCATCAAGAGTAAAAGCAATTATCGTTGATAAATTAGGCGTTGACGAGAACGAAGTAGTAAACGAAGCTAGCTTTACTAACGATTTAGGTGCGGATTCATTAGATACCGTAGAATTAATTATGGAATTCGAAAAAGAATTTGATATCCAAATTCCAGACGACCAAGCAGAAAACATCGCTACTGTTGGTCAAGCTGTTTCTTACATCGAAGAAGCAAAAAAATAAGAAAGCTATAGTATGGAGTTGAAGCGAGTAGTAGTTACGGGTTTAGGTGCATTAACCCCAATTGGTAACAATATTGAAGAATATTGGGATGGGTTGGTTCATGGTAAGAGCGGGGGTGCCCCGATTACCTATTTTGATACTGAAAAATTTAAAACTAAGTTCGCTTGTGAAATAAAAAACTTCGACTTTGATGCGTATTTTGATCGTAAAGAGAAAAGAAGATTAGATAGGTTTGCTCAGTATGCTATGGTAGCATCAGATGAAGCTATCCAAGATTCTTCTATCGATTTAAATACCGTTAATAAACACCGTGTTGGTGTTATTTGGGGAGCCGGAATTGGTGGATTGGAAACCTTTCAAGAAGAGGTGAAAAATTTCGCTAATGGCGATGGAACTCCGCGTTTTAACCCATTTTTTATTCCGAAAATGATAGCCGATATTGCCCCTGGTAATATTTCTATCAAACACGGATTTATGGGGCCAAACTACACAACTGTTTCGGCATGTGCATCTTCCGCAAATGCGATGATAGATGCCTTGACCTATATCCGCTTAGGTTATAGTGACGTGATTGTAACAGGAGGTAGTGAAGCAGCGGTAACACAAGCAGGGATGGGTGGTTTTAATGCCATGCATGCCCTTTCTACTAGAAATGAAAATCCACAAACAGCTTCAAGGCCTTTTGACGCTACCAGGGATGGTTTTGTCTTAGGAGAAGGAGCGGGAGCTTTAGTTTTAGAAGAGTACGAGCACGCAAAAGCAAGAGGAGCAAAAATCTATGCGGAAGTAATAGGAGGCGGAATGTCTTCTGATGCTTACCATATGACTGCTCCACACCCAGAAGGAACAGGAGTTGTAGCCGTGATGGAAAACTGTTTACAAAATGCAGGTTTAAAACCTGAAGATGTAGACGCGATTAATACGCACGGTACTTCAACCCCCTTAGGAGATGTTGCAGAGTTAAAAGCAATCACCAAGGTTTTTGGAGAACACGCTAAAGACATCAATATCAATTCTACCAAGTCCATGACTGGTCATTTGCTGGGAGCTGCTGGCGCCATAGAAGCAATTGCTTCTATTTTGGCTATGAAGCACAGTTTGGTGCCACCAACCATCAATCATGAAACGGCAGATGAAAATATTGATTCTTCTCTTAACCTTACGCTTAACAAAGCACAAAAGAGAGAAGTGAATGTCGCCATGAGTAACACCTTTGGTTTTGGAGGGCATAATGCTTGCGTACTATTTAAAAAGTTAACTGAATAATTTCATTCTATGAGTGTTATTCGAAATATATGGGGTTCCCGTTCTGAAAAGGACGGGAATTTTTTTTCTGAAGTCCAAAAGATCATCGGCTTTAAGCCTAAATCTCTTGAGGTTTATCAGAGAGCATTTACCCATAGATCTCTTCATAAAAAAGATAAGGAAGGAAATCCAGTGAGCTATGAGCGGCTCGAATTCTTAGGGGATGCGATGTTAAGCGCCGTCATTGCTGCGCATTTATTTAACGAAGTTCCGCACGGAGACGAAGGTTACCTTACCAAAATGAGGTCTAAAATAGTAAGTAGAAAACACTTGAATCAACTGGGAGAAGACCTTAACCTAATTCAATTTGTGAAAACCAACATCCCTACCAGTCAATTTGGGGCTAATATTCACGGGAATCTTTTTGAAGCTATCGTAGGAGCCATCTACCTAGATAAGGGCTATAAAAAGTGTGAAAAATTTATCTATAATGAGGTAATTGATCCTTATGTAGATATTCATCTTCTAGAAGGAAGAGTCATCAGTTATAAAAGCTTGCTCATAGAATGGTGCCAAAAGAATAAAACAAAATTTCATTATGAAATTTATGAGGACACGGGAAAGGATGAGCAACGACATTTTGCGGTGAAACTTCACTTAGATGGTAAAGTGATTGCCAAAGCAAGGGCTACTTCTAAGAAAAAAGCAGAAGAAAAAGCCTCTAAACGCGCTTACTTTGCAAATCAAGACAAAATAAATACTCGAGAGTAAGTCATAATCTTGATGATTTCTTAACTTGTATCTCTCAAATTGTTGACGAAAATTCTTATCTTTATCTTTGCGTTTAAGATGAGTAAATTATGGCCAACAAATTAATGCTTGATAGCTTTATAGAGGAAGATTTTGACCTTATCGCTATTCATTGCTCTTTAGAAGCCTACCATTTATCTTTTTTACTGAATAAAAATTTAAATTTTAGACTGAAACGGGAATTGCTAGATGTAGACTTTGCCTATAAAAAGGGAACCGCATATTATCAGTTATTCAGCTATTGCGACGATTACCAGCAATGCACTTACTATTTAGTAGAGAATAAGCATTCGATTAAAGCTTCTAATCTATATAGCGAAGGTTCTTTGTTTAAATCAGAAGATACCTATTCTACCCAATTGATTCCAGAATACAAAAAGGTAGATTATTTTTTGAAAATTGAAAATGAAGGACTGCCCGCTAATACCAAAGAATTAATTGCTGAATTACAAAAAATCACCTCAATCATAACAGCCTATAAAGTAGATTTTGATACTTTAAAATCTGTAGAAAATTTAACTTTCAATTGATGAACAAAATAAAAAAAACAAAAATTGTAGCCACTTTAGGGCCAGCAACAACTTCTAAAGCGATTCTTAAATCTATGCTAGAAAAAGGCGTAAATATTTTTAGAATCAACTTCTCTCATGCCAATTATGAAGATGTTAGAGAGCGTATTAAAACCATTCGAGAATTGAATGAAAAGTACGGTTTTAACGCTGGGATTCTAGGTGATTTACAAGGACCAAAGCTCCGTGTAGGGATTATGAAGGAAGAAGTAGTGGTTCATAAAGACGATATAATTGTTTTTGCGACAGGAAAAGAATTTAAGGGTACAAAGAAGCGTGTTTATATGAACTATGACAGCTTTCCACAAGATGTGAAGCCTAAAGAAAGAATTCTTTTAGATGATGGGAAGTTGATTTTTGAAGTTGTGAGTACCAATCAAAAAGATGAAGTAGAAGCCAAGGTGATTCAAGGTGGACCTTTACGTTCTAGAAAGGGCGTTAACCTACCAAATACAGACATTTCACTTCCGGCTTTGACCGAAAAAGACGTGGAAGATGCCAAATTTGCCATCGAGCAACAAGTAGATTGGATGGCTTTATCTTTTGTAAGAAACGCAGAAGATTTACAAGTGCTTCAAAAAATTATCGATAAGCATAGTGATCATAAAATCCCAATCGTTGCTAAAATTGAAAAACCAGAAGGCGTTAAAAATATTGATAGAATTGTTGCCCATTGTGACGGTTTAATGGTGGCTCGTGGAGATTTAGGGGTAGAGGTTCCTGCACACGAAGTTCCCTTAATTCAAAAAGAATTGGTATTAAAAGCCAAGCAAGCAAGAATTCCGGTCATTATCGCCACTCAAATGATGGAAACCATGATCACTAGTCTTACTCCAACACGAGCAGAGGTGAACGATGTCGCCAACTCGGTGATGGATGGTGCCGATGCTGTGATGTTGAGTGGAGAAACCTCTGTAGGGAAATATCCCGTTCAGGTGATTGAGAAGATGGCTCAGATTATCGGAAGTGTGGAGAATTCAGACCTTATTAAGGTACCTCATCAACCACCGCATATTCGTACCAATCGTTACATCACCAAATCTGTTTGCTATCACGCGGCTACGATGGCGAATGAAATAGACGCAAAAGTGATTTGTACGCTTACGAATAGTGGGTACACCGCCTTTCAAATCTCGGCCTGGAGGCCTACAGCCAATATTTTGGCATTTACCTCTAATAAAAGAATCCTTACGCAATTGAGTTTGCTATGGGGAGTGAAAGCTTTTTATTACGATAAATTTGTAAGTACTGACGAAACGGTAGAAGACGTAAACAAAATTGCCAAAGACAAGAAATTTGTAAAAAAGAAGGATTTTGTCATTAATCTTGCCGCTATGCCTATAGGAAGTAAAGGAATGGTGAATACCTTAAGAGTTTCAGAAATAGAATAAAAATAATCCTAACTCACTAAGAAAATCGCTTTCGGTCCTTCTCATTTGGTTAGAAAGCGATTTTCTCTATTCGTTTTTATTTGGGCGTTCCCCACGTGAAAAACGTGGGTCGGGTCTGCCTGGCGGTAGACAGGCTTTCACTACTCGCTTTTTTAGCTTTTTACAAAATTAAAAAGAGCTCAAGCACACCGCTCTATCCCTAACACGCTAAGGTTAAAATCACATTATTTTTATTGTTTTTATCTTTTTGCTTCAGATTTAACTTAAAGTGGTTGCGTTCTAAGAGTGCCAATGACTTAGCATTTTCTTTATGGGTATACGCTTCTATTTTTTGTAAATTAAGTTCATGAAAAGCATAATCAATAAGTTTTTTCAAGGCTTCATCCATAATTCCCTTGCCTTGAACATTGGTCGCCAAATCATAACCTACTTCTGCCGTAGTACCGTCTTTAGAAAAGTGCCATAGACAAATACTACCCAGCATTTTAGGATCGTCTTTAAAGCAAATACTCCAATATAATATCTCCCGGTTCCGTATTCCTTTTTGAATTTTATAGATAAAAGCCAAGGCTTCTTTTTTATTTTTGGCAGAAGACCTAGAAACATATTGATTCATTAAAGCATCGCTTCTTAAATAAGAAATCTCTTCCCAATCACGGGTTTCGAGAGATCTTAGTTGAAGTCGGGGAGTAGATAAAGACGTGAAATTTTTCATAAAAGAAAGTTACGTAAAATTTAAAAATTAGTCGTGTCCGACTAAGATATAAGACCCAGCCTTTGCCAGCTGGCAGACGCTTCCCGCCAGAATGAATTCTTTCGGGCTGGTGCTATAAGATAATAGACGTAAGATTTAATGTGTAAAATACTAATTATCGGATTTTTAAAATTATCAATGTATAGTAAATTTTAAAATAAAACTCAGCATAAAAGCAAGTGGCTGCAACCCAAAAAATAGGGCTCTTTATTATTTGCTAGAATTGACTTCAACAGATTCGAAAATATTTTAATTGGGCACTACTGTTTAAAAATCAAATTTCATCTGAACATAAACTTCTTCGGGTTCTTCGGATTGTTTTTTTGTTCTATCCTCTGTATTCAGGTTGGAAAGGGAAATTCCTAGCAATCTCACCGAATTTTTCATTTTCTCTTGGTACAAGAGTTCTTTAGCGGTTTCTAAAATAAGCTCTTTGGAAGCGATATAATAACTCAGGGTTTTGCTACGTGTTTGTAGACTAAAGTCACTGTATTTTATCTTTAGGGTAATGGTTTTGCCCGCTACTTGGCTCTTTTTTAAACGTCTTTCAATTTCTTCGGCGATATGTTCTAGACGCTCTAGCATAAAGATTTCGGAAGAAATATTTTCTAAAAAGGTACGCTCGGCACCAAGCGATTTCCGAATCCGGTTGGGTTTCACTTCACTCAGGTGAATTCCACGAACGGTGTTGTAATAATACGGTCCGCTTTTTCCAAAATTTTCTTGTAAAAACGCTAAAGATTTTCCTTTTAAATCTGCTCCAGTAAAGATTCCTAAGCTGTACATTTTGGTAGCAGTTACTTTTCCTACCCCGTGAAATTTTCTAATTTCTAAGGCCTGTATAAAATCTTCCACCTCTTCGGGATGCACCGTTTTTTGTCCGTTAGGCTTGTTGTAATCACTGGCAATCTTCGCTACAAACTTATTGATAGATATTCCTGCGGAAGCGTTTAAACCCGTTTTCTCTTTAATCTTCTCCCTTATTTCTTTGGCGATGAGCGTAGCACTGGGGTTACCTTTCTTATTTTCGGTAACATCGAGGTAAGCTTCGTCTAGTGATAGAGGCTCTACCAAATCTGTATATTCAAAAAAAATCTTACGAATGCGCTGAGAGATTTCTCGGTATCTATCAAAATTTGTTTTAACAAAAATTAGCTGCGGACAAAGTTTATGAGCTAAAGCGCCGCTCATGGCACTTTTTACACCAAACTTTCGCGCTTCATAACTGGCAGCAGCTACAACGCCTCGTTTAGAACCTCCCCCAACGGCAATTGCTTTTCCGCGTAATTCGGGATCGTCCAATTGCTCTACAGAAGCATAAAATGCGTCCATATCTACGTGAATAATTTTGCGGAGTTTCATCTTTTATACCAATTTTACCTTAAAATAAGCTATATAATTGAATGCATTTTACCAACTACTTCGTTAAAAATACTCGGCATAGCTATGGCTATGACTGCGTTTTTTGCCTTGTACTTGAAAAAATACATTTTCAAATCCAATGGCTCATTTTAAAATAGAATTGGTATTACAAAGTTAAAACATGTTTTAAGATTTGTGTGATATCCTCTAATGTTTCCTTTATCTTTATGTGATGCAGAAGAAAAAAACAGCCCTAATTCTTGGTGCCACGGGATTAACAGGAAGTACCTTACTCCAAGAGCTTCTAGTAGATGATCGTTACGCAAAGGTTAAAGTCTTCACCAGAAGAAGCTTAGGTTTTACACACCCTAAATTGGTGGAATATAAAGTGGATTTATTTCGGTTAACCGAAGAAAAAGAAAACTTTACAGGAGATGAGGTCTTTTGTTGCATAGGAAGTACGAAAAAGAAAACTCCTAATGATGAAGTGTATGAGAAAGTAGATGTAGGGATTCCATCAGTCGCAGCAAAATTATCTAAAGAAAATGGTATCGACACCTTTATAGTTATTTCAGCACTTGGGGCAGATGCCAAGAGTCGGTTTTTCTACAATCAAATGAAAGGAAAGATGGAAGCTCATGTGCTTCAGCAAAAAATAGAACATACGTACATCTTACGTCCGTCGCTAATTTCCGGGAAACGGAAAGAAAAGAGAGTTTTCGAGTCGCTTTGGAACCAACTTATGAAAGTCGCTAATGGCTTAATGATGGGCCCTTTAAAAAAATTCAGGTCTATTTCGGCACAGAGTATTGTGAAAACTATGATTGTTTTAGCGAATTCACCCCAAAACGAACCCATTATAGAATCTGAAGAGATTCATAGAATATGGAATAAAACTTAATCTAAATAACTGAAGGCATTGGTTTTAGGTTTTAGACAAGCGACTTGTTAATTTTTTTGTAACTTAAAAATTCATTCTTACGCTTTTTTATGGCTCATCATTACGCTTCTAAAACTTATTTGTATTCTTTTTTTGTGCTGTTATTTTTGATCTTAGCTGGTTGTAAAAATGAAGCAACACTTGGAACCTCTTTGAACGAAAGTATCTTGAGTGAACCGCAAATAGAACACGACTTAGAAGAAATTAAAGCAGATGGGAAGCTTAGCGTGATAACGATTTATAACTCTACCGGTTACTTTATTTATCGTGGAAAACCTATGGGGTTTGAATATGAGTTGGTAGAACGCCTCGCAAAAAGTCTGGATTTAGAATTGGAGATAAAAGTCGCCAAAGATATAGATCAACTCTTTAATATGCTTAATCGTGGGGAAGGAGACTTAATCGCTTATGGTTTATCCATCACAGAGGCGCGAAAAAAAGTAATAGCCTTTACCAACCCGCTTTACCTTACGCATCAAGTTTTAGTACAACGAAAGCCTAGCAATTGGCGAAAATTACCAGGCTATAAAGTAAAACAGCAGTTAATTGAAGATCCTGTAGATTTAATTGGAAAAAAGGTGCACGTAAGAAAAAATTCCTCCTATTATGAGCGTCTTCATAACCTAGAAGAAGAGATTGGGGGAGATATTAATATAATCACCTTGCCAGGAGAAAAAACTACCGATGAAATCATTAAAATGGTCGTTGACGATAGTATAGACTTTACGATTTCTGATGATAATGTAGCTTCTATAAATCAGACGTATTATCCTATTTTAGATATAGAAACTCAGGTGAGTTTTTCGCAACGCATAGCTTGGGGGGTGCGAAGTAATTCTCCAAATCTCTTAAAGAAAGTAAATGATTGGGTAGAACGTAGTAAGAAACAAGATTTTTATTATGTGATTTACGATAAGTATTTCAAAAATAAAAAATCTTATAGTCGTAGAATTAAAAGTGAGTTTTACAGTAAAAACGATGGTAAAATAAGTGAGTACGATTCTATTATAAAAACCAATGCAGAGAGAATAGGGTGGGATTGGCGTTTGCTGAGTTCTTTGGTGTATCAAGAATCTCGTTTTAAACCTACAGAGAAATCATGGGCTGGGGCAGGAGGATTAATGCAAGTTATGCCAGCTACTGCCAAAGACTTGGGTATTGATGACATCCATAACCCAAGTGAAAATTTAAAAGCAGGAGTGCTTTATTTAGAGCAAATGCGGGATAAATTTAATAAAGTTACAGATAGTGTTCAGAAAATAAAGTTTACCATGGCTGCTTACAATTCTGGACTCGGGCACGTTCGTGATGCGCAACGTCTTACCAAAGCAGCGGGGGAAAATCATTTGGTTTGGGATGATCATGTAGAGGATTTTATGCTAAAGTTGAGTTCGCGAGAATTTTATACCAAACCCCAAGTGAAGTATGGTTTTGTACGTGGTAGAGAACCATTTCTATATGTAAAAGAAACCTTCTTACGTTACGATCATTATCGCGGACTTATACCTTTACACAGTCCGGAAACATCATTATAGCAAGATACTATGCAAGAAATAGAAAGAAAATTTTTACTAAAAAATAATTCCTTTAAAGAGGAAGCCTATGCTTCTTATAGTATTCAACAGGCTTATCTTAATTCGCATAAGGAAAGGACGACACGCATTCGCATTACGGGAGAGGAAGCTTTTATCACTGTAAAAGGGAAATCTTCTAAAAGTGGCTTGTCTAGGTTTGAGTGGGAGAAAAATATTCCTGTCGCTGAAGCGGAAGAATTACTGCAACTCTGCGAACCCGGAAAAATCGAGAAAACACGATATTTGATAAAAGTGGGCAAACATACTTTTGAAGTAGACGAATTTTATAAAGATAATGAAGGCTTAACTGTCGCCGAAGTAGAACTATCCTCAGAAACCGAACAGGTGAAATTACCCGATTGGCTTGGGGAAGAAGTCACTGGAGATAAAAGATACTATAATTCTTATTTGGTTCAAAACCCTTATAAAAGCTGGAAGGAATAAGCGATTTTAGATTGAATCAGATAAAAAAAGCTAAGGAATTGTAAATCACAATTCTTTAGCTTAAAAATTTTAAGGAGTCAGCAAGAAGTGACTTCTATAGAGTTATAATCTAAAAATACCGCCAAACATGATGCTAGGCTGAAAGTAGAAAAAATCTTGTGAAGCCTTGTCAGATCTAGAGTGTGTAGTTCTAATATTGGGCATATTGATATAACCTTCTTTAGCTTCTACCTGAACGAAAAAGTATTTAAAGAACGTGAAATTTATTCCTTGTTTTAAAGAAAGTCCAAATCCTGCTAAATGAAATTGATCGTAACGCTCCCGATCTAAAATGGTAGCATTGGTTTTTGGCACCAAAGCACCAATTCCAACTCCTTCGGTAATATTAATTTGAAAAATATCGGTATTCCATTCAAATCCTAATAGCTTTCCGAGATCATCGTAACGTGAAAATTCAAAATTTACGTAGTTAAGTCCGTCGGTATGTTCTAAATGTACAAAGTTGTCATCAATTTGAGTTGGCGTGTTGTCATATACCCCATTATATTCATCTCCTACAGGAGAAGAGACATCAATATAACCGCTCACATTAGCAGTTTGATAAGACATCACATATTTCATATGATCTATTCCTGCAGAGATATTGTAATGATCAGAAATAAAATACCCGATTCTAAAATTGGTCTGCGGAATAGTTACACGGTCTGGCTGAAGATAATTCTTAAACGAGATAGGCTTAGGTTTATCGTGCGCCTTAGCATCTTTTATGGTAAAATCGTAATCACTTCCTGTAAAATGAATATCAGATTTAGTATAGTAACCTCGGTTCCATCCCCAATATACAAAGATTTTACCTTTGTTGTGGGAGGTATATAAATCTGTTGCGCTCGTTGCAGTCTGAGCTTTTAATGATTTTCCGAAAAGCATTACACTTAAAACGAGTAAGCCTAATATTAACTTTTTCATTTGATAAAATATGGGTAAATAAAACCGCTCAGCACTTTTTTTAAGAGGTACAGAGCGGTTAAATGTACTTGTTATAATTTATTTCCAGCCTCCACCTAAAGCTTCATATAAATTCACCATAGAATTTAACTGGCTATATTTAGCACTAATTAGGTCTAAACGAGAATTTAGAGCATTTTCTCTAGCGGTTAACACCTCTAAGTAATTGGCTAAACCATTATTTAATAATTCTTCAGAATATTGAGTAGCTAAATCATAAGCTTCAAATTCTTTTTGCTTCACCTCTATCTTATCTGTAGATGATTCATAATTATATAATGCGTCTGAAACTTCTTTACTAGCAATTAAAAAGGCTTGTCTAAATTGTAGACGAGCTTGTTCTTGCTGTGATTGAGCAACTTCGTATTGCGTTCTAATTTGCCTTTTATTAAAAATAGGTTGCGTAAGACCTCCTATAATATTAGCAAATAAAGAATTGGTATCAAAAAGACTATCAAAACTTAAAGCTTGTAAACCTCCTGTTGCATTCAACGTAAGCGATGGATAAAAATTAGCACGGGCTACATTGGTTAGCTCAAAAGCGTTTCTTAAACTGTATTCTGCAGCCATTAAATCGGGTCTGTTTTTTAACAATTGGGCAGGAACTCCCGTTTTTAACTCGGTTTCAATTTCTTGGTTTTCTAAATCTGTTCTTGCAATAGCGGTAGCTTCTTTTCCTAATAAAATAGACATGGTATTTTCCAATAGCCTAATTTGATTATTGATATCTATTAAAATGGCTTTTGCAGTGTACAGTTGAGCTTCGGTTTGCTTTACGCCAACTTCGGTAATGTTCCCTGCGTCTTTTAAAGCTTTATTGGTTTCTAAGCTTTTTTCACGATTTTCAATAGTAATTTCCGTTACTTTTTTCTTTTCATCTAAAGAAAGTAATTGATAATACGTAGAAGCGATATTAGAAACCAATGCCGTTTTAACCGCTTGATGAGCCGCTACACTTTGTAGGTAGCCTGCTTCATAAGCTCTTTTATTACTTCTTATTTTTCCCCAAATATCAGCTTCCCAAGAAAGGTTGGCACTAAGCTCATATTGGTCTAACGAAGAATTAAGTCCTCCAAACTGACTGTTGGAAGATACTTCTTGATGAGTTAGACTCGCATTTCCGCTAAGGCTAGGAAAATAACCCGCTTTCCCTTGCTTAAGATAAGCCTCTGCAGCTATAATTTGCTGCAGGGCTACCCTAATATCAATATTATTTTGTAAACCTTCATCTATATGCTGTTGCAAAACAGCATCTGTAAACAAATCTTTCCAAGAAACATCAGCCATAGTGATGCTATCTTGTGGAAGTGAATCTGTTCTAAAGTTCTCGTCTTTTATGATCTCTGGTTGTTCATAATCTTTTGCTGCAAAACACGATACCAATAAAAATGGTAGCGCTCCTGCAAGTAAAAAGGTATATATTCTATTCTTTTTCATTATGCATTTGTTTCTTGTAGTTCATTAGATTCTTCTTCACTCTCTAAATTAGTTCTGCCAAAGAACTTTTCTTGTAACCATTGAAAGAAGATATATAAAATAGGAATAATAAAAACGCCTAAGATGGTTCCAATTAGCAAACCGCCAACAGCTCCTGTACCAATAGACCTATTCCCTTCTGCACCAGTACCTGTAGCAAAAACAAGCGGCATTAACCCAACAATAAATGCTAAAGAAGTCATTAAAATAGGTCTTAATCTTACTTTAGCACCATCAAACGCAGCTTCTACAATGCTCATTCCTTCTCGTCTACGTTGCATCGCAAACTCCACAATAAGAATGGCATTTTTGGCCAACAGCCCCACCAACATAATCAATGCAATTTGAAAATAAATGTTGGCTTGTAAGCCCATAAAATAAGTGACTAAATAAGCGCCCATTACACCCACTGGAAGTGAGAATAACACCGCAAATGGAATTAAAAAGCTTTCATATTGAGCAGACAGAATAAAGTACACAAAAAGAATACTTAATAAGAAAATATAAAAAGCTTGAGATCCTGCACTTACTTCCTCACGAGTCAACCCAGAATAACCAATACTAAAATCGCTAGATAGTTTTGAAGCTTCTTCTTGTAAAGCCGCAATAGCGTCCCCAGAAGAGAATCCTGGTGCAGATGCTCCACTAATACTAGCCGAATTAAATAAGTTAAAACGGGTTACAGATTGAGGTCCATAAACTCTTTTTAGATTAATATATTCTGTAATGGGAGACATTTCTCCTTGGTCATTACGTACGTACAAAGAATTTAGATCTTCTACCGTTGCTCTATCTTCTGGCAAACCTTGAATATAAACTCGGTATTGTTTACCATACCTAGAGAAATCGGCTGCAAAGATACTACCAATATAACCCTGAAGCGTTCCAAAAATGGTCGATACAGAAACGCCGCTATCCTTTGTTTTTGCAATATCTATATCCAATTCATATTGAGGATAGTTCGTATTAAAAGAACTTTGGGCATATAAAATTTCTGGACGTTGTGATAAGGTTCCCAATAATTGTTGAGCTTGATCGTCTAAGTTATCAAAACTACCTCCTGAACGATCCAAAAGTTTAAATTCAAAACCTGCAGAAACTCCAAATCCAGGAACACTGGGAGGTGTAAAGAAAATCATCTCTGCTCCAGGAATTTGTGCTCCTACTCCAAAGAGTTGACCTGTAATCGACTCTGATGAAAGTTCATCCGTTTCTCGTTCTCCCCAAGGTGCTAATCGTATAAAAGCAATAGCAAAGTTACTTCCTTGTCCACTAATTAAACTAAAACCATTTACTACAGTTACCCCAGTTACCCCATCAATTTGATTGGCTTTGGTTTTTAGTTGGTTCGTAATGGCCACGGTTCTATCTAAAGAAGCTCCGGGTGGCAACTCAACATTTGCAAATAATACCCCTCTGTCTTCATTAGGTACAAATCCTGTTGGTGTTTTTTCTACCCCAATATAAATTCCTGCTACGGCCAATACCAATATTAATGGAGTGATCCACTTATATTTAAATAAAAACGATAAACTATTTACGTAACGCGTTGTAGTCGCATCAAAAGCGACATTAAATTTATGATAGAATTTTTGTAACCAATTTTTATCATTATACTTCTTATCGTGATCAGGAGTTTTTAAGAATAAAGCACATAGCGCCGGACTTAAGGTCAAAGCGTTTACTGCAGAAATAACAATGGCTACAATAAGTGTAATACCAAATTGCTCATAAAATACTCCCGTAGGTCCTGTAATAAAGGTAACCGGAATAAATACAGCCGCCATCACTAAGGTAATCGAAATAATAGCTCCTGTAATTTCATCCATGGCTTTTCGAGTTGCTGTAAGAGCCGACTTGGAGCCTTCTTCTAGTTTGGCATGGACGGCCTCGACGACGACAATGGCATCATCTACCACAATACCAATAGCCAGTACAAGTGCAAATAAAGTTAAGAGGTTAATCGAATAACCAAATAAATTAAGAAAGAAGAACGTACCAATAATAGAAACCGGTACCGCAATCGCTGGTATTAAGGTAGAACGTACATCTTGTAAGAAGATAAACACTACAATAAATACTAAAATAAAAGCCTCAATTAGAGTAGTAATTACTTTACTGATGGAAGCTTCTAAAAACTCGTTAGAATCTAAGTTGATATAGACTTCCATTCCTTCTGGGAAATCTTTCTCAAACTCATCTAGATTTTTGTGTATTTCAGCAATAATTTCTTGAGCATTAGAACCCGGAGTTTGATAAACCGCCATGTTTACAGCAGGATGTCCATTAGTAGTGGCTTGCACACTATATCCCTGTGCATCCAATTCTATCTCTGCCACATCGCCCAAGGTTAAATACTGCCCATTTTCTAATGCTTTGATTACAATACCTTCATATTGCTCTTCGGTTTTAAATCTACCGCTATATCTAATCACATACTCAAAAGCTTCTGCATTATTTTGTCCAACACTACCTGCTGCTGCCTCTTGGCTTTGCTCATTTATAGCCGCGGTTATATCAGCAGGAATTAAGTTGTAGGCCGCCAACTTTTCAGGTTGCAACCAAATTCGCATCGCATAGTCTCGGCTACCAAAAACACTTACATCTCCAACACCATCAATACGTTTTAATTCAGGAAGCACGTTAATATTTAAATAGTTTTGAATATAAGTAGCATCGTATTCCTCATTCTTAGAAAGAACAGCAAGGAACATCAAAGCACTGGTTTGCTGCTTCTGAGTAATTACACCTCCTTGTACTACCTCACGAGGCAATAATGAGCTTGCTCTGGCTACCCTATTTTGAACATTTACCGAAGCAATATCTGCATCATAACCTTGCTCAAAGAAAACTTGAATTTGTGCTCTACCGCTATTACTCGCAGTAGAAGTAATGTAATCCATTCCTTCTACTCCGTTAATTTGTTCTTCTATAGGAATAATTACACTCTCCAACACCGTCTGTGCGTTAGCTCCAGGGAAGTTGGCATTCACCTGTACTGTAGGCGGTGCAATATCTGGATATTGGGAAACAGGAAGAGAAACAATTCCTAAGATTCCCAGAATAACGATAAGGACGGAAACCACCGTTGAAAGAACGGGTCTTTCTATAAATTTCTTTAACATATTTTCTGTTCTTTATTATTTGAATACAGTTTCAATAGGTTTCGCAACACTATCAAAAGGCATGGGTTGAGGTTTAATAGGGGTGTTGGTTCTTAATTGTCCAACGCCTTGAGCAACAAATGGCTCTCCTTCCTTAATTCCAGATTTAACCACAATAAAATTATCTACTCTAGCTTGTACTTCAATAGGTTGGTTGACCGCCAGCGTGTCTCCTTGTACTGTATATACGTAAACTCTACCTTGACGTTCAAAGCTGGATGATTCTGGAATTACTACAGCGTCTTCATAAGTTTCGGGAATAAGTACTCTACCACTATTTCCGTCACTCAATAATCGGTTGGGATTTGGAAATTGTGCTCTAAAACTAACCGCTCCCGTTTGTCTATTAATTTGTCCAGATACGGTTTCAATGATTCCATCTTCAGCATAAATAGTATTGTTAGCCAACCTTAATTTCACCTTAGGGAAATTTTTAATTTTGGCTTCAATATCTTTTCCTTCAGAATCGGTTAAAAAGTTGAGGTATTGTTTTTCATTCATGCTAAAAAAAGCATAAACATTGTCTGTTTGTGAAACGGTGGTTAGTACACTTGTAGGGCTAACCAATGCACCAGTCCTAAAATTAATAGACCCCACATATCCTTCTACAGAACTTTTAACGGTGGCATATCCAATATTAGCGGTGACACTGTTGTAACCTGCTTTAGCTTGCGCTAACTTTGCTTTGGCGGTTTCTAATTGAACAGCACTAATAATTTCTTTATCTACTAAAGGCTTTAGTTTATCAACCTCTACTTGAGCGGCATTTACATTAGCTTGAGCAGCAGCCGCATCCTGAGTTAAACTTTCTGTTTCAAGCTTAAATAAAACGGTACCTTTCTTTACTTTTTGTCCTGCGTCAACAAGTACTTCGGTGACATAACCAGATACTTTTGGTCTTACTTCACTATTAATCACCCCTTCAATACTTGCGGGATAAGAATCATAACCTGTAAGCGTTTTTTTAACGGCTTTGCTTACGGGAAATGGCTTGGGACCTTGGGCTTGCTGTTGGCCTTGGGCATCATCGCCACACGAGGTTAATACAATGACAGAAAGCATTAATATGCTAAGGATAATACTATTTTTCTTCATGATTTTATTTATTGCGTACGTTGTATTTCTAAAATTTTTTCAATTGTCTTCTTTAAATTATTTTGCTGATTGTTCAAGTATTCTTTATAAAGCAACCTAACCTGATGTTTGTGTTCTAATTCTTTTTCTGAAACCTTATTAAATTGATCGATTAAATCTATGATTTCGAGATCTGCTTTTACTTTGTTCAACGTGTCTTTTAGAGCAATTTCTAAATGATTTTTGCTCGCCCTAAAATAACGTTTCCTATCGCCAGGTTTGGTAAAATACTCAATGCTTCTAAGCTGCAAAAGCAAGTTAATGTTGGTAGAGATAGAACTTTTACTCGCACAGGTTATTTTGGTGACATCATCAAAGGTTAAATCTTCTGATGGAGATAAAATCAACAATCCCAAAATACGAGCTGCTAGTGGCGTGATCCCCATTTCTTTTTCAAAATGGATTCCAATACGCTCTACCAGTTTTTGCTTTTTTTCAGAACAAGATTGCATAATTACTTTGTTTTGGTTTGCAAAAGTACAGTTAGTTCGGTGTAATCCGAACTTAAAAAAACCTAAAAATTTGTTAAATAAACTAAGAGGATTCTACCTTACTTCAGACTAAGCTCTGCTCGAAAGGTTTAATCTTAAGTATGATTTATTTTGAATTGATCTCAATTTCTATGGGTTGAGAAAGACTATTCCCTTCTTGATCTACCACCGTTAGTGTATGTATTCCTGGTTCTGGAAGCGTAGATATTTCATGAAAAGTGGTCGTGCTGGTAAGGTAAGTTGCGTCTAAATACCAATACACAGTAGTTTCGGGGTTGCGATGCGCCAGCTTAAAAATAATGGGATTGGTTTCTTCTTTAAAGTTTTTTGGAAGTAAAATTACCTCTTTTTTCTTCGGAAAAATAAATTGCATCAAGTCCTCTCCGTCTTTCAAACATCCATTTTTATACGGAGGCAAACTCTGGTATTCAGGATGCTTAACCGCATAATAATATTCCATTATAGGGGGAAGCACAAACCAATTCTCACTCTGGATTTCTGCTAAAGGATAACAAGAAGAATTGACTTGAAACTGCTCTGATTGATCTAAAAAAACCGGTTGATGGTAGGGACAGACGGGAGTTCTTGTGCCGTTTTTAGGAATCCATTCTTGTTGAGTTTTGGGACAAAAAACACTTGCTAAATGTCCGCTTCTTTTACAAACCTCTGCTTCAACAAGTGCATCATAGGGAGTTTGAAAAGGTGCTGCTTTAGGTAATTTATCAAAAACTTCAAATAAAATGGGAGCTGCAGCTTGCAACCCAGTTAACCCCGGTCTTCCTTCTCCGCTGGCATTTCCTGCCCAAACTCCTACCGCATACTTAGAAGTGACCCCAACCGCCCAAGCATCTTTAAACCCATAACTGGTTCCTGTTTTCCAAGAAATAGGTTGGGAATCACTAAAGAAACTCCAATTTTCTTCTCCGTTAGGTCGATTCACTTCTTCTATGGTTTTTAACGTATGATAGACGGCGCCCGCTCCAAAGACTTCCGGAGAAAATTTTTGGGCTCCAAATTCGGGCTGCTTTCCTAATTCATAAATAGGGTTTACAAACTCATTTTTTCGGTATTCACTGGAAGAAGTATTGAAAAAATTTAGGGTAGAAGCCATTCCTGCATAAGCTTTGGTAATATCCCAAAGCGAACTTTCTGCACCTCCTAAAATGATGGGAAGTCCATAGTAATCTGCGGAATTTTCCATATTTTTCTGCTGAAGTTTTTCTAACTGATGGTAAAATTTATGCAATCCATATTTCCGAAGCATTCTAACTGCGGGAACATTTAATGATCTCGCTAAAGCAAGGCTAGCAGGAACGGCGCCGTTAAACTCTTTGTCAAAATTCTGCGGACTGTACCCGTTCACGGAAGTAGGCACATCGGCTACCAAAGTATTTGGGAGAATAGTGCCTTCATCCAGCATTGCGGCATATAAAAAAGGTTTTAAAATACTTCCTGTACTTCTGGAAGCCTGAATGAGGTCCACATAATGATCATGCGCTGCTGTTGTGGGGGAGTTCCCCACATAAGCTCTCACTTCGCGCGTTTCAATATCGAGCACTAAAATGCTAAGATTATGAATTTCATTTTGACGCAAAAGATCGTAATTTTCTTTAGCAATGGCATTCAATTGTCGCTGAAGCGGAAATTTAATCGTTGAGTTAAGCTGCGCCCCTGGATGATCCCTTCTCAATTTTTCGGTAAGGTGAGGTGCCATTTCGGGCAAGGCCAAAGGTTTGCTAGGAAGTTTTTCTGCAACCGCCAATTCATACGTGGTGGGGTCAATCACCGAATGATCTAAAAGCTTCTTTAATAATCGGTTGCGTTTTTGCTTTAAAATAAGCTCGTTTTTTCCAGGAAAAATAAGTGATGGCGCGTTGGGTAAGACCGCAAGCGCTGCCGATTGTCCCCAGCTAAGATCTTGAGAAGGAATTCCGAAATAACGCCAAGAAGCCGTTTCTAATCCTACCACATTTCCGCCGAAAGGCGCATAAGTAGCATATAAATTTAGAATTTCTTTTTTAGGCTCCCGAAGTTCCAATCTAGTGGCTTGAAAAATTTCAATCAGCTTTTCAAAATAAGTTCGTTTCTGATTTTTTCGCGACAACCGAATCACCTGCTGGGTAATGGTACTTCCGCCACGTCTTTCTTTGGTGGTGATATTTCCCCAAAGTGCTTTGGTAATAGAGATGGGATTAAAGCCGGGATGTGAATAAAAATACTCGTCTTCAAAATTTAAAATACATTGCTCAAATCGGTACGGGACACTGTCTTGTTCTGGAAAGCGCCACTGCCCGTCTTTAGCAATACGCGCGCCCAACATCATTCCCTCTCTACTTTTTAAGACGGTAGACGTAGGAGCGTTAAACAGATTTTTGGGCAAGCAAAAAATCCAAATCAACCCCACAATTAACACTACACCTAATTTGACGGGATGTTTTTTGAGGAATTGTAGAAAGGGGGTTTTACTTTTTTTCATGTGGAGTTTACTGCTAAACGATTTCACTTCGCCAAGCTCAATTTCACTTCGACAAGCTCAGTGTGACACCAGGATTGGCTTTTGCGTGAGAGGACATTTTTTAGAACTACTTCGCCAAGCTCAATGTGACAAAGAGCCTGTCGAAGGCAAAACTTTCTACTGAACCACTTTCACCCAGCTGCCTCGAGTTCTAGCAAAATAAGTCGCATCATACATGGCTTCGGCTTGAGTTCCTGGTAAATAGTAGGTTCCCAAATAAGAAGCGTTCAGTTTTACGGTAAAGACCTTGGTTTTCTTAGCGTCTACACTAAAGTAAAAATTCACTCGGTCATCCCGAATATCCTTATAATCGGCATCCCCATCGGCGCCACCTTCTAAGGCTGTAAAACTGGTGTTCACCACTTCCCATCCGCTAGGGAATATTTGTGACAAGGCCACATTATCGATGGCATCCATAGAAGTATTTGTAACCACCACTTTGGCTATAATTTGAGTTCCTTGTCTTAAGCTAGAAACATCGATTGCATTTTCTGCGCCATCTAAAAACTGAGTTTTTACAGTAAGATTGCTTTGTTCTGTCAACTCTTCGCCTAAAGGAAGCTTTCCGGTTTGGGAAATCGAAACATACAAAATATTGTCTTTTTGGTTCTCTATCTTCAGTGTGTTGGTTCCTTTTTTAATGCCTAGCTTTCTTTCGGCTAAAGCTTTTGTTGTTTTGATGCTGGAAGATTTTCCGTTAAGGCTATAACTAATCTCCACCGCTTTTCCTCCGTTTTTATTGGCCATTTTTGCTAAGGCTAGTAAGGCATAAGAGGTTTCTTGGGTACTGTACCAACGCTGCGAGGATAAGTTTTTCGCTAACGAAATCGCCAATTCTCGCTGCTGGTCATCGCCAAGAATCACCATAGTTTCTAAAGCCATAGCTTTATTTCTAAACGGAGATCCATACGTGTAATAATTATACTTTTTAGATTTAAAATCTATGTTTGCTGTGGCGGTAATTTGTTTCGCCACTTGGTCTTTTCCTGCCAATGCGTAGGCGGCAGCAAGTCTCCATTTGGCATCGTTGCTCATTTCACTAGATTCTCGCAATCGGTTCATCGCGGCTAACTCAGGTTGTCCTGCTAGAGCTAACGTATAAAGACGATACGCTTGCGTTAAACTCGAGTTATAACGGGTATAAGAATTTCGCCATTGTCTAGCCTGATTTTGTTGGTATTTCATCCAGTTACTTAAAAACGTAATGGGAAGGGCGTAGCCTTTTTTCTTTGCCTCTAGCATAAAATGGCCGGCATAATTGGTACTCCAATCGTCCACATCTGTATTTCCTGGCCAATAACCTAGGCCGCCATTGCTCGTTTGAAAAAGATTCATGCGGTTAATGGCTTGTTTTACATTTTCTTCTATTTCTTTTTTCTTAGAGAATGAAAGATCAAAAATATCAGTTATAAATAACTGCGGAAATGCACCCGAGGTCGTTTGCTCCAAACATCCATGGGGATAGCGAATAAGGTAATCCATGCGCTTGTTATAATCCATTGGCGGAAGCGTAGAAAATTCTATAGAAGCTGTATTGCTACCTTCCACTCCAAAAGTTTCCAGTTCTATTTCTTGAACTCCCTTATTTTCTAAGGTGTAGGTTCTGGAAGTTTGAGAAATAGGATTCGGATTTTCTACATCAATCTCAATAAGCGTTTTCGATTTTTCTCCGTTTCCGGAAGCATAAACTTGAAAGCTTTGAGGTTGGTTTGCAGCATTCACTTCAAACTCAAAATTTACAATTTGTTCGCCTACTTCCGTAAAGGAAATATTTTTAGAGGTATTCCCAATAGGGGTAAAAGCTTCACTCTCCTTAATGCTCACCGATACGTTTTTCACCTTTTTCTCCATGGCAAAAACGGTTACGGGAAGCGTCACTTTTTCTCCTGGAGATAATTTTCTAGGCAAAGAAGCTATCACCATTAGAGGCTTTCTTACGGGAACTGTCTTTTCGGCATTTCCATAGGCCGCTTTTTGATGATCGCCTGCAATGAGCATCGCTCTCACCGAGCCTACATAATTAGGCATGTATAAACTATGCGTTTTGGTTTGTCCTGCTTTTAAATGAAATGGCCCTAAATAAGTGACCACCGGTTTAAAACGGTCGGCTTTTTTATTTTTAGCTCCTGCAGCGGCATCACCACCACCAATTTCATAAATATGATCTACGCTGCCCGAAAAAGCACCAATCACATCGTCAAAAATATCGTAGGTTTTTACGCCTAATGCTTCCCGAGCGTAAAAAGCACCGTGAATATTTGGAGTTATAAATCTAGTGAGGTCCAATAAACCTTCATCGACCACCGCTAACGTATAGGTCATTTCTTTCCCGTTCTCTTCAGAAACTTTTAGGCTATAATCCTGCTCAGGTTTTAACACCTCGGGCATATTAATCTCTGGATGTAATTTGGTATCTGGATTTTCTACCATCAACGGAATAATTCCGTAAAGCCGAATGGGTAAATCGTTTTTGGTTTGTTCGTGAGGCTGTAATAACGAAATGTTTACAAATACATTAGGTGCCATTTCTTTGGTAAGCGGAATAGAAACTTGCGTCTCGCCTTTTTGGGTTTCTACCCATTGCTTAGAAAGTACTTCGGTTCCATTTTCAATACTGATTAAAGCGTTTCCTTTGCTCCCCGAAGGAAAGGTAATCACGGCATCTTCGCCTACTTTATATTGATCCTTATCTGAAGAGAACACAAGCATTTTGGCGCTTTCTGCATCTCCGTTGGTAGGTCTTCTGGACCAATTTCGGTAAAAGTAAACCGTTTTTCCTGTGGCGTGGCCAGAGGCTTTATCAATAACTCTCACCAAGTAACGTCCACTTTGTCGCTCGGGAATATTCACCGTAAATTGTCCTTTTCCTTTGTTGTTGGTGGTCACTTTAACTTCTTTTACGGGAGTGTAAGTGCTGGTATTATCGTAGCGAGAAAGATTATCTCTACCACGGCTCCACCACCAACGCCATTCAATTTCAAAAACTTTTACTTCCAGTTCGCGATTGCCAGCAATTTCTCCTTGCGCATTAAGGCTTATCACATCAAATTCGGTATCCTCATCGGTATAATAAGCACCATATTTATGAGGATCTGGCGCAAGAAGGCCTGCAAAATAGTCGTAAGGAGCTAGATTTTTAGAAAACACATCGATAGAAAAGTCTCCTCCGCCTTCAAACACTTTAGTAAGAAAAGTAGCTTTAAGCATTCCCGGAGCTTTTTTGTTGAGGTCTATTTTTTTACTGAAATTGGTTTCGCCATCTGCAGAAAGTTTTGTTTCTAATAGCGGCATTTCAATCTTATCAAAACTTCTTACAGGATCGGTGAACTCGTATTGCGGAAATTTTTCAAAAGCATTGCCCATAGAAGTCAGGGTAACTTCCATTTGGGTCTTAAGATTTCTGGCAGGAGAACCGTGTAGCCAAGTAGAACTTAATTTTCCCGAAATAGGTTTGCTGGCATCTAATATTTTATCGTCAAAATCTAATTTAATTTTAAGTCGATTAGGCTTTACCGTCGCTACGCGAAGTGTTTTGGTAAAGTGAGCACCACCCACATAAATGTTGGCGTTCCAGTTTCCGGTAGGGGAGGTGGTTTGGGTGATGATGGGGAAATAAAAGAAACCGTTTTTAGCTTGTTGGGGATCTGTTTCTTCACTCAACACTTCTTGCAGAACTAATTTCCCGCGGGCATCAGTTACTTGAAGTTTCACAGGATGATTTTTAGGCAGCGGATTGGCTTTATCATTCAGCGCAAAAGTTAAATGAATCGTATCTCCAGGACGGTGAACGCCTCTTTCGGTATACATCAATCCTTTTAATCCTTTTTCTAGGATTTTTCCTGATACATCAAACTTACTTAAGGAAAGCGCATTTCCATCTTCCAATTTTGCGTACGCATAATTTTCTCCTTTATGGGCGATGGCAAAAGCTGCTTTTTTAGCGTTATCATTTAGCGCAAAACCTTTTTGATTGGTGGTTATAGAAGAAATGAGTTGCTGCTGGTAGTTGTAAAGATCTACGGTAACGCCTTTTTCTGGTTGAGCGGTAATTAAATTGGTGGTTGCAAAATGATAGGAGCGATTGTTGCTTTCTTTAACGATAAGTCCTAAATCTGATCCTAACACATTGGTGCTTACAAAACGATCATCGTTAAAATAAGAAAGACTGCAAGGATTGTCGCGTTCTTCCCAATTGTAGGGCGTATTTCGCCAATCATAAATCTCATTGTCCCAATATTGTTCTTCGCGTTCTTCTTCGGAAGAAGCGCTGTTATCATATTCGTATACTTCTTCGTCGCCAGCCTTACTGATTTCATTTCCGCAATTAAACGTACTATACTCTTTTTTAAAGCTCAACTGAATCTGATACATTGCTCCTGGATCTGCCTTAATAAAATCTGAAATATTGATGGCGTGCGCTTTCCAAGAACTCGATTCAAATTCATTTTTGGAAGTAAGCGAAATCGTTTTTTTGGCTACTCTTCTTCCTACGCGGCGAATGTTATACGAGTTTTGATCGTTTAAATTACCAAACTGCAGGTGTTGAAGCATATTGTCTTGAAAAATCTTAATCACGCGCACATCTACGGCCGAGAGGTTGACGCTTTCAAAATAGATGGGCGTTGAAGCCGAACTGGGTAAGATAACACCTTTAGAAATTAAGCGTACCGCGGGTTTTAGTTGCTCAAAAGAAATGGTTTCAGCGAAATCTCTTTTTAAAGGAAAGCCATAGGTGTTTTTAATTCCTTTAAATACATTAACGTTGACTTGTCCCGTAATCCGCTCTGAAGGGTATACGGTTAACACGTTGCCATCTACTTCAAAACGTAAATTGTTTTGATCTTTGATGCTCACCAAACCTTTAAAATTTTGATTTTCGTTAAGCGGATCTGAAAAATTGATAGAAAGTGAGCTTTGTTCTGCCAAAGAGGTTTTAAAATCGATGATGGTAAAGTTATTTTGGCCGGGAATAGCAAAGCTGTTTTCCCCTTTATTTTCGGCTTTGATAGCTTTCCCATCCCAAGAAATTTCGATTTGAGAATCGTCTATTTCTCGCTGAATGCTGTCGATAGTAAAACTAAAATAATTAGCATCTTTCGCTTCTTCCTGCCATTTAATAGATAGATTTTTTCCGTTTTGAGAAGCTTCAACTAGTTGCTTTGCCTTTTGAAGTTGGATGACATCTGAAGCCTCTAAAGTTCCCGTTACATACTGCCATTCTTTAGAATAGGATTGCAGATTGCCTAAATTTACTTTAAAATTAGGTTGCAGAGTTTTAAAGCTAAAGCTGAATTCTTTATACTCTTTATCTAAGTCATCGTAGAGCTCGTCTAGCTTTAAGGTCACTTGATACTCGGTATCGGGTTCTAAGTGGGTTTCGGGTTTAAAGACTAGAGAGGTGTTGTTTTCTATAAATAATTTCCCTTTGATGCTGGGAGATATCGTTAGGTATTTGGCTGGAATTTCTTGCGTAAGCTCATATTGCTCCAAAGGCTGAGCAAGATTAATTCTAATAGGCTCTGCAATAGAAACTCGTCCTTGCGTATGAAATGAAATGTATTCTTTGAATTTGAATAGATTATCGGTTTCAGGCGGAGTTTTATCTTTACAAGCACTAGAAACTAAAAATAGACTTATGAATAGAAGGCGGAAGAAGATTTTCATAGAGGGAAATTTATGTTGCCAAAGTTAAAAGAAATCGTGGCGGTAAGCAAGGCTATTATTTCTTCGCAAAAATAACGCTTATAGATGTATTTCTTGCATAAAAGTCTTAGCTAATTGTTTTGTAAAAAAGCTAAGACTTCATTTTTATAAGACCTGCTAATAGGAATCGCTTTATGATTAATTTCTATCAACTCGTGGGTGTAGGCTTCAATATGTTGAATATTCACTAAAAAAGAACGGTGGGTTCTTAAAAATGGAGGCTGAGGTAATTTTTCTTCATAGGTAGAAAGCGAATCTCTTGTCACCCAAACTTTATCTAGGGTATGAAATTTTAGATAATCGCCGGTGCTTTCCACGTGAGTAACTTCGGCTAAATTAATTTTCACCATTTTTCTGTCGGCTCTAATATAGATGGAAGAAACCTCCTTGAGAGTAAGGTTTTCTGAAGCGTTTTTCTCTACGACCACATCCATATATTTTTGAATGGCCTTTAAAAAGCGTTCAAAAGAAATAGGTTTTAAAAGATAATCTAAAGCTTGAACTTCAAAACCCTCCAAAGCATATTCTCGGTAAGCGGTAGTGAAAATTACTTGCGTTTTTTGATCTAAAGCTTTGGCTAGTGATAATCCCGAGAGCTCTGGCATATTAATGTCTAGAAAAATAAGATCTACTTCTTCTTGTTGTAATTCCTGAAAGGCTTCCATTCCATTTTTACAGGTTCCTACCAAGTCTAACGCATCTATTTTTTGCAGGTAATTGCAAATGATCTCTCTTGCCATAGGTTCATCATCTACCACTAAACAGCGAATCTTTTTGCTCATTTCTAGGACTAATTTATAAATGCTTCGTTTCTCACTTCCTCATTAAGAAGGTTATCACTTTAAAAATTTTAACCGGGCATTACTATTTTTAAATCTACTATAAACCGATTTTCTTCTTGCTTTATTTCTAAAACATGTTTCTCTGGGTAAAGCAAATTTAGGCGTTCTTGAATATTTTTAATGCCTATGCCTTCGGTATTTACAACCGAATCATCACAAGTGTTTTCTATATAAAAATGTAGTTTTTTGGCATTTTCTTTAATAAATATCTTTACGATTAATTGTCCGTTGATAATTTTTCCATGCTTAAAACTATTTTCTACAAAAGGTAAAAATAACATCGGACTCAGTTGTCGGTTGGGGTTTTCTATTTGCTTATCTAAGTTAACCTCCAAGGTATCTTGAAAACGCAATTTTTCCAAAGCAATATAATCTTCCACATGCTTCAGTTCTTCTTCTAAACTTACCTTTTCTTTTTGAGTTTGGTACAGAATATAGTCCAGTAAGTTAGACAATTTTAAAACCATTTCTGGCGCTTCATCTCTTTTAGAAAGAGTAAATCCGTAAATCGTATTTAATGAATTAAACAAAAAATGAGGATGAATTTGCATTTTCAGTGTTTCTAATTGCTGCTTTTTAAAGGCTAGCTCGGTTGTGAGGAATTTTCGTTCTAGCTGTTCTTTCTCTGCGGAAGAAGAATAGAGGTATTGAATAACCTGTAGGACGATTACCAGGAGAACCACCATTAAAATGCCCAATAAAATAAAAGGTAAACTTTTGGTGATGGGTGTTATTTCTCCTGTTTGGAAATCTTGTAAGAAAATGAGCGCATATAAAATAGATTGAATACTGACGTATGACGCAATAATAAATGCGTAAACGGTGTATAGGCTAAACCACACATATTTCTTTTGAATCAAATACCTAGGAATCAAATAATGCGAAAAGATGTACGCCGTAATCATGGTTACTGGCATCAGAAATAGGGTAAAGCGGTTGATGTATGTTGTATTTGTGCTCCCATAGCCTAGAAAATAAGTGAAGAAAAAATAAATACCAACCCAAAAAACAAGGTGCACGAGTGCTTCTACTATTCTATAAGGGATGTTTTTTTTTGGTTTCATACGCTACGCAATTTCAGTATTTTAAGCGAAAAACCGACTATAATGCGATGAATAACCGCTATTTTTAGCTCGATAACCTAAAAAACACCTGATGTGGGAAATCTGCTCTAAACAAGTTAAAAACAAGAAAAAACTGGTTATTAGTCGATAAAAAATAAAACAAAGGGATTTAGCTTTTAGTTTTGAATTGTGTTTAACTTTAAAACTGAACTTATGAAAAGCTTAATGATTAATGCCATGCAACAAAGAATCTTTCTTTCCATCTCAGACCGCTTTCAAGAAGGTGGACCTGTATTTATGTACACCACTTTATTAATTTTACTGGCCATAGGGGCTCTTTTTATTTTTGAATTGATCAAGGGGAAAAACCTTAGTAAAAGCATAAGCTTGCTGAGTTCACTGAGTCTTTTTGCTTTAGTTTGGGGATTCTTTGGACAATTACTTGGTCTTATTCAAGTATTTGATACGATTGAAAGTTTAGACAACATAGCTCCTGCAATTATTGCCGGAGGAATCAAAATTACCGTCTTATCTCCTTTGTTCGGGATGTTTACATTCTTAATAGGAAGAGTTTTTATTATGGTGCTTACGATCTTGAAGAAAGAGAAAGATTAAGTGGTGCTGCGCAATGCCATATCTCGGCTCTCACCCAATACAAGCTCTTCCCATTAAAAAAAGGGGTTCTAGCCAGATCGCGTTCGCAAGCTTTATCTTTTCAAGGTAAAATGTCCGGTGTAGCGTTTCCCATTTTTGCGTTCCATCAAAAACCAATAGTCATTGCTCGGCATGGCCTTGCCGTGATAAGTGCCATCCCAACCTCGGCTGCGTGGGTTAATTTTTGTCAGTAATTTGCCAAAGCGGTCGAAGATATATATATTCAATTCTGGTTCTCTATGAGAATTGAAAATTTGCCAGGTATCGTTTATTCCATCGTGGTTTGGAGTCAAGAACTTCGGATAGTAAAGCAGATAAACCGCCTGAGTTGCAATGCCACAACCATTTTTGTCTTTCACATAAACGGTATAATCTTTAGAATACTCCAGGTTAAAAAATTGATTGCTTTCTTGGTATTGGACATCATCCAGAGAATAGAGATAATCGCCTTCCCCATTTACTTCTACTGTTATAGAATTATTTTGTGCCGTCCAATCTTGGATTTCTATGGTAATGATTTCCGCTTTTCCAGAAACAGAAACATGAACCGTTTTGGAAGTTTCACAAATGAAATCGTCATAGTTAGTTGTTGCCGTCACCTCATAATCCCCAGTTTCGGAAACCATTATGGTCTGGCTGGTTTCACCTGTGGACCACACATAAGAATCATAACCAGGATCTGCTGTTAATTCTATGGGCGTGTCATTACATATAAAAGCCGAACTTGGCAAAGTCAACTCTGGGTTTTCTCTGACAATAAGGTGAAGGGTGGTTTCTGCAAAACACGCTGGATGTTGTGGGTTTTTGATGAGAACAATCAAGGTTTGGCTTTCGGAAACAAACGGATTAGGCAATGACGATAAGGTATCGCCATCGGCATTCAGGTAAGAAAGACTAAATCCGGTTTGTCCATTTAAGATTTCGTTTTCTAAATTAGACGTGTCAAATTCTGCGCTGCCATCTCCTAAACCGCAAGCTTGCAAAGTAATATCAGGAGACGCTATGGGAGATTCGAAGACTTCCAACTCAAAAGACGTTTGTTTCATGCAATTGGTGTTTTCACTATTTTCAATGCTGACGTAAATCGTTTGTGGCGAAGTCGTGTTTTCATAATTTCCGGGAGAACCGATTTCATCTGATAAAGCGGCATCTGTATAGTAATGAAAGATAAAACTGGTTGGGGATTGCCCATCGAGCAGATTTTCTTCTTCCCCCGTCAGATCAAATTCTGCAAAAAAGTCATTTTGTGTGGAAATGGAAGGATCGCTACAAGTCGTCAACCTTGGCGGATTGGGATTGACAATCGGAGTTTCAAAAACTTCAATAGAAAATGACGAACTGGCTTCACAATCTGTATTCAGGCTGTTTTTTACTTTTACAAATATTGTTTGTGTGGTGAAAGCAGTATCGTTTTGAAAATTTACAGGAGTGACAATCGGGATACCGCTATCAAAATTTTCTTGTGAGCTGTAATATTCAACGCTAAAAATGTTTGGGTCTTGACCATTTAAAATAACAGGAGTTTGGGTGGTCAAATCAAAGTTGTAGAAGCCGTCATTATCGTCGTCGCAGGCTAACATGTCATCCACAGGATTGGCTTCGGGCTGTTCATAAATTGTTGCCGAATTTGAATAGCTTGTCGTATTGCCGTTGATGGTAATTTCAACCACAACGTTATAAATCCCTGGTGCGGAAAATACATGGGTTGGATTTTCTTCTGCTGAAGTATTATTGACTCCAGAAGCAGGGTCGTCAAAATTCCAATTGATGCTTTCAACATCGCTTAGTTCATCAGCTAAGGAGAACGAAGTGGCCTGGCCAAAACAGGTATTTATGTAAGTAAATGTATTAATTTCAAAAAAGGATTGCACAAAATTAGGCAAGCCAATACCGGAAAACCGCCCTTGCAAATCGACCGCATTCTCTTGAAAATCGCAATCTATCCCGACATTGTTTGGAGAATTAATAACATTTAAATGAGTCCCCGAGTTGATATAGATTTTTCCATTGGACGCTAGTTGCATCCCCAAGCTAACGAAATAGGGAATTTCCTGCTTTGAGTTTATGATATCCTGGGCCGTACCGGCTTCAAGATTATATTGTAATATAGCTAATGAAACCACCCCAAAATAAAGCACCTTACTGTTGGGCGAAAACTCAAAGCCATAAGACATCTCATCATTATCCTCATTAGAAATATCCCACAAGATTATTGCATTGGACACTATTCCCGTGTTGGCATCAAAATCGAATAACAGCTGTTGTCTTAGGTTTGCGAGTGCAATTTTTTTCCCATTGGGCGAAAACTTCATATAACCTCCACCATAATTGTTATCTGAGCCAGTAAATATAGGGCCTACGGTGCTGGTTACTGGCGTGGTTGCGATTCCTTGAGCAGTGACTTCAAAGGCATAGAATTTATTATTTTCCATGGCATGTGTCATTACCCAAAAGCTATTTGTATTGACATTTTTTACAGCAGTCAGTTTTTCAGAAATTGGTGTTTGCAACATGACATTTTTAAACGAAGTAATCCCTCCCAAACCTCCGTCCAAATCCATATCGACTTCAGAATACTGCAAACCATCGGGGCCGCCCACATCATCTGCTGTAAAAATGTAATACATAGAATTACTTCCGGGTTTTGGCACAATCACAGCTGCCTGCGTTGTTGACGCATCACCATTTAACCCCGTGCCATTAAGCATCACTTCGTTGTTTTTATTATACACTGTTGAGCCGTCGGTATAAAACAACAGCTCACCCGTATCTGGTGTGGAAATAGCTGCACAGCCTTCTTGGGTACTTAAGGCTCCATTTAATAAGACTTCTGGTTCACCTTCATTAAAATGGACTCCAGCTTCCTGCCCGAAAAACCAATAATCGCCTTCGTGCTGGCCAAAAGCAATAGTCGTAAAGAAAAATGCTAAAAAAACAATTGAAACTCTCATTATGAACTAAAGATATAAAGTTCTAGTCTTATTTATGTGGGAAATACAGAAAATCTCTTTTATGATAAATGACTAAATGACTAAATGACGTAAGACATAAGATGAAATTTATAAAAAAGAATGATAGCAATATTTTTCAATATCTCAAATCAGTACTGTCCTAATTAAATTTAGAATAGAATTTATATTTAAAGATTCTGATATAGTTTTTTCTTTTTTGCATTGCCCAAAAAAGAAACAAAAAAGTCTAGGCTGACGAAACTTTATCTAAATTTATCACTCAATCCCTAAATTTTAGGAACTCGCCAATAAACTTTAGATTAACCTAAAAAAAAGTTGTTGGGCTCAAACAGCCTAAAATTTTACGGAATTTTCATCTCAAATTTCACGATAAATTTTCGATATGCCAAAAACAACATACCGTTAAAAATAATCCCTTTCAATATAAAAAGCCTTTGGCACGCAACTATAATAAGACTTTACACGGCATTACTAATATTGTTTAAAACGCTATTCACCTCAAATAGTAAAAAAATATTACGTCTTTCAGTCCTAAGTCGGTTATCCTTTAAATTAAAAAATAAAATTCTAGACCCAACCTTCGTGGTAGAAGCAAAAAAGGAAGGAGCTTTTTTTTAGTTTGTCGAAAAAAATTGGGATATGGCTTCGATATAATTTTCGATCGAGAATCACTCAGCCACCGGATATAGGTTCATTTCAATTCTAAGAGAATTATTCTTTTTGATACATTTTAATGTCTAATTCATCGTTTAAATAACTGGCTCTAAACATTCCCGGAGTATTAAATTCCATCGCAATATTACCCAAATGATCGATGGCGATAATGCCACCTTCGCCACCTAGTTGAGGTTGTTTCTTATAGATTACTTTTTTTACAGCTTCTTGTATGCTGAGTCCTTTATATTCCATTAAGGCAGAAATATCATAAGCTACGACACCACGAATGTAATATTCTCCCCAACCTGTCCCCGAAACAGCGCAAGTCGCATTGTTGGCGTAAGTTCCCGCGCCAATAATAGGAGAATCACCAATGCGTCCCCACTTTTTATTGGTCATCCCTCCGGTAGAAGTCCCGGCGGCAAGGTTTCCGTTTTTGTCTAAAGCCACACAACCTACGGTGCCAAATTTGCTTCCGTTGAGGTCTGGATTATAGAAAGACGCCTGTTTGTTGTTTTCTTTTTGTTTGATGCGACGAACATTTTGAAGTTGCTTTTTAGTAATAAAATAAGAAGGGTCTACTAAAGTGAGCTTTCTGGTTTTCGCAAAAGCTTCGGCGCCTTTTCCAGATAAAAATACATGCTCTGAGTTTTCCATTACTTCATAGGCCAAATTAATAGGATTTTTGACGGTAGAAACACCGCTAACTCCGCCAGCATTTAAGGTTTTTCCATCCATAATGGAAGCGTCCAGTTCGGGTTGTTCTTCGTGGGTGAGTACAGCGCCTTTCCCCGAATTAAACAAAGGAGAATCTTCCAAGATATTGATACTTTGTTTTACGGCTTCTACGGCAGAACCTCCGTTTTTTAAGATGTCGTTGCCTTTAGAAATAGCTTCGGAAAGTTTTTCATGGTATACTTTTTCTAAGCTGTCGCTAAGGTTTTCTTTGATGATTTTTCCTGCGCCACCGTGGATGACAATGCCAAAAGGGGCGTTTGGTTTTTTTTGAATTGTATCTAGCGTAGTTTGCTTTTGAGTAGGATCAACAGAAGATTTATTGGTTTGCTGGCAACTGATGCTTAAGCATAAGACACCCCAGAGAAGTAGAATATTTTTCATAGTGTTAAAAATTAGGAATTAGCCGTGTCCAACTAAGAGATAAGACCTGCCCGTATCGAAACAATACGTTCGGGCGGGCCGCTGCGCTGAAAGACATAAGATATGAGAAATGATTGTTAACAACCTGATAATTACAATAAATCAGTAAAAATTTTTATTAATCTTTAAATTATCAATGATAAAGTCACTAGCAAGCAGTAATTAACCTAAAAACCTCAGAATGCCTATTATGTCTGAATCCGCAGAACTCTGTAAAATTTTAAACGGACACTAATAATTGAAAATAAAAGATACTCATTTTTTGCGACAGCGATAGTAGTGAAAATCCCGGATTGTGCCTTAGCACAAACGGAATTGTAACGAATAGCGCGGTTTTGCCCCTTTTTTAGGGCAAAAGTTGCCCAAAGTAGCAGAATGATGACAAAGGTTTAAAAAGCTTTTAGTAAATTTATAAAATTCAAAAAAACAAAACTATGGCGATTCAAAAACCTTTTAATTTAACGAAGTGGGTTGAAGAAAATAGAGACTCTTTAAAACCTCCCGTGGGCAATAAGAATTTATACAAAGATGCGGGGGATTATATTGTGATGATCGTAGCGGGACCCAATGCTAGGAAGGATTATCATTACAATGAAACCGAAGAATTGTTCTATCAGTTGGAAGGGAATATTGAGGTGCACATTCAAGAAGATGGTGAAAAGAAAACCATGAAATTAGGGCCTGGAGATATGTATTTACATCCTGGTAAAGTGCCGCATTCTCCTGCGCGAGGAGAAAATTCTATAGGTTTGGTGGTAGAAAGAAAACGAAAAGATTTATCTGGCGAGGATGGTTTGCTGTGGTTTTGCGATAATTGCAACCATAAATTGTACGAGGTGTATTTCCCGTTAAATGACATTGAAGTCGATTTTTTGAAACATTTTAAACATTTCTATGCTAGTAAAGAATTGCGTACCTGCGATAATTGCGGAACGGTGATGGATGTGGATAAACGATTTGTGGCGGAGTAGTACCCATATCCGAATTCATTATTGAAAAACACTAGTGTCCAATAAAAATATTACAGATTTCTGTTATTACAAGTATAATAAGGTTTTTAAACTTTTTAAGGATGTTACAGCTTGCTATGATGTTGCGCATTGAAATTTAAAAAATAAATACCTATTCTTAATTTAATTAATTTGGTTATTAAGCTATTATGAATCAAGTCTTTTATCTTACGTCTTTCAGCGAAGCGATCTTGTATCTTAGTCGGACACAACTAATTTAAAATTATGCTTAGATTTTATTCGCTTTAGCCTTTATAAACCTGCATTTAGGAAATTAACAGGAACTTAAAATTATTTACAAGGTATTTAGAAGATAATTTTTTATTTTCGGCATTGGTTGAAAATCCGCTACCAATTAGAGGATTAAATCAGCTTTTTTACCAATAATTTAAAATATATCAATTACATGAGTCAAATTGCAAAAGAATTTGGAATCGATAAGGCCTTAAAAGAATTAGGCTTAAAGGATATAAACAACGGTACTTCTACTGGAAAAGACTTTTTTAGTAATGGTGAAATCATCGAATCTTATTCTCCCGTAGACGGAGCTTTAATAGGAAAGGTGAAAGCGACCACTAAGGAAGATTTTGAAAAAGTGATTTCTACCGCATCTGAAGGTTTTAAAGAATGGAGAACACTTCCTGCACCACAGCGTGGAGAAGTAGTGAGAAAATTTAATGATGAACTGCGTCGTTTAAAAGAACCATTAGGAAAATTGGTTTCTTACGAAATGGGGAAATCGTATCAAGAAGGATTGGGAGAAGTACAGGAAATGATAGACATCTGTGATTTTGCAGTAGGTCTATCTCGCCAGTTGCACGGGTTAACCATGCATTCTGAGCGCCCTGGTCATAGAATGTACGAACAATACCACCCATTGGGCGTAGTAGGCGTAATTTCTGCGTTTAACTTCCCAGTAGCGGTTTGGTCTTGGAACACGGCCTTAGCTTGGGTTTGTGGAGATGCTTGTATCTGGAAAGGATCTGAGAAGACTCCGCTTACTTCTGTAGCGTGTCAAAATATTGCAGCGCGTGTATTTTCTGAAAACGGAGTTCCAGAAGGAATTTCTTGTTTAATTACAGGAGACCATACGGTTGGAGAGATGATGACTAAAGATGAGCGTGTGCCATTAATTTCAGCTACAGGTTCTACCCGAATGGGGAAAATCGTAGCGAAGGAAGTAGCAGGACGTCTAGGAAAAACTTTACTGGAGCTTGGTGGAAACAATGCGATTATTGTAACGCCAGATGCGAACATTAAAAATACGGTAATTGGAGCTGTATTTGGAGCGGTTGGTACTTGCGGGCAGCGTTGTACGTCTACGCGTCGCTTAATTGTACACGAAGATATCTATGATAAAGTAAAAGATGCCGTGGTTAAAGCTTACGGACAGTTGCGTATTGGGAATCCATTGGATGAAAACAATCACGTAGGGCCGTTAATCGATAAAGATTCTGTAAAGAATTACCTAAATGCCTTGAAAAAAGTAGAGGAAGAAGGCGGTAAAGTTTTAGTTGAAGGTGGTGTTTTAGAAGGCGAAGGTTACGAAAGCGGATGCTACGTAAAACCTGCTATCGCGGAAGCGGAAAACCATTTTGAAATTGTACAACACGAAACTTTTGCTCCTGTATTATATATCATGAAGTATAAAGGAGATGTAACCGATGCGTTGAAATTGCAAAACGGAGTTCGTCAAGGACTTTCTTCGGCAATTATGACCAACAATCTGCGTGAAGCAGAGCGTTTTCTTTCTGTAGAAGGATCTGACTGCGGAATCTCTAACGTAAATATTGGTACTTCTGGTGCTGAGATTGGTGGAGCTTTTGGTGGTGAAAAAGATACCGGAGGCGGAAGAGAATCTGGTTCTGATGCTTGGAAAGTGTATATGCGTCGTCAAACCAACACGATTAATTATACCACGGAACTTCCTTTAGCACAAGGAATCAAATTTGATTTATAGAAAACGAAATGTCAGGTCGAGCGGAGTCGAGACCTAGTTGAAGAACTAAAATTTCTCGATTACCACCTGCTTAGAAAACTTAGGAAATCAAGATTTCTTGTTTTCTAAAGTATCCCACTCGAAGTGAAAATTTCGTATAACATAGAAAACCCCCTCGCTTTTTTAAAGTGAGGGGGTTTTTGTTTATACCAATTTAAATGTTATCTGTTTAATTAGTATTAAGCATTCAAACAACATTTCTTGTATTTTTTGCCGCTTCCACAAGGACAAGGGTCGTTTCTTCTCGGCTCTTTTGGTTTTATTGAAGGCTCGCTGTCTTGATTGTTTAAGATTAACCTCTGGAAAGCTTCTTCGTCAAAGCTAACATCATCATCATCATCAAAATCATCATCCTCAAGAAAGTCTTCTTCTTCTTCAAAATCTATATCTTCAAATTCTTTTTCAAGGTAGCTTTCATAACCTACTTTCCATAAGTGGTATTTTTCAAAAAAATTGGATTTATGGAATTCTTTTTTCAAATAATTTAATTCTGTTTCCTGAATATTTTTCTCTATTTCTTCTAGATCACCACAGACATCTTCAGCCACTAAGTTGAGTTTATAAAGCTTTGTAATCTCTGGAAGCAATTCTTTAAAACCAGCCGAAACCACATCTGAAATAATTAAACCGTAGGTAAGTTCATTTGTATAATCTTCATCTTCTTGTTTCTCGATAAAAAAGTCAAGGATATGTTTATAATCACTTAAAAATTGTTGGCGAAGTGCTGGTTTCTCTCTTAAGAGGTAAATAAATCCTTCAGAAACATAGGATTTGGAAAAAGTATATAAATTAGGAAGTTTTAAGAATTCAAAAAATTGTTTATAATGTTCTTCTCCGAAAGTAAACACTATAGAATTGACAATATCATTAATAAAATCGCCAAACCAAGTTTCATAAATTTCCTCGTCTTGCTGAAGAACCTCTAGAATTGTAGGAATTGCCTCTGTAGCTTTAAGTTCACAAATTATAAATAGGGCGTGAATAGGGAACATGGTAAACTCTTCATTTTCGGGATCATTTAAAAAATACTCGAAACGTAAAATACTGTCATTCAGCACCTTTTGAAGATCTTTTATTAGCGGCTCCCGTTCTAACGCAAGAATTTTTTGCAATTTATTTTCTGGGAAATCGTAATCTTCCTCATAAAGCCACTGCATTTGTAGCGGGAAATTAAATTTTGGAGCTTCAAGTGTTTGTAAATGGGAATGTCTATCTGCCCCTGTCTTATAAGGTTCGGGTGGTATTTCATGATCTATATCCTGCTCTAATTCTAATTCAGTTTTATAGTCTTCAATCCTCCATTCTAAATCTAGAACCTTGGGGTTATCCTTATCTAATTCTTGAATCATTTCTAAACGAATTTCGGCTTGCTCCAAATCGCCTGTATATAAGTAATAGAGTCCGCTTATTTGATAGAAAGAAATAAATTCGGCAATATGAAAAGTATCTCGGTTAGGATATAAGTCTTGCAATTCCATTTCCTCTCCCAAAACTTCAGGAATCTTGTCATATTCTTGTGAAGTAAGATATTCTGCAGCAAGATTTACTTTTCCGAAGAAATAATCGGGATGTTCTTTATGCAATCGCTTGTTGAGTTGGATCGCTTTTTCCATTTCCCCGCGTTGTTTATAAACTACAGTTAAAAAGTTTTTAAAAATGGGAACTTGTGGATATTTGGTAATCAATTTTTGTAGTTTTTGAATCATATACTTCCTGCCCTTTTCCACATCGGGATGTATATCTTCAATAATTTCCTGAATAAACGGAGTTACACAATTCTGCTTGTTTAAAATTTCGGGATCATTGGTTATTTTATAATTTCTTTGCTCGTATCTAGAATCTTCCATCTTCTTTAATTTTTAATAATGACAACTTCACTATCGGGATACCATCCTTTAAGCGATGAATTGTAAAATTAACGCATGGAAATCTAAATCTTATTGAAAGTTTTAAAAAATGGAGAGGGTTTTATTTTTTATTGGTGGAGCTTTTGGTGGAGGAAAAGATACCGGAGGCGGAAGAGAATCTGGTAGTGATGCTTGGAAAGTGTATATGCGTCGTCAAACCAACACGATTAATTATACCACGGAACTTCCTTTAGCACAAGGAATTAAATTTGATTTGTAGAAAATCAAATGTCAGGTCGAGCGGAGTCGAGACCTAGTTGAAGAACTAAAACTTCTCGATTACCACCTGCTTAGAAAACTTAGGAAATCAAGATTTCTTGTTTTCTAAAGCATCCCACTCGAAGTGACAATTTCGTATAACATAGAAAACCCCCTCGCTTTTTTAAAGTGAGGGGGTTTTTGTTATCTTCATCTTTCAAAGAAAAAACTGTGGAAGATCAATTTTTAACGTGTCAACCAGCGCCAGCACTAGCTCCCTATATTGCATATTATTACGTGCACCAGTCTTTTTCTTCCCACTTTCACAAGACGTTTACCTATTATCCTCACTTTAAACATGCGCTTACCGCTTACCAACAGAGCTCGCATTGTTTACTTGATGAGGTGACAGCAAAAGTTCTACCGGATGTTGATGCTTCTCCCATAGTCTATTCTAAACTTCAAACAAGAATAGGTACGGTGCATTTACATGGGGTTTTTCAAAAAGTAGGCATTGTTTTTCAACCTTTGGGAATACATCATTTTATTCACGGAAATTATACCGACCTATTTCCTAATCATGTGAATTATGTAAGTTGCTTCGGAAGAAATTTTGAGAAAGTTCTTGATCTCGTTTTTACTGCGGAAGAGATTGAGGAAAAATCAACTTTATTGAACAGCTACTTTCTTGAGCGTCAAACGGAGTTTCCAGAAGTGAGACTGAAAAAAGCTTTGCAGCGTATCATTGAAAGCGAAGGAATGATTGCGGTGCAAGATCTTGCTGAAGAGTTGGAAGTGAGTAGAAAAACGCTTTTACGCTTGTTTCAGAAACATTTGGATTGTTCGGTTGAAGGGTATAAAAAATTGATTAAATTTAGATTGGCACTAAAAAAAATACAAGAGCAAAAAGACGTTAATCTCACGCAGATTTCTTCGGAAAACTATTTTGATCAATCCGATTTTATCAAGCAATTTAAGAAACTAACGCAGCTTCCGCCGAAAAAATTCTTGGCTGCTGTTACCAAAATGGGGTCAGAAGATACAATTTGGAATTTTAAAGACTAAACTGGTACAATGTCCCAATTCTACAATTTTGTGAATTCTTTTGAAGTTAGTTTTGTAAAAAAACAAATAGAACCAACAATAAAAAATAAGTTTTTTATTGTTGGTAGCATTCTAAAAATTTATAAATGGCAGACTTAGTAATCAGAAGAAAAAAAGAATTCACATTTGGTTTAATTGGTGTAAATATTTATTTAGATAATAAAAAAATTGGACGTATTGATAGGGGAGAAATAAAAAAATGGAATATTGAAGAAGGAAAGCACACCTTGTTCGCTAAAGGCGGATTAGTTCTCAAAAGCCAGAAAATAACGTTTGAAGCAAAACACAATGAGGTATTTGTTATTGAAATTGAAAGTTTTGGCAATGGATATGTAAAGTCGTTTTTACAGATTAAAAAGTTAGAAATCATAAATAAATAGTTATAAAAACAGCTATTATTTCAACTAAACTATGAAAAAATCCATGTTCATTTTATTACTGGCTTTTGCGGCAAATTGTTACGCCCAAGATTACGATAAGAAATTTTACGTAGCAGACAGTTTGGTTTATGCTAAAACCGATACGATTGCCAATGCCCGAAAAGGCTATGAGATGTATCGGGAATTGTATGTGGAGGTTCCAGAAAAAGTGAGTTTTTGGCATCTATATGATATGGCCTACGCCGCCAATAAATTTAAGGATCCCGAAACAGGATTTTATTGGCTCAATAAAATCCTAGAAGAGAAATATAAGGAGCAGAATTTAAGAATGATTTTTAAGTACGCTAAAAGCGATTTTTATCACCTACAAGAATCTCCGAAATGGGAAGCTTTTCAAGAAAAAGTGGAGCGTAAAATTGAAACCTATCAGAACAAACTAAAAGCACAACAACAAAAGTGGATGCAACAAGGCTTAGGTGGTGCCACTTATTCAGCGCTGAACGACGGGAAAGAGTTGTATCAAGCGATTCGGGATTTTGAAGACTATCCAAGCATTCCTTCAGAGGTTTTTGGGTTTATAAAAGTGAACGATACTTTGGACAACAATTTCTTTGTCCGTCTTTCCAAATCGTATAACCCAAAGCAACCTAACAAATTGCTATTCTTTTTAAACGGAGCCGTGCGTCACCAACAAATTCCGGCTTATCCCAACACTTCATTAGAGGAAGGTTGGCAACGTTTTTACAAGCACTATGCAGAAGAAAACAATGTGATTATGGTGTATCCCAATTCGAATAAAGAATTTAACTGGATGCTGGGAGATCAAGGTTTTGCCATGGTCACCGATATTTTAAAAACACTCAAGCAGTTTATTAATATAGATGATGATGCGGTTTTTGCGACCGGTCATTCTAACGGAGCTACAGGTTCTTTTAATCTTTTGGTTAAAAATCCCAGTGCTTTTGCAGGATTCTACGGAATGAATACTCAGCCTAAAGTTTATACGGGCGGAACTTTTCTCAAAAACATGAACCAACGCTCGTTTTATAATATTTCAACCGATGAGGATTATTATTTTCCACCCAAAGCCAACGATAGCTTGGTGAAATTAGCTAGGAAGCTAGGTTTAAATTATAATGACCATCGCTATAATGGCTTTCCTCATTGGTTTCCTCAGTTTCCAGCATCTGAAGAACCTATCAAAGACAGCTTTGAAGATTTGAAATCACAGCAAAGAAACTCGTTTCCAAATGAATTATACTGGGAAACGGATGATGTAAAAAATGGCAAGATAGATTGGTTAGAGATAAAGCAGCTCGACACCATGCAACCCAAAAAGCAGTGGCATCAAGAAGTAAATTTCACCATCTACGAGAAGAAATATTATGATGATCAGGATTCGTTACGCACTAAAAAAGTGAATGAGAAAGCTTTTGATTTTCCACGAAAATCTGCTGCGGTAAAAGCCAATTATAAAGACAATGTCTTTCGCATAAAAACTTCCCGGGTAAGGGAACTCAGCGTTTTTATTTCTCCCGAAATGGTAACTATGAAGCAAGCCATTTCTATTTATGTGAATGGAGAACTCCGTTACCAAAAGAAACCGACTTACGACCGAGATTTTATTTTAAAGAATTTCAAGAAAACCTACGATCGCAAAGCGGTTTGGGTGGAGGAAGTGAAGTTGAGGTTATAGTTTATATTGGTTTAAAAAAATCGCGATTTTCAATTAAAAACCCAACTGGTTAAAGTTGGGTTTTTGTGTGTTTTCATTATTAAAATAAAATTTAACTCGGATTCAATATTGTTTATTAAGCGTCATAAATTCTGGAAATATTTGCTCTGCTAAGCCTGTTTGACAAGATTGTGTTTTTTCTCCTCTAAGCGAAAAACCCAAGTTCATTTGTAAGCCGTTATTTATAACTGCTATACCTAATATAGCCATTTTGACCACAAATATAATTTTCTCCCATGTAATATAGATGATAGGTTTCTCCATTTTCATTTAGATAATCTCCCTCAATTACTAACAAATCATCATCAGGTAAGTTGGTAGTATCTATAATGATATTTCCGTTATTATCTGTTATTTTATATTTAATTATAAGTTCATCTACACTAATGCCTAAAAAGCTTTTATTAATTTTAGATATAACGAACTCATAGCTTTTGTTATTATAATTTCCAGTCCAGACGCCAATATATGTATCAAATAAGTTATTTTTATTAAGTTTCGCTATTATTTGACTTTTTTCTGCTATTATTAAAACTTACTTTAATTATTGCTTGGTTAAAATCATTTTTTGATTTATAGGAAATATCTGAGGGGCTTGTTCCGTCTGAGAACAACGTCTTTCAGAATCTGGAATCATTATTAAATTCATTTGCGTACCAGCATTGAATGTTGCCATAAATAAATTTCCAGCATGAGTACATTCATAACCAACATAATTGACTTGATAGGTTTCCTCGTTAGAAAGAAAATAGTTACCATTAAGTGTTAATGTATCATCATTAGAAAAGTTTAAAGTATTAATTAATATATTATTTTGTGCATCTGTTATTTTGTACTTTATTGATAGTTTATCAATTTTTAAAGGTCGAATAGACGAAATATAAGTATATCTTTCTATTTGTATTTCATAAGCTTTATTGTCGTAATTGCCAATCCATGTACCCTCAAAAGAAGTTAACTTATCATTGACATCTTTAAAATAACTATTGTCGTAAATTTCAATTTCGTTTTCTAAGTAGTTAATATGTTTTTCAACAGGAATGATATTTTCGATTATTATTATTCCATTAGTTTTTTGAGCTCTACAATTATAGCTTAAAACGATTATTGTTATGGCTAGTATTATTTTCATTATTTTCATTTTTAACAGTTTTGAGTTTTAACTTATTCATAGATACTTTAGAATTTTAATCACAGCCTAAATCAGAGATAGGAGCATTACCTAAAAGAACATCCTTTACGTCATTCCAATTTGGCCTGTATTTACTTTGAGGAGCAACATTGGCTATACCATAATTAACATCATCATTGCAAAGGTTTTATCCATAGATTACTTAAATAATTATAAAAACTAGCACTATTTTTCTGCCAACCACTTTTTATTAGCAAAAACTAGAATTATAGCTAAGGAAGAATAGATTATAAAATCTTCTATTAATCCATAGTTAAATCGCTCTCCTGTCAGAAAGTATGTTCTTTCTAATGGAAATTCAAATTCATGAATTATTAGGACAAACAAGAAAATCAAGATACTTAAGAATGATATAATAATCCAACTTTTTAATTTTCTAAACCATTTTGTTCTGGAGAGAGAGTAAAATGCTATAACTGCAAGTATATATACCCAAAAGCTATAAACAAATTGCCAAATAAATGTATATTTTGCTGCTTTAAATTCTCCCCGAATATAAGCTCTGGGTTTAATCGGGATTATATTGGTAAACTCGATAAATGCTTGAATCGCGTGCTTACATAAAAATAGTATTAATGCAATTCCAAGAACTTTTAAGATGATTCGAACGTACTTCGTAGTTTAAAAATAGTTATTATCTATTGCTTGGTTAATAACATCTGACTATTGGTAGGGAATTCTTGCTCTGCAAAGCCATTGGGGCAATCATCTTCATTATACGGGGACTCTCCTAAGTATAAATACAATTTCATTTGTGTATTGTCATTAAAAGTTTTAATAAATAGAGTACCTGACTGTCCACAATCGTATTCATACCCAGCATAATCTAATTGATATGCTCCTGAAGGATTTACATATTGTCCCATGGCTACATAATCGTTATCATCTGGTAATGGTAGCGTATTTAATAAAATAGTTCCATTTGCATCCGTGATTTTATAGCGTAAGTGCAACTGATCATAAGTGAGCGAAGTTCTAATTTGAGATTGATAAACAACCTCTTCGACTACAATTTCATAGTTTTTATTATCATAACTTCCAAGCCATGTACCTGTAAATTTATTTAATACATTATTTATGTCTTTAATATAGGTTCCGTCTGGTATTTCGTTTTGGTAATCAAAAAAGTCTTCTACAGGTATAATGTTTTGTGCTTTGCAGCTTAAAGCTGCGAAAACAAACAAACAGATTAAGAGTGTGTTTTTCATAATGTATGATTATAAGTTTATTTTTCAGCAAGTTTCGCTATCAACATTCTCGTTATTATTAATTCTATCTTTGTAGAACTCTCAAAGCTAGCATCGGCTTTAAATCTGGCTCATTCTAAATTATTTTGTTTGAGTTATTGCTAAGAAACTTTTATGTAGTCTTTAAAATACAAAAACCCAAATCTAATGAGTTGGTTTTTTGTATTTTAATTATTAAAGTAAAATCTAACTTGGATTCATTATTGTTTATTAAGAGTCATAAATTCTGGAAATATTTGCTCTGCTGGGCCTGTTTGGCAAGACTGCGTCATTTCTCCCTCTACAGACAAACCAAAGTTTAACTGTGTTCCGTTATTTACAACTGCCATAGTAATATAACCATTTTGACCACATTTATAATTTTCCCCAATATAATATAAGTGATATGTTTCTCCATTCTCATCTAGATAATCTCCCTCAATTACTAACAAATCATCATCGGGTAAATTTGTTGTATTAACCAGAATATTTCCGTTATTATCTGTTATTTTATATTTAATTATAAGTTCATCTACAGTAATGCCTAAAAAGCTTTTATTAATTTTAGATATAACGAACTCATAGCTTTTGTTATTATAGTTTCCAGTCCAGACTCCAATATATTTATCAAATAAGTTATTAATATCTTTATAGTAAGTATTATCTGGAACCTCTATTTCATTATTCCGATTTATAATTTGCTGTTCAACAGGAATGATGTTTTGTGGTGATGGTAATGTTTGTGCTTTACAGCTTACAACTGCAATTATCAAAAAAAGTAGCATTAATCTCATATTTAAAGATATAAAAAAAATCCGCGTAAAGCGGATTTTATATAATCATAAACAACCTAAGTCCTAAAACCTATACCCCACACTAAAACCTCCGTGAAATTCAATCGCAGAGAAGCGATCTTTTACTTCGTCGCTAAAGTTACGCGCAATAGAAACATAAGGGCCTAAAACAAATTTGTCGCCAAAATTCCATTTATATCCTGCTCCTAATCCAACCATAAAGGCATTCATATCGGTGGTGGTGCTTACTTTAGTTCCTTCAATTTCTATGTCTTGTTCAAAATCTCCAAAACGGTATTTTATAAACGGATTAGCATAAATACCAGATCCCGCATTTTCTTGTCCAAAGTAATAATTATAGCCTAATTTAATACTGTTGGTTTTAAACTTTCTAGAGCCTTTTTCACTGTGGTAATTGATGCGGTCGTTGATTAAAAACTCAACGTCTACCGATTGGTTAAAACCTATAAAGCGTTCGTAACCCACTTCTACCGATGCGATCGCAATGGTATTAGCGATGTTCAATTTTGCTTCGTTTTGAGGAAAGCTTTCTTGTTGCGCTTTAACACTTATTCCGACAAGGAAAAGAAAAGCAAGACTAGCTATTTTTTTCATAATGATTCAATTTTTGTGCAAATATAGGTTAATTTCTTCCTTTTTCATTAGGATATAATTTCCATACAGGATCGCTTTGAAAAACCTCTTTACTGCTTACCTCTAACATGGATAATTTTCCTTTAAAGGCGGCGCCCGTATCTACATTCCACACATTGGCCGCGCGTACGGGGTTTTCTTTATTAATTCGGGTTACCGGCGTGTGTCCTATAAAAATTTCATCAAATAAAGACAAGCGTTTGGGATAACGAAAATCATCTTTGGGGATGCTTTTATCTAAGCATAAAGCGGTTTCCCATAAAGTCCTGTCCCAATAAAGCATATAAGGATCATATTCATATTCGGGGCCGTGGAGGTTGGAGAAGCCGGCGTGAAGAAACAGTCTGTTTTCATCATCAATGTAGTAATTCACCATTTCATTAAAAAAGCTAAGATGCTGCTCTATCGTTTCTTGGGGTAAATTTCTATAGGCGTCTATACTCGATTGCCCGCCGTGCGCCAACCACTTTTCCTTAGTTTCGTGAGTTTGGAGCCATTGGTGCAGCAAATCGTCGTGATTGCCACGTATAAAAATGCAGCTGTTTTGTTTGCTTAATTCGATGAGGTAAGAAATCACTTTAGCCGAATCGCTCCATCCATCTACATAATCGCCCAAAAAAATAAGTTGATCATTAGGGGTTATTTTTGCCCTTTCCAATACTTGTTTTAAAGCCTTTAGACCGCCGTGTATATCGCCAATGGCAAAAATTCTATTCATTTAATTGTATTTTACTTTTCTTAAGATTCTAATATTTTCTTTGTAACGCACGTAAGCTTCTGGGTAGTTTTCTTTGAGCAGCTCTTTAGATTTTTCTAATTCCTCAATTGCTTCCGGGAAACCGTTAAAATAGCAAAGTAAATAGTTGGCAGGAAGTTTTAAAAGATCTTCTTTCTCTATTTCGCTTAAGCGGATTTGTTTCTGCATCTTATGAATAAGGCTGCTATTGCTGTTCATAATATGGTATAAAGTAGATTTTGAAAATAGAGGCGGCTCGAACAGCATTTTGTTTTCAATCTCATAGCTTATATTGTTGTGAAACTTAATCGTCACTTCCTCTAGAGGATAGTACCTATAAGACTTGTAAAGACCTAAATGTACATATTCTAAAATTTTAAAATAATCATCACCAATCTCAATACTGACTTCATCCAAATCTGAATAAAATAATTTTACCTGCTCGTTAATCAGCTGAATATTGACCCTAGAATAAAACGTCCCTCTTTCATTCACTTTCTTTTTCCCAGCCCAGCACACCACAAAATACTCTTTAAATACGTGATAGGTGGGATCATAATCTTTGCTGCGTTGCATAAAATCAAAAACACCATCTAAAGTATATTTAATCGTGTTTTGGGAGTGACTTTCTATTGCTGCTACTTTTTCTACGTTGCTATGGTCTACTTTTACTTCAAAATTTTGAGGCATACTAATACTGCCTTTCCGATAAAAAACCATGCCGCCATAATACTTCCAAATGTTCTTTTTTAGAGAACAAACGCGTTCTTTATTGGGACTTATGCTAATTAATCCCACCACTTTCCCATCGGGTAAATGCGGAAATAAAATATTAGCGTAATTGACTCTTGGCGGATGAGTTAAATACGCGTTTACCAAATTTTGTATTTTGCTATCGTCATAAAAATCGACTCCAATGATGAGGTTTTTTTGATCTTCAACGCCAATAACAATATAACTATTGTTGTAAGGATTGCTGTTAGATAGGGCGCAAATGTGCTTTAATAGCTTGGCTTTCCCTTCTTTATCACCCAAATTCACTTGTAGCTTTTTATCATAAAAACTATTCTCGTCACTGTGGGCGAGTAAGTTTTTAATTAATAAGCGTTTATTGATCATGGGAGTCGGTTTTAGCTTTTGTCGACAATTGTCGAAGAAGCTTGCGCCGTACACATCACGGTAAGATCGGCTATGTTCACATGATGAGGACGCATGACGACAAAGCAAATGATTTCGGCAATGTCTTTTGCTTGCAAGGCTTTAAAACCTTGGTATACTTTGTTAGCCCTTTCTTCATCGTCCTTAAATCGTACTTTGCTAAATTCGGTTTCTACCAATCCTGGATTAATAGCACCCACTTTTACACCAGATCCGTTAAGGTCTATACGCATTCCTTGGTTAATGGCATCTACGGCATGCTTACTGGCGCAATAGATATTTCCTTTAGGATACACTTCCTTTCCTGCAGTAGAACCAATATTTATAATATGACCTCCCTCTCTTTCTAGCATGCCAGGAATAATTTGTTTGCTCACATACAAGAGCCCTTTTACATTAATATCAATCATAGCATCCCAATCCTCAAGATTTCCTTCTTGAAAAGTATCCAATCCGTGCGCATTTCCCGCATTGTTAATCAAGACATCTATCTCCTGAAATTCTTCTGGTAAAGAATGAATTGCTTTTTTCACTTCGTTCTTATCTCTAACATCAAATACGAGTTGATGCGTAGGGGTATGTTTTAAGAATTCTTGTAATTCAGTTAGTTTTGTTTCTCTTCTTCCGCAGAGCACCAATTGAAAACCTTCTTTAGCTAAGGCGATGGCCGTTGCTTTTCCAATTCCGCTGGAAGCACCTGTAATAAAAGCTGTTTTTCTCATAGTAAATTTCTTGGTTAGAATTCGCTTTAAAAATTATTCTTATTTAAGGGGATGAACAAATCTTTACGGAAGATATAAATTTTAGTGCAACTAAGGAAGTGATTGGTCTAATAAACGAAATTGAATATACTTTGGTATATTAAATCTAATTTCTATTATCTAAAAGCATAACGGTCTATTATCTTAGCTGGACACGACTAATTTTAAAACAACCTCCTTTTTTTGCAACATCTACCAAATTACAGAGTCCATTATAAGGGTGACCTAAAATGCAAAACAATTTTTCAGGTTTTAACCAATTGTTAACAAGAAATCAACAATATTTTTTTCACTTTGCATCGTTATAAAGTTCGCAAAGAAATAAAATTAAACTAAGAATGGATCAGCAGCAAAACTCATCGGTAGACATCGCAGAATTAAATGAAAAAATACAACGGGAAAGTGCTTTTGTAGATGTATTAACCCAAGAGATGAACAAGGTTATTGTTGGCCAAAAACATATGGTTGAACGTCTCTTAATTGGGTTGTTAGGTCAAGGGCATATTTTGTTAGAAGGAGTGCCGGGATTGGCAAAAACTTTAGCCATTAATACGCTCTCTAAAGCGGTTAAGGGAAGCTTTAGCAGAATTCAGTTTACGCCAGATTTACTTCCGGCAGATGTGGTGGGTACCATGATTTATAACATTAAACTTTCTGATTTCAGTATCAAAAAAGGGCCCATTTTCGCCAATTTTGTACTGGCAGATGAGATTAACCGTGCACCGGCAAAAGTACAGTCTGCTTTACTAGAAGCGATGCAAGAAAAGCAAGTTACTATTGGCGATACCACCTTTATATTAGACAAGCCATTTTTAGTAATGGCTACACAAAACCCGGTAGAGCAAGAAGGAACTTATCCTTTACCCGAAGCTCAAGTCGATCGTTTTATGCTAAAAACGGTGATCGATTATCCCACGCTCGAAGATGAACAATTGGTGGTTCGCGCTAATTTAAAAGGAAGTTTTGAGCAAGTGAATCCTGTAGTTTCTCTAGATCAAATCCGCAGCGCACAACAAGCCGCGAGAGATGTGTATATGGATGAGAAAATTGAAAAATACATTCTAGATATTGTTTTTGCTACGCGTTACCCAGAGCGGTACAATTTAGAATCCCTAAAACCGCTTATTTCGTTTGGAGCCTCTCCTCGTGGGAGTATCAACCTAGCAACGGCAGCAAAATGTTATGCGTTTATAAAGCGAAGAGGTTATGTGATTCCCGAAGATGTACGAGCGATAGTGATGGACGTTCTTCGCCATAGAGTAGGAATTACCTACGAAGCGGAAGCAGAAAATATTACTTCGGAAGATATTGTGGGTAAAATTATCAACGAGATTGAAGTACCATAAAAAGCGATCGAATTGAATACGGTGCAATGCATCATCAAATAAGAAAGCATATCATGGATACCAAAGAATTACTAAAAAAAGTACGGAAGATAGAAATCAAAACACGACGGTTGAGTAACCACGTGTTTGGAGGGGAATACCATTCTACCTTTAAAGGTCGCGGAATGACCTTTAGTGAAGTGCGTCAATATCAATTTGGCGACGATGTACGGGCCATAGACTGGAATGTGACCGCGCGTTACAACGAGCCTTTCGTAAAAATTTTTGAGGAGGAACGCGAACTTACCATGATGTTGATGGTAGATATTTCTGGCTCCGAGTTTTTTGGTACCCAGAGCAGTTTTAAGAAAGATATTGTCACAGAGATTTCGGCGACCTTGGCTTTTTCGGCGACACAGAATAACGATAAAATAGGCTTACTCCTTTTTTCAGACCAAATAGAACTCTATATCCCTCCCAAAAAAGGAAGGATGCACGTGCTAAGAATTATTCGGGAGTTGTTAGAGTTTCAGCCCAAAAGCACCAAAACCGATGTTACTGCAGCCTTAAAATATGTGCGAAATATGATGAAAAAGAAAGCCATCATTTTTATTCTTTCTGATTTTATGGATGATGACTATCAACGTACGCTCAAAATTTTAGCCAACAAACACGATGTTACAGGAATACGCGTCTATGATCAGCGCGAAGAAGAAATGCCCAATTTGGGGATGGTACAAATGCAAGATGCCGAAACGGGAGAATTCCTTTTGGTGAATACAGGCTCTTCAGGGGTAAGAAAAAATTATGCTAAACATTACCAAGAGCGAGTAGATTATTTTAAAACAAGCTTTAATTTAAGCGGCGCAGGAACCTTAAGTACGCGAGTAGATGAAGGTTATGTAAAAAAATTACTCGGTTATTTTAAACGAAGAGGATAAGAATATGAACAGGAGGGGGACACATAAAGCTTTACAAAATGTAGGAAGAAAATCGGTGTTGATTTTTTTCATCTGCTTGATGGCGATGGCTCCAAAAATTTTGGCGCAAGAAGTTTCTTCGGGGATTGACAGTACTTCCATTCAAATAGGTGCGCAAATCAAATATAAGATTCAGGTAGAAACCGATACGACCAACTTGGTGGTTTTTCCCGAAGGTCAAACTTTTATGCCGCTAGAGAATGTAGGAGCTTCAGCGATAGATACCACCATCAATAAAAATAAATTCAAGCTCCTAAGAGAATATGCTTTAACGCAATTTGATTCGGGTACGTATACCATTCCGCGGCAGCGTATTCTAATAAATGATCAAACGTTTTATACCGATTCTTTACTCGTTGAGGTAAGAAATGTGGCGGTAGATACCACAACACAAAAATTATATCCTGTAAAACCATCGATTAAAGTAGATAGGCCATTTTCTATAGCCGTATGGTTCTGGTGGTTATTGGCGACTTTGGTTATTATTGGTGCTTTGGTGTTCTTTTTATGGAAGAGGAATAAGAAGAAAACAGCGGCGCAACAAAAAGTGCCTCCTTTTGAAAAGGCGATGCTCAGTTTGAAAACCCTCGATGAAAGCCATCAATTGGAAAGCGGACAAATAAAATCGTATTATTCTTCCCTAACGGAAGCCATACGTCGCTATATTGATGAAAAAATTGACGATAGAGCTTTAGAAAGTACTACCAACGAATTAATTGCGCGTTTAAATTCCTTAACGGAAGAAGAGAAATTACGCATTAGCAAAGAGGATATTTCTAAACTGGAAGAGGTATTAACACGAGCCGACCTCATTAAATTTGCTGGTGCTTCTATGGATAGAATCACCGCAAAATCTGACCGACAAACGGTAGAAGAAAATATTTTCGCTTTTAAAGAAGCCATTCCAGAACCTACAGAAGAGGAATTGCTGAAAGACCAAGCCTATCGCGAAGCCGTGGCCAAACGGAGAAAACGAAAAACCATTATCATTAGCATTATAGCTGGGATTGGAATCTTGGTGGTAAGTGCCGTTGGGTTTATAGGTTTAAAAGGTTGGGATTATGTGCAAGAAAATATTTTGGGCAGCCCTTCTAAAGAATTATTGCGGGGAGAATGGATCCAGAGTGAATATGGGAATCCGCCGGTATCGCTTATTACGCCAAAAGTTTTGGTGCGTAATATGCAGCAAGACACCTTGCCACAGGCGCAAAATGGTGCCAATATTGAGAGTTTTTCTTACGGTGGTATTTTGGGCGAATATTACATTAACTTGAGCTTGGTGAACTTCCCAGAAAAGCAAGAATTTGATTTAGACAAGTCTATAGATGCGGTTTACACCGATTTTGAAAATAAAGGAGCCATTAATATTTTGATAAAAAATGAAGAGTTTACCACGGTAAATGGTGCAGAAGGAGTCAAGATTTTTGGAAGCTTTAAAATTAAGAATCCCTTGTTGGAAAACCGCAGTATTCAAAAATCATATACCATTCTTAATTTTGGTTACAATGGCGCTTTTGAGCAGTTGATGTTGGTGTATGAAAAGGATAACGCTGCCGCGGAAGAGATTACGAATAGAATTATTAATTCTATAGAATTAAAGATAACAGAAGAATAATGTTTAACCTTAATCACGTCACATTTGAGCATCCACAATGGTTTTGGCTTTTTTTGCTACTTCCAGTGCTTATGCTGTGGTATTTTTGGAAACGCAACCAGCAAACGCCAGAAGTTAAAATATCGAGTCTTAAAGGTTTTAAAGTCAATCAGGGGATTTTACCAAAATTAAGACCTTTATTATTTGTACTTCGCTTATTGGCATTGGCTTTATTAATTACGGCGATGGCTAGACCAAGAACCGTAGATGTTTCTACCAAAACCAATTCTACGCAAGGAATAGATATTATGATTGCGATAGATGTTTCGGCGAGTATGTTGGCGCAAGATTTAAAACCTAATCGTATAGAAGCACTTAAAAAAGTGGCTTCAGAGTTTGTGAAAGAACGGCCCAATGATCGTATTGGAGTGGTTGAATATGCTGGAGAAAGTTATACCAAAACGCCTATTACGAGTGATAAAAGAATTGTGTTAGAAGCCTTGCAAAGCATCGAATTTAGCAATTTGTTAGAAGGCGGAACGGCGATTGGAATGGGATTGGCAACATCGGTGAACCGATTAAAAGACAGCAAAGCGAAAAGCAAAGTGATTATTTTATTAACTGACGGAGTAAACAACTCGGGTTTTATAGATCCTAAAATCGCTACTGAATTGGCGATGGAATACGATATAAAAACCTACACTATTGGAATAGGAACTAACGGAATGGCGCTGGGACCTATCGCGATGGATAGGAATGGCCGCATAAAATATGGAAGCGTAAAAGTGGAAATAGACGAAGAGCTCATGAAAGAAATCGCTCAAAAAACAGGCGGAAAATATTTTAGAGCTACAGATAATGATAAGCTAGAAGCGATTTACGACGAAATCAATAAACTCGAAACCACCGAAGTGGAAGAGTTTAAGTATTATAATTATGATGAAAAGTACAGACCTTTACTTTTATTAGCGGGGGTTTTATTATTAATAGAGTTTGTTTTAAAGAGAACTATTTTTAGAAGTTTTGTGTAAATGTTAGTATTGGAAGAGAAAATATATTTTTGGTTACTAGCGGTGATTCCGGTGGTGTTGCTCTTGTACGCAGCACAAGTAATCTGGAAGCGAAAAACACAAAAAAAGTTTTCAGAACGTTCTTTTTTAGATCAGTTAAGCCCTAATAGATCGGTCTTTAAACCTTTATTAAAGGTGATTTTATTATCCCTTGCGCTCGCTTGTTTTGTGATTGCATTGGTTAACCCGAAAATAGGCTCTAAGACAGAAACCCTTAAACGCGAAGGCGTAGACGTGGTTTTTGCAGTAGATGTGTCTAAAAGTATGCTTGCTGAGGATATTGCGCCCAATAGATTGGAGAAATCTAAACAGCTGGTGACTCAAATTATTAATAATTTGGCTAGTGACCGCATTGGGATTATTGCCTATGCAGGATCTGCTTTTCCGCAGTTGCCCATCACCACCGATTATGGATCTGCAAAGTTATTTTTGCAATCTATGAATACAGATATGGTTTCGAGTCAGGGTACGGCCATTGGAGAAGCCATTAAATTGGCAGAAACCTATTATGACGATGAGTCTCAAACGAGTCGGGTGTTGTTTATTTTGAGTGATGGGGAAGATCACGGAGGCGAAATAGAAGAGGTAGTGGAGAATGCCAAAGAGAAAGGAATTAGAATTTTCACTATCGGTTTAGGTACCGAAAAAGGAGGGACAATTCCCATAAAAAGGAATGGCGTGACTCAAAGCTATAAGAAAGATAACAACGGAGAGACGGTCATCACCAGAATGGATCCTTCTACCTTAGAACTGATTGCCAAAAACGGCGATGGAATTTATATGAACGGCGCCAATACCCAAGAAGTCTTGGATAAAGTGACCGAAGCACTGGATTCCTTAGAAAAAACAGAATTTGAAACCAAACAATTTGCTGCTTACAAAGATCAATTTCAGTGGTTTATCGCTTTTGGCATACTTTTTATTGTATTAGATGTGTTCCTATTAGAGCGAAAAACAGCTTGGGTGACTCAACTTAATTTGTTTAATGAAAAGAAAGATAACCATGCAGATTAAGCACTATCATATCAAATGTATACAGCGGGTAATAATGATGCTTGTCATTTTGCTTTTCAGCGGAATTGTTTCTGCTCAAGAAAATACTAAAAAAGCTCAAAAGCAAGCAAGAGGTTATTCCGCGCAAGCGCAAGAATCTTTAGCCGAAAATGATTTTGCACAAGCCGAAGCTAACTATAGAAAAGCCATTTCTAAAGATCCCGATAATGCGGAAGCCAAGTATAATTTGGGAAATCTTTATTATTCAAAAGATAAAGAAATGGAGTCGGCACCCCGATTAAAGCAAGCGGGAGACGCCTCCAAAAGCAAAGCTTTAAAACACAAAGCTTTTCACAATGAGGGAAATGCTTATATGAAGCAAAAAAATTATGAACCCGCTGTGGAAGCCTTTAAAAATGCACTTCGCAACAATCCTCAAGACGATCAAACGCGTTATAATTTAGCCTTGGCAAAAAAAATGTTGGAAAAGGAACAACAGGAGCAAAATCAAGATCAGGATAAAGACAAGGATCAAAATCAAGACGAGCAAGATCAGCAAAATAAAGACCAAAAAGAGGACGGAGAGAATAAGAAGGAGGAAGGAGAGAATAAGGAGAAGGGCGATGAGGGCGATCAAAAAGACAAGCAAGATAAAAGCGATAAAGAGGAAGAGAAAGACGGCGACGAAAAGAAAGAAGAGCAGCCTAAAGATCCTTCTGAAGAGAAAGGAGAGGACTCTAAAGAGCAACAACCACAACAAGCAGAAGGAAAACTTTCTCCGCAGCAAATTAAAAATTTGCTAGAAGCGATGGAAAATCAAGAGAAAGAAATTCAGGATAAAATCAATGCTAAGAAAGCAAAAGGGAAGAAAGTAAGAACAGAAAAAGATTGGTAATGAAAAGTAAATTTATAGTTGCTGTTATCAGTTTTTTTCTTTGCCAAGTAGTATTGGCACAAGTAAAATTTGAAGCAGAAGTTAGTCGTGAAACCATTGGCGTTAACGAACGCGTGCGCATCGATTTTAAAATGAATCAAGATGGCGATAATTTTAATCCGCCAGATTTTAGAGGTTTTAAAGTTGTTGGCGGTCCTTACCAATCTATTAGCAACAGTTGGATTAATGGGAAACGAACCTATCAAAAATCTTATGGTTATTACTTGCAACCCAACGGAAGAGGAGATTTTACCATTGGACAAGCCGAAATTTTAATCGCTGGAACTACTTATAAAACCACGCCCATAGAGATTAAAGTCGTTGCTGCGGTAAATAAGCCTACAGACGGGACTAATGCAGAGATTGTAGCTTCGCAAAATATTCATTTGGTAACGAAGATTTCTAATGAAAATCCTTATTTAAATGAGGGTATAAGCGTAGAATACATTTTATATGTAAGTCCGAATATTAACGTGAGTCAGTGGCGTCCTGTTGATAGTCCTAAATTCCCCGATTTTTGGAGTGAAAACATAGATGTTTCTCGCTTAGACGTAAAAGATGGTACGTATCAAGGAGAACCCTATCGATACGTAAGTTTAAGGAAAACGATTTTATATCCGCAGAAAACAGGAGAGCTTAGCTTAGAACCTCTAACCTTATCGGTTTCGGTAGAAGTACCTTCAGATCGTAGAGATATTTTTGGAAGAAGGTTGTTTGAGACCGTTCAACAAAGAGTTTCTGCAAGTGCCAAGACCATTAAGGTAAAACCGCTTCCTCAGCAAGGGAAACCAGCTGGTTTTACCGGTGCGGTGGGTAGTTTTAACTTTAGTGTGACTACCAATAAGCAGAGTTTGGATGCTTCAGAATCTTTAGAGGCTAAAGTAAAAGTTTCCGGTAACGGGAATTTAATGCTTTTTCAATTGCCGAAATTGACTCTGCCCGCTTCATTAGAGGTTTACGAGCCAGAACATAATCAAGATACGAGAACCGGTCATAACGGCGTGGTTGGAAGCATCACCGATACTTATACTATTGTTCCGCAGCAAAAAGGGAAATACCCTATAGAGCCGGTGAGTTTTTCTTATTTTGATGTGAAAAGTGGGTCTTACAAAGTCTTGTCTTCTAAAGAACTTATGATTGATGTAGAAAATGGACCAATGGCTAGCATTCCTAGTAATTCGGGTAGTGCGAGCTCCAATAAACAAGAAGTGATTTCTACAGGGAGTCAGTTTAGGTATCTAAAATTACAGCCTAATTTAAAGCCGATGGGAGAAGAGCGTTTCTTTAAAAGTCTATGGTTTTGGCTACTGATTCTTTTGCCTTTGTTAGCGATTCCGTTAAGTATTATTTTCGGAAAAAAGAGAAAAGAACGTTTGAATGATGTGGCAGGAAAACAAGTAAAGAAAGCCGATAAACTAGCTAGAAAATACCTTTCTGAAGCGAAGAAAAATATTGGTGATCCTAATGCTTTTTATTTGGCTTTAGAAAAATCTTTACATAACTTTTTAAGAGCCAAACTATCCATACAAACCAGTGAGATGAGTAAAGATAGGATTAGAACTATTTTGACAGAGAAACAGATCGATTCGGGTACGACAGATGATTTTATTCAATTGCTGAAAAATTGTGAGATGGCTAGGTATAGTTTGTCTTCACAAGCCGCGATGGAACAAGATTACGGACAAGCTGCCCAAGTATTGTCCTTAATAGATAAAGACCTTTAAGCTATGAAAAAGATATTATTCCTTTGCGTATTAAGCTTTTCTATGAGTGTTTTGGGGCAAGATTATTCTGCTGTTTTTGAAAAAGCCACTCAAGATTACGCCAGCGGAAATTATGAGGCGGCGATAGCGAAATACGAACAGATTCTGGATGGAGAGCAAGAGTCGGTGGCTTTGTATTATAATTTGGGAAATGCCCATTATAAATTAGATCACATTGCACCTAGTATTTTCTACTATGAAAAAGCCTTGCAATTGAGTCCGCAAAATCAAGATGTACAAAACAATTTGGCTTTTGCTGAGCAGATGACCATCGATGCGATTGAAGAAGCAAGTCCTACAGGAATTGATAAACTTAAAGCAAATACGATAGGAACGTTTGGCAGCGAAACTTGGGCAAAAATGGCGATTGCCGGCGTGTTTATCTTTGTAGTCTTCTTTATTTGGTATTACTTTTCTATAGGAACTGGACTGAAGCGTTTGCTTTTTTCCGTTTCTATTATAGGAATGCTTCTGTTTATATTTTCATTTAGCTTTGCGTTTATTCAGCAGCAAGATACTTCTCAAGAGCGCTACGGAATCATTTTTTCTGAAGAAGCTTCCATCAAAGCAGAACCCAATCCTAAAGCATCTGAAGCTTTCTTATTGCATGAAGGTACCAAAGTGAAATTGCTGGATGGCTTTAATGGTTTCTATAAATTAGAGATTGGTGATGGGAGACAAGGCTGGCTAAAGCAAGAGCATGTGAAGGCGTTGTAGTAAGGAGAGTTGAAAGTTAAAAGTGAAAAATTCAGTATTCAGTATTCAGTGATGAGAGGTGAATTAAAAGTGATAAACTTAAAGTGAAATTTTTTTAATCTCCAATCAAAAATCTCCAATCTCCAATCGTTAATCAAAAAAGATTCCTCCTTTTTCAGTATTCAGTATTCAGTAATGAGTAGTTAGTATGGTGTGCTTCCCTAAATAGAGTTGACCGTTTTGGTTAATATACTAATTTATTTTTATCATAATTCTATCGGACAATTAT
>NZ_JAVHUL010000011.1 GCF_031085155.1 Mesonia profundi | reverse complement strand
AAAGTAGATTTTTTCCTATTTAGACTATCCACAATTTTTGCATAAAACTAAAATCCCACAACTTTTTGACTTGATCCGAAGTAAGCTACAGCCATGAATGGATCAAGCTGTATTTTCTAAATAAAAAAAGCTCCAACGATTAAGTTGAAGCTTTTTGAGTACGGGCGGAGATAACACAAATAATGCATTGTGTTAAACTGTACTAAATGTATTTAAGCTTTCAATCCCTTTATTAGCAGTAGTTTTAAAGATTTTTATAGGGAATGAAATAGAAATAAGTTTAAATCAAATGAAGTTTTTAGTACATATTTAGTACAACTTAGCTATTTTTGTTATAATAAACTAAACAACCAATTATGGCTAGAGTATATTTTTTATATCGTTCGCAAAAAGAAAAAGCAGCACTTAAAGTAAGATTACAAGACAAAGGAATTGAGGGCAAATTTTTTCAGTTTGAAGCAAATACGCAAATTCACGTCTCCAAAGAGTTTTGGAATACTGCAAGAAAAAAGCAGCGTGGTTTAAGTGGGGATGATAAGAATGAAATTAAAAGAGTAAATGACAGTATTGAACCTTTAGAGGAATTTATACTAAAGCAATACGAAAAAGATGCACCTAATGAAAAAGATAAAGACTGGCTTAAATTAGCGTTGAAAAATTACTACTCACCAAAAACAGAAGAAAAGAAATACCCTGTTTTTTTAGTTGACTTCATTGATTCTTACCTAGCTGATAAAAAAGCACTTAATGAGTTAAAGGATAACCAAAGAAAGCGAATAATTACCACACGCAATAAGCTAATAAGACTAGAGGAGAGCATATCTAAGAAATACAAGATTAAGGACATTAACGATGACTTTAAGGCTGATTACATTGCATATTCAGAGCAGCAGCAATACTCTGTTAATACTCAAAATAAGGAATTTGAACGTGTTAGAACCATTTGCCGTTATGCAGAACGCAGAGGTTTAGAGGTTAGCAAGGTTTTAAATGAGCGAACTTTTAAGATAAGCAAAGAGAAAGCTATCAAGCTATATCTTGAAGAAGCTGAAATAGAGCAAATTGAAAATGTAAAATTAAAACACGACTATTTGGAAAATGCAAGGGATTGGCTTTTGATAAGTATTTATTCAGGGCAGCGTATTTCTGATTTTATGCGTTTTACTTCTAGTATGATTACTAAGGATGAAAATAACCGCTCGTTTATAATATTTACACAAGTAAAAACAGCACACGAAATGTTCTTGCCTTTAAGGGAGGAAATAAAAACCATTTTAGATAAAAGAAAAGGAGAATTTCCAAGAGCAATTTCAGACCAAAAATATAATGATTATATAAAGTTAGTTTGCAAAGAAGCTGGAATTAATACAATTTGTCAAGGTAAGAAACGTGAGTGTATAGCTCCAGAGGGACAAAAACCTACAAAGTATGATTATAGAAATGTAATTGGAGACTTTGAAAAATGGAAGCTTATAACGTCTCATATTGGAAGAAGGACATTTGCTACTTTAAACTATGGTATCGTACCAACGCCAGACCTAATGTATTTCACAGGTCACACAACAGAGAAAGAGTTTTTAAACTACATAGTAAGACCAGACTATGATAAAGCTAAGAGAGCGTTTGACAGCTTTAGTAAAAAGAAAAGCAAGCCTAAACCCATTCCACAATTAAACGTTATTAGAAACGCATCTAACCAGTAAAAAGCAGCAGTTATGAAAGCTAATAAAGACCAAAATAATAAAACAGCAATGCCAAGTACTAAAACCGAAATATTTCCACAAGAAGAAAAGACAAAAGAAGAAATTTCAAACTTACTTTTATACAGTTACAAAGATGATGCTTATGGCAGACTACAAGAATTATACGACCGTATTAAAAATAGCGATATGAATATGGTGAGCGACAAAGAAGCTAAAGGTTTATTTTTTGAAATTGAACGTGTTACAAACGAGGCAAAGGATTATGCTATGCGTACTTATTTAAAAGAGGAGAAACTAAATAATATCGTCAGAAGAATTGCAGACATAAACAAAGTGAAGAATAATATTAATTGCTTTTCAAAAGAGGAATTAGACGAATGGATAGATGCTTTTGATTTTGAGTTAAAACCTGAATACCCACAAGAGCATAAAGAGGTCAAATATGTAGAACGGGCATCTGAAATTTCTAAAAAGATTGATGAAGCTTGCAAAGCAGCAACTGTAAAAACAAACGAAGCTTGCAGTAATAAAGAGAAAGAAGGTAAAAAAAGTTCTGATATAAACAATAAGGAGACAAAGCATCCTTTATACGATGCCAATTTATTTAATGAAAAGGGTTATGATTTTTTCAAATATCTAATCGAAAATTATGTGAAAGTTTCAAAACACGGAGATAAAACTCGGTTTATGAATATTTGGCATTATTTCAATAACGAATTAAATAATAGCATCAAGTTTGAAAAGCATAAAAGGTTAACAAAAAAAGCTTATAAAGAATTAGCTAAACATTATGAAATTGAAATCACAAACACCGATAAAACCCCAAGCTATGAAAATAAACATTTACCCACTTTGAATTCCCACTTTGAAGCCTTTAAAAATAATCTTTCCAATAAATAGCTTGAATAAAGTTTAAAAAAACAGAAAAAACACATAAAACACATTTTCAACCACTTTTATCGCAGTATAATGAAAATTGAGATTTGCAGTATAACATTTAAAAACAATAAGTTATGCAAACAATTCAATTTACATTACCCGACAGCCTTACAAACGAGTTAAAGGCACTAAGGAACGAACTGCAAGAAATTAAAAGCAATTTCAGACCCAAACAACAATCCGTTTATCTTTCCAGACACGATGTTTCTGAGATGCTACAAATCGACGTTTCAAGCGTTCATAATTGGACAAAGAAAGGTATTATACAAGCGTATCAAATTGGCGGACGTGTCTATTATAAGCGCGAGGAAGTAGAAGCTGCAATCGTGCAACTAAATAAATAAAAAAAGCTATGAGTAAAAAGAAAACCCATAGCTCTAAACCAGCTTCGGAAATAAAATCCGTTCGTAAATATACAAAATTTAAATCACTTGAATTTTGGCGCCGTAACGATAGAGGAAACTTTGTAACTGACATCGCAAAACTTAAAAAATTTTTAGAACTGAATGGTTTTCGAATCATTCATTATTCTGGAAAATGGTTGGCTGTAAAATTTGAAAATAACATTGCTAAAGTTTACAGTCCGCAAGAAGTTTTTAATTACGTTCTAAAGTATATTGAAGAGCAGAAAAACGATAATCTTACCAGTTGTTTCATTAAGGAAGGAGAAACCTTACTAATGATAAAGAAAGCAATTTTAGGCAGCTTGCCAGAGATTGAAGCCACAAGGTATAAGGACAGCAAAAATTCAGCGATAGTATTTTTTAAGAATGTATTTGTCGTTGTTGATAAAGATAACTCCAAGTCTTACAGCTACTCAAGCCTAAGTAAAATAATTCCTAACCAATATATTCTTGAAGGTCAGATTATTAAGCAAGATTTTAAGCATCGAAAAGACTTTAAGGAAAGCCAGTTTTATGAATTTCTAAAGCTATCTACTAATGAGAAAAAGCATTTTAAGAACGTAATAACTTCAATAGGTTATATGCTGCACCGTCATAAGAACCCAGGTTTAGCCAAGGTAGTAATATTGAGCGATATTTCAAGTCAGGCAACCAACACCGCAAACGGAAGAAGTGGTAAGGGTATAATTATAAAAGGAATGGAACAGCTTCTAAACGTGGTAGAACAAAATGGCAAAAACTTAGATTTAGCGAGGGATAAATTTGTCTATCAGTCCATTGATATAGAAACGGTTTTGTTCGTATTACAGGACGTTCAACAGAACTTCAGTTTTGAAGATTTATTTGCAGTAATTACTGATAAAATGACCATAGAGCGAAAGCATCAACTTAAAGAAATATTAAACTTTGAAGACAGTCCAAAGATAGCAGTTACAACAAATTACACGTTATCAGACACCGGAGGCAGCTTCAGCGATAGAAAACATCTAGTACTATTGAATAATCATTTCAGCAGCACTAACAAGCCTGAAAAGCACTTTGGAAACTTGTTCTTTTTGGAATGGAACGATAAGGAATATCAACGCTTCTACTCATTTATGATTTACTGTTTACAGCAGTATTTTAAGAAAGGTTTAGTTGAATATAATAGTCCCGAATTAAGCGTGCAGAAGCTCGAAAACGAAACCAATAAAACTTTTGTTGAGCTAATGGAATCTGATTACAAAGAACTTGGTACGTACTATTTATTGAAAGATATAGCCAACGAACTTAGAGAGGAAATTAACAATCCAGATGATAGAGTTAGGAGTCGTGTGGTTAGTGGATGGATTCAAATTTGGGCTAATTTTAAAGGCTATGAAGTTGATACCAGAGTAAGCGCAGGCGTTGCGAAAGTAGCTTTTAAGAAACTCAAAAACTAAGTTTAAAACTAATGCTTTTAAAGCAAAACTTCTAGTTTGACATCAAATTCAGCAAACTTAAACAAGTAGGACAAGTAGGACAATTTTCAGAAAGATTTAAAAAAGGCGTACAATTTTAAAAAGAAAGTTGAGAACTGTCCTACACGTCCTACAAAAACGTAGGTTAAGTAGGACAATTTTAAAAATATACACATGTAAAAATATATATATATATAAAGTATATGCGAAACTGTCCTACTTGCCCTACAAGCTAAAAAATTAAAAGAATGAAATATTATAAATGGAATAATGCTCCTTAGTTATTATTCAGAATAAATATGTCCTTAAATCAGAATTAAACAATTAATAAAATAATTGAGCGGCAATTGAATATAACATTGCAGCTCCTAAAAATCACACAAATGTCAATTAAAAAAAAATTAGAGTTTAACCAATCAGAACATAAGAGAGAGGAAGACGGAATATTAGAAGTCGGAAATATTTTAATAGATGCTCAAAATGAACTTAGCAAATTAAAAGTTAAGTGTGAGCCCAAGGATTTAATTCAAGGTAATTTCTTAGATGAATTTCACAATCATCATCGCAAAGCTCATAATCAACAAAAAGAAGGTTTCGTTAAAATGCTTTCTTATGAAAAGTATATTGAGATGTTAGAGTTTGACGTAACAGAACTAGAAAAGCTAGAAGAAATTTACAACGCCCGAGCATTTAGCCAACGTGAGTTTTACGCTTACAATACTAAGTTTTATCAGTACTGCAAAAATAACGCTTCAAGGAATCCAAGCTTAAAAGAGTATTTAGATGATGCACCAAAAAAAGTATCGTTCAAACCAGTAGATTTGTTAGTCTTTAAAAATGGAAACATTGAAGTGAATTTAGATACTGAATTATTTACAACCTATGCAAGCAATGACAAGCAGCTTGAAATGATGAACGATATTAAACAATTTGTCAAGCTTGGTAAGAAAATGGATTTGGCGTATAAAGATGTTTATACTCCGATTAAGCATTATTTGTATGATGAAAGTAATCTCTTTCACGGACATCAAACGGGAAAGCAAGGTCTAACAAGAGATTTAAACGAAGTGAATTTTAACTATAACAAAATACTAACAATCCAATAATTATGACCTTAGCACCTGAATACAAAATATTGACATCTAGCAGTAGAGCAATACTAGAAAAAAAAATTGTAAACCACTTTAATAAAAGCTATGAAGCTATTACGGAAGTAACAAAAAACGAGTATAATGAATTCCAAATTGGAGTAAAATTAAATCTATAATGAAAGAAATAAAGATTATTCAAAAGAACAGTATCATCGATATTGAGAAAGAAATTAATAAGCATCTCAAAGAAGGATGGAAAGTAAAAAATAACATCGTTGTAGATGATTGTACTTTAACCATTATGATGAGCAAAAAATAAACCTTGCTTATTTGTTAAATTAAAGGAGCGACCTTAATTGGATACGCTCCTTTTTTTGTTTGTTATATAATTGACAGTATTTATGTTTTTAGCAGCAACTGCAAGTAATAACAATAGAACTAAATAAGAAAAATCTATACAAATTCGTAATGTTATAACTTTAATCTATAACAAGATTTCAAAACCGTGTAGAATAAATCAACATTGCTGCGCGCAACATATTGCAACAGCTTATAAAAGTCGGCAAAGTAACTAAAAGTTTTATTGAGCAATCCCACTAAACATCGATTAAATTAAGCGTCAATCATTGCGATGGTATAATAATAAATTGCAGAGCAACACCCTTAACGGCTTATACTATATGAGTAGCTTAGACGTGCTTGAAATACTTAACAGCATGCTTTAATTGCTTAAATCTATGTAGACTTGAATTAATTTTTCAAACTTAAACTTGTCAAGTTTTTCATAAGGTGATTTTTATTCAATTTTTTTGTAGAAGATTGAAATACATTCATTTTTAAGGTTTCTTAGAACCAGTTTTACCTAATACCTTTTATTAATTATTGTTCATAATCAAGGAAAGGGAAAAAAAAACTAATTTCTTTCTCTAATTTAATAACTTTGTAAAAAAAAATACTAATGAACCAAGCACTGCTAACAAGATTATTTAAATCGATTGAAGGAGACAAAAAAGCACCTTTAGTTAGAATTGCTTATAGCATCATAGAAGAAGAGGAAAAAAAGGGACATTCAAAATTAGCAAGAAAATTAGGTTTAATTTTGGAAAATAATCTTTCTAAATATGAATATAGCACACCCTTTAAACTAACAAAAGAAGCAGATTTTAAAATTCCTGCTGATAGGAGATATAAACTTCCATTAGCTAATCATATCGAGCATGAAAACTTAAGGCGGGAAATGGTTCTTTCATCTACTGTAAAAAGTAAAATATTAAGAATTGAAAAAGAATACCTAGCTAAAGAGAGATTAGCACATCATGGATTAAAACCGCGAAAAAAAATTTTATTATATGGCGCTTCTGGTTGTGGAAAAAGTATGACCGCAGAAAAAATTGCTTGGGATTTAGGTTTGCCTTTTTATAAAGTCCGTTTTGATTCAATTATCTCTTCTTATTTAGGAGAATCAGCTTCTAACTTGCAAAAATTGTTTGATAGTATTCGAAACTACCCTTGTGTTTTACTGTTAGATGAGTTCGATATTATAGGAAAGAAGAGAAATGTCAATTCAAATGATGCAGGCGAGATACATAGAATAGTAAATATTCTATTGGGATTATTAGAAGAATATGATGGAGAGGGTTTATTGGTGGCTACAACTAATCTTGAAGATAGCTTAGATGATGCTTTGTTTAGAAGGTTTGATGATTTTATTGAGCTTCCTCGACCTTCTTTGGAAGAAATAGTTGCTTTACTTAAAATATCCTTTTCAGCTCTTAAACTGAGTAGAGATATAAATATCAATGATTATGCAGATAAAATGGTTGGACTTTCATATGCTATAATCGTAAAGATAGCCAATGATGCAGCTAAAAGATCTGTAATAGACTCAAATAGCGAAATATCCATTAATGATTTGAATAAAGCTCTAGTTGAGAATTCAGCTTTAAACAAATAACATTTTATGGATAGACTTCCTCATTTAAAATTTGTTCAAAAAATACAAGGTAATCCTAGGCTCCATGGTGGTGGTGGTCAAAATGAAAGAACTAAAGAGAATAAAAAAAACCGTAAAAAGCACAGTTCATATTTATCAAAAAGAACTATTGACCTAAGGGAATCTTGGACGCTTAACTTGAGTGAGAGAGAGGAGCAAGAACTCGCACCGTTGGATAAGGATATTATCCCTATATTTCTACAAACTGACCCTGATTTATTATCCGATATTAGTTTTGATTTACAAAAATTTGGGATAGAGATCATTTCAGAGGAGGATGATGGCTTTATAGTTGGAGCATCGAATGATGGTTTAAGAGCTTTAGAGGAAAAGATTAATGGTTTTGTACATTCGGGTCACGGTACTGCTAAAATTGCAAAATTATGGGAGATTATAACTGGGGAGAGAAAAGATTGGAAGCCAAAGCACATTTTATCTGAAGAACTTTATAATAAATGGCCTCATATTAATGAAAAAGATATTTATAAGGTAGAAGTAGGTGTAGCTTTTGATAAACCATTAGGGAAAGAGCCTGACCCCACAAAACAAGGTGGTATTAAGAGGCTTGAAAAATATCGCCAAAAGCAGATAGAAAGAGATGATTTATGGATGGAAAGAGAAACTCATTTTGATAATTTCATTAAAATTTATGGTAGTAGAACCAGTAGCTTTATTGATTTAGAGGATAGCTTTTCTTGTGAATTAGAAATTAGTGGTAGTGGCTTAAAGGATTTGGTAATTAATTATCCGTTTGTATTCGAAGTAACAGAAGTTGATATTATTAAAGGTAGAGTTGGAGAAAGTTTTGAAATTGATGAAAAAAATATAGATATATTACCTCCAAGTGAAGAATCTGCCGAAGTTGGCGTTATTGACAGCGGGATAATGGAAGGTCATAAATATTTGAGCTTAGCTATTGACAGTTCAAAGTCTAAAAGTTATGTTCATAATGATGAATCAACAGCAGATAAAGTTATTGAGGGAGGGCACGGTACTAAAGTTGCTGGCGCAATAATATATCCGTTAGGAATTAATGGTCTGTCTTCTCCATATCAATTACCTTGTAGAATCAGGAATTTGAGAGTTTTAAATGATAATAACCAGCTTAAAAATAAGTTTCCTGCTGAGCTAATGTTTGACATTGTTAATGATAATGAGGATTGTGATTTATTTAATATGTCTATTAATTCAAAGTTCCCATTTAGGATTAAGCATATGTCTACTTGGGCTGCCGCTCTAGACTTATTAATACATGAAAAAAATAAAATATTTATAATATCCAGTGGAAATATAGACAGACCTAAAATACGAAGTTATATTAATGAAGGTTTAGAATACCCCAATTATTTAAATGAAGCTTTTTGCAGAATTGCTAACCCTGGACAAAGCTGTTTCTCTTTAGTTGTAGGTTCTATAAATCATTCAAGTTTTGAGGATGATAATTGGGTTTCCCTTGGAAAGGAGAATGATATTTCTGCATTTTCAAGAATTGGAAATGGAATATGGGGGATGATAAAACCAGATGTAGTTGAATTTGGTGGAGGATTTGTAAGATCAAAAAATGGCGTCAATTCAGTAAGGGAAATAGAAGAGACATCGATCGAACTTGTAAGGTCAACTTTAAATGGAGGTTCTGCATATGGACAGGATACTAGTGGTACTTCATTTTCAACTCCTAAAGTTTCAAATATTGTAGCAAAACTGAAAGAGCTTTATCCAAAAGAAAACAACAACTTGATTAGAGCATTAGTTGCTCAAGGAGCTCGTCTACCAGAAGCACATTTTTTTAATCCTACTACGAGTAGTCTCAAGCATTTTGGATACGGAATTCCTTCACTGGAAAGAGTAACTAGAAATACAGAACAACGAGTAACTTTTTATAATACATCAAAAATTCGAGCAGAGGAAGGGCATATATATTCTTTAAAAATACCTGAAAGCATACGAAATCAAGCGAATGAATATGATATATTGATTGAAGTTACATTATCATTTACTGCAAAAGTCAGAAGAACCAGACAAAAGACAAAATCTTATTTATCAACATGGTTAGACTGGACAGCCTCTTATTTTGATGAGCCATTAGATAAATTTAGGAAAAGAGCTTTAAGGGTAATTGAAGATGAAGAAGTAGACTATGAAAAAGAAAACGGAAAACAAGTTGTTAAGTGGAAAATAAGGGAAAATAAAGACTGGGGAAGTGTTAAAGGTTTGAGTAGAAATAATAGTTCTTTACAAAAAGACTGGGTTATAATTAAGGCTTATGAATTATCTGAAGAAATAAGCTTTTCTGTTCAAGGGCATAAAGGTTGGGATGTAAATAAAGAAGAGATTCCTTATGCTTTTACAGTTTCTATTGAAGCAATAAATGATGATGTTCAGATCTATGAAGAAATAAAAATAGAAAATGAAATTGAGATCGAATTGTAATATGTTTTTCTAAGACAACGTACAAATATAGTACAAGGTATAAAACAAAAAAAGCTAACTAGTTAATAATAACATAGTTAGCTTTTTATTTTGTACGGGCGGAGAGACTCGAACTCTCACACCTCGCGGCACTAGATCCTAAGTCTAGCGTGTCTACCAATTCCACCACGCCCGCATTTATTATATGGTATTTTTCACGTGTCTATCTCCCGACACTTCGGGGCACCACCCTCGCATTATTTCTTAACAAAACCCAGAATTATTTGCTAAGAGGATGCAAATATAAACAAAGATTACAATTTTCAAAGAAAGTCTTTTATAAAAATTTTATTTTTTATGAAGTAGTTCTTATCTTGACCATCTAATAAAAATGAGAAAGATGAATTCTAGCAAAGCTTATGTAGAAAAAAACCAGAAAAGGTTTATAAACGAATTAATAGAAATTTTAAAAGTGCCCTCCGTGAGTGCAGATCCGGCGTATAAAAAAGACGTGATTCGCATGGCAGAAGGAATTAGAAAAAGTTTGGAAGACGCAGGATGTACGCATACCGAGGTTTGTGAAACTCCAGGTTATCCTGTGGTTTACGCAGAAAGAATCATAGATGAGAAGTTGCCAACCGTTTTAGTGTACGGTCATTATGATGTGCAACCGGCAGATCCTATCGATTTGTGGGACAATCCGCCGTTTGAACCTGTGGTTAAGAAAACCGACATCCATCCCGAAGGTGCTATTTTTGCACGTGGCGCTTGTGACGATAAAGGACAAATGTATATGCACGTGAAAGCTTTAGAATATATGGTAGAGAACGACGATTTGCCGTGTAATGTAAAGTTTATGATTGAAGGAGAGGAAGAAGTAGGAAGCGAAAACCTAGGTTGGTTTATTGAGCGGAATCATGAGAAGTTGAAAAATGATGTGATTCTTATTTCCGATACGGGAATGATTGCTAAAGATGTGCCTTCTATTACGACAGGCTTACGCGGATTGAGTTACGTTGAGGTGGAAGTAACAGGTCCTAATAGAGATTTGCACTCTGGCTTATATGGCGGAGCTGTAGCTAACCCGATAAACGTGTTGGCTAAAATGATCGCCTCTCTTACCGATGAAAACAACCACATTACGATTCCTGGTTTTTATGACAAAGTAGAAGAACTCACCAAAGAAGAGCGTGCGAAAATGGGGGAAGCTCCGTTTGATTTAGAAAAGTATAAAAAAGCTTTAGACCTAAACGATGTGTACGGAGAAAAAGGTTATACAACGAACGAAAGAAATTCTATTCGACCTACTTTAGACGTTAACGGAATTTGGGGCGGGTACACAGGAGAAGGAGCTAAAACGGTGATTGCGAGTAAAGCATTTGCTAAAATATCTATGCGTTTGGTGCCTAATCAAGACTGGAAAGAAATTACTGAATTGTTTAAAACTCATTTTGAAAATATCGCTCCAAGCGGAGTAACGGTAGAGGTAAAGCCACATCATGGAGGTCAGGGGTATGTAACTCCCATTACTGGAATCGAATATCAAGCTGCCAATGATGCTTATCACGAAGTCTTTGGAAAAGATCCTATTCCGCAGCGAAGTGGAGGAAGTATTCCTATTGTTTCTCTGTTCGAAAAAGAACTAGGAAGTAAAACCATCTTAATGGGCTTTGGTTTAGATAGCGATGCGATTCACTCGCCTAATGAGAATTTTGGAATCTGGAATTACCTGAAAGGAATTGAAACCATTCCATTTTTTTACAAACATTTTACCAAATTAAAACAGGAATCATAAGCTTCCTTATTAAAGAGATTTAGATGGGTATGAAATACGCAAGATTAACGAAAGAGCAATTGGAAGAATTGCATGAGGAATTTATCAATTTTTTAGCTTCACAATCCATTACGGCAGAGGAGTGGACACAAATAAAGAAAGATAAACCTGAATTAGCCGAAGATGAACTAGACGTATTTAGCGATTTGGTTTGGGAAGGAGTGCTTAACCAAGCCAACTATTTAGAGCATCTTTCTAAACAACAATTATTTTTATTCCATATTGAGGAGGCAAAAATGCGTCTTATAGGAATAAAAGTGAATAATGAAGCTATAAATATTGCTACTAAAGAAGGCTATGCCTGGCTTCAGGATAATTTATTGACAGAAGATGTAGAGATTTATAATTCCGTCAAGGCCATTTCCGAAGATAGAAACAAAGATATCTTTGCCCTCATTCAACAAGGGGCGAATATTACCAAAGGAGAGTTGTTTCAGTATTTTGAACGCGTGATAGAGGTTGAATAATCAGCCTTTACTACTCGTATCGCAAAGATTCTATCGGGTTTTGTTTTGCCGCTTTAAGCGCAGGATAACTACCCGAAAGAATTGCGATAACCAAAGAAATTACCGTGGCTGAAATAATTGCTCCCCACGGAATGCTAAAAACAAAATCGGCGCTCACCGCCACCACGTAGCCTACAAGCATACCTAAGAGAATTCCTAGAATTCCGCCTAGCTGTCCAATAATAATAGTTTCGCTAAAAAACTGAAAAGCAATGGTGTTCTTTTTGGCACCTAAAGCTTTTCTTACTCCAATTTCTCGGGTTCTTTCGGTTACTGAAACCAGCATAATATTCATCAAGGCAATGGAAGAGCCCAAAATAGTGATGATAGAAATAATCCACGCGGCCACATCTAAGTAGCCCATAATTTTAAAAATCTCATTTAATAAGCTGTCGCTACGCTCCATCCCAAAGTTATTCTCTTCTCTAGGCTTTAACTTTCGTATCTTTCTAAAGCTAATGATCGCCTCATCTTGCGCACCTTCCAGCATCTCTTTATCGGCTACTTTTACACTGATGTTGTAATTGGTATTGGCGAGGTTAAATAAAGTCCGCGCTTTCTGAATGGGGATTAACACCCGTAAATCTTGATTGTTTCCAAAGGTAGAACCCTTGCTTTCCAGAACGCCAATTACTTTAAATTTAGCGCCACGAACGCTGATGGTTTTATTGATAGGATCTATGTTTTTAAAAATTCCGTCTTTAAAATCAGAACCTATTACGCAAACGTTTGCGTTATTTTCAATATCAAAGTAAGAGAAATCTCTTCCAGTTTCGACTTCTAGTCCGGAGTTGGTTAGAAAAAATTCATTTACGCCCAAAACGCTTACTTCGGGATCTGTTTTTTCTTTTCCATATTTTATTTCGGCTGCGGAGGTTCCAGAAAAAGAAATGGAAGTATCTGTATTGGGATAAATAAAGTTTTCTTTAAACTCTTTGGCATCGCGATAGGTAATCACAGGATTCACTTTTTGCACCTCTCCGCTACCTCTGGTTTGCACCGTAAAATCATAGCGTTGCAGGTTAAACGTATTGGCGCCCATCGAGGCAAAATCACTGGTAATCGTGTTTTCTAAGGCATTGACGGCACTTAAAATCCCAACCAATGCGGTAATCCCAATAGCGATAATCAATACCGTTAAAATAGTTCTAAGCAGCTGGGTTCTTATGCTGTCTAGAGCGATTCTTATATTTTCTTTGAAGAGTGAAAACATGCGTTTGTGTTAAGCGTTGTTAATAAGACGAGCTTAAGGGCTAAAAGTTACTTATAATTTCTCTTTTGTTTAATTATCTTTGTGACTTTAAATTTTGATATGGCACAAAAACCCACAATACCTAAAGGAACAAGAGATTTTTCTCCTGCAGAAGTTAGTAAAAGAAATTATATTTTCTCTACCATCAAACATCAGTTTCAAAAATTTGGCTTTCAACCTATAGAAACCCCCAGTTTTGAAAACTCAGATACCTTGATGGGGAAGTACGGCGAAGAAGGCGACCGACTTATTTTTAAAATCTTAAATAGTGGAGATTTTTTAAAGAAAGTAGATGATCACGCTTTCGCGGAAAAAAATAGCCAAAAGATCACTACGCAAATTTCAGAAAAAGCTTTGCGTTACGACCTTACCGTTCCTTTTGCGCGTTATGTGGTGCAGCATCAAAACGAAATTGAATTTCCGTTCAAACGCTATCAAATTCAGCCGGTTTGGCGTGCCGATAGGCCTCAAAAAGGAAGGTTTAGAGAATTCTACCAATGCGATGCAGATGTGGTGGGTAGCGATAGCCTTTGGCAAGAAGTAGAATTTGTTCAGCTTTATGATGCCGTATTTACCGCTTTAGGCTTGGAAGGCGTGACTCTAAAAATTAACAATAGAAAAATTCTTTCTGGTTTTGCCGAAGTGATTGGAGAAAGCGATAAACTTATCGATTTCACGGTGGCTTTAGATAAGCTCGATAAAATAGGAGAAGAGGGCGTGATTAAAGAAATGCAGGAAAAAGGTATTTCCGCGGAAGCGATAAAAACCATACAACCTATATTTTCTCTCACCGGAGATTTCTCAACTAAAATTCAAGGTTTAAAAGAGATTTTAGCGGAGTCTGAAGAAGGAAAAAAAGGAATTGAAGAACTTCAGTTTATACAACGTGCCCTTGAAGCTATGCCGTTAGAAACCGCCAAATTAGATTTGGATGTAACTTTAGCACGCGGACTTAATTACTACACGGGAGCTATTTTTGAAGTAGCTGCGCCAGAGAAAGTGAAGATGGGGTCTATAGGTGGCGGAGGTCGTTATGATGATCTCACTGGCATTTTCGGACTTAAAAATATGAGTGGGGTTGGGATCTCGTTTGGTTTGGATCGAATTTATTTGGTGTTAGAAGAACTTGGTTTATTTCCCGCTTCCGCGGAAGCGAATACCCAAGTAATCTTTATCAACTTCGGAGAAAAAGAAGCCTTGTACGCGATGAAAGCGGTGAAAGAATTAAGAACTCAACACATCGCCGCCGAAATGTATCCCGATGCAGCCAAAATGAAGAAGCAAATGAACCACGCCAACAAACGCAATATTTCGTTTGTCGTATTGGCAGGCACCAAAGAGATGGAAGAGGAAAAATACACCTTAAAAAATATGAAAACCGGAGAGCAGTCCAGCGTTTCTTTACAAGAAATGATAAAAACGATAAGCTAGTTTATCTCTAAAATTTCCGCGTCAAAAAAGTCGAGCAAGTTGTTCGGCTTTTTTGATGGGATGATAGTTCGCGGTTCTGTGGTCTTTTAAGTGATTAAAAGAGGTTGTTTTCTGAAGTTGTAGAGCAATCAATTTTGAAGAAAAAAGGATTTAAGTGGATTGAGTGATTTTCGAAAGAAAGTCGTATCGAAGCTAAAAGATGGGTATTTCAATACACTTGTCAAAAAAAAGCACTCAAACTCCTTAAATTAACAACAAATTTTGCATTTTATTTGTGATTTAAATTGTCAACGGTACTATTTACATTTAAATAAAACTCTTCTTTAGTTTCACATTTATTCACTTATAAGTTAAGATAAATACCAAAGTTTATCTGATTTATCTAAATCCGGTAATTTATCTAATCCATAACCGAGATATTCCAAAGTTTTTAAGCCTAATTTCGTAGGTCTGTATCCTTTTATACCTTTTTTATCCCAAACAGTTGTAAACCCACGTGAACTGGCTGTTTCAATTACACCAATTGAAACTAAATAATCTAAACATGCTTCAATATGGGATTTTTCGTGTTGTTTTTTATTTGTGTAAGAGTGAACTATATACCATTCCGGTTGATAACAAAACTCATCTTTAGCCTTAGAGTAATAATAATCACTTCCCATTAAAATATTCTCTTTACCATAACCAGACGATAAATATTTAGTAATTGACAACAACAGGCTTGCCTGTAGTAAACTAATTTTATCAATTGTATATAATATCATTTCTTTATCATTATCTTTCGAAAGACTTTTCGTTGAAGAGAAAAATAAAAAATCTGATAGTAATTTCCTTTTTTCACTCTTAACTTCATCCTTTCCTTTCTCAACTGTTTGTTCTATTAATTTTTTAGCTTCTTCCTTTTTAAGGTACTCTTCATCTACTTGATTTTTAAACTTTTGTAGGTTTTTAACATATCTTTCAAGAAGGTCTTTTATTCTCAAAGATTGTTGATGGTTTTTATATTCAGACCAACCAGTTGCTAAAGATGCAGCTACTGGAAAACTTGAAGCGACAGATATAAGCGTTGATTCAATTATTTTACTAATATCTTTTTTATTCATTAAACATTATAATTACTCTTTATTAATTTCTTTTGAAGTTTTTCAATAACCTCAAAGCATAATTCTTCAATTTTTTTAAGATTATGGACTTTATTAAAAGTTTACTTATTATTAAGTATTTCCATAAAACAAATTATTTGAATATCATTTAGATTAAATATACTCTCCTTTTTTCTCTTTTCAATTTTCATGCCTGAAAAATTAACTTTTTTTCTGTTTTGAAATATTTTAATAAATAGGTAACAATGATTTAAGTCTTAACTGCTTTTACATAAAACTTTCTTCTTTTTCTTTTTTACGATATTAAGATTTAGCAATCTATCTAATAATTATACTGAAATTATGTTAACAGTTAGTAAAGCTATATAGAATGAATATAAAATCCTATCTAAAATTTAAGAATTTGTAAAACGTGTATCTCTAAGAGATTAGCCTTAGTGTTAAGCATAAAAAAACCACTCTAAAAAGAGTGGTTTTTTGTAGCGAGACCGAGATTTGAACCCGGGACCTCCGAGTTATGAATCCGACGCTCTAACCAACTGAGCTACCTCGCCGTTTGCGGGTGCAAATATAGTATTATTTGGCTTTCGAGCAAATAAGTTTTAAAAAAATTAATAAATTAATTTTTAGCTCCTATTCGGTAAAGAATATATATATTGCCTTTCAACAAATTATACGTTATGAGTACAAAAGTGAAATACGAAATGGAGTTTCCAATACAGGTTTCCCCGTCATTATTATATCAATATATATCTACCCCTTCTGGCCTAAGTGAGTGGTTTGCAGACAATGTTAACTCAAGAGGTGAAGTTTTTAATTTTATCTGGGAAGGTAGCGAAGAGAGTGCTAAATTAGTAAGTAAGAAAAGTGGAGAGCGTATCAAATTACGTTGGTTGGAAGATGAGGAAGAAGGAGATGCTTACTTTTTTGAAATGCGCATACAAGTAGATGAAATTACCAAAGATGTTTCTTTGATGATTACAGATTATGCCGAGGATAGTGAAGATGATATTAATGAAGGCAAAATGTTATGGGAAAATATGGTTTCAGATTTAAAACAAGTCTTAGGTTCGGTTTAAAAAATCATATTATTTAAAGTATATTTGCTCCAATTTTACACAAAATTGGAGCTTTTTTTATGATCAATTACAACGGAAAAATGGTAGCGCAAGAGGACGCGAGTTTGTCTATAGACAATCGAGGGTATCACTATGGAGATTCTCTTTTTGAAACCTTAAGAGTGGTGCATGGCAAATTGATGTTTTGGGAAGATCACTACTTTCGCTTAATGGCTTCTATGCGTATTTTGCGCATGGAAATTCCTATGTCGTTCTCGCCAGAGTTTCTCGAAGAAGAGATTCTTTCGTGTGTAAAAGAAAACGGTTTTGAAGAGCAATCCGTGCGGGTAAAAATTAATATTCATCGTCTTCCTGGAGGATTATACCTTCCGCAGCAGCGAGAAATAGGTTATATGATTTCTACTTCCCTTTTAGATACTCCTTTTTACATCAACGATGAATCTGCATACGAAGTAGAGCTTTATAAAGATCATTATGTAGCGAGCGGCTTGCTTTCTACGCTTAAAACGAACAATAGGATTGTAAATGTGTTGGGAAGTATTTATGCCGAAGAAAATGACTACGAGAACTGCTTATTGCTCAATGAGAAGAAGTCGGTTTTAGAAGCCCTTAACGGAAATATTTTCTTGGTAAAAGGGAATAGTATTAAAACTCCGCCATTATCTGATGGTTGCCTTAACGGAATTATAAGAAAAAACTTAATTAAAATTATTGGTAAACTGGAAGACTTCGATTTAAAAGAAGAGAGTATTTCTCCGTTTGAACTTCAAAAAGCAGACGAGCTTTTTGTGACTAATAGCATTATGGGCATTCAATCGATAACAAAGTATAGGAAGAAAAGCTATGATTTTGCGACGGCGAATAATCTACGGGCAAAATTAAATACGCAAGCGCGTTTGGGCTAGTTGTAACTAGGATTTTCTGGCGCATTAGACCAAATGAGGTATTCTCCGCCTAATTCATCTAATTTCTCTTTCCAGAAGTTATGGTAGTTTTTTTCTAAGATCTCTTCTTGAGCATATTCATTGATCAAGATCCAAGCTTTAGCGTGTAACTCTTCTTCGAGTTGGTTCAAATCCCAACCGGAGTATCCTAAAAAGAATTTAATTTCCTTATCGGTGATTAGATTATTTTGGATGAGCTTTTTAACGGCTTCAAAATTTCCTCCCCAATAAATACCTTCGGCAATTTCTATACTATCTGGAATTAAACTAGGGACTTTGTGGATAAAATATAGATTGTCTTGCTCTACGGGACCGCCGTAATACACTAGAAAATCTTTTTTAATACCTGGGATGAGTTCGCTAAGGTTATGGTCTAAAACTTTGTTAAGGATAAAACCAATAGAGCCTTCCTCACTATGATCTGCTAATAATATGACAGAACGATTAAAGGAGAGGTCTCCTGTAATAGAGGGTTCTGCGGCCATTAAGATGCCTTTTTTTGGTTTTAATGCTTCCAAAAGTATATTTATTTACCTAAAACTAAATTAAAAATTTTAAAAGAACAAAATCTTTGATAAAAAAAAGACCCTAAAGAAGGGTCTTTTTAATATTTTCTATAAAGATCTCTTAGTTAACAGACTTCTGTAAATCTGAACCAGCTTTAAATTTAACTACATTTTTTGCAGCAATTTTGATAGTCTTTCCTGTTTGTGGATTTCTTCCTTCACGAGCAGCTCTTCTAGTAACTGACCAAGAACCAAATCCTACAAGAGATACTCTATCTCCTTTCTTCAAAGAACCTTCTACGTTTTCTAAGAAAGATTCTAATGCTTTTTTAGCAGCTGCTTTTGAAATTCCAGCATCTTCTGCCATTGAATCAATTAAATTTGTTTTGTTCATAATTTTTGTTTTAAACTAATTGTTGGTTAAACATCTATTAAATTCTCTCTACAAATTTATACGCTTTTCGTTGCCATACAAGTAATAGCAGGCTAAATACCTATAATTGTTAATAACTTTAGTCAATTGTTAATAAAACTAGCTTGTTTTTCAATTTATTTCTCTCTCGCTAGCATTTTCAAGGCTTCAGAGCATCTTTGCATTTTCTTTAAACTCATAACCATTTAAAAGGTCTTTTGCTTTCATTTTTCTTTTTCCTGGTAATTGCATCTGCTCAATTTTAATAAAACCATTTTGGGTAGCTACTAAGATGCTTTTTTCTTCCATAGAAATTTTACCCAAAGGGAGTTGATGTTCTTTTAAAGTATAACTCGCTTCTTGTATTTTGCAGCGTAAAGTCTCTTCTCCATTTTCTAACTGAGTCCAAGCAACAGGATACGGACTCAAACCTCTTATGTGGTTGTAAATCTCTTGTGTGGGTTTAGACCAATCTATTTTTGTATTTTCATTGATCAACTTATAAGCGGTTTTTAATCCTCCAGCTTCTTTTTGCTCTTGTGGAGAAACTTTGTCGTTTTCAATTTGCTCTAAGGTTGTAATCACCAAACTCGCGCCTTTGTGCATTAACTTATCGTGTAAGCTTCCGGCATTATCTGTAGCTTCTATTTCTACTTCCTCTCTTAAAATAACAGAACCCGTGTCAATTTTTTCATCTATAAAAAAGGTAGTTACTCCCGTAGTCTTCTCTCCGTTAATAATCGCCCAATTAATAGGTGCGGCTCCTCTATATTGAGGTAGGAGCGAAGCATGTAAATTAAAAGTCCCTAAACTAGGAAAGTTCCATACTTTCTTAGGAAGCATTCTAAAAGCAACCACAATGTTTAAATTAGGTTGTAAACGGTTTAAATCTTCCTGAAAAGCATCAGATTTTAAGTTGGTAGGCTGTAATACTTCGATGCCTTTTTCTTCTGCAAAAACTTTTACAGCAGATTTTCTAAGCTTTTGACCTCTCCCAGCAGGTTTGTCGGGGGCGGTTACTACGCCAACTACCGTATAGTCTTGTTGAATGATTTGATCTAGAATAGTTACGGCAAACTCGGGAGTTCCCATAAAAAGTATACGTAATGCTGTCATTTTTTTAATTGAATAATATTGTTACTGCTAATTGAAATTAATTTTTTATCTAGCATAGCTCTTAATAGGTATAAAGTGTCTTCTTCTTTGGCTTCAATTTTTGGGACCAATTGCTTTAAAGGCATTTCTTCCTTTTCTAAAATTACTAAGATTTGTTGGTAAACATCATTATAAACCTTTCTAGTATGCTTTTTCTTGCGTTTTAAGCACACCGAGCATTTGCCACAATCCTCTTTTTCATCTTCCCCAAAATAGGCTAAAAGTTCCTTTACTTTACAGCGTTCTTTGGAAGAAACAAATAAAGTAACCGCTTTTATCTTTTCTTCTTTGAGGCTATATTGCTGTTTGATATATTTAGAGACGGGATTAATGCTAATGTCATCTTCCCTGGTTACTAAAAACACTAAACTCGTATCTTGATTGGCAATGCTTAGATCTATGATTTTTTCTTTGGACAAATATTCTAATTTGTTTTCAATCATTTCTGGGGTTACGCCCGATTTTTCACTCAGCCTATCAATCGAAAAACTGGTTTTATGCTCAAAAAAGCCTCCCTTTAATCTGAATAAGGTTTTTAAAAGTTCTTCGTAAGACGGATTCCTTTCCAAAAAGTAAAACACTTGCTTACTACTAATTAAGAATTGTAAGGCTGTTTTTTTTGAAAACTCTTTGGTAAGCTTGATGACTCCTACGCGATCTAATAACTCTAAACTGTTATACGTAAGCGCAAAGGGAAGTTGGTAATTTTTACAGAAATCACTAAAATTAAAGTTGTGTTCGGTTTGTTCGCCTTCGCCATAAGCAATGGAGAAATAAGCGTTCAGCTTTTTATAGACTAGCTTGACGCTTTTTACAGTAGCGATATTTTTTAAAAACTGATTGTTGAGCAACAAAAAGTCATGATCGTTATAGAGCAGGAGGGAAGTAGCGTCTTCTCCATTCCTACCCGCTCTTCCGGCTTCCTGAAAGAAGCTTTCCAAACTTTCTGGCAGGTGAAAATGAATCACATTCTGAACATTTTCTTTGTCAATTCCCATCCCGAAAGCAGTAGTGGCTATCATTACCTTAAACCTTTCTTTTAGCCAGCCTTCTAGTAATTTATTTTTCTGAGAGGTTTCTAGTCCTCCATGATAAGCATCTGCAGAAATTTGATGTTGTAGTAAAACTTCTTTTAACTCTAAGGTCGCTTTTCTATTTCGTACGTAAATGATACTCGATCCCGGATGTTTTTTCAGAAAACCAATCAGGTGATGTGTTTTATCTTCTTCTTTCTGAATTAGAAACTGAATGTTATTCCGCTTAAAGCTGTATTTAAAGACTTGGGAAACATCAATGCCTAAAGTTTCTAAAATATCACTTTGTACGCGTTTGGTTGCTGTGGCAGTCAAAGCGACTACGGGAATTTCGGGATGAAGTTCTTTAAGAATATTGGTCTTTCTATAAGCGGGTCTAAAGTCGTGTCCCCATTCAGAAATACAATGCGCCTCATCAATAGCAATAAGGTTGACATTCATTTTAGAAATTCTCTCTTGCACCAAATCTTGTTGTAAACGCTCTGGTGAGAGGTAGAGAAACTTGTAATTACCATAGATGCAATTGTCTAAGGTGGTGTCTAATTCCTGAAGAGAAATTCCGCCTTTAAGCATCAGCGATTTAATTCCCTTGGCATTAAGGTTTTGCACCTGGTCCTGCATAAGTGCAATAAGCGGCGAAACCACAATGCATATTCCTTCTTGCATTAGTGCGGGAACCTGAAAACAAATAGATTTTCCGCCACCGGTGGGGAGTAATGCCAGCGCATCATTTCCTTCTATAAGATGGGTGATGATTTCTTTTTGCGCAGGTTTAAAAGTGGAGAAACCCCAATATTCACGTAATATTTCTTCAGGGGTGGGCATGAATTAGTTTATTTGAGTATTCGTTAAAATAAATTCGACACGTTTTTCAACCGAACTTTTAGGGACTTCAATCAAATCATAACCCAATTCAGTATACGTTTTTATAAGCTGTTGCTGAATTTTTTTAGCTTGATCTAAATTTTCATAACGTTCGTTATCTGAAGTGTAAATGGCCTCCCAAATAGGAAGCAAAAATACCTGATCGTAAGTGTACTTTAGATTCGCATTCTCGAAAGTCTCTGGATACTGATCACCTCTAAAATCCATATAAGCGGTAATATCGGGAATTCCTCTGTCTATAAAAACATAATTGGCTGCTAAATCATCTGCTTCTTGATGCTGTTTTATTCTACCTTCTAAAAGTAATTCGCTAAACCGTAAAGGCTGCGATAGAAAAAGCTGTTCTGTGCCTTCTTTTTGAGCGGTAAGGGTAATTTTCCTAGAAATCTCAGGAAAGCAGCGATAACCCATTTTATCTAAGTGATTTATGATGGTAGACTTTCCCGTTCCCGGTCCGCCTATGAGCAATATTTTTTGAGCCTTAGCCATGATAACTTTTTTTTGGCAATTTAAAAAAATGAATGAAGTATCTTTGTATTTTAAAAGATATTAAATTTATGAGTTCAAATAAAGAAAGAGATGACTTTTATAAGAATCTAAAAGTTAAATTAGCAGAAACAGCAGAATGGCCAAGTGAGTATTTATATAAATTTATTGTTCCTTCAAGTAATGAGAAAATAGCCGAAGTAGAGAATATTTTTGACAATATGGGCGCTGTGATTACTACCAAAGAGTCTTCTAAAGGAACCTATACCAGTGTTTCTGTTAGTGTTAAAATGAAAAGTCCAGAGGCGGTGATAGAAAAGTATATTAAAGTAGGAGAAAAGGTAGATGGAGTTATATCGCTATAAATTTGCTATTTTTTATTAAAAAATGGAGCTGGTAGCTAATTATTTATTATTTTGCAAGCGTTATGAGCTAAAGACTTCAGCTTCAACAATATTTATACCTATATAATTTTCAATTTTGATATACGATTTAGAATACAACTCAGAGAGGAGTAAACTTTTTATTCCAGAATATGGCAGACATATTCAAAAAATGGTAGAACACGCCATTAGTTTAGAAGATGATAAAGAAAGGAATGAGGTAGCAAAATCTATCATTGCCGTGATGGGAAATCTAAATCCGCATTTGCGTGATGTACCAGATTTTCAGCATAAATTATGGGATCAACTTTTTATCATTAGTGATTTTAAACTAGATGTAGATTCTCCATATCCAAAACCTTCAAGAGAGAAGTTGCAAGAGCATCCGTCTCCTTTAGAATACCCTCAAAATTTTCCTAAATACCGTTTTTACGGAAATAATATTAAACGCATGATTGATGCTGCGTTAGAATGGGAAGATGGAGATTTAAAAGATGCACTTGTGTTTAATATCGCCAATCACATGAAGAAATGTTACCTTAATTGGAACCGTGATACGGTAGACGATAAGGCAATTTTTGAACATTTGTACGAATTGAGCGATGGTCAAATTAATTTGAAGGCCAAAGAAGAAGACCTTACGGAAGCTTCAGATCTTATAAAAGGAAGTAACAGTAAGCGTTACAGTAAAACTTCTACTTCAAAACCCACCAACAAAAAAAATCACCGTAACCGTAGCACTCGCAAGCGCTACTAATATTCTGATTATTTATGGCTACTTTTCAAATTGAAGGAGGACATTCTTTAAAAGGGGAAATAGTTCCGCAAGGAGCAAAAAACGAAGCATTACAAATACTTTGTGCTGTTTTGTTAACCGATGACGAGGTGATTATTGAAAACATTCCAGACATTAGGGATGTGAACAAACTCATTACCATATTGGGTAATCTGGGAGTTAAAATTCAGAAATTAGGTAAAGGAAGATACTCCTTTATTAGCGATCAACTCCACTTAGACTACCTAGAAAGCGAGCTTTTTAAAGAAGAAGGCAGTAGTTTGAGAGGTTCTATTATGATTATGGGACCTTTATTGGCTAAATACGGTAAAGGCTATATCCCAAGACCTGGAGGAGATAAAATTGGAAGAAGAAGACTAGATACCCACTTTGAAGGTTTTATAAAACTAGGCGCAAAATTTAGATACAATAAAGAGGAGCGTTTTTACGGCGTAGAAGCACCCAAAGGTTTAAAGGGAGCTTATATGCTTTTAGAGGAAGCATCGGTTACTGGGACAGCAAACATTGTGATGGCTGCTGTTTTAGCTAAAGGAAAAACTACCATTTATAATGCAGCTTGTGAGCCTTATATACAACAATTGTGTAAGATGTTGGTTTCTATGGGAGCTCATATCGAGGGAATAGGTTCTAATCTTTTAAAGATTGAAGGCGTAGAAAAACTAACGGGATGTACGCATAGAGTTCTTCCCGATATGATCGAAATTGGTTCTTGGATAGGTTTAGCCGCCATGACCAAAAGCGAACTTACCATTAAGGATGTAAGCTGGGATAACCTAGGCTTAATACCCACTACATTTAGAAAACTTGGAATCACCGTTAAAAAGAAGGGCGATGATTTGTACATTCCTGCCCATAAAAATGGATATGAAGTACAAAGCTTTATCGATGGTTCTATTATGAATATAAGTGATGCTCCTTGGCCTGGTTTTACACCAGATTTATTGAGTATTATGTTGGTGATCGCCACTCAAGCTAGAGGAAGCGTGCTTATACATCAAAAGATGTTTGAGAGCCGACTTTTCTTTGTAGATAAATTGATTGATATGGGTGCGAAAATCATTTTATGTGATCCGCATAGAGCGACCATTATTGGACACGATTTTCAATCTACTTTAAAAGCAACCACCATGACAAGCCCCGATATTAGAGCGGGAATATCCTTATTGATTGCAGCACTTTCTGCTAAAGGGACCTCTACCATTCATAATATTGAGCAAATTGATCGTGGATACGAAGATATAGATGGAAGATTAAGAGCTATAGGCGCTAAAATTACAAGAGTCTAATCTTCACGGAAAAATGACACAAAAAAAACACCTTTCAAAGGTGTTTTTTTTTGTTTTAGTAATCTATAAGTGAAGCTGTTAGGCCTCTTGTTTTTTTTCTTTAGGCTTAAACCCAAATAAATGTTGTTCTCGTACAAGGCTAGCCGTGTTTTCTGGAAGCATTTCTTCCCAACCCTCTGTATCATTGGCAATCATTTGTAGGGCTTCTCTAGAGTAAATATCCATAATACTAGGATCGTAGTCTTTAATGTCTACTACTTTTCCGTTATATTTAAAGAACTTATAAAGCTCTTTCATTCTTGGATGCACTTTTAGGTTATCACTATTGGTGATTTCATCGGTTTTTTCGTCTTTCCAAGGGTATAGGTATACTTTTAAATCCTTAAAGAAAAGTTTACCAAAGGCTTCTAAAATTCCTCCGCTAAGGTGACGGTAATATTTTTCGTCAAAAATATCTACCAAATTGCTAACGCCCATGGCTAGTCCCATCCGCTGTTTGGTATACCTAGAAAAGTACTCTACAAGCTTATAGTATTCTTGAAAGTTAGAAATCATAACCGTATGTCCTAAGGAGCACAGTAGCTTTGCTCTGTCCATAAAGTCTTTTTCGTCAATTTCTCCTTCAGACCTTAGATTAGAAAGTGTAATTTCAAAAATGCACATGGTATTTTCTTTCTTAACGCGTTTCTCCGCTAAAAAAAGTTCCATAGAGTTTTTATAGATATCCATATTTACTTTGGTAACGGGTCTAAAGCTCCCTCTTAGTGCAAGTACATTTTTCCTATAAAGCACTTTTGCAGGAAGGACGTTATTTCCGTCTGGAGCAAACATCACTGCTTTGGTCATTCCGTTTTTAACCAATTGTAAACTCATCAAACGGTTGTCGACTTCCTTAAAACGAGGTCCAGAAAAGTTGATGGTATCTATTTCTATTTGTTCTTTATCAATGTGATCGTAAAGATACCTAAGTAGTTTTTTTGGGGAATCATATTTGTAATAAGCTCCGTGAATGAGGTTAACGCCAAGAGTACCTAAGGTATTTTGTTGTAAACGAGCATCATTTTCGTGAAACCTAACGTGTAGAATAATTTCGTTGTAATCTTCTTCTGGCGTTACTTGGTATCTAATTCCTACCCAGCCGTGACCTTTATATTTCTTAGCGAAATCTATAGTTGCTACGGTATTAGCGAAACTAAAAAACAATTTATTAGGATGTTTTTTCCGGTCAATTCGCTCTTCTATAAGATTCATCTCATGAGAAAGCATCCTTTTTAGACGTGCTTCGGTCACATACCTTTTATCGTCTTCTGCGCCATAAATGGCATCACTAAAATTTTTATCATAGGCACTCATCGTTTTCGCGATGGTTCCAGATGCCCCGCCTGCTCTAAAGAAATTTCGAACCGTTTCTTGACCTGCACCAATTTCAGAAAATGTTCCGTAAATATTTTCGTTTAAATTAATGCGAAGTACCTTGGTGTTGATGGTAGGAATACTCTCGAATTCCTTGTCACCCATTATCGTAATTGGCATGGCTATATAAAAAGATTAATAAATAAGATTACAGTATCAAAGGTAGTGATTTGACATTTAAACAAAAAAATATAACTACTTTTGTGACAAAATAAATGCGTGCAAATTACTTTTTTAGGTACTGGAACTTCACAAGGTATTCCTGTTATAGGAAGCCAGCATCCTGTGTGTTTAAGCGAGAACCCTAGAGACAAGCGTTTACGGGTTTCTGTGATGATAGAATGGGAAAATTATCGCTATGTGATTGATTGTGGCCCCGACTTTAGACAGCAAATGCTTACTCATCATGTTTCTCATATTGATGGGATTTTATTTACTCACGAACACAACGATCATATTATTGGATTGGATGATGTAAGACCTTTTTATTTTCGTCAAGGAAAAATAGATGTTTACGCACATCATAGAGTAGTGGAGGCACTTAAGAAAAGATTTGATTATGTTTTTCAAGAAAAGAATAAATATCCCGGTGCCCCGGAAGTACATGTAATTGAGCTTACTGGGGAAGCATTTACGTTAAAGAATAAAGAAGTAGTTCCTGTAAATGTGTTGCACAATCGATTGCAGGTATTTGGGTTCAGGTTAAATGATTTTGCTTACATCACCGATGCAAAAACCATAGCAGCAGAAGAGAAAGAAAAGCTAAAAGGCCTAAAAGTCTTGGTGATAAATGCTTTGCGAAGAGAGCCACATCATTCTCACTTAAACTTGGAAGAAGCCTTGGCTATGATTGAAGAGTTACAGCCAGAAAAAGCTTATTTAACCCATATTAGTCATTTGTTAGGTTTTCACGATGAAGTGGAAGCAGAGTTGCCAGAAAATGTATTTTTGGCCTATGATAATTTAAAAATTGAAATTTGATGAGCGGTAAAATTTTTATGTTCTTGTTTGTGTTTGCATTATTATATATTGTCTTTCAATTCTCAAACTCTAAGAAAGGTTTGGAAATGCAAGAGGCACAAATAACTGAGCTTTCTAAGGACAAAAAAGAACTCAAAAGAGAAAAAGATTCGCTTGTGAATCTAGTAGACGCCAGCAGTAGATTTTCGTTGCTGCAAAGCGATAAAGCAAAAATGTATATTGAAGACAGAGGCTTTCGTGTAGAAGAATTTAATGGGTTGCTACAAGCACAAATTTTAGATAAAAACAGCATTGATAAAGACAATCCTCTGGTTCCTTACCAAGGAATGGATGGAAATATGGCGATCAATGCCATTAAGCTATTGAATCATAAATGGGGAATTGCCGAATTTACGGATGGAAAATATTGGGGAGAGTTCATGTTCAAGTATTTTATCAATGAAGATAAATCTATTGATATTGAAGTAACAGACTCCTTTATTTATACCGACTAATGCTGGGCTAACCAGTTTTTAAATTCCTTAAAGTTTTCAGGATTCACGCCGTGGCCTACAGGAAATTCAGAATACTTGTTTTCAATTCCTAATTCGTCTAAGAAAGGTTTGTTTTTTCGAGCCCACTCTACAGGAATAACCTGGTCTACATTTCCGTGAGAAGCGTAAATACTTAGGTTAGAAAAGTCATTATTCTCGTATCCTGCCTTGTAAATAGAAGCGTGGATATATCCGCTTAAAGCGATAATATTTTGCACTTTATTGGGATAAGAAAGCGCTACGGCATAACTTAAAATAGCTCCTTGGCTAAAGCCTAATAAAGTTACTTGTTGTGCATCTGCGTGGTAGGCTTCTACAATCTCGTCAATAAACGTCGCAATTAAATCTCGAGAAGCAATGGCTTGTTCGTCGTTGGTAAACTTATCGCCTTGGGCATCAAAATTAATTTCGTACCAAGCATTTCCGTAAGGCATCATTTGTTGTGGCGCTTTCGCGGAAACGATTAAATACTCACCAGGAAGCTCTGATGCAAACGAAAATAAATCGTTTTCATCACTTCCATACCCATGAAGCATAAGGATTAAGGGGGCTTTTCCTTCTAATGTTGAAGGTCTTAACACGTGTTCTAAAGATAATTTTTTTGTGATCATGGCGCTATTTTATTAAACCAATTTTGAAAATGTTCTCCCAATAATGGGATTATATATCTCTTTCCTTGTACTACGCCTAAGAAAGCATAAAACCATAAGACAAAGAAGAATATCCATAAAGGAAAGGAAATCAAAAAACTATCAAAACCACTCATGGTGGTGAAAATAAGAATTTGAAGCAAATGTATGCCTATGGCCTGTCTAATATGAAAAGAAGCAAATTTATTTTTGGGTTCTAGATTCATAAAAATGGCGATGATGCCACCTACAAAAGTGAGGTAACTTATAATGGCGGTAGTTTTGCCATTTTCTACTTCAGAAGAACTATGAGTCTGATTCATGGAGAACAAGATTTTTTTGTGCATATACTCCAAGCGCTTTTCCCGTTAAGGAGTGATTTAAAAACATCGCATTTTTTGAAGAGGAATATATGTGTTGCGGGGCAAAGGTATAATTGCCTTTTGGATTAAAAAAGCTAAAATTGGCCATTTTTCCTTCTTTTATAAGGGAAGTAGGAATGTGAAATCGTTTTTTTGCTTTGGTGAGTAAATCAATGGTTTTTTCTAATCCTAGCAATGCGTTAAGCGCTCCAAAAGCCGATTCTAAACCAATCGTTCCAAAAAGAGCATTTTCAAATTCTACTTTTTTGTTTTCAATATCTATGGGCATATGGTCTGTAGTCACCATATCTATCGTGCCGTCTTTAACGCCTTCTACTAAAGCTTCTTGATCTTCTTTAGACCTTAACGGCGGCATCACTTTAAAGTGACTATTAAAAGTTTCTAGCTTATCATTGTGAAACACAAGTTGATGAACAGCAACGCTGCAGCTTACGTCCAAGCCTTTTTTCTTGGCTTCACGAATGAGTGCTACCGCTTTCTTAGTTGAGAGGGTTGGGATGTGTAATTTCCCTCCCGTATATTCTAAAACGTGAAGGTCTCTGCTAATTTGTAATTCTTCGGCAAAAGAAGGAATTCCCTTTAAGCCTAATATGGTGCTTTGCTTATTCTCGTGTACATAGCCTTTGTGAGCAATGGATTCATCTAAAGGGAAAGACTGTACGAGTCCGTCAAAATTTTGTACGTATTGTAGAGCGATTTTTAGCAAGTTGGGATTGTTCACCGGTTTCTTGTAATCGTAAAAGGAAACGGCTCCCGCATGGTGCATATCATAAACTTCGGCTAAATCTTTTCCTTCACTATGTTTGGTTAACGCAGCGATAGGATAAACCCGCACCGCTTGCTTTTCATTTTCTTTTTGTAAAAAATTAAGGGCAGAAGCATGGTCTGCAATCGGGTTGATGTTGGAGTTTAAACCTAGTTGAGTAAATCCGCTTTTGGCTGCTGTTAATAAACCGTTTTCTAGGGTTTCTCTTTCTTCATAACCAGGTTCTCCAAAAGAGACACTGCTATCAAACCAACCTTCAGAAAGATGTAAATTTTCTATCTCTAGGATTTGGTCTGCACGTTCATCAATCTTGGGCTTAATGGAAGCAATTACTCCATCTTCTATAAGTATATCTACCTGTTGTTGATGAAATTCACTGGAGGGCTGGATCACTTTGGCCGACTTAATAAGTAGTTTCATACGTTTTATTCCCTTATTGAAGGTTATTACTGCGAGGATTTCCCTCGAAAATTAACAATCATATCCCAAGTTGTATTTTGAAGCGTTGCTGTTAGGTTCTTTATTTCAGGAACTTGAGCAGCAACATTTCTATGGCTAAAAATACAAGTGCAAAAATAACAAACCATTTCCAAAGTTCATCAACTTCGCTCTGGTTTCTTAAGCTAGAAAAATATTGGGTAATACTGTTTTTAATTTCTACGTGTTGCAATTGCTCAAGAGGATAAACCTTTAAGTCGCTTTCCTTCCGGTTGTAATTAAAACCTAAGCTGGTAATGAATTCATCTTGTTTCCTTACTTCAAAATTTCCCGCCAAAAGAGGAAGATCTGGAGCTGTGGTAATTTTTACTTGCTTGTTTAATTTCCGTTGCAACGGAATAAAATCTGCGTCTCCTTGAGTTAAATGCAAGACTTCATCATCATGTAAAGGCGTAGGAATATCAATCGCATTCACTTCTCCAACCTCATAATAGAGTTGAGGGATAGAAACACTTTGCCAAGCCATATTATACAAGACGGGAACAATTAGCGGAGAGCTTTTAAAGTTAGTCGCCTCTTGATTTAAAGCCGATTTAAATAGATAAAGATGATTCTTTTCGGTTAAAAAACCTGCATTGTCATTGGTGATTAGCACAGGAGAGCCATAATCGTTGATCTTATAACTTTCATAAACCGTAGGATAATCAAAATTGGAAATTTGCTTACGGAAGACATTTTTGAGTAAAGGATGTGAAAATCTGATTTGAGTAAGTTTTAATTCCTGACTATTCTTTTCGATGATTTTAGCGCGGTTTAGTATCCCTAAAAACGCATTGTAATTGGAAATATCTATATCACTCCCGGGAATAATTAGTACGTTTTTCTCTTGCTTCAGTTTTTGCTGAAGCAAGGTTTGTAGACTTGTGGGGAGTTGTGAGAGCTCATTCACGATTATAAAATCGGCGTTTTCTAGGACAGAATAATCGGCTTCATTTTCTTTAAAACTATGAAAATCAAAAGTTTCTTTGTTGGTAAAAATTTTCTTTAAGAACCGATCCTCTTCCGCAGAAATGGCTGCTACTTTTATTTTTTGATAGGAGTCAATACCAAAAAATAAGCGATTATCATAATCTAAAGATTGGTCTTCTAAGCTTATTCTTCCGTAAAGAATTTCTTTTTCATTAAGATTAAAAACCACTTTTCTTACCAAACTATCTGTAAAGCTAATGCTGCTTTTGGCCAAAAGTTGATCTTGATTGTATAAAGCAATGGGAAAAATATCTTCAGATTTTTTGTTGCTTGAAACCCGAATATGCATTTGGTAATCTTGATTGATTTTATTGGCAATATATGCCGAATCAATACTCACATTTTGTTGCTCTTTCGCTTGAAGCGGAATTAAGATGTTATGAATTTCTTTCTCAAAAAAGTCATTAGAATCTACCGTATTAGCTTGAAAATCGGATAGTGCTAAAAAGCTTTTACGCTTGTTATTTTCAGTAGTAAAAAGGTTCTGAGCTTTTAGGTAAGTAGATTTTAAGCTAGGGTTCTTTGCGGTAAAACCCGTCTCTAACAACTGATTTTTAATTTTATCAAGCTTGGTATTTTGGTAGACTTTATTGCTGGTAAAAAGAGTAAATTCTTTTTGGGCAGGAATAGAAGTGATGAAACTTTGCACCGCTTCGTTTAAAAGCGTGCCATTAGCTCCTTCTTGCTGCATACTAAACGAGTTGTCTAGATAAACCACTAAATCTTCATCTTTGATACTCGTGTCTTCCGCGGGGAAATAAGGCTGAGCAAAAGCCATAATAATAGCGGCAAATGCCAATAATCTGGAAAGCAGCACTAGCCACTTCTTTACTTTAGAGCTTTTTCTAGACTGCTGCTGTATCTTTTTAAGAAATGCGACATTGGTGAAGTATTCTTTCTTAAACCTTCGTAATTGAAAAAGGTGTACAAAAAAGGGAATAATCAATACACATAAAGCATATAAAACGGCAGGGTTTTTAAATAGCATATGATATTAATTACTTTTTAATGGTAAATGAAACTTTCGTGAATTCTCCTACTTCAGACTTTATTTTAACTTTTCCGCCTAATTTTTTAACTAATTTTTTTACGGTAGAAAGACCAATTCCGTTTCCTTTATTTCCATGGCGATCTTGTATTCCTGCGGTAGAAAATAACTTAAAAATATCTTTTTGCTTATCTTTAGGAATGCCTACCCCATTGTCGTGAACGGAGAATAAATAATACCCGTCTTTCTCTTTGCACTTAATTTTGATAATGATATTTTCCTTATCATTATATTTTAAACTGTTCCCTATAAGATTCAATAAAATTTGCTCTAAAGCAGTTCGATTACACTGAAGCTCTATATTGTTATTTGGTAACAGAATCTCACATTCTTGCTTAATATTAAACAAGTCAATGATTTCTTCTAATAATTTCTTTAGATCAAAAGAATCTTTAGAGTTTTCTAGAGTACTGACTTCACTCTCATACAAATTTAAAATACCGGTAATGTATTCGCTTAGTTTAAAGCTAGATTGCTTTAAGTAGTTTAAATATTCTAGGCCTTCATCATCTAAAACGGGTAGGTACTTTTTCTTTAAAATATCTACTGTTAAAACCATATTGGCCAAGGGCATTTTTATATCGTGAGAAACGGTTCCTGCAAAATCTTTAAGTAACTTATTCTTCTCTTTAAGAGATTTCTCTGCTTCTTTTAACAAGACAAAATTACGTCTTAATTCTAAGAGTTTTACCACTTGATTGGATAAGGTCTTTAAAGAAGCTTTTTGACTTTCGTTCATAGATCCTGGTTGATGACCTATAATACAAAGTGTCCCTAAAGTCATCCCTTTACTATCGGTAAGCTTAAAACCGCAATAGTAAATAACAGGTGATTCTGGGGTAGTTACAAGCGGATTATTTTTAAAACGCACATCTTCTAGAGCGTTTTTAACCTCTAAGATATCACCTTCAGCTTCAATCGCGTGGGTACAAAAAGAAATATTTCTTTCGGTTTCACACACATCAAAGCCCACTTTAGATTTAAACCATTGCCTATTTTTGTCTATAAACGAAATGAGAGCAACAGGCATACCAGAAATTTTAGCTGCTAACTGCGCAATTTCATCATACTCTGCTTCATTTGGCGTATCTAAAATGCGATATTCTTCTAAAGCTTTTAAACGTTTTAATTCTCGGCGAGAAGTTTGTTGAGTAAGCATAAAGACAAAGCTTTTGGAGGTAGTTAATTTTAAGTAAAGATAAAAAAGTAAGTATAGTTATGCGGTTATATTTAGAATTTTTCAAAAACTCCTAATCCAAAGAGAGCAAAATCATATTTTACAGGATCTTGAGGGTCTAATTTTCTAAGTTGCATGTCTAATTCTGCTAAAGCTTTAGCATCATTTTGCTTTCTTTTTAAGAGGCCTAATTTTCTAGCCACGTTGCCGCTATGAACGTCTAGCGGGCAAGATAAGGCGGACGGAGAAATATGTTTCCAGAGTCCGAAATCTACTTCATTTTTTGAAGAACGTACCATCCACCTTAAAAACATATTGATACGCTTTGCAGCGGATTTTTTTAAAGGATCGCTAACGTGTTTCTCGGTTCTTTTTTGATGCTCTAACTCAAAGAATATCTTTTTGAGTTCGTGAATTCCCACTTGGGTAGAAGTAGGCGAGCTAAATTCGGTAAAAATGCCTTCAAGGCCTTGGTGATTTTGATAGATGTTTTGAAGTGCTTTTATAAAATAGAATAAATCATTTGCATTAAAAGTACGATGAACAAAGCCCGTAAGCGAGTCCAAATCTGTTTCTTGATGATTTTTGATAAAGTCATAGGGCGAATGATCCATCATTTCCATGAGTCGATGCGCATTTTTAAGAATGCTTTTTCTATTTCCCCAAGCGATGGTGGCAGTAAGAAAGCCTGCGATTTCGATATCTTCTTTTCGAGTAAATAAATGCGGAATCTGAATAGGATCAGTCGCTATAAACTCGGGATTTTCGTATTCAACAACCTTATGGTCTAAAAACTCTTTTAGTTCTCTTTTATTCATTCCGCGGGTATTTTTTTGCTGTAAAAGCCTTCTTTTAAAGTTTTTCCTCTTCGCTGCGGAATATAATGGATTTTTTCTTTAAAATATTTAATCTGGTCTTTGTTTACGCTAGGCAAAGGACCATCTCCCGTATTCCAGAAGAAACTGAATAACTAAAGCTTGAAAAGAAAGTTTTAATTGTTGCTGAATAAAAAGCCCTACTAGCGTAGAAGCTAGAAAAATATAGAGCCAAGAAACAACAATGAACAGCATTATACGGGCGGAGTTATACTACCGTCGACCATAACCAGTTTACGGTCTGCCATATTAGCTAATTCTAGGTTGTGGGTGACAATGACAAAGGTTTGACCGAATTCTTCTCTTAGTTTAAAAAAAAGCTGATGAAGATTTTCAGCAGATTCAGAGTCTAAATTTCCTGAAGGTTCATCGGCAAGGATAATTTCAGGATTATTGATTAAAGCTCTGGCAACCGCTACTCGTTGTTGCTCTCCACCACTTAATTGGCCGGGTTTGTGATCTTTGCGATCTTCAAGTCCTAGAAATTCTAAAAGCTCTAAAGCTCTTTTTTCAGCTTGATCTTTGGGAGTTTTATGAATAAAAGCCGGAATACAAATATTTTCTAAAGCCGTAAATTCGGGTAACAATTGATGAAACTGAAAAATAAATCCGATATGTTGATTTCTGAATTTAGCCAAGTCTTTCTTAGAGAGTTTGCTCACTTCAGTCTGGTTGAGCTTTACCAAAGAATCCTGCTTTTTACTGGGGGTATCTAAGGTGCCCAGAATTTGTAAAAGAGTGGTTTTTCCAGCTCCAGAAGCGCCCACTATAGAAACAATTTCACCTTTTTCTATCACGAGATTGACATCGTAAAGAACGTGAAGGTCTTCGTAGTATTTATGTAAATTTTTAACTTCAATCATGGATATCTTTTTTGAGCAAGATTTTCTAGGCTAAAATAGGTTTTTCTTTTCAAAATGTGATGCTAGGTGATATAAATCACAAATCAACGTTAATTTAAGCCTAGCTGTTTTAATGCTGAAAAACTTCTTTTAATTTTAAGCAAAAAATGGAAATGAAACAAGTCACTCTAGCCAATGGTTGTTTTTGGTGTACCGAAGCTGTTTTTCAACGGGTAAAAGGAATCTCTGGTGTAAAATCTGGTTTCTCTGGCGGAAAAATTAAAAACCCTCCTTACCGAGAAGTGGTGGAAGGAAGAACGGGACACGCCGAAGCATTACAATTTACCTACGATCCCAAGCAAGTTTCGTATGAAGAAATACTACATATCTTTTTTGCGACGCACAATCCTACAACTTTAAATAGACAGGGAAATGATATTGGCACTCAATATAGAAGCGCTATTTTCTACCAAGATGAGGAACAGGAAGAAACTGCCAATCGGGTAATTGAAGAGTTAAACAAGAAGGTTTTTGAAGATAAGATTGTCACTGAAGTTACCTCCTACACCAATTTTTACGAAGCTGAATTTCAGCATCAAAACTTCTATAATAATTACACGCAACAACCTTATTGCCAGATTATTATTAATCCTAAACTTAAAAAATTGAGAGAATCTTTTGCCTATTTATTAGATGAATAGATAATTTCGGCACTTTTTTTGTTATATATATAGATAAAAAACACATGAATTTAACTCATAAATACCAACAACTTTTTAAGGGATTACTTTTTGATGGCGTAGGGATGTTATCTATGGTCATTCCTGTAGTAGGACCTTTTTTAGATATTTTGTGGGCGCCATATGCTGCTAAACAGATGTCTGAAATGTATCCAGGAAAGAAAGGTAAAATTGCCTCAATTCTTGTATTTGTCGAAGAAATATTGCCTTATACAGATATTGTTCCTTCCTTTACACTTATGTGGGTTTATGCCTATATTTTCAACGGAATTAGTGCAGAAGATTTAAATGATAATGTGATTGATGCTGAAGTAATTTAACCTTAGTTCTATCTAGTAAACAAAAAAGCCTTTCAGATTTAACTGAAAGGCTTTTTATATGGGTTAAAAACAGTTTACTTCTTTATAATCTGTTTGGTTTCTTTCCCATTTTTAGAAGTAACTTGTATAAAATAAACTCCGTTAGAAAGTGTGCCTAGATCTAGGCTTGCGCTTTCCGTTTCTAGATTATTTAATGATTGTATTAATCTACCAGAAGTATCATATACCTTAATATCTTTAATTAATTCTTTGGCAGAAACATGAACCACAGAAGAAGTTGGATTAGGGTATATACTAAATGAATTAACTTCTTGTGAAGAAGTAGAAAGATCTTCGCAAGAGAAAGAAGCATTCCATCCAGCAAGATTAACAGCAGGATCAGAAATAAATTTCACTGTAATGGCACCCGACGGATGCGTTGAGGTAAACGGACCTGGATTGGTGCTTCCAGACATCAAATCAGCATTTGGAAAGATAGGATCATTTACACTTTCTCCATTATAAATGGTCATAAAGTCATAATCTAACTCTAAATCAAATTCATTAAAGGTCATCGTTAATGTTTCTCCATCTCCTGGATAAAAAGTCTTCACAAAATATTCTTGATCGCCATAAAATCCGCTGGTGCCACCAGTATCAGTAAATACATCACCGTTACAGTAATCCCCGTCTGTTAAAAACATTCTTTTGGTACTAATGTTTAAACTCCCAGGATTATTACAAATGTTTTTAATTTCAATCACGTAATAGGAGTTAGGATCTAATTGTGATAAGTCAACAGATTGACTCGTAGTAGAGATCCAGTTGTTGCTGAATGAATTTACAGGATATATTTTGTATTCCCATTCGGTAGAGTAGTTATCAACAATATTCACCGTAGCAGAGTTTTGAGTAACATCGGTAAAGGTTGCATCATATACAGTTGCTGAACATTCAGAAGTGGTACAATCTGTCCCAAGACAAGATTTAGAATCAATAGTGTTTTGTATTAATGTTGATGGTTGTGTTCCAAATCCGTTAAGGAAATTAATCCCCACACCAGATACTAAATGACAATAACTCATAATGGTACCGCCATCACTAGGTAAAGCCGCATCACAACCCTCACCGTTTCCAGATTGAGGTCCGCAACCATCTATCGCGGTATTGTTTCCATTCCAGGCACAAGCATGGGTGTGTGGAGAACCTAAAGCATGTCCCATTTCATGTGTCATTGCCATAATCGTCCAAGAATAGGTAGGCACGTCTGCGTAATATTGGTCAATACCAGAATAGGCAAACCTATTTTCTGAACAAAGAGAGTTTAAATAAGCTACAGAGGTTGTAGATGGATAATTAACCAAATGGGCTAGATCTCCATTAAACCCAGTTCTTGAATTAGCGAAATAAGATAAATTACCAGAAAACCCAAATTCATAAGGATCTTCGCTGGTCCAAACCATTACCTCGCTTAAAGCAGTTTGAATGTTGTCATTAGAATATAAGGTAGCAATATTGTTATGAATAGCAGTTAACCAATTTATAGTTGCAGTAGTGTCACTATTATTGTTTACATAAGGAGCGTAAGCAATCTCATAATAAACTCTTACGCAATTGTTAGTCATATTAGTGTTGGCAGTGGTGCTACTTTGTGTAATTTTTCCAGATTCATTATTCTCTTTCAATGTATCTACACCACACATAAACGGGTTTTCCTTTGTTAAGTTATGATCTGCATAGGTAATAAAATGATTAGAACCTTTAATTTTTCCCAAAACAACATTTCTTAAACTTAAGGAAGAAGTAACTCCCATAACATCATCATTAAAAAAACTAAAACCTACTAAAGAATTAGGTTCATGGGCAACAATACCCTGGTAATAGGCACCTAAGTCGTAATCGATTTTGTTTCCCTTTTCATCAAAAGCTTTAAAACTTTCCGTAAAATTATTGGTTCTTAATAAGTGTAACGTAATTTTTTCTTCTTGGTAATAAAAAGAAACTTCAATTGCTTTGGGTTTCTCGGTGATTAGCGATTGCAGTTGAGAATTGTTTAGCTCTAAGACCGTAGCGTCTGAAGCTAGCCTGCTTAGTTTTTCTATTTCTGTACTGTTTTCAACTTTAGAAAAGAGTTCGAATGAGGTAAACTCTCCGTTGTTTTGCTTGAAGTCTTCTATTTTTTGAGGAATGGGTCTTAATTCTTGTCCATAAAAAGAAAAGCAAGTAAAAATGCTAAGTAAGAGAAGAAGGTGTTTCATAAGTGTAGGTTAAATTTTTGCAATTATAGTTAATTATTTCTATTAGTTTAGAGTTGTTATAGTTAATTATTGCCTTAATCGGTAATAATCTATCCATTATAATTAAAAAGATGAAGAGAACGCTATCTGTTTTTATCCTGTATTTTTGGCGTCATGCGGATAAATATAAAAAGCAGAGAACGAAAAGAAAGAGCAAAATTTATATTTAGCTAGGATTATGCTAAAGGGTGAGGAATGGAGTTTATTTTCAAACTACAGGGTTTCCAGTTTCTTATAAATCCGCTCTAGGGTATTCCAATTTCGAGTGGTTATTTTCTTTTTATAGAGTTTGCCTAATTTTTCCATAGCTTTCGTAGTTTTCCCTTTAGAGAGATCTACCATACTAAAAATTTGATTAGAAGTAGATTTTATGATTTTAAAAGATTCATCTTCTAAAAGTTGAAGTTCAGTTTTATTTTGAATCTCTTCTTTTGTAAAAGAAACATACAGACGTATGTCTTTATGAATCTCTTCCTTTTGAAAAGTATTTTCTTCTATCATTTGCTGAAGACTTCTCGCGCTTAATGCAATTACAGGAATCGGAAAAGAGAAATGATGCTCTAAAAGCTCGCTCAAGTTGTTTTCTAAGACAGAAATACCTTGTTCTTTTGCATTGAAAATGACATTCCCAGAGTTAAGTAATGTAATTACATTCTTATAAGTACTTTGTTCTAAAAGAGTCTTTACTTCTTTCATGGAAACCTTGTGCTTTCCTCCAACATTAATGCCTCGTAATAAGATGATATAGGTGTTCATTTTATGATAACTTTCATTAAATCTAATAAGAAAACTCCGATATTTGGGAATCTAAAATTAATCATTAAAAGATACAAAAGCTTTAAAGTGCTTTTAGAAAGTAAGGAATACCTTAGTAAGCTTGACAAAGGAAAAAATAAAATGCGCTAGATTTGGATAAATACCTCAAAATTATACAAGATTCTTTTACAGGTTATTTCAATTATTTGGTAGAAGAAATTGCCCATCCCTCTCTTTACAATTACTTTTATTGGCTCATAGGATTATCTCTTTTAGTTTGGATATTAGAAATTGTGATTCCGTGGCGAAGAAACCAGCCTATTTTAAGAAAAGATTTTTGGTTAGACACTTTTTACATTCTCTTTAATTTCTTTCTCTTTTCCTTAGTGGGATATAATGCCATTTCTAATGTGGGCGTAGAGTTGTTTAATGATTTTTTATCTTTATTTGGGATTACTAATCTAGTGGCTATAGAGGTGCAAGACTTTCCAGAATGGGCGCAGTTGCTCATTATGTTTGTGATTGCCGATTTTATACAATGGAATGTACACCGCCAATTACACCGCCGTCCTTGGTTGTGGGAATTTCACAAAGTGCATCACAGTGTAAAAGAAATGGCCTTTGCCGCGCAGTTTAGATTTCATTTTATGGAAACCATTTTTTATAAATCGGTTCAATATATTCCTTTGGCGATGATTGGTTTTGGGATTCAGCAATTTTTTGTGGTTCATATGTTTGCCGTTTTTATAGGGCACCTTAATCACGCCAATTTGGGTTGGAGTTACGGTTATTTTGGCTATATTATCAACAATCCTAAAATGCACATTTGGCATCATTCAAAAGAATTACCAGACCATTTAAAGAAAGGAATGAATTTTGGGCTGTCTCTTAGCATTTGGGATTATTTATTTAGAACCGCTTACATTCCGAAAAACGGAAAAGATATAGAATTAGGTTTTGAAGGAGATGAAAATTTTCCAGACGGTTTTGTCAATCAAACCATGCATCCCTTTCAGAAGAAACATAACAAAAATTAAAAAAAATGACACTTAAACAGTTTAACGATAAAGCATTAGCACATTATTCTTACGCCATAGTTTCTAACGGTAAAATGACACTTATAGATCCTTCTAGAAATCCGCAGCAATATTACGCTTACGCGGAAGAGCAAGACGCCAAGATTGTAGCAGTGATAGAAACACATCCGCACGCCGATTTTGTGAGCAGCCATTTGCAAATTCATAGAGAAACTGGTGCGACCATTTATGTAAGTAAATTGTTGGGCGCAGAATATCCTCACAAGACATTTGACGACGGAGATCATTTTTCTATAGGAAGCATTAAATTATCTGCTATAAATTCTCCTGGACATTCCCCAGATAGTATTTGTATTTTGGCCGAAGAAGCAGAAGAAAAAGTGCTTTTTACAGGCGATACCATTTTTATAGGAAATGTAGGAAGACCAGACTTAAGAGAAAAAGCGGGTAATATGCAGGCAAAACGTGAAGAGTTAGCAAAAGCCATGTACCATACGCTAAATCATAAATTTAATGATTTACCAGACGAAACCGTGATTTATCCTGCGCACGGAGCGGGTTCTCTTTGCGGGAAAAATATGAGTGATGCTTCTTCGTCTACTTTAGGGCAAGAACGCTTAAGCAATTGGGCATTTAAAGAGCAAACGGAAGCGGAGTTTATAAAAGAAATTTTAAAAGACCAACCTATGATTCCGCATTACTTTGGTTTTGATGTGGACACCAATAAAGCAGGAGCAAACACTATAGAGAAAAGTTTAGGAGAAGTACCCCGATTCATCAATCGGTCTCAAGTAGATCACAACATTACCGTTGTAGATACCAGAGCGATAGACGATTTTAAAGCAGGTCATTTACCCAACAGCATTAATATTGAAGCGATTAGAGATGCACAAAAATTAGAAACTTGGTTGGGAGCCATTGTAAGACCGGGAGAACCTTTTTACATAGTGGTAGATTCTGTGGCTAACTTTGATAAAAATTTGGAAAGAATTGCAAAAATAGGCTACGAAAAGCAACTGAAAGGAATTCTTACGATTGAGCATCGTTTATTAAAAACTTCAGCAAAAATTTCTGGAGATAAATTAAAAGGGAATGAAGAGGATTATACCATCGTAGATATCCGAAATCAGCCCGAAGTAGAAGAAAATAAACCTTTTAAAAGTTCTATCAACATTCCATTACACGAACTAAGAGAAAGAGCTCAAGAACTCCCTACTGACAAGCCGATTGTGGTGCATTGTGCAGCAGGCTATAGAAGTGCCGCAGGAAGTAGTATTTTAGAAAACAAACTTCCTCAATTAGAAGTGCTGGACTTAAGCAACGACATCAAAGATTTCTTATAAGCACTTGTGAAATAACATAAGTGATTAAGAAAAAAATCCGTCTCTATGCTAATATTTAGCTTGGAGACGGATTTTTAAATTTATAATAGGAGCAAAAATTTTGCTTATACCAGTTTAATTATGGAATGGCGTACAGAGAACGAAGTTAATCTTTTGTTCTATGCCGCTGTGATCGATTTGCATAGCCTTAGCTACGGAAAATGTGAACAAGAAAATAGAACGAAAAATGAACGAGTTGGAATGCGACATCTCATTGTCAAATTGGTATTACATCTTTTTCACAAATTTGGTAAGAATCACAATTTGTTGTCCGTCCACTTTTCCTTCCAAGTGTTCTTCATTGTCGTGAACCAAAGAAACTCTTCTTACAGCCGTTCCTCTTTTGGCTACCATGCTAGAACCTTTTACCGGTAAATCTTTAATCAAAACCACGGTATCGCCAGCTTCAATCACGACTCCGTTGCTATCTCTATGCACCAATCCTTTGGGAGCTTCCTCTTCTTGTACTCCGGCAGATTTTGCCCAAGTTAAAGTGTCGTCTTCCATATACATCATGTCCAGCAAATCTTGCGGCCAGCCTTCATTTTTTAATCGGGTGAGCATACGCCAAGCTACCACTTGTACGGCAGGTGTGGTATTCCACATACTGTCGTTAAGGCATCGCCAATGGTTAGGCTCTATTTTATCGGAATCTTGTAATTGTTCAAAACAAGTTTCACAAGTAAGCACTGCGGTATCTGCAGTTACTTTTTCTTCCGGAGGAACAGGGTATATTTCTAGGTTTTCTTTACTTCCGCAGAGTTCACATTTAGAATCTGCGCGTTGCATCAAATCTTGGTCTAGGCTCATAATAGTTTTAAAAAAAGTAAAGGTAATCGTTTTTTAGAGTTTCTACTTTAAGACGCTCAAAAAAACTTCTATTTGGTAGATGCTAGTTTCGCTTCCGCGGAAGCGAAACTTTTAAGTTTAGTTCAATTATTCCTTGTCTTTTTCTGCTTTTCTCTCTTCTCTTTTCTTTTTACGCTTTTCTTTGCGTTCTTCTTTAGCTTCCTTTTTATCGTATTTTTCACTCTCTTTAAAAGCATCTTTATACTCTATGTTACCATCAACACTTCCTGTAAACGCCTTAATCCAGGCGTTTTTAAAGATGTTTAGTACGGTAGGAAAAACCTTTGGTCCTACTTCGCTAAGATCTCCTTCTATAGGAACTTTGGTTGCTACGGTATCGGTGCTTTGATTTTTTAGAATAAATTTAAATACGCCCACAAAACCTTCCCATAGTGTTTCTAAGAAACCATCTTCTTTCCCTATTAATGTAGTATCGGTTAAAAGAGGTTTTACATAACCTTTAAGATGGGCGTCTGCGATGGCAAATTCGGTAAAAACACCTACAGTTCCGCTTTCAAAATCTAGACCGGCATAAAAACTGGTAAACTCATTTAAGGCAGTGGCATCCACTTCATCTAAGGAAAGAGACATATCCATATCTGGAATTTCTTTGATGAGGTTAATTTTTCCATCTAGGTTTAGTTTCCCGTTTCCAATGCTTGTTCCTGTGGCAGTGATAGGAGAAGGAAGAACCTTTTCTACCTGCTTTACATTTCGTAAATTTTTAGCACTAAGTCTTAGATTATGAATGCTTAAGTCGATATTAGGTTCAGATTCTAACTGTACGAAAGCGAGTTTTCCATTGTAAATATCAAAGCTGTTGATGTCTAGCGGAACAATATCTGTTAAGGCTGCTGTCCAATCTTCGGTATCTGCTTCCCCCTCTTCGGGAGTTTCTTCTTGATCTTCTAAAACATAAATAATTTCTGGATTGTGCATTTCAATCTCGGTAACAATTTTACCTTTAAAAAGAGACCTCCATTCAATAGAGATATCTGTCATCGGAAAATTTAAGAAAGGAACTTCGCTTTTAGCAGTTTTTTTGTTCAGGTAAAGTCCTTCCAATTGGTAAGCGCCTCGCCATAAGGAAAGATCTACGTCTTCTATTGCGCCGTGATAACCAGGAATATCAGCTAAAACTTTATTCAGGTTGTTTTTGACCAAGGTTGGTAAATACAGGCGAAAAGCTATGAGTAAAACAATAAGGATAACAGGTAGTATATACCTTTTCTTCTTATATCTTTTTCGATGCTGCCGCTTACTCATACCTGATATTTTAAGCTAATTTGTTAGTTTTTATACTAACTTCGAGTTAACAAATTCACAAAAATAGGATTTGTTGCAAGGACATCTTCAGTAAAAATCAATTTCCTAGGATGCGTTCGCCTAATTCGCCAACTAATTCTTTGGCTTGTTCTCTGTCTTTTTCGACTTCTTCTACCTTCAGTCCTGTGGGAGTTTCTATGAGTTCATAGCTAAATACAAACCGATCTTCTCCTGAAGCAAAACCTAAAACGCCAAACCTTAAATCGTTAAAAAATAAGCGTTCTCCTTTTTGCGTAATGCTATACCAACCTTCGGTAATTCTAATGAGTTGCTGCACTTTTTCTTCGTCTTTGAGTTTGCCCAATAATTCGTGTTGTTTGGGATAGGAAGCAAACTGAATAGGTTGAGTGTCAAAAATAGAGTAATGTCCAATGAGATAGGCATTTGGTGTATCTACATTGGCGGTCCATAAAATGCTATTAAAGGCAGAAGGTTTCGTTTGCACGGAAGTGTAATCAACTTCTTGGTCTTCTAGAGCCTGCGTGAATTTGGGGTAGGTATAGGCTTTTAAAAGTAAGGTAATTACTAAATAAGAAGAGCTTAAAATGATTCCAAGCCAGTTGATTTTTCTCCGTTTAACGGAAATTTTTGGCAGTCGCATCGCCCAAATGACACAAATCAAAAACGGAATCGTATATAAAGGATCGATGACAAAAATATTTTTATACGCCAGTCGAAGGTCGAGCGGCCAAAACAACTGCGTCCCCCAAGTGGTGTGTGCATCGAGTAGGGGATGAGTCAAAAACCCCCAAAAGAACAACCAAGACCAATCTTTAAAAGAACCTAATTTTTCGTAGCGGGAAACCAGCCACCCAAAAATAGGCGCAAAAAGCACCGAAAATACGATAGAATGTGTAAAACCTCTGTGAATATCGAGTGCGTTTACCGTATCTGTAAATTGAGAAGCCAAGACATCCAAATCTGGGATCGTCCCTGCAATGGCTCCGTAAAGCATGGCTTTATTACCTACTTTCTTTCCTAAGACAACTTCGCCAACGGCAGCTCCTAAAACAATTTGCGTGAGTGAATCCATATTAATCTACAATTTCCATTTTCTTAAGTAAAAAGGAAGCATTCATATTTTGACAAATTCCGTTTTTAAACTTATAGTCAAAAAAGAGTTCGTTGTTTAAAATTTCGGCATCAAAATAGTGATTTTTCACTTGGGATAATTCTTCAGAAACTTCACACAAACTTAAATCGTGCGTGGCGATAATCCCCGAAGAATGGGAACCGACCAGTTTTTCTATAAATTTTCTGGAGCCAATAGCTTTATCGGTGCTGTTAGTTCCTTTTAAAATTTCATCGAGAATAATAAAATAACGGTCGGTTTTAATTTCTTCTACGATAAATTTTAAACGCGTCAATTCCGAAAAGAAATACGAAGCTTCATCTGCCAAACTATCTACAGTTCGCATACTGGTGATGAGTTTTATAGGCGAATAATCACAAGTTTTTGCACAAACTGGCAGACCTACATTGGCCATCATAATTTGTAAGGAAACCGTACGTAAGAAGGTGCTTTTTCCAGCCATATTGGCGCCGGTAATGATAAAAAATTCTTCCTTTTTGATTTGATAATCGTTGGTAACCGCTTCTTCAGGATCTATTAAAGGATGTACCGCTTGGGTGGTTTTTAAAATATCTTGGTCTTCATTAATGTTGGGAAACACATATTCTTGATGGTTCAACGCATAATTCCCTAAAGAATTATAAGCATCAAAAAAGTCGATTACTTGAAACCATTCGTCCACTTCTTGACGGTGATTCACAATCCACCGTTCTAACTTTAAAGACTGTTGTAAATCCCAAAGCAGAAACCCGTTTCCAAAAACGCCAAATAGCAAATTATTTCTTTGGTCTAAAGCATCAATTGCCTTTGAAAAGCGTTTCAAGGTTTGCGAAGCTTTGTGTTGATCGTTGATGATTTTCTCTTTTTCTTGTTTTAGCAAGTCTCCGCTAAACTCTTCCTGTTCCAATAGCGCTAATAATTGATAATATTGTCTAAAAGTTTCTTGCACTTTGCTTACGCGAGAAGAAAGCTCGTTGATGTTTTTCAGGTATTTGCTCGTAATCACCAAGCCTAAAATCATCCATCCCAATAAAACGTACCCCGAAATAAAATCAGTAAAGTAAGCTGCAATTACTGCTAAAGAAAGTACAGAAAACACTTTGGGGAGCCAAGAAATAAAAGAAGGCACAAAAGTTTGATATTGCTTGAGCCAGTTTAAGATGGTATGTGTGCTGGTTTCTACTTTTACCAATTGGGCCACCGCAGAAAACTCTTGTCTAAACTTTATTTTTTCGGCAAGTTCTTGAATTGCGTTTTGCTTCTTCGGAATAAAACTGATGTGGTTACTGGTTAAAAGTTGCGCTAATTTCTTTTTTCCTGAGGCTAGAGCAGATCGGTTGAGGTATTGGAAGAAAGAGCGATTTCCAAATAAATCTATATCCTGACTAAAATGATGAAGTGAATTTGCAAATTCTTCCCCAGTAGGGAGCTCCTGAAAATCCCGATTTAAAACTTTGATTTCCGTTTCATTAATACCAATAAGAGCCTCTAACTTTTTCTTTTTCTGCTGAAGCGTAGCGTGCCTCGACACTAAGAAGATGAAACCGATAATAGCGCCAATCACAAAACCAATGACCAACTTGGTGTTTCCAAAAAAGTGATAGATTAAAAAAGCAAAAAGCAAAAAGAGAACAAGCCTAAGCATGCTAGAGGCAATGAGTTGTTGCTTTAGTTTTTTAAGCTGGTAACTGTACGTAAGAATATAGGAAGAGTAGGTGGTATGTGGGTTTTGCATGAATATCTAGTTAAGGAGTGTTTTTCAACTCTTCTTTTTGTTTTTTGGTGAGTTTGCTAACCACGAGCTCGTAGCTGTGATTAATAAAACCTTGAATGTTTTTAGCAGTAAGATGAGGTCCGTTAAGGATTACCGTGTTCCAATGTTTTTTGTTCATATGGTAACCGCCATAAATTTCTTCGGGGTATTTTTCGCGTAAAGCGATGGCTTTTTCTGGGTCACATTTTAGGTTGATGCTATGATCTCCTTCTTCCCATTTTTTAAGGTTGGTCAAGGCAAATACCTTGTTCATTACTTTAAAAACCAGCGTATGCTCATCAAACGGGAAATCTTCTGTAGCGGCTTTTCTAGAGAGACAATAATCTCTTAATTCATCAATTTCCATACTTATTGATTTTCTAAGGTATCTTTCCTTTTATCTTGTAAAGGAGTTGCCGTACTCGTTCCCATTTCTAAGGAAGAATAATCCAATTTCCAGTTGATGGTCTCTACCAATTTTTCCATAAGCTGAATGGTCTCTAAGGCTTGGTTAGAAGCTTCGTTTAGCAATCCGCTGTTTGGAATTTTCTCTACGATATATTGTTTGGCTTCCTTATTAATATCAGTTAAATCTGAAGAAGTAAACGGATTCGCCCAACCTTCTTTTTTATCGTAATATTTAAAATCGGTTTCTATAGAAAGAAGTTCCGGGAGGGGGAAGTTGCTTAAAATAATGGTTTTCTTTTCCACATCAGAATTCATTTTTATTTTAGTCAAATCAAAACCAATATGCGCTTTAGCTTCAATAAGTACCAGAGCTTTTTTGCTTCCTAAAAACAAGTTAAGCCATTTGTCTTTAACATTGGCGTAGTGGTAAATTTCAGAAAAATCACCTTCCACCGTAATGAATTTACATACGGCTCTAATCTTTTCCATCAAGACCACAGATTGCTGTTGCTCTTTCTCTTTCTTTTTGCTTTTATTAAAAAAAGAATAGATGAGATAGGCAACAATGGCTCCGGCAGCAAGCCCTATAAAAAGTAATTCCATAGTTTAAGATTCAATTTTGTACAACACCGGTTTGCTAGGACTGGCGTCATTATGAAAAGATGCGATTTGTAAATTAAGTAAATAATTTCCATCCTCCACTTCTTGAGGCACATAAATCATTTCGGTAATCGTAGCTTTAAGTCGGGTGTTTTTGGGATAATCCCAAAAGGCGTGGTGTGCCAATAGCTTCCCGTCGTCTTTTTCTTTATCTACCGAAGGTAAATCAATCAACAAATGCTTCACGCCACAGGCTCTCAAATAAAGTGCCGTTTCTTCCAAAAGGTAAGGCCAATTGGTGTGGCTGTAGTGTTTGCTTCGTTTTTTTTCTGAATTGGGTAAAGATCTTATGATAATGGCTTCTGCTTCTCCTTTACGGAAATGTTTTTCGATTTGTTTTTTGCTGAATACTAAATCTTCTCCACGAGCTTCGGGCGTTAAGCTAACCACTTTGGCCGAAAAAAAAAACTGCTGTAAACAATCGTTGATGCTATAAAACTCTATGGAAATATGTCCGACGCATTCCGTGTGGGTTCCATGGGCATGCGGATTAAAAGCAATGTTATTAAAATTAACCGAAGCGCCTTCACTTACTTTCGCAATCCAATCGCCCTCTTTTACGGGTTGTATTTTTGGGGCATCCATATACCAAGCCGTGGGATTATTTTCTTCGGCGCTAAGCCTTAAAGAAATATCTATAGGCTGTTTTAAGTTGACGGTAATGTCTTTATGTTCTAATTGTATCGTTGCTTTCATCAGCTTGGTTAAGCTTACGAAGATACATAATTCAGAAAAATGCGCCTAGTGTAAAAACTTTTTAATTACAAACAGAAGACCTATAAAAATTAGAAAGCCCAAGAGAACGTATAGGCTACCTTTATAATATTTTTTGTGTAATTTTAAATCTTTACGATAGCTAATAGTTATAATGATAACAAAGGCTACGACAAAAAAGCCCGCAAAAAAAAGTTGTCCTTGGGAAAACATAAAGTTTATTTTTGTGCAAAATTAAGACTATAAAAGTTATGAAGAAAAGAATTAATGAGGTAAAACAGTTTCACGAAGCATTTGGTTTAGGTGTTAAAGAACAACCTCAAGTTCACTTGGGAAAAGCTAAGAATTTATTGCGGTATCATTTAATGAAAGAAGAGAATGAAGAATATCTGGAGGCGGCGAATAATAATGATCTTATAGAGGTGGCAGATGCTCTTGGAGATATGTTATACATTCTTTGCGGAACGATCATAGAACACGGAATGCAAGATAAAATTGAAGAAGTGTTCGACGAGATACAACGAAGCAATAGGAGTAAATTAGGCGAAGATGGGAAACCTATTTATAGGGAAGATGGAAAGGTCCTAAAAGGCCCTAACTATTTTAAACCGAATCTGGAACGCGTTTTAAAGAAATAAAAAAAGCGCCGTAATTACAAGCGCTTTTCATTTTATGAGGTCTTAACGGCATAGCGCCAGTTAAAAGGATCTTCTGCTTTATTGGCTTGAATATCCTGAAGTTTCTTTTTTAGTTTTACGTTGTAAGCATTTTCTACCTCTGGAAGGTCATAAAAAGTACCGTCTTGTTCAAAACCAGAAATCTGGGCGATAGTCGCAGCGGTTCCAGTTCCAAAAATTTCTTTTAGCGTGCCGTTTTTAGCGGCTTCTACGATTTCACTTACTTTTATCTTTCTAACCTCCACGTCTATACCTTCGTGTTTAGCTAAATCGATAATACTTTTACGTGTAATCCCATCTAAAATACGATCGCTGGTAGGCGCGGTAATCAATTTATCACCAATTCTAAAGAAGACATTCATTGTTCCTGCTTCTTCTAGATACTCGTGTGTACTCGCATCGGTCCAAATTACTTGTTGGTATCCTTTTTCTTTAGCCAAATTAGTAGGGTAGAAAGAAGCACCGTAGTTTCCAGCAGCTTTTGCAAAACCTACACCTCCGTCGGCAGATCTACTATAGTGATCAGAAATTAAAACTTTTACTGGCGTAGAATAATAAGCTTTTGCAGGGCAACAAATAATGATAAATTTATATTCATTAGAAGGGGAAGCCGAAACTCCGTATTCGGTTCCAATCGCAAACGGACGAATATAAAGCGAGTTACCCTCTCCTTTTTTTACCCATTCTTGATCTAAATCTAATAAAGTTTCTAAAGAATTGAAAAAATAATCTTTAGGAAATTCAGGAATAGCCATACGCTTTGAAGAGATATTGATACGTTCAAAATTTTCTTCGGGTCTAAAAAGCCATACTTTATCTTGGTCATCTTTAAAAGCTTTCATTCCTTCAAAGACTGCTTGCCCGTAATGAAAAACTTTAGAAGAAGGCTCTATTTCCATAGGTCCATAAGGCATAATTTGTGGCGTTTGCCATGCCCCATCCTTGTAATCACAAATCATCATATGATCTGCATAATACTTACCAAAAACTAAATTATCAAAATCTACTTGGTCTAAACGGGATGATTTGGCCGTAGTAATATCTAGGCTTTTTTTTGGAGTATTCATGGAATAAAGTTTAATTTTTACAAAAGTATTAAAATAAAGATATAAGAAAAACTAATGTATTTCTTAATTTTGCAAATATAAACAAATCATTGATAAGGTTTTAAATTATGAAAAAAATAGTTTTTATGTTCAGCGCCTTGGCTTTTATTGCTTGTCAAGACAACACTAAAAAAGAAGATGCTTCAAATGAAGTGGAAGAGGTGAAGCAAGAAGAACTTATCGCAAATGCAGCTATTTCTTATGCTAGTTTTGGAGAGAAGATAGATAAAGAAGGAGTGATTTCTGCTTCAGCAATGAAAGAGAAATTTACTTCTATGAAAACCGGCGATACGCTTGACGTAAAGTTTAAGACCCAAGTAGAGAAGGTTTGTAAGAAGAAAGGATGTTGGATGTCTGTGAAATTAGATGATTCTTTAACTTCTTTTGTACGCTTTAAAGACTATAGCTTTTTTGTGCCTTTAAATGCGGAAGAAAGAGAAACCATTTTAGAAGGAAAAGCCTTTGTTACCAAAACTTCTATCGATGAGTTAAGACATTATGCCAAAGATGCAGGTAAAACGGAAGAAGAAATAGCCGCGATTACAGAGCCTAAGACAGAATATGCGTTTATGGCGACAGGCGTGTTAATGGAAGAGCCTGCTCAAGACTAAGCATGAGAAAATTACTTTATCTTGTTTTCTTAAGTGGATTGATCGCTTGTAAGGACAAACCAGAAGTCAAGAAAGAAGATGTAACCCAAAGAGACGAACCTTTTCAGCTATATCAAATGTCTGAAATGGCTGCTTTTATGGAAAATATGTATGTAGATCATCAGCGTATAAAAGGTGAAATCATGGCAGGCAAAAAAGTAGATACATTACACTACGATTTGTCTAAGTTGTTTTACGCAAGAATGACAGACTCTACAGACCGCGATGCCGAATATGAAAGTATGGCAAAACTGTATGTAGAATATGAAGAGCAGTTGGTGGGCGATAGCCTCCAGCAGAAAGAAACCTTCAATAAGGCCATTAATATGTGTATTAGTTGCCATCAAAAAAAATGTACAGGTCCTATTCCCAGAATTAAGAAATTACTTATCCGCTAAGTGTTGAAAAGAGAGATAATGACTACCGCAGATGGTTCTACAACCATCCATATACCCGAATGGAATGAGCAATATCATTCTAAGCACGGCGCTATTCAAGAAGCTTACCATGTGTTTATTAAAACCGGTTTTAATCACTTACCCAAAGCGCTTTCTCCTATAAAAATTCTAGAAATAGGCTTTGGTACGGGATTAAATGCACTCATCACGAGCCTAGAAGCAAAAAATCAAAATCGGGAAGTAAACTATTGCGGAGTAGAGGGATATCCTGTTTCTCAACAAGAACTGTCGCAACTTAATTATGCCACCGCTTTAGATGACGCTTCCGCGGTAGCGTATTTTCAAAAGATTCATAAAGGAAACTGGGAAGAGAATTTTGTAGTTCACGATAAATTTAAGTTGATCAAGCAAGAAAAAATGTTTGATGAGATTGAAAATAAAAAAGAATTCGACCTTATTTATTTTGATGCTTTTGGAGCAAGAGTACAACCCGAATTATGGGAAGTGTCTATGTTTCAAAGAATGTATGAGGCGGTAAAAGATAACGGAGTTTTAGTGACCTATTCGGCTAAAGGAAGTGTAAGACGCGCTTTGCAGGAAGTGGGATTTGCAGTAGAAAGACTCGAAGGCCCTCCAGGAAAAAGAGAAATGCTTAGGGCAACGAAGAGGAATTGATAATTAAATCACAAATTTTAATTTTTTGCTGTTAAAGCCGTATTAAACATAAGGCTGTCACGCTTGTAAATGGCTACATTTAAGTAAAAAACATGAGGGTATTAATTACCGGTGCAACAGGGCTAATAGGATCCTCCATTATCAAGCTTTGTTTAGAGAAAAAGATACAAGTTTATTACCTTACCACTAGTAAGGAAAAGATAGAACATTCAGAAAACTATAAAGGATTTTATTGGAATCCAAAAGAAAATGAGATTGATGAAAACTGCATTGAAGGAGTAGATAAAATCATCAACCTTGTGGGAGCCAGTGTTTCTAAACGCTGGACAGATCAACAAAAGAAAGCCATTGTTGATAGTAGGGTAGACACCGCTAGCGTACTCTATAACTTATTGGCGACAAAAGAAAACAAAGTCACACAAATCGTTTCGGCAAGTGCCATAGGGATTTACCCAGACAGTCTCACCAACCTTTACCAAGAAGATAGCCCAAAAATAGCCGATAATTTTTTAGGAGATGTAGTTATTAAATGGGAACGTGCTGTAGATCAATTTGAAAAGTTGGGCATAGAAGTGGCCAAAATTAGAATTGGAGTGGTTTTAGCGGAAGGTGGTGGTGCCTTAGAAAAAATGAAAGAGCCTATAGAAAAAGGTTTTGGTTCTCCCTTAGGAAGCGGAAAACAATGGCAGTCTTGGATTCATATTAAAGACTTAACTAGAATCTTTTTATTTGCTATACAAAAGAATTTAGATGGCGTTTACAACGCAGTAGCTCCTAATCCTGTGACCAATAAAAAGCTTACCCATAGTATTGCGAAAGTCTTAGATAAAAGCTTGTGGATGCCTAATGTTCCTGCTTTTATGCTTAAGTTAATTTTAGGAGAAATGGCAACTATCGTTTTGTCTAGCCAATTGGTAAGCAATAAAAAAATAGATGCCCATGGTTTTAAATACCATTATACCCATATTCTTCCTGCCTTAAAGAGTTTATTAAAATAAAAAAAGCCACAAGGTTTAGGTTGTGACTTTTTGATACACTTAAATTATTAAAAAATCGATTAAGATTTTTTAGCTTCTACCATAAAGGTAATTTCAATTTCGTCGTTTACGTACTTATCTTTTAAATCGTCAAATACAGATTTAGATCCGTAGTTCACTTTCCATTGCGTTCTATCAATAGTAAAAGGTTCACTTTTTAAAACCAATTTGTTTCCATCGTCTTCCATAGAGTAGCTTACAGGAATATCTACATTTTTAGAAGTTCCTTTCATAGTTAGATTTCCAGATAACCAAATTTTACCTTCTTTTTCCACTACTTTAGTAATTTCAAATTTAGCTTCTGGGTGTTCTGCAACATTAAAGAAATGATCCTCTTTTCCTTCGGCGGTTCCTTTTAAGTGTGCTTCCAAAGAAGCTTTATCATCTCCTTCTAAGTCATTCACCGTAATGCTGGTCATATCTAAAGTGATATTACCACTTTCTAACTCTTCCCCCATAGTAGAAAACTTACCATCTTTTACCATGACAGTTCCGTGGTGTTCTCCAGCAGGTTTAGCACCTTTCCATTCAATTTTTGAGTTGTTGGCGTCAATCATAAAAACCTGAGCCTCTTCTGTAGCTACTGCTGCTGCTTCTGCATCGTTTGCTTTAGTTTCGTTCTTAGGCTCATTTTTACAAGAAACACTTGTAATTCCTATAAAAGCGACTAACATCGCATTTAAAAATACTTTTTTCATGTGTAAGATTTTGATTTATTTAATTTGCGACAAATTTAGTGGAAGAGTACCGAATCAAATCATAAAAATTTATTAAAAAATAAGGAGTGACATTTTGACATTTTTACAACAATGGCAGTAGATTTGCCATTAAGATTTAAAAATAAGAAAAGCGATGAGCCAAGATAAAAATTCACAAGCCCAAGACGAGTCTTTGAAAGATCAAGTAGAAGAAACGCTAGACCAAGCTATAGAAGATGCAGATAATAATGACGCTTCCGCGGAAGCAGAACAAGAAGAGCTTTCTGAGGCAGAACAATTAAAACAAGAAGTAGAAAAAGAAAAAGATAAATTTTTACGTCTGTTTGCTGAGTTTGAAAATTATAAACGTAGAACTAGCAAAGAACGCCTAGAGCTTTTTAAGACGGCAAGTCAAGAGGTGATGCAGTCTATGCTTCCTGTTTTAGACGATTTTGATAGAGCCTTAAACGAAATTAGAAAGACAGAAGATAAAAGCCTGCTAACAGGAGTGGAACTAATCAGCAATAAACTTAGGGAAACGCTAAAGAGTAAAGGTCTTGCAGAAATGACTGTAAAGTCAGGAGATAAATTTGATGCCGACCTGCACGAAGCCATTACGCAGATTCCGGCTCCAGACAAGAAATTAAAAGGTAAGATTGTTGATGTAGTAGAAAAAGGATACACCTTAGGAGATAAAATTATTAGGTATCCAAAAGTAGTTACCGGAAAATAAGCATTCTCATAAAAAATTAATTTGATGAAAGAAGATTATTACGACATATTAAAAATAAGCAAGAGCGCTTCTGTAACCGAAATAAAGAAAGCTTACCGGAAAAAGGCCGTGAAATATCATCCAGATAAAAATCCAGATGACACGGAAGCGGAAGAGAAGTTCAAAAAAGCAGCAGAGGCTTATGATGTATTGAGCAACCCTGACAAAAGAGCACGCTACGACCAAATGGGGCACGCGGCTTTTGATGGTTCTGGAGGCTTTGGCGGCGGTGCCGGGGGCATGAATATGGACGATATCTTTAGTCAGTTTGGAGACATTTTTGGCTCCGGCTTTGGCGGCGGCGGAGGTTTCTCTGGTGGTTTTGGAGGTTTTGGTGGCGGTCAGCGTCGAGCCAAAGGAAGCAACTTGCGTATTCGCGTGAAACTTACTCTAGAAGAAATCGCCAATGGCGTAGAGAAAAAGATAAAGGTTAAAAGAAAAACTCAAGCGGAAGGAACTACGTATAAAACCTGTTCTACCTGTGGTGGTTCTGGACAAGTGACTCGTGTAACCAATACGATTTTAGGAAGAATGCAAACCGCTTCTCCATGTAATGTATGTGGTGGTTCTGGACAAATGATCGACAAGAAATCTGCCGATGCTGATGCCCAAGGATTTAAAGTGCACGAAGAAACTGTTTCTATCAAAATTCCACCTGGAGTGGTAGAAGGAATGCAGTTAAAAGTAGCTGGTAAAGGGAATGATGCCCCAGGAAATGGTATTGCTGGAGACTTATTGGTCGCTATAGAAGAAAAAGAACATGAGCAATTACAACGCGAAGGCGATAACTTGCATTACGATTTATATGTGAGTTTTTCTGAAGCTGCTTTAGGAGAATCTAAAGACATACAAACGGTAAATGGCAAAGTACGTATCAAAATAGAACCAGGGGTACAGAGCGGGAAAATTTTACGCTTACGCGGAAAAGGAATTCCAAGTATCAATGGTTATGGGAAAGGAGATTTATTAGTTCATGTAAATGTATGGACTCCCAAAACACTTTCTAAAGAGCAAAAAGAGTTTTTTGAAAAGATGAGCGGAGATACTAATTTCGAACCAAATCCTGAAAAAAGCGATAAATCCTTTTTCGAAAAAGTTAAAGATATGTTTTCTTAATCCTGTCTATTAACAAAATTTTATATATATTTGAATATCACTATTTAATTATAGTGATATTTTTCTTTTTCATAGCAATTTTTTCCCATCCTTATTTCCAAAAGATTTAAGGGTGGGTTTTGTGTTTTAAAACAGGTCGTTTATACCAATTTAAATACGTAATGTCGTATTAAAAAATTGAATTATTTTATGTTTAATTGAAATTAAAAATGATTAGCATAGCCTTTGTTATGGTAATCATTTTAATAAAAAGTAAGCATAAAAGAAACGATTTAATAGCGACACTATTTGTTTAATTTGGTATCATTACCTTTATCCCCTCAAAAGTAACTATGAAGAACTTACTCGTCGCCCAAAATGTTTCTAAATCTTACGGGGATTATAAAGCCATCAACGACTTATCTATAGAAGTGCCAGCGCAAAGTATCTTTGGTTTGTTGGGGCCCAATGGAGCAGGGAAAACCACCTTTATAAGAATCATTAATCAAATTACAATGCCAGATACAGGCAAGATTTTGTTAGATGGTGAGCCTTTGCAACCTAGCGATGTGCAGCATATAGGTTATTTACCAGAAGAGCGAGGTTTGTATAAAAGTATGAAAGTAGGCGAGCAGGTATTGTATTTGGCTCAATTAAAAGGACTTTCCAAAAAAGAAGCCACGAAGCGATTAAACTATTGGTTTGAGCGATTAGAAATTGGCGATTGGTGGAATAAGAAAATTCAGGAGCTTTCTAAAGGGATGGCTCAAAAGATTCAGTTTATCGTAACCGTAATCCATCAGCCTAAATTGCTCATTTTTGACGAGCCTTTTAGCGGTTTTGATCCGGTGAACGCCAATCTTATAAAAGATCAAATCCTTCAGCTGAAAGAAGATGGTGCCACGATTTTATTTTCGACGCATCGTATGGAAAGCGTAGAAGAACTGTGTGACTATATGGCATTGATTCATAAGTCTAACAAAATCCTTGACGGAAAAGTTTCAGATATAAAAAAAGATTTCAGATCTAATACGTATGAAGTTGGAATAAGTCCGCGGAAGCAACAAGAATTTATTGGAGATTTAAAACAACATTTTGAAGTAACTCCTGCACATTATCATAGCATTCACGACGACACCAAATTGCATATAAAAATACCAGATCATAGCAACGCCAACGATTTGCTGCATCATTTAATAAGTTTGGGAGAGGTGAACCATTTTGTAGAGGTCATTCCTTCTGTAAACGATATATTCATTAAAACTGTAGGGCAACATGCGTAATCTTCAACTTATTATAAAACGAGAATACCTCTCTAGAATAAGAAACAAAACCTTTGTGGTGATGACGTTTCTAAGTCCGGTGATTATGGTGGCGATGGTGATGCTCATCGCTTACCTTACTAGTTTAAACAATGACGAAGAAAAAATTGTAGGGGTTCATGATGTTTCCAATATCGTGTATGATCAACTTCAAGAACAAGAAAATACCGTCTACCTTAATCTTTCTTATTTAGATTTGAGAACGGCGATAGACTCGGTAGATAAAAAAGAATACTACGGCTTGTTATACATTCCTTCTGGAGAAACCGACGCAGAACTATCCAGTCATGTAGAGTTCTTCGCAAAAGAAGCACCAAGCAATTTCTTCCTATCAGATTTAGAACAAAAGATAAGTGGAGTTCTTTCTAATAGGAAATTAGAAAATACGGGTGTCAATCTCGCTACTATCGAAAATTCTAAAGCACAAGTAAATATCAAAATTGAAAATTTTTCGGGGCAAACCACTTCAAAAATGGCTAGTTATGTAAAAATGTTCTTTGGCGGAGCTGCAGGTTATTTATTAATGATGTTTATTATTATCTATGGAAATATGGTGATGCGGAGTGTGATTGAGGAAAAAACCAATCGCATTGTTGAGATTATTATTTCTTCGGTAAAACCCATTCAATTGATGTTAGGGAAAATTGTGGGAACCAGCTTGGCAGGAATCACTCAGTTTTTCATTTGGATTATTTTTGGAAGCATTTTATTGTTTTCGGTGACCGCGATTTTTGGGATTGAAAGCACCTCTATTCAAGGTCAGGCTGCTGCCACTGCCATCAACCAAGATGAAATGCAATTATTTATTAATGATGTGTTACAATTGCCATTGGGAACTATTACCGTTGCCTTTTTAATTTACTTTATAGGAGGCTATTTTTTATACAGCTCTATTTATGCAGCCATAGGCGCTGCCGTAGATAGCGAAACCGATACGCAGCAATTTATGTTTCCCGTGATTTTGCCTTTAATGTTGGGGATTTATGTAGGTTTCTTTTCGGTGATTGAGAATCCGCACGGGATTGTAGCTACGATTTTCTCTTACATTCCCTTAACCTCGCCTATTGTGATGCTCATGCGGATTCCGTTTGGAGTCGCTTGGTGGGAAGTGTTGATTTCGTTGAGTATTTTATTTGCTACCGTATTTTTAGTGATTTGGATGGCTGCAAAAATCTACCGCGTAGGGATTTTAATGTATGGAAAAAAAGCGAGTTACAAAGAGCTCTTTAAGTGGTTAAAATATTAATTTTTATATAAAGTAATCTCTATAGCGCCAAATAAAAGTTAATCCTTTAAGGAATAAATCATATTTTTCTATCTTGGACAAGCCAAGAACAAGCCTCCAAAATAACCTTATGAAAAAAGCCTTAAGCTTAACTAGTTTACTAATAGCATTCATATGCACCTCGTTTATTCAGTTACAAGCACAAAGCACAGATTTAGCACGAATAGAATATATGCGTGTTCCCTTTAGCAATGGAGATCAATCTATGAACAGGTTTAGGGCGTTTATACAAGCTCCAATTCCAATAAAAGATGATTATTTGGTGATAGGAGCAGAGTACCGTAAACTAGATTTAGATTTTAGAGAAAGTGCTCCATTTGAGACGGGAGCATTAGAATCTACGCAGCGTATAGAGGCTAGTCTTGGTTATGTGAAGAAAATTAAAAATACCAATTGGCGTATTGCTGCACGGGGAGGAGCAAGAATAGCTTCCACTTTCGAAACCACTTTAGAAAAAGACGATTTTATTTATCTAGGTGCTATTTATGCAATCAATGACGTAAAAAATAGGGACGAAAAAGGTAACATCATAGGAAAACCTTACCGATTGATTGTGGGACTCGTTTATACCAGTACTCCAGGAAGAAATTATCCGCTTCCTTTGATAAACTATTTTAGAAAGGTTAATGAAACTTGGTCGTATACGCTAGGAGTTCCTAAAACATTGTTGAGGTATACGTTTAATGAAAAAAATCACTTGCATGCTTTTGCCAGTTTAGATAATTTTTTCGCTAACATTCAAAATCCGGTGATGGTTCCAGGAAATTCAAGACCTGGAGAAAATATCTCGATGACTAATGTTACTTTAGGTCTGGGATATGAATTTTATTTTACAGACCATTTGCAGTATTACCTTTATGCGGGGCATACCGTTTACAATGAATATAGAATAAGAGATAATAATAAAGATGATGTATTTGTGATAGATAACGACAATACATTTTATATACGAACAGGAATAAAATTTAAAATATAAATGCCGAAGATTTTAATAATTGAAGACGAAGCTGCCATACGTAGAGTATTGGTTAAAATACTCTCTGAAGAAAGTAAAACTTACGAATTGGAGGAGGCAGAAGATGGCCTTGCCGGAATTGAAAAAATAAAAGATCAAGATTACGATTTGGTGCTTTGCGACATCAAAATGCCAAAAATGGACGGCGTAGAAGTCTTAGAAGCCATCAAAAAAATAAAACCTGAAATCCCTATTGTGATGATTTCTGGACACGGCGATTTAGAGACTGCCGTAGAAACCATGAAAAAAGGGGCTTTTGATTACATTTCAAAACCACCAGATTTAAATCGGTTATTGAATACGGTTAGAATTGCGTTAGACCGAAAGGAACTGGTCGTAGAAAATCAGCGTCTGAAGAAGAAGGTGGGTAAAAACTATCAAATGATAGGAAACTCTCCCGAAATTGACAACATTAAGGAAATGATTGAGAAAGTAGCTCCTACCGAAGCGCGCGTATTGATTACCGGAGATAATGGAACTGGAAAAGAATTAGTAGCGCATTGGTTGCACCAAAAAAGTAACCGATCTAAAGGGAATATGATAGAGGTGAATTGTGCTGCCATTCCTTCAGAATTAATTGAAAGTGAACTTTTTGGACACGTGAAGGGTGCTTTTACTTCGGCCAACAAAGACAGAGCAGGTAAGTTTGAAGCTGCGAATGGCGGAACTATATTCTTAGACGAAATAGGAGACATGAGTCTTTCCGCGCAAGCGAAAGTATTGCGAGCCTTACAAGAAAATAAAATTCAGCGGGTTGGGAGCGATCGAGATATAAAGGTAGATGTAAGAGTAATCGCTGCCACCAACAAAGACTTAAAAGAAGAAATCAAAGAAAAGAATTTCAGAGAAGATTTATACCACCGTTTGGCGGTCATCTTAATTGAAGTCCCTAAGCTGAATGATAGAAAAGTAGATATTCCTTTATTGGTAGATTATTTTTGTGAGAAAATAGCCAAAGAGCAAGGAACGGCGGTTAAAACATTTTCTGCGGAAGCATTAGCGCTTTTAAAGGATTACGATTGGACGGGAAACATTAGAGAACTACGAAATGTGGTAGAGCGCTTAATTATTTTAAGCACTTCTCAAAAAATAGATGAAAAAGCGGTGAAGCAATTTGCAGGGAAATAGCGACTAGCTTTTCTCCTGCTTTTCCTTTAATGCTTTGGGAACATAACGTAAGAACCACATTTTGTGGCCGTCAGGACGATCCCAAGTATTAAAAAGTTCAAAGCCAAAACGTTGGTAAACGATTACATTTTTACGAATACGTGTTTCTGCATATAACGGGATATTATATAAATCTGCCCTGCGTAAAAATTCATCCTTCATTTCTTTACCAATCTGGGTGTCGGCGCCACGATTTCCTTGTACGATTCCCCAAAACCAACAGTATAAATATTCTCCCTCTTGCGGACGTTGATTTTTAATATACTTCTGATTTTTTAAGATTTTAAGCGCATTTTTAACTCCGGTAACCTTAAACACCAGGCCTAATTCTTGAAAAATATCATTCCAAAAATTACTATCTTTTTTACTGGTTTTGAATAAGATAGCGATTCCCATGTCGTTTTCAGAAAGAACAAGAGCATCTTTCTTTAGGGCTTTGTTTACCATATGCGTCGCCAAATAGTGAAATCTACGATCTCTATCAGCTCCTTTTTTTACAATATCTTGTGCAGACGGGGTTTCCTTTAAAATCTCCGCCACACGGTCTATAATAACATCTTTATTCAATGGGATAATTTTAGAAGGCGAAGATAAATAAATAAAGTGTCTTAAAGATTGTATATTTAGGATTCTAATTCACAATTATGATGAAAGATATTAATATAGATCAATTTAAGGTAACGCAACCTATAAAAATAAGTGAAGTAAACACTTCTATTTCGCTTGACGCGGATAAAAAAGAGAAGAAAAAAGCCCTAAAAAAGACCAGAAAGAAGCTGGCAAAATGGCAAGATAAACTCTACGCTCATGGAAAGTATTCGGTGTTAGTTTGTTTGCAGGGGATGGATACTTCTGGAAAAGACAGTTTAATACGAGAAGTTTTTCAAGGTTTTAACTCTCGCGGAGTAGTGGTTCATAGTTTTAAAACCCCTTCCAAAAGAGAATTGCGTCACAATTATCTTTGGCGTCACTATGTAGCTTTACCCGAACGAGGAAAGTTTGGTGTTTTTAATAGAACTCAATATGAGAATGTGTTGGTTACTAGAGTTCACCCCGAATATATTTTAGGAGAAAACATTCCGCATATCAATAGTCTAGAAGACATAGATGAAGATTTCTGGGAAACTAGAATGAACGAAATCAGAGATTTTGAAGAAGGCATGGTAGATAATGGTACCATTGTGTTTAAGTTTTTTCTTCATATTTCTAAAGAAGAACAAAAATACCGACTCCTAAGACGATTACAAAGACCAGAGAAAAATTGGAAGTTTTCTCCAAGTGATTTAGAAGAAAGAAAGTTGTGGGAAGAATATCAAAACTGCTACGAAAAAGCAATCAATAACACCTCTACAGAAAAAGCACCTTGGTACATTATTCCGTCAGATGATAAAAAAGCGGCTAGGTATTTAGTGGCAAAAATTTTAAGAGAAAAGTTGTTGGAATATGAAGATGTGCAAGAACCTTCAGTCTCTCCCGAAGTTGAAAAGAATATAGATGAATATATAGCGGCCTTAAAAGAAGAATAGCTATTTCAACTAAAAACTAAAAATGATTAACTAAAGGCAAAGACAAAGTTTGATGTAATCTCTAAATTATCGGTTTTAACTCGTAAGGTTCTTTCACTTCTTATTTAAATGACAAAAAATAGTTCAAAAGCATTTAATAATGTGTTTTTTAAGAACTGCACTAAAGAGAAATAACTTTATTAACAAACTTTTAGGGAGCGGCTTTTTTACGCATTAAAGTTTAAAATTATCTTTGATAAAAAACACTCGTATGGCAATTATAGGCTCGATTATAAAAAAAGTGATTGACGTTACCGGAAGCATTTCTAATGATGATGCTAACGTACAAGAAGATCAGTTAAACGTATTAAAAGAACTTTTAGAAAAAGCAAAAGAGACTTCTTTTGGTAAGTTTTATAATTTTTCAAGTATTTTAGAGTCAGAAGATGTCATCAAAACATTTCAGAAAAAAGTACCTTACTTTGATTACCATCAGCTTAATGAGCGTTGGTGGCAGCAATTGCATGAAGGTAGCGAAGACATTACCTGGCCAGGCTCTCCAGATTACTACGCGTTGAGCTCGGGGACGACAGGAAAAACGAGTAAGCGTATCCCAGTGACAGAGGATATGATTGATGCCATTCGTCAAGCCGGAATAAAACAAGTTGCAGCGCTTTCTAATTTTGATTTACCATCAGATTTTTTTGAAACAGAAATTATGATGCTGGGAAGTTCTACCAATTTACAAGAACGAAAAGGAAAATTGGAAGGCGAGATTAGCGGAATAAGCGCAAGTAACATTCCCTTTTGGTTTAAAGGATATTATAAACCGGGAGAAGATATTGCAAAAATTGACGATTGGGATGAGCGTGTAGAACACATTGCCAAAAATGCAAAAACCTGGGATATTGGCGCTTTAAGCGGAATTCCTTCTTGGATGGAATTGATGCTTAAAAAAGTAATTGAACATCATCAAGTAAAAAACATTCACGAAGTTTGGCCTAACCTACAAGTATATACCTCTGGCGGAGTAGCTTTTCAGCCTTACGAGAAAAGTTTTAATGCCTTATTAGGAAAACCCATCACGGTGATTGATACTTATTTGGCTTCAGAAGGATTTATCGCGTTTCAAAATCGTCCCGACACCGAGTCGATGAAACTGATTACCGATAATGGAATTTTCTTTGAATTTGTTCCCTTTCAACCCGATTACATCAATGAAGATGGTTCTTTAAAACAAGAAGCACCCGTGATGAGTATTGAAGATGTAGAAGAAGATGTAGATTATGTATTGTTAATGAGCACCGTTTCTGGCGCTTGGCGTTATATTATTGGCGATACCATCGCGTTTACAGATAAAGAAAAATCAGAAATTAAAATCACCGGAAGAACCAAGTTTTTTCTAAATGTGGTGGGGTCTCAGCTTTCTGTCAACAAGATGAACGACGCCATTAAAGAGTTAGAAGAAATTTACGATGTGCAGTTGCCCGAGTTTACCGTGGGAGCCATAAAAATTGATAATGAATTTTATCATCAATGGTATATAGGTTCAGATTCAGATTTTGACATGAATGAAGAAGAGATAGCCAAGAAGCTAGATGAAAGTCTTAAAGATGCCAATAAGAATTATAAGGTGGCTCGAGGAAAGGCTTTAAAAGGAGTAAAGGTAAGTATACTCCCATTAAAAGCTTTTTATGAATGGAGTGGTGCCAACAAGAAAAAAGGCGGACAAGTAAAAATGGAGAAGGTGATGAAAGAAGAAAAACTCAAAGAGTTTCAAGAGTTCGTGAAAGATTTTAAATAGAAACTGTTTATAGCTAACTTAGCTTAGAGCATAAAGAAAGCCATATGACCTAGCGTGATATGGCTTTCCTGTTTTAAAGAAATTAAATGGTGCTAAGATGGTGTTTCTTCTAATTCTTTGTCTACTTTCTTTTCGGTTTCTTTAGGGCCTTGTTTATTCACCAGTTCCATAATTTCTTCGGGAGACATGTATAGGCGTTTAATACGCGCTTTATATTTGGGTGAAATTCGGGTGTTGTTTAATATAAAATCTTTGGTGGCTAAGATATATTCTTGCATTCCTCGTTGTACCGCAAACGTATCGGCAGTGCGTTCCACCTCTTTTATATGCATAGGAGAAAATAAGTATTTTAAGCCAAAAATGAGCATTCCAAAAGTGCTACGGTCTTTATAATCTATGACGTGGCCTAGTTCGTGGCCAATCCAACCAATAAGTACTTCTTTCTCCATATCGGTGATTTTATATTCTTCATCTTCAATATGAAACTTCTCGCTAATCAAAATAATATATGCCCGTTGCTCTTTGGGTACAAAAAAGCTTTTAAACACAGGTTGTGCTTGCATAGTAGATTTCTTAATGCTTTTTTTAAACTTGAATTCGATAGGAACATCCTTTAATTCAGGATAAAAAGTAAGCGCTTTTTCTACTTCAGGTAAGATGATTTCGGGAATGATTTTATTTGTATACAAATCGTTTTATTTTATTTTTAGTAAATTATTCAATTCCTGCTTATTTTTTATTAAAGTCATCATAAAACTTATCTTAAAACAAGAATGGGTTGCACTTATTTAAAATATATTTGCCCAAAATTTCAGTACGGTGCAACTATCCCTATATACCAAAGAATTTAAGAAGAATCTAAACATAGCCTTTCCCGTAATGCTGGGACAATTGGGCCATGTGTTGGTAGGCTTGGCAGATAATATTATGGTGGGGCAGTTGGGAGCAGCGCCTTTGGCAGCGGTATCTTTAGGAAATAGCCTTGTTTTTATTGCACTTTCGGTAGGAATTGGGTTTAGCTTTGCGATTACGCCGCTTATTGCTGAAGCCGATGGCTCAAAAGATATTGAGAAAGGAAGGTCTTTTTTTCAGCACGGAATTGTGATGTGTTGCCTTAACGGAATTTTACTCTTCCTTATCTTGCTGGCCTGTAAACCGCTACTGTATCATCTCGATCAACCGGAAGAAGTGGTTAATTTATCGATGCCCTACATTGATATTGTAGCATTTTCATTGATTCCGCTGATGATTTTCCAAGCTTTTAAGCAGTTTGGCGACGGACTTTCACAAACCAAGTATGCGATGTACGCGACTATTCTTGCCAATTTAGTCAACGTGCTTTTTAATTACTTATTGATTTACGGGGTTTGGATTTTTCCAAGATTAGAACTAGAGGGTGCAGCTATAGGAACGCTCATTTCTAGAGTATTTATGCTTTTCTTTTTATTCTATATTTTAAAATCCAAGAAAAAGTTTGCTACTTACTTTATTTGGGCTAAAAAATCTTTACAAAAGCACGTGTTTAAACGCTTATGGGATTTAGGTTTTCCTACGGCATTACAAATGCTATTTGAAGTGGGTATTTTTACCTCTTCCATTTTTTTGGCTGGGACTTTAGGTACCAATCCGCAGGCTGCCAATCAAGTGGCACTTAATTTGGCCTCGATGACTTTTATGATTGCGGTAGGGATTGGAGTAACGGCCACCATACGGGTAGGAAATCAAAAAGGAATGGGTAATTTTAAAGAACTTAGAAGAATCGCCATTTCTACCTTTTTATTGGTTTTCTTAATTGAAGCGGTTTTTGCCGTTGGGTTTATTTTATTAAAAGATGTACTTCCCATCATTTATATAGATAATTCTGAAGTGATCTTTTTAGCTTCCCAACTGTTGATTGTGGCAGCATTATTTCAGCTTAGTGATGGTTTGCAAGTGGTTATTTTAGGCGCTTTACGCGGATTGCAAGACGTTAGGATTCCTACGATAATATGTTTTATTTCGTATTGGATTATTGGTTTTCCGGTTTCTTATTATTTAGGAAAAGCGGAAGCCTTGGGAAGTATGGGGATTTGGCTTGGTCTTCTAGCCGGTTTATCTGCTTCCGCCATCATGTTGTATGTTAGGTTTGCTTATCTAAGTAAAAAGATGATTGCCCATGCAGAACTTACTTAAAAAAAGACAATTCTTAGTAAGCTGAAACTAATTTGTTTCCTCTGGTAACAGATTCAGAGAAAGGTGAAAAGAAAGACAAATAATTCCCTCGGAAGGATTATATGCTTATTTTATCAATAGAAATACTACCTTTATGCCTCGTAAAAACTTCATTGGATTCAGATGTTACCATAGCAAAATGGAGCTTCTAATCAAAAAAATGTAGATAAGTTAGAGTTTCAATAGTTACGAACTTAATATATATTCGAAAGGCAAATGGTTAATTTACGCTTCTCAAGAAGAGATTACTTTGTTAAGACAAAAAAATTAAAATAACGAATCATTAAAATATACCTCCTAAATGGAATTTCCAAAATATTTATTAGCAGATAACACCGATTACCCCGAAGCTATTTTTGTAGTACATACTCAATTTCCCCGTTTTATCATCAACCTGCAAGACGATGAGGTAGAATGGTTAGAAGATTTTGATGCGCACGACGAAGAAGAATTAGAAAGTGAAGCAGAAACGCTCATAGAAGAAGCTTCTGCGTTTTATGACCGCGAAGTAGAACGCTACCAAGATTAATAGCTATGGAAGAGTTATTAAAACTGGATCAAGAACTATTTCTATTTTTTAATAATTTAGGATCTTCTCCTTGGGATGGGTTTTGGTTATTTATCACCAATAAATTTGCCTCCATACCTTTATATGCTTTTTTACTTTTTTTACTCTATAGAAATTATGGTGTAAAACCCACGCTAACGATCATGGTATTGGTAGCGGCTATGATTACGTGTACCGACCAATTGGCCAACGTATTTAAGCACGGGTTTCAACGGCCTAGACCTTGCCAAGAAGATTTTATAGAACAAGGGAGGTACATTGCGGTTCGTTGCGGACGCTATGGCTACTTTTCTGCCCACGCCGCGAGTAGTACAGCCTTAGCCATTTTTATGGGATTTTTATTAAAGCGCTTTTATAAATATGCTTTTCCTTTATTGATAATTTGGGCATTGGTGGTAAGTTATAGCCGTATATATGTAGGCGTGCACTATCCTGGTGATGTTTTCACAGGCATGTTGATAGGAACCTTAATAGGATTAGGATTTTACCATCTTTTTAAATGGATCTACAGGAAATATTTCAAAATATAACACCCAACCGATTAAAGTTAGTTTTTAAACTATTTCTGGAGTGATTACTTTCAAGAACTATAACTCCTTAGCTTTTTTTAATAAATAATTCGCCGCTTCAAAAGGCGTGGTTTCATTGTTTTCTATCGCCAAGAGTTGTTGTTGTAGCGCTATTTTTATTTCGGGTTGGTTGTAGAAATTACTTTTTAATTGCTCGTTAATGGTTTGCAATAGCCAAAACTTATTTTGCTCTTTCCGGTTATGAAAGAAATACTTGTTTTCTTGGGTAGAGGTCACATAAGTTTCAATCATTTCCCAAATTCGAGAAATCCCTTTTTGATGTAAAGCGCTGCTTAGCATAACTTTAGGTTTCCAATCGTTGCTCTTAATAGGGTAGAGGTGGAGCGCTTTTCTAAATTCAGATTTGGCACGTTCTGCAGGACGTTTATTATCTCCGTCGGCTTTATTGATGACAATGGCATCGGCCATTTCCATAATACCGCGTTTTATCCCTTGCAATTCATCCCCGGCTCCTGCAAGTTTCAGTAATAAAAAAAAGTCAGTCATACTGTGGACCATGGTTTCACTTTGTCCCACGCCTACGGTTTCTATGAGAATGGTGTCAAAACCTGCAGCTTCGCACAAAATGATAGATTCCCTTGTTTTTTGTGCCACTCCACCAAGTGAATCGCCAGAGGCTGTAGGTCTTATAAATGCATTTTCTTGTTTTACCAATTCTTCCATACGGGTTTTGTCTCCAAGAATGCTTCCGTGAGAAACGCTACTGGTAGGGTCTACGGCGAGTACCGCTACTTTTTTTCCGTGTTCGTTGATTAAATAATTCCCAAAAGCTTCAATGAACGTGCTTTTTCCTACGCCGGGAACGCCTGTAATTCCTATTCTAACCGATTGGTTAGCGTGTGGCAAACAACCTTCAATTAGGATGTTTACGTTTTGGTTATGTTTTACATTTTTACTTTCTACCAACGTAATTCCTCTACTAAGGGCGGTTTTATTTCCGTTAAGGATATCTTGAAGCAATTGGTTGGTATCCAGTTTTTTCTTCCGTAAAGCTTTAATTCTTGCGGCACTTTTTTGGCCGATACTTTTAGGAGTTGAAGGACTTTCATTTTCGCTTAACGCGGATTTATTTTTAGCTGCGGCCATGAGGGAGAATATTTAGGACAAATTTATGAATTCATTTTTGAAAAGCGAACGAATCCTTTCTATCTTGAAATTATAAATTAATTGATAAAAAACTAACGAAATGAAAACTTTTTATACCGCAAAAGCAACCGCTGAAGGAGGACGTTCTGGAAGCGTTAAAACCGACGATGGAAAAATAGATATGAACCTGAGTGTCCCAAAAGATATGGGAGGCGATGGTGGTGATGGAACCAATCCAGAACAATTTTTTGCATCGGCATATTCTGCTTGTTATGGTAGTGCTTTACAATCTATCGCAGAGAAGAAAGGAATTGATATGGGAGATTTTAGCGTAACAGCTTCTGTAAGTATAGGAAAAACAGAAAAGGATAACTTCCAACTGTCAGTGATTTTAGATTCTTATATTCCCGGAGTAGATGTAGAAACTGGGGAAGATTTGGTAAACAAAGCACATGAAGTTTGTCCGTTTTCTAGAGCTACACGAGATAATATTACGGTAACGCTTAACCTACTTTTAGACGAGTAGTCATATAAAGCAAGTACCAAAAAGCCCAAAGTTGAATAACTTTGGGCTTTTTTTATAAGACTCACGACTATATTTAATTCGCTTTTTTAAATGGAAATGCAATAAAGGTTTCCCCCCAAGTTAAAAACATCATGTGCATTTCTTGTTGTCTATCAAAATAGATGGTAAACTGCTCGGTGCTATTTAATTTTTCATGCGTAGGCACTTCAATGATTAAGGCATCGTATTCTGGATCTCTAGCCGCTTTTTCGCTAGTGAGATCAATTCCCCAAGCATACATTTTTTTATTAAAAATTACTTTCCAAGAATCCTCGTTAGGAATGGTCCATAGAGAATATTCTCCGGCTTCTAATAAAGAACCATCCACCATAATATCTTGATTCACCTTAAAGGTAGTGGCTTCATTGGCTCCCGTTCGCCATACTTCTCCAAAGGGAACAAGATTCCCAAAAATAAGTCGGTCTTTTTTATAAGGACGGTTGTAAAACACGGTCACTTTTAGGTTATCGTGTCTATAGCTAATCGTTTCTTCGGGACTAAGAGATTTCGTTTGGTCTTTCAGGACATAGAAACCAATGGTTCCTCCCAAGATCAAAAAAATTAAAATCGTAACGGTAAATCTAAACTTCTTTGGCATTTTTTATTTTTAACTATTAGTGTTGGATTTAGGTTTTAAAAGTGTCAGTTTTCTTAATGATAGAAGTCAGAAACGATGCATTTTTAGATTTACATGTTACTTTCAACATGAGTCTTATAATTTTAAGATAAAATTTAAAAATTAAGCTGCTGATTTCAATAGGATTGAAATCAAATCTAACTTCTATCATCTAAAAGCGTCCGCCCAGTAAAACGTTTGGATAGATCAGTCAGTAAAATTGTTCGTAAAGTTCTGGCCGAATACTAATTGCGGCGCGGTCTAACATCTTAATCGGACACGATTAATGTTTAAAGATAAAATTATTCAGCAAAGTTGCAACAAAAAGAATTAATTTTCGTCTTTATAAATGAATAGCAACTAACCAGAAAATTTTGTTACAAACTGATCTCATAGAAGCGTGTCGGCAAAACGACAGAAAGGCGCAAATGAAGCTCTATAATAAGTATTGTGACGCTATGTATTATGTTGCTTTTAGGTTTTTGAAAAATTCTTTTGAAGCCGAAGAAGCCATGCAGGAGTCGTTTATACAAGCTTTTATAAAACTTCATCAATTTACAGGGGAGGTGACCTTTGGCGCTTGGCTTAAACGCATTGTCATCAATAAGAGTATTGATATGCTTAAAGCGAAAAAACTTAATGTTATCGCTATTAATGAGCAAACTTTGGGAAGGGTTGAAGAAGATAACAATTGGAATATTAATGATGAAATCACCATCGATCAAGTCAAAAGTGAAATTGAAGAACTGCCAGAACGGTATAAGTACGCAATGATGCTCTTTTTAATTGAAGGTTATGATCATGACGAGATTTCAGAAATATTGGGAATTACTTCGGTTTCCTCCAGAACATTAGTACACCGAGGCAAGAAAAAATTACAACAAAAGTTAAAGCATTTATATCATGGCACAGGATCTTAGAGAATTGATGAATCAAGAAAAATATGCTGCCCAAAGACCTAGTTTGTCGAATGGGCATGAAAGTAGATTTTTAAGTCGGTTAGCAGAAGAAATCCCAGAAGAGAAGAAAAGTAACTCTTATTTATGGATGAAAATTGCCGCGGTTTTGGTAGTGGTATTGGCGACAAGTTTCTTTTTGAAAAACCAGGCAATCAATACGAGACCAGAGGTACCTATGATTACCAATGCTTCTACAGAAAGTTTGGAGGTGAGTCCGGTTTATTTAAGCGATGTCTCTCCACAATTCAAGAAAATAGAAGATTATTATTTGGGTAATATCAACGCCGAATTGGCGCAGTTAACCATAACCAATGATAATAAAGAGCTTATAGATTCTTTTATGCTGCAGCTAGAAGAATTGGATAAGGAGTACACGCGACTCAATGAAGAGATGGACGAAACAGGAGTAAATGAAGCTGCTGTGAATTCTCTTGTCAATAACCTAGAGTTAAGGTTAGGACTTTTATCTAAGCTTAAAAGTAAGCTGGGAGAGATTAAGCAAGCTTCGCAGGAGAACATCCAGGGAGTGAAAATTTAAAAAAAGCAATGATGAACTATACGATAAAAATTATCTTAGGAACGCTGGGTTTGCTGTTCTTAGGAGCTGGTGCTTATGCACAAGAAAAAGTGGATAAACTCTCTGAGACCTACAAAGTAGAGAATCAACCTAGCGTAAAATTAGATACCAAACACACGCAGGTGGTGATTGAAACTTGGAATAGAAACTCCATTGCTGTAGAAGCTTATGTAGAAGCCGATGAGCTTTCTAAAGAAGAAGTAGAACAAATAGCTAAAGACTGGAAGATACAAGTCTTAGGGAATAGCAATGGCGTCTCTATCATTTCAAGAGGAGGTAGGTCTAATTTTGTACCGGGATTAAGAAATGTTTCACAGTCGGTTCCTATGGCCAGTTTAAGGGCGATGAATAGCGAATTGATAGAACCACTAATGGTGAGTTTGGTAGGTCCTATGTTAGAGAAAATGGGAGACGTAAAATTACCTGCCCGTTTTTATGAAAGTATGAGTGGTTTAAAATTTGACTATGAAGCTTATCAAAAAGAAGGAGAAGATTATATTGAAAAGTATGAAGCTCAAATAGAGAAAAGCTTTGGGAAAGATTTTGAACAAGCGATGGAAAAGTGGGGAAAAGGCTTTGAGAAAAATGCCGAAGTATGGTCAAAACAGCTAGAATCTCGTATGAAGAACTTCGAAAAAACCCAAGGGGTATCCGTTGAAAAATGGGGAGAGCAGTTTGGAAAAGAAATGGAACAATGGGGGGAGCAATATGGAGCCAAAATGGAAGCTTGGGCACAGCAGTTTGATGCCAATGGAGGAAATTATAAAAAGGAAATAGTGATGCATCCCAATGGAGGAAAATCAACGCTGATTACTTACTCTAGCAGTAATGTGAAACCTGCAGAGCCTGCGGGTGATAATAAAAGCATCAGAAAAATAATTGTAGTGAAAATGCCAAAAGATGCTACTTTGCGTATGGATGTGCGTTATGGAAAAGTAGATCTTCAAGACGATGTAACAAGTTTAAAGGCTTCCGTTTCTTATGCAGATTTTAAAGCGGCCAGTATCCTAGGAGAAAACAATTTTTTAAATATTGCTTATTCGCCTCTACAAATGGATTATTGGGAGCATGGAAATTTGCAAATGAGTTATGTGAAGAATAGTCAAATCCGTAAAGCGAAGAGCATTCAACTTTCCTCAAAAGGCAGCGATGTCAATATTGGAGAGATAGAAAAGATAGGAATTATTTCTGGTTCATTTGGAGAGCTAACGATTAAAGAGGTGAGTGATGATTTTGAACAATTAGATATTAGTCTAGAAAATAGCGACTTGGTATTGAGCTTGCCTAAATCTTCCTTTAACTTCACCTATAATGGGTCTAGAAGTGCTATTAAAATTCCGAAGAATTTAACCACCAAGAAAATGGATAGCTACGGAAATCAGTTGATTAACGGCTATTATAAATCTAGAAACACCGACAGTAACATTATGATTAACGCCAAGTTTAGTGACTTGATTATTAAATAGAGAACCTCCCAGTGTGTTAAACTGGTATTAGGATCCTTTCTGCTAAGAGGTGTAGTGGAGGTTCTTTTTAAAAATAGTTTTACCCCATCAGGTAAAACTATTTTTATTTTTAAAGAAAATTAATTTATGAATCTTAAAAGGTATTTGTATTCACTTACTCCAGGCTTAACGCGTTTGGTAGATGATGTTTCTGTAGAGGATTATATGGCGGTAGACTTGTCTCTTCAGCAAAAAGACCTTCATACTATAGCTACTTCGTCTTCACAATTTTTTCAAAGCTATATTGATTCCTACTTGCATACGCACAAGAAGAAAGTGGCTTTTGGCGGTTATTTAGAAAAGCGAAATTTATATAACCGAAGTCCTTATTTTACATCTGATAAAGAAAACCCCAGAAATATTCATTTAGGATTGGATATTTGGTGTCCTGAAAATACGGCGATTTTACTTCCGTTAAACGGAAAAATACATAGTTATCAAAACAATATAAATCATGGCGATTATGGTCCCACAATTATGGTAGAACACCAGTTGAAAGATCAAATCTTTTATACCCTGTACGGGCATTTGAGTCTTAATTCCCTTGACGGAATTAAAATCAACTGCGAATTACAAGCAGGAGAAAGGCTTGGATATTTGGATGACGCCGAAGTAAACGGAGATTATGCACCTCATTTACACTTTCAAATCATTAGAGACTTACAGGGCAATAGCGGAGATTATCCCGGCGTTTGCGCCCTTAAAGATTTAGAATTTTATCAACACAATTGCCCAGATCCTAATTTGTTATTAAAAATCGTTTGACTTTACTTTTTCTTCTTAGTCGGTGTTTTTAGGAAAAGCGAGACAATAGCTGAGGTAACTACTCCCATGGCTAGAGATCCAAAAACAGATTGAATCATATAAGATTTAAGACTGAAATAAGCCTGTGCAGATTCTTGACTCATCGTCCCCGATTCTACCGTATACGAAATGATGTTCTCAAAATACTGGGGCGTAACCGACTTAGAGACAATGTACTGGACTAAAGGCGCTAGAATGGCAATGAGCACCGACATAATCCCACCAGAAACCAAACCTTGCTGCCAGGTCATCACGCCTTTAAAATACTCATGTTTTTTTTCTTTAATCGCTAGGTAAAAAAGAATGATATAAGGAATGGCAATGAGGTTGGTGTAAATAGCTTGTTTGGCAATGTACTTGTCGTGCAGACCTATATTTTTTTCCAAATACATCCAAAATAAAGTGGTAAAGCTAAAGATGAGCGCCCACTTGATTTCAGTTTTAAAATTTTTCATGCTAGCGATTGAATTAAAAGTTAAAAGTAAATAAAAAACCCCAATCGTATCAATTGGGATTTTTTAAAGATTTATATCATTACAAAAATTAATGATCAGTAAGTACCCACTCTCCTTTTTCCAGTAGAGGAATGGCTTGCTTGTATTTTAAAGACTTGCTTTCGCCAGACATCACATTTTTAATCGTCACTTTATCGTTTCTACCAATTTTAGGTTGTTCTCTAACGATGGTTTCGGTGACTGGTTGCTTTTGGCTAGCCTGTTCTCCTGCAGAACGATTTTGTGCAGCTCTTTCATCCATATTAGGAATATCCTCCTTACTGGTTTCTAAGTTCTCTTTTGGCTTTGCATCTGCAGCTTCTTGAATTTGTGTTTCTTGTTGAGGAATTTCTCCTTTAAATAAGAACGAAATTACCTCTTTGTTGACTTCATCAAGCATGCCTTTAAACAATTCAAAAGCCTCAAATTTATAAATCAATAAAGGATCTTTTTGTTCGTGTACCGCCAATTGAACACTTTGCTTTAACTCATCCATTTTTCTTAAATGCGTTTTCCAAGCATCATCAATAATGGCTAAGGTAATATTCTTCTCAAAGTCACTCACCAACTGTCTACCTTCAGTTTCGTAGGCTTTTTCTAGGTTGGTGGCTACCTGAAGCGTTTTTTGTCCGTCAGAGAAAGGAACTCCTATCCGTTCAAACTTGTTTCCTTGCTGTTCGTACACTTGCTTAATTACAGGAAAAGCCAATTCGGCATTTCGCTTCATACGCTCTTCATAATTAGCGTAAGCAGCTTTGTATACTTTTCCGGCTAACTCCTGAATTTTTGTTTTTTCAAACTCTTTTTCATCTACAGGAGAATCCATAGAGAAGTAACGAATCAATTCAAACTCAAAATTCTTAAAGTCGGCTGCATTTTTATTGCTTTCCGTAATCGATTCCGAAATATCGTAAATCATATTGGCCAAATCCACCCGAAGACGCTCGCCAAATAAAGCGTGATAACGACGTTTGTAAATCACCTCACGTTGTGCGTTCATCACATCATCATACTCCAGTAAACGCTTACGAACGCCAAAGTTATTCTCCTCTACTTTCTTTTGGGCACGTTCTATAGATTTAGAAATCATCCCGTGTTGAATCACTTCTCCTTCCTCAAGTCCCATTCTATCCATTAACTTAGCGATACGCTCACTTCCAAAAAGACGCATTAAATTGTCTTCTAAAGAAACGTAAAACTGAGAACTTCCTGGATCTCCTTGACGTCCAGCACGACCTCTTAACTGTCTATCTACACGTCTAGAATCGTGACGCTCTGTACCAATAATCGCTAACCCACCGGCTTTTTTCACTTCGTTACTCAACTTAATATCGGTACCACGACCTGCCATATTGGTGGCAATGGTTACAATACCAGATTTACCGGCCTCTTCCACAATATCGGCTTCTTTCTTGTGTAATTTCGCATTTAATACGTTGTGAGGTACATTTCTTATCTTAAGCATTCTACTTAATAATTCAGAAATCTCTACCGAGGTAGTACCAATTAATACGGGCCTGCCTGCTTGAGAAAGTTTAGTTACTTCTTCAATAACGGCGTTGTATTTCTCCCGTTTAGTTTTGTAAACTAAATCTTCTCTATCAAATCTAGCAATAGGACGGTTGGTAGGAATCTCTACGACATCCAATTCATAAATCTCCCAGAATTCTCCTGCTTCTGTAACCGCTGTACCTGTCATTCCAGATAACTTGTGGTACATTCTAAAGTAGTTTTGAAGGGTTACGGTAGCAAAAGTTTGCGTAGCATCTTCAATCTTTACATTTTCTTTTGCTTCAATCGCTTGGTGTAGTCCGTCACTATAACGACGCCCATCCATAATACGACCGGTTTGCTCATCTACAATTTTCACTTTGTTTTCCATCACCACATATTCGGTATTGTTTTCGAATAGGGTGTAAGCTTTTAATAATTGTCTAAGCGTGTGGATACGTTCACTTTTTACGCTGTAATCGCGGAAGAGTTCTTCTTTCTTTTCTACTTCTTCTTCCTTAGAAAGATTTAAGTTTTCAATCTTAGAAACTTCCATACCAATTTCTGGCATTACGAAGAAATCTGGATCTTCTTTTCCTGAAAGGAATTCAACTCCTTTATCGGAAAGATCTATCTGATTATTTTTCTCTTCAATGACAAAATACAAATCCTCATCTACCTTAGGCATTTCGCGATTGTTATCTTGCATGTAATGATTTTCTGTCTTCTGAAGCAGTTGTTTGATTCCGTCCTCACTTAAAAACTTGATTAAAGCTTTGTTTTTAGGCAATCCGCGGTAAACGCGTAACAATAAGAATCCTCCTTCTTTGGTATCTCCTGCAGCGATTAGTTTTTTAGCTTCGGCCAAAACACCTACTAGATATTTACGCTGTACTTCTACAATTTTAGAAATTTGAGGCTTTAAGGCATCAAATTCGTGTACATCTCCTTTGGGAACCGGTCCAGAAATAATTAAAGGGGTACGCGCATCATCAATCAAAACTGAATCGACCTCATCAACGATGGCGTAGTTATGTGGGCGTTGCACCAAATCGTTTGGAGCGTGACTCATATTATCTCTTAGGTAATCAAAACCAAATTCGTTGTTGGTACCGTAAGTAATGTCTGCATTATAAGCCGCTCTTCTTGCAGCAGAATTAGGTCTGTGGTAATCTATACAATCTACCGTAAGGCCATGAAATTGAAATATAGGAGCCATCCACGCGCTATCACGTTTGGCTAAGTAATCGTTTACCGTCACCAAATGCACTCCTCTGCCAGTTAACGCATTTAAGTACATAGGAAGCGTTGCCACTAAGGTTTTTCCTTCTCCGGTGTGCATCTCGGCAATTTTACCTTGATGCATCGCAATTCCACCAATAAGCTGTACGTCGTAGTGAATCATATCCCACTTCACTTGTTTTCCTGCAGCATCCCAAGTGTTTGCCCAAAGTGCTTTATCTTCTTTTAAGCTGACATATTCTTTGGTGGCAGAAAGTTCACGGTCATATTCGCTTGCCGTAACTTCTAAGGTTTCGTTATGGAAAAATCTTTTGGCCGTTTCTTTAACGGTAGCAAAAGCTTCGGGAAGAATGTCGTTTAAAATAGCCTCTGAAGCTTCGAGCTCTTTTTGCTCTAAGGCATCTATTTGAGCGTAGATGTCTTCTTTTCGGGTAATATCGGTAGAAGCTTCTGCTTCTTCCTTTAAGGTGGTTATTTCTTTATGGATGCTTTTGGTAGCATCGGCAATCTTTTGCTTAAAACTAGTGGTTTTTGCCCTCAATTCGTCAATAGATAATTTCTCGAATTCAGCTTCTAAAGCTTTAATTTGATTGACGGTAGGTTGCATGGCATTTACGTCTTTTTTCGACTTGTCACCAACAAATACTTTTAATACGGAGTCTAAAAAACTCATAAGTTGTTTTTTATTTATTTATGTTTCAAAGTTACGCAAAAAAAAAGCCTCTAAAAGAGACTTTTTTATTGATATTTTTGCGTGTTATTTAATATTCATCTTCATTCCAAAGATAATCTTCGTCTGTAGGGTAATCTGGCCAAATTTCTTCGATAGAATCGTAAGAATCTCCTTCATCTTCAATAGACTGCAAGTTCTCTACTACTTCTAGTGGAGCACCTGTTCTAATTGCATAATCGATTAACTCATCTTTAGTTGCCGGCCAGGGAGCATCACTTAAATAGGATGCTAATTCTAATGTCCAATACATCTGATACTGTGTTTAGTTTTTTGCAAAAATAAATTTTTAATTGTAAATGACAAGAAAAAAATCTATTATTTCAACATTAATATTAAGAACTTATGTTTTTGATGTTACATCAACAACTCGAATGGATCAATTTTCTTTTGTAGGAATCCACTTTATTTCTTCTACTTGTAGGTCTTTAGACAACTTTCGTGCCAGCACAAAGAGGTAGTCAGATAGACGGTTGATATATTGTAGAATGTAGGCTTCAAATGGCTCTACTTCATTTAAAGCGGCAGCTAAACGTTCGGCTCTACGGCAAACACAACGCGCAATGTGACAATATGACACCGTTGTATGTCCGCCTGGAAGAATAAAATTTGTCATCTGCGGCAGGTCTTGATTCATCGCATCTATTTGATCCTCTAAAAACTGAATTTCAGCTTCTTTGACTTTCACGATGTTCAGGCGTTCTTTTCCATTTTTAAATTGTGCTTTTTTAGGATCTGTGGCTAATTCCGCGCCAAGCGTAAAGAGATTATTTTGTATTTTCTTTAAATCGTTTTTTAATGCTTCGTCTATTTCTTGGTCTTTTATAAGACCGATGTAAGCATTAAGCTCATCTATCGTACCGTAACTTTCAATGCGAATGTGGTGTTTAGGAACGCGAGTTCCCCCAAATAAAGCCGTGCTGCCTTTATCTCCTGTTTTGGTGTATATTTTCATGATGTAAACTTTTTTCTAAAAGTACAAATTAAGTAAGAAATGAGGAAAGAAAGGTTTTAAGTTTATTTGTAATAAGATTTTTAAATCTATTTTGCTGTATATAAGGCTTAGAAGAATAATTGCTAGCCAGCACGCAGAATTGTTTTTTAAGACTTTTCTTGAAAAAAAATAAAGTTACAATCACATTTTTATGTGAATGTTGTTTGTTAAATACTTAACCTTAAGTCTTGATTTTTGACTCTAAAAACGAAGCAATCTTTTTTCTTTGCAAGACAATAATGATTTTTTATAAAAGTTTTAAAGGTTGTTTTTCTTTTAAAACCATAGTTTTATAGTATTTTGAAAGAAAATAAACTATGAAAAATCTAAAATTAGCTATTATATATTATAGCTCTACAGGAACCAATTATCAATTAGCAAAGGAAGCAGAAACTGCGGCGAAAGATGTAGGTGTTGAAAAAATTCGTTTTCGAAGAGTAGAAGAAACCGTACCCGAAAAAGTGATTAAAGAAAATGAAGAATGGTACAATCATTATAAAGAAACCAAAGAAATAACAACCGCAACGGTAGATGACCTCGATTGGGCAGATGCTATTATTTTTAGCTTTCCTACTCGTTATGGAGATGCTCCTTCACAAGTTAAGAGTTTAATCGATGCCACTGGTGGGCTTTGGCAAAACGGTAAATTAGTCAATAAAGTTGTAAGTGGAATGACAAGTGCTGCCAACCTGCATGGCGGACAGGAAGGTACTTTACTTTCACTTTACAAAACAATGATGCACTGGGGAGCAATTATTGCAGCTCCAGGGTATGCCGATCCTGTGATTTTTGAAACAGGAGGTAATCCTTATGGTTTTAGTATTGTGGGGGGAAGCAATCTCAATGGAAAACAACGACAAGCCATTTCATTTCAGGTTAAGAGAACATTAGAAATCGCCGATAAAATAAATAAATAATAAAGGAAAGGCAGAGGTGCTCTAAGAAGAATAGTTCCGACAGTCTGAATTTGATCAAGTGCTTTTTATGATTTACAAATTAAAAAGTATAAGATACTGAAAATGAATTCAGAATGACGGAAACTTCTTTTAAACCTCCCAAGTTTTAAGTTGGTAGGCACCGTCCCAAAACATAAACTCTAGTTTACTAGCTTCAATAAAGGTTTGCGTCATTCTTTCTTGTTGCTGCTTTGTACAGTTTCTATCTACTTCATTACAGATGGTTTTGGCTCTAGTTACCAATACTTCAAACTCTTCTCCAGCGTAGGTATCAATTCATTTTTGGTAAGGATTTTCTTCAGTTAACTGATTTTTATAAATATAATCGCCTACTTCTTTATAAATCCAAAAGCAAGGTAAAACGGCTGCCATCGCTACTTCAACCTGATCTAAGGCAGAAGTACTTTCAAGGAAATTGATGTAATGATGTGTTGTGGGTTCAATATGTCCACGATTTTTTAAACCAAATTCTTGAAAGTAGGAATCATGTAAAGCTTTTTCTGCTACAATAGCGCCTTCTGCAAAACGAATAAAATCTAAGGCATGATGAATGCCTTTTGCTCTTGCCCGAATTAATGCCAAACTTCTCGCAAAATTTTCTAAATAAAAGGAATCTCGTCCCATGTAGAATTGAAATTTTTCTAGCGGAAGCGTGCCGTTTTAAAGTTCTTCAATAAAAGGCATTTCAATGATTTTTTGATAGATAGGCTCTATGTTTTTCCATGTTTTATCGGTCCATTTCATTTTTAATAAGTTTTTGAGGGTTAAAAAAGTGATTTACCGGTCCGTTGCCATTTCCTATAGATACATCTTTTCCTTGGAAAATAGCCTGATGAATATATTTTTGTCCTAAGCTTACAGCTTCCAGTAATGATTTTCCTTGCGCTAAATAAGAAGCGATTGCCGAAGAAAGTGTACAACCCGAACCGTGTGTATTATTGGTCTCGTATTTTGGGAATTCAAAACTTTCTATACTTCCGTCAGGTAAAAAATAAAGGGAAGTAAGTTGTTTAGTTTTTAAATGTCCGCCTTTTAGAAGTACAGATTTACAACCGAGTTGCATAATTTTTTTTCCTGCAATTTTCATTTCTTTCACAGTTTCAATGTTCATGCCAGCCAGAATTTCAGCTTCATCTAAATTAGGTGTAATCACATCTGCTAAAGGAAATAATTGTTTAATAATGGTTTGTATCGTATTGTTTTCAATTAATTGATGACCACTGGTAGCAACCATTACAGGATCAAAAACAATAGCTAATGGCGGAAATTCTTTTAATTTTCCTACCATAATTTCAACTAATTTAGGGGTATGCACCATACCTATTTTTACGGCATCGGGAAAAATATCTTCTAAAATAGTTTGTAATTGCTTTTCTACAATTTCTTCAGGAATGCTAAAAATAGATTTTACCCCAGTTGTATTTTGTATGGGTAAAGCCGTAAGTACAGAAGTGGCGTAACAGCCTAAAGCAGAGATGGTTTTTATATCTGCTTGAATGCCGGCGCCTCCGCTACCATCAAAACCAGCAATGGTTAAAACCGATGGATACCTATATTTTTTTTGAATCATACTTTTTCTATTTCGTTTCTTAGTTGTTCTGCAGCTTTTGCTGGGTTTTTAGAAGCACAAATTGCTGAAACTACCGCAAGACAATTAGCTCCAGCTTTAATGACTTTTTGTGCGTTTTCTACCTTCATTAGCCCAATAGCAACCAAGGGTTTTTGAGTTATAGAACGTATGTGGCGAACTCCCGATAATCCCCATTCGGTAATGGTATCTGTTTTGGTAGGGGTTTTAAAAACCGGACTTATACCTAAATAATCTGCGGCTTCAGTTTCCTTTGTGTACAATTGATTTTCATACTCAATAGAATACCCTAAGCAATTGATATTTTTCCATTTTTGTAAGATTTGAGTAGGGGGGAGGTCTGATCTTCCTACGTGAACACCAAATGCTTCAACTTTTTTGGCTACTTCTAGGTTGTCATTAATAATTAGTGGAACATTATAGCGATCTAAAATTTCTTTTAGTTGAAAAGCTTTCTGCTGGAATGCTGTTGTGGAAGTTTCTTTTTCCCGAAGCTGAACCAAATCCACTCCGCCTTTTACCGCTTGTTCAGCTACCTTTAAAAAATGATCATGCAAACAGGCTTCTTCAGTAATCACCAAATACAGTTTATATGGAAAAGGATTAATCACGTTTTACTTTTAGTTTGAGGGTGGAAGTAAATTCTGTTTCAGTAATATCGTAAAGTTTATCCAAGATATTTAGTTGTAAACTTCCCGGTCCCTGACTTTCTTTTGAGGCGATTTCTCCCACAACACCCAAAAGAGCCATGGCAGAGGTTGCGGCTTCGGCTTTATCTTTAATAATGGCAGCAAAAGCAGCTACTAAAGCGGTTGCGGTACAACCCATTCCGGTAATTTTTGACATCAATTCATTTCCGTTAAGGAGATGAATTTCTTTTTTATCATTTAGAATTATATCTGTAGCTCCAGAAATACAAACTGTTGCATGATATTCTTTTACTAAAAATTGGGCGGCAGCAATAGCTTCATTACTTTCTGCAGAACTATCTACTCCTTTTGTTGGGCTAGTATTATGTTTTGCCAATGCGATAATTTCTGAAGCATTTCCACGAATAATACTTGGTTTTAAGTGAAGTAATTCAGATAGCACCTTATCACGATAAAGTGTTGCTCCTGCTCCCACAGGGTCTAATATCCAAGGTTTATTGAGCTTGTTGGCCTGTTGTGCGGCTTTTTTCATAGAAGTTACCCAATATTCATCTAGCGTACCTATATTAATCACTAGGGCTTGGCAAATAGTTAGCATATCTTCCATTTCTGGTTGCGCATGCGCCATAATAGGTGAAGCTCCTGCGGCGAGTAAGGCATTGGCAGTATTGTTCATCACCACATAATTGGTAATGCTATGTACAAGAGGAGTTATTTCTTTAAGTTGGGTAATATTTTTCCAAAGGTTTTCTTTCATCATTTATGGGTTTTAGTATAAATGGCTGAAGGATGATTCCTTTAAAATATGAAGAAATATTATTTCAACTTTTCCCTACGCCGGTGTTAACCGAATCAGGTTCAAAGGGTGTGTCTCAATTCTTTATAGAATACCCCTAAAGCCACATCAAAAATAATGATTATCTTATCGAATAGAGCATGTTTTTAGAGGTTTAGTTCAAAAATTAAAATAAAGAGCGAGCACATCCGAGTATACGACACACCCTGCTGATGCCGTAACGTTTTTTATGCCTGTGAGCTAA
>NZ_JAVHUL010000010.1 GCF_031085155.1 Mesonia profundi | reverse complement strand
TTTATAGCTAAAACAAGTTACTGATTATCAGTAAGATGAACAACTTTTTTCTTTTAAATCATAATGCACAACGGGTTTTCTATAGTGTTTTGCAACTGGATATTATTGATATCTGAAATATCGAAAACCACTAAATCTATTCCGCTATTAGCGTAAAGTAAATCATCTTTAACCGCTACATCTGTATTTTGCGGAATACGAATAAAAGCTTTTTTTACTGGATTTTCAGGATTAGAATTATCTATGACATGAACTCCTTTTAAATTGTCGTTTATAAAAATAAGGTTTTGGTAGGTATAGATTTTCCCGGACTCTTCTATAGCTGCGGGTTCTTCTACATTTACCAAAGCACGAAATTCTGCCAACGGCATGGTTTCTGGTACAGCTACTTTCACTTCACGAAGTTCTGATTGATTTGCATCATCTTTATCACAAGCAACAAGAGAAAGCATACAAAATACAAAAAGAGTTATTTTTTTCATGACGAGATAGTTTATTTTAAAGATACTACAATTGCTAAAAGGTTGCATCTTAAAAGATTAAAAAAATTAAATTGCTTTTTTTGAACAAGTTATAGTAAAGCAAGTCTTACTCATTTTAAGGTTTAGTCATAAATATTGAATCAACCCCTATCTTTTGCTTTATTGGTTCGTAGTCTTCTTTATAGCTCAACCCTGCCCTAACCAGCAAGAAATTTTTACTATTATCATGAAGCTTTTACACCTCATGCTTTTGTCCTAGCATCTCTTCCGTAAAGAAAAAAAGAAGTTTTAAAATCTTAGTCTGTCAGTTTGTCAGATTTTGCTTTTCATTGTATCTTTGCTTTTTCAATTTTAGGACTACAATAGATTATGGAGAAGGTTATGGACGAAAGCAGCCAAGGTAATTCCCTCGTTTTAGAAGGGAAAGAAACCAATACTAAAAAACTATTTATAGAAAGTTACGGTTGCCAAATGAATTTTAGCGACAGTGAAGTCGTAGCTTCCATTCTTACCAAAGAGGGTTTTAACACTACTCAAAAATTGGAAGAAGCAGATTTGGTTTTGGTCAACACCTGTTCTATTCGCGATAAAGCCGAACAAACGGTACGTAAGCGTTTAGAGAAATACAATGCGGTAAAGAAAATCAATCCCAAAATGAAAGTGGGCGTTTTAGGCTGTATGGCCGAGCGCTTAAAAGAGAAGTTTTTAGACGAAGAAAAAATTGTCGATTTGGTCGTAGGTCCAGATGCCTATAAAGACCTTCCCAACCTTATAAAAGAAGTGGAAGAAGGAAGAAGTGCGGTAAACGTGATCCTTTCTAAAGAAGAAACTTACGGAGATATTTCTCCGGTAAGACTACAGTCTAACGGAGTTTCGGCTTATGTGTCTATCACTCGGGGTTGCGATAATATGTGTACCTTTTGTGTAGTTCCGTTTACCCGCGGAAGAGAACGAAGCAGAGATCCGCAAAGTATTTTAGAAGAAGTACAAGATTTAGCGAATAAGGGATTTAAAGAAATCACTTTGCTAGGACAAAATGTAGATAGTTATTTATGGTATGGCGGCGGACTCAAAAAAGATTTTGAAAAAGCCACCGAGATGCAAAAAGCAACGGCGGTACATTTTTCGGCTTTGCTAGAAACCGTTGCCAAAGCACATCCTAAAATGCGAATTCGGTTTTCTACCTCCAATCCGCAGGATATGACCTTAGATGTGATTGAAACCATGGCCCGACATAAGAATATATGTAAATCGATTCATCTTCCCGTACAAAGTGGAAGCAATCGGGTGTTAAAAGCCATGAACCGTTTGCATACCAGAGAGCAATATTTTGAATTGATTGATAATATTAGAAGAATACTTCCCGAGTGTTCTATCTCCCAAGATATGATTGCAGGCTTCCCTACCGAAACCGAGGAAGATCACCAAGATACACTTTCGTTAATGAGAAGAGTGAAATATGCCTTTGGGTTTATGTACGCGTATTCTGAACGTCCAGGAACTATGGCAGGAAGAAAATTAGAAGATGATGTCTCTAAAGAAACCAAGCAACGTCGTTTGGCAGAAATCATTAGCTTACAACGAGAACTTGCAGCACTCAGCACACAACAGCATTTAGGAAAAACAGAAGAAGTACTTATAGAAAAAGAATCTAAAAAATCTGATTTACACTGGAGTGGAAGAAATACGCAAAATACGACCATCGTTTTCCCTAAAGAAAATTATAAAGTAGGCGATTTTGTGATGGTGAAAGTAGAAGATTGTACAAGTGCTACATTAATAGGAACCCCAGTAGGATATTCAGATAATAACTAATTTATGGAATCTGTTCAAGCAACAAAACAACGCTTTGGCATTATAGGAAATGACCAGGCTCTTAATCGCGCCATAGAAAAGGCCATTCAAGTAGCTCCTACAGATATTTCTGTACTGGTTACTGGGGAAAGCGGTGTAGGAAAAGAAAGTATTCCTAAAATTATACATTCTTTATCGCATAGAAAACACGGAAAATACATCGCGGTAAACTGCGGTGCTATTCCCGAAGGAACCATAGACAGTGAACTTTTTGGTCACGAGAAAGGAGCCTTTACGGGCGCCACACAAAACCGTAGCGGTTATTTTGAAGTAGCCGATGGCGGAACTATCTTTTTAGATGAAGTTGGGGAATTGCCGCTTACCACACAGGTTCGTTTGTTACGTGTTTTAGAAAACGGAGAGTTTATTAAAGTAGGTTCTTCTAAGGTGCAAAAAACCAATGTGCGCATTGTAGCAGCCACCAATGTAGAAATGTTTGAAGCCATCAAAAAAGAGAAGTTTAGAGAAGACTTATATTACCGTTTAAGCACGGTAGAGATTAACCTTCCGCCGCTTAGGGAGCGTAAAGATGATATTCATTTATTGTTTAGAAAATTTGCTTCAGATTTTGCTTTAAAGTATAAAATGCCCGCTATAAAATTAGATGAAGAAGGCGTAAAAATGCTTTTAAAATACCGTTGGGCTGGGAATATTAGACAGTTGAGAAATGTGGCCGAGCAGGTTTCGGTATTGGAGCAAGAAAGAATGATTACTTCAGAGACCTTACATTCCTATTTACCCAACCAAGGTTCTAATCTCCCCGCGGTCATTAATGATAAAAAGAAGGAAAGTGACTTCAGCAATGAGCGCGAAATTCTTTATAAAGTGCTTTTTGATATGAAAAGCGACCTTAATGATTTGAAGAAGCTTACGCTGGAATTGATGCGTAATGGAAACAATGACGAGGTTAAAAATGATAATGAAAGCCTGATTCAGAAAATTTATGGCGATTCTGAAGAGCAAGAACAATACGAAGAAGAGTTAGAAGAACAAATGGAAGTGCTTCAAATTCCCGAAAAAAGTAATCCTTCTCCCCAAGAAGATAAATATGCTTTCGCGGAAGAGATCCAAGAAGAAGAAACGCTTTCATTACAAGATAAAGAATTGGAGCTCATTAAAAAATCTCTAGAGCGTCACAGCGGTAAACGAAAAGCTGCCGCAGATGAATTGGGCATTAGTGAACGTACCTTATATCGAAAAATTAAGCAATACGATTTGTAAAAAACAACTTATGTCAAAAGAAAATCTAGACACTCAGAGCAAGTCTAAAAGATGTGCTTCAGAAAAAAGTCTTAAAAAACGAGGTAAACTTTGGGGAATTAAAGCCTCTGGGAGGATTAAAGTTGGTTTTTTAGCAAGTGTTGTCTTACTGCTTTCTAGTTGTGGTATTTACTCCCTTTCTGGAGCAGATATTGGCGATGCAAAAACCTTTCAGGTTAACTTTTTTCAAAATAACGCAAGCTTAGTAGAACCAGGAATTGATAGAATTTTCACCAATCAACTGCAAGATTTTATCAATAGTCAAACCAGTTTAAGTTTAAGCAATGAAGGCGCAGATTTGATTTATGAAGGAGAAATTACGCAGTATTATATTGCACCTATGACTTCTACCAGCCAAAATACGGCCGCACAAAACCGGTTGACCATGGCTATTAATGTGCGTTTTTTCAATAATAAAGATCCAGAAAAGGATTTTGAACGAAGTTTTTCATTTTATTATGACTATCCTGCCAATCAGCAATTAATGGGAGGTACTTTAGATACCGCTTTAGAAGAAATTTACTTAAGAATCAACCAAGATGTTTTTAATGCCTCGTTAACCGACTGGTAATTTGATATGACAAAAGAAGAATACATCTCACAATTAGAAGAAAACTCGCTTTTACCAGAAAGCAAGCTTAGAGACTATCATCTTTTGCTAGAGCAGTTTCCCTATTTTCAATCGGCTAGAGCGATTCAGTTAAAAGCTTTAAAACAACACCATAGTTTTAATTACAATCCCGCGCTTAAAAAAACGGCTGCATACACTACCAATAGAGAAGTGCTTTTTGATTACATCACTTCAGAGGCCTTTGACCAACAGGAAGTTTCAGAAAAAATAAAATATAGAATCCAGCTAGAAGACCAAAGAGAAGAAAATCTAGAAATGAACTTGACGGAAGCCAATCGGGTGTTGGATCCAGAATTATTTCAAAAAATCTCTTCCGTAAAGGAAGAAAAGCTAGAAGAAGATGTCTTAGAACAAGGCAAACCCTTAGCGTTTACTCCCAAAGAAAAGCATTCTTTTAGCCAATGGTTACAACTTACATCGGCCAAACCGGTGAACGAAAAAGAGACCTCTTCTTCAGCATCTGACGACAGATTTAGGTTAATTGATAAATTTATAGAAAAGAAACCAAAAATTGTCCCGTCAAAAGAAGCGCCATCCAGAGCAGCGCAAATAAGCTCAGAACCCGCAGACACGAGCTTAATGACCGAAACTTTAGCAAGAGTTTACTTAGAACAGAAAAATTATTCCAAAGCAATTCAAGCATTTAAAATATTAATTTTGAAAAATCCCGAAAAAAGTGGTTTATTTGCAGACAAGATTCGGGCAATCGAAAAATTACAAGAAAACAAATCATCATGAATACATTTACAATATTTTTAGTTTTAATCGTTATCGTAGCATTTTTGCTTGTAGTCGTTATTATGGTTCAGAATCCTAAAGGCGGAGGTTTATCTTCTTCTTTTGGAGGCGGAGGTGGAGCCCAAATAGGAGGCGCTCAAAACACCACCAATTTCTTAGACAAGAGTACCTGGACGTTAGCTACCGTACTTTTAGTGCTCATCTTATTGTCCAATTTAGCGATTATGGACGGAAATGGATTGGGAGAGTCTAGAATTATAAATGACGATACCCAAACTACGGTTCCTGCGAATAATTCAACTGATGCTCCTGCCAATAATGACGAAGGAGGAATTAGAGAATAGAAACTATATTTTATCCCTTAAAAATGCCATCTGTCTTGTGACAAGATGGCATTTTTTTTTGGCTTTGACAGAAGAAACCCACTTGGCATAATTTTAGTCTGTTACCTCACAACTACGAAAACAATTTTTTAACTAAAATATAAAAAAAATGGGATTAAAATTTAAACCTCTAGCAGATAGAGTTGTCATAGAGCCTGCTGCTGCTGAAACTAAAACGGCATCTGGTCTTTACATTCCTGATTCTGCCAAAGAAAAGCCACAACAAGGAAAAGTAATCGCTGTTGGTAAGGGTACCAAAGAGCACGATATGACGGTAAAAACAGGAGATGCTGTTCTTTACGGAAAATTCTCTGGCACCGAACTGAAGTTAGACGGAAAAGATTATTTAATTATGAGAGAAGATGAAATCTTAGGGATTTTATAAGCTTCCTCACCTTTAAAATTTAATTCTAATTATTCGAAACCTAGGTTTCGACAAAAAAATACAAAATGGCAAAAAATATAAAATTTGATATTGAAGCTCGCGACGGGATTAAACGCGGCGTAGATGCTTTAGCAAATGCAGTAAAAGTAACTTTAGGACCAAGAGGTCGTAATGTAATTATAAGTAAATCTTTTGGAGCCCCTGTAGTTACCAAAGATGGAGTTTCTGTAGCAAAAGAAATTGAGCTAGAAGATCCTTTAGAGAATATGGGAGCTCAAATGGTTAAAGAAGTAGCTTCAAAAACCAACGATCTTGCTGGTGATGGTACTACTACAGCTACCGTATTAGCACAAGCTATCGTTAAGGAAGGACTTAAAAACGTAGCAGCTGGCGCCAACCCAATGGATTTAAAAAAGGGGATTGACAAAGCCGTTGCTGCCGTTACCGAAGAGTTAGAAAAGCAAACTAAAGAAGTAGGAAGTTCTTCTGCACAAATTAAGCAAGTAGCGGCTATTTCTGCGAACAACGATGAGCTTATTGGGGAGTTAATCGCCGAAGCTTTTGGAAAAGTAGGAAAAGAAGGTGTGATTACCGTAGAGGAAGCTAAAGGAACTGAAACTTACGTAGATGTAGTGGAAGGAATGCAATTTGACAGAGGATTTCTTTCTCCGTATTTTGTGACCAATAGCGAAAAAATGACTACCGATTTGGACAATCCTTACATCTTGATTTTTGACAAGAAAATCTCTACGATGAAAGATTTAATGCCAATTCTAGAGCCTGTAGCTCAATCTGGCAAGCCTTTATTGATTATTGCTGAAGATGTAGACGGAGAAGCTTTAGCTACCTTAGTAGTGAATAAATTAAGAGGTTCTTTAAAAATTGCTGCGGTAAAAGCACCAGGTTTTGGAGATCGTAGAAAAGCGATGTTAGAAGATATCGCTATCATTACTGGAGGTACTGTAATTTCTGAAGAAAGAGGTTTTACCTTAGAAAATGCAACTCTAGAACAATTAGGAACTGCAGAAAAAGTAAGCATTGATAAAGACAATACCACCATTGTAAATGGGGCAGGTCAAAATGATGATATCAAAGCTCGTGTGAATCAAATCAAAGCGCAGATTGAAAGCACTACTTCAGATTACGATAAAGAAAAACTACAAGAACGCTTGGCTAAATTAGCTGGTGGGGTTGCTGTATTGTATGTAGGAGCTGCTTCTGAAGTTGAAATGAAAGAGAAAAAAGACCGTGTAGATGATGCTTTACACGCAACAAGAGCTGCTGTAGAAGAAGGTATTGTTGCTGGTGGAGGTGTTGCTTTTGTAAGAGCCATCGCTGTTTTAGCAAACTTAACTACAGAGAGCTTAGATGAAACTACAGGAGTACAAATTGTTGCTCGTGCTATTGAATCTCCGCTAAGAACGATTGTTGAAAATGCAGGAGGAGAAGGTTCTGTAGTCATCAATAAAGTATTAGAAGGTAAGAAAAACTTTGGATACGATGCGAAGTCTGAAACCTATGTAGATATGCTGAAAGCAGGAATTATTGATCCTAAAAAAGTAGCGCGTATCGCTTTACAAAATGCGGCTTCTGTGGCAGGAATGATTCTAACTACAGAGTGTGCTTTAATCGATATTCCAGAAGATAATGCTGGTGGTGGAATGCCACAAGGAATGGGTGGCGGAATGCCAGGAATGATGTAATACATTCACCCCATAATTTATATAAAACGGATAGGCTCAAAACCTATCCGTTTTTTTTATTCTACTTACGCATAAAAGATAATTTTAAACTGAGTTCGATGAAAACCGTACTCGCCTGTGTGGACGGTACTATTTTAGAAGTATCCATCAAAAAACCCGATCTTTCTGAATAGAAAAACCGGGTGTAGTAAGATTTATTTTTTTGCTGAATCAAATCCGTAAAGAAAATCTAATTCAAATTAATTTGTTTTCCTTTTGGATATTTGATGGTATAAGAAAATTCTTTAGTCACATTAGTATTGGCTTTTAGGTTAAACTCCCACGTGAGTAAACCGGTTTGTTTGTTGTATTCTTTGGCACTCTGATTCACATCTTCTACTTTAATTTCGGCATTTTGAGAAATAGGAATCCGATCTACCAATTTTAATTGTATCGCTGTTTTCTTTTGGTTACGCAGGTTAATCGCATAGCTCTTATTCACTTTAATGGTATTGCCAAAAAAGCTTTTATCTTTCTTACTGTTAATTTGCTTGCGCTCTATTTGTACCGCAGGATCTACTCCCAAAGAAATGGCCAATTTCTCTTCGGTCACTCGAGGATCTAAAAGAATTTTACCGGCATAACTTCCTGCAAAATAAACACTGGCTTCTCCAGGAAGCATATCATACTGCTCCCAATCTTTAACAAGGGCTGTTAAGTATACTTTTTCCTGAATTAATGGCGCTGTAAAATGTTCATAAGTTGCAGGAATATTAAACTTATCTATCAATACGGTTTGTGCTTCTTGAGAAGATTTAATACTGTAGGGTTTCGCTAGATGAAACAATACTTGAGTAAGTGCTTCTTGTTTCACCATAAGCGGTTCTTGCGATTTCTCCTCAAGCATGGCGTCATTAGCCGGAGCCATCGCTACCTCTTCTAATGCTTGACTAGCGACTCTATTTTTAACGGCATCATAACCACGATTATTTTGGATAAAATTTAGATATAAAGAGTTCACCGTAGGTTTTGTACCGCTCACACTAGGATCTCCTGTAGAAAGACTTAGTTCTACATTTTCCCAATCTTGACCGCTAGACTGATATACAAAAGCTTTATAGGCCACATGAAGATCGGCTCCCGTAGATTGCGCTCTTATTTCATAACCTGGATACCAGCCAGCATTATTCACCACATAAGTAATCGTCAAATTGGCGGTTTGTGTGCTTCCGGTTTCCAAATCTAAAACAAGCTCTCCGGTAGGTTTTCTTAGATCGGCTTTATATTGCGCTAAACTCTGGTGGAGTTGATTAATCTTTTGGCGTAATTCTTCTATTTCTACACCCAAATCATATTGCTGGGTTTTTAAACTTTTTGTTTGGGTCTTATAATACTTGGCGTAAGCATCTAATTGTGCAACGTTAAGGTTTTGCTTTTCATTATTCACCTTCTGATTGACGAGCAGTAAATTAAGTGCGTTCTTAAAACCTTCCGCTTCGTATTCTAAACTCGCCTTGTTGCGTTGCAAATCAGCTAAGCTAGTTTCAAGATTTTTCACCTCTACACTCGCCGTTTTATTCTCTAAGTAATTTTGTCGAAAACTAATTCCGTGCATCGTAATTCCCTCTAGGCCTTTTACCTGAATACTATTCACATCGACCATCGATGATAAATTTTTAAAAACAACCTTTGATCTGCCTTGCGTCAAATTAAACCGACTACTCCCCTCTAATTGGGCTTTCTCCAAGTACACTGTAGCTTTTTGAGTGGTAAGTTTTGGTTCTAGATCTTGAGCAAACATGAAAGTGCTGCTGGCTAAAAATAAAATAAGAAATCGCATAGGCTAAATATTAGTTGTTATTAACAATGTAATGTCTCATTTAAACTCGTTTTCTGTACGACATTACAAAGTTAAATTGGTATAATTCATTTTACAAAATGTATACCACAAATAAAAATAGCTTGCTCTTTAGAAAGAACAAGCTATTTTTTGATTGGGTTTCAAACGTGTTTTTAAGACACCGCTTTCAACTTTTTAATGGTGCTTTTGTCTAAGGCTTTTTCCGCATAAGACTTGGTCACTTTCAATTCTTTTTCTTTTCCTTCGGGCATTTCGAACATCGCATCGGTTAGGATGGCTTCACAGAGCGAACGCAATCCACGTGCTCCAAGCTTATACTCTATCGCTTTGGTTACAATATAATCTAAAGCGCCATCAGTAATGCTAAACTCGATATCATCCATCTCAAACAACTTGGTATATTGTTTAATCAGGGAGTTTTTAGGTTCCGTTAAAATAGCACGAAGTGTTTCCTCGTCAAGCGGATTCATATACGTCAATACTGGAAGTCTCCCAATAATTTCTGGAATCAATCCGAAGTCTTTAAGATCTTTAGGAATGATATATTTTAAAATATTATCCTGCTCTATCGTATCTTCAGATTTGGAAGCACTATACCCTACCGCTTGTAAATTAAGACGCTTGGTAATTGCTTTTTCAATCCCGTCAAAAGCTCCACCGGCAATAAATAAGATATTCTCTGTATTTACTTCAATGAATTTTTGATCTGGATGTTTTCTTCCTCCTTTTGGCGGAACGTTTACCGTAGTTCCCTCTAACAACTTTAACAAAGCTTGTTGAACTCCTTCCCCACTCACATCTCTAGTAATAGAAGGATTATCACTTTTACGTGCAATCTTATCGATCTCATCGATAAAAACAATTCCTTGCTCAGCTTTCTCTAAGTTGTAATCTGCCGCTTGCAATAAGCGTGTCAAAATACTTTCTACATCCTCTCCTACATAACCAGCTTCTGTTAATACCGTAGCATCAACAATCGCTAGAGGAACGTTAAGCATTCTTGCAATCGTTTTTGCCATTAAGGTTTTACCGGTTCCCGTTTGTCCCACCATAATGATGTTACTTTTTTGGATTTCGATATCATCCTCACCTTTAGGCTGCAATAAACGCTTGTAGTGATTATAAACCGCCACAGAAAGTACTTTCTTAGTATATTCTTGACCAATTACATAATCGTCTACAAATTTTTTGATGGATTTAGGCTTGCGTAATTTAAACTCTGTAGAAAGCTCTAGTGATCCTTCTTGTTTCGATTCTTCTACCACAATCCCGTGTGCCTGCTCAATACAGCGGTCACATATATGGGCATCCAATCCTGCAATAAGCAAGCTGGTGTCTGGTTTTTTTCTTCCACAAAACGAACATTCTAATTCTTCTTTCGCCATATCTATGCTTTATGCTTTAGTTTCTCCTCTGGTTAAAATCTCATCAATCATTCCGTATTCTTTCGCTTTATCGGCTTTCATCCAATAATCACGGTCACTATCTTCATGTACTTTTTCATACTTCTGGCCACTATGCTTTGATATGATGGTATACAATTCTTCTTTTAAGGTAATAATCTCTCTTGCGGTGATCTCAATGTCACTTGCTTGCCCTTGAACGCCTCCTAAAGGCTGGTGAATCATCACTCTAGAGTGCGGTAATCCGCTTCGTTTTCCTGCTGCGCCTGCACACAATAATACCGCTCCCATAGAGGCTGCCATTCCTGTACAGATCGTTGCGATATCTGGCTTTATAAACTGCATGGTGTCATAAATTCCTAATCCAGCATATACACTTCCTCCTGGAGAGTTAATGTAAATTTGAATGTCTTTATTAGCATCGGTACTTTCTAAAAAAAGCAACTGCGCTTGTACGATATTCGCCACCTGGTCATTGATCCCTGTTCCTAAAAAGATAATTCTATCCATCATCAATCTAGAAAAGACATCCATGGCTACCGCATTCATTTGTCTTTCTTCTATAATATTTGGAGTCATCCCTGTAGGTGTCATACTACTTACTATTTTAGAATAGTAGTTTGGATTGATCCCTTGGTCTTTGGTCGCAAATTTTTCAAATTCTTTTCCGAAATCCATAGTTATTTTTTGTTTTTAGCTCTTTTTAAAAAGCCTTATTTTTATTGACTAAAAAAGGCGTTATTCCCTATTGGTTTAACGCCTTAAATATAAGTATTAATTCTATAAAAGACTACTTGTAAACTTCCTTAACAAAATTTTCGTAAGTCATCTCCTTTTTATCCAGATTTGCTTTTTCTTTATAGAAATCTAATAGTTTCTGATTCATTACCTGCTCTGATAATTTCTTCACCTCATCTTGGTTAGAAAGTACTCTAGCCGTAATATCCTCTAAATCTTTTTCTGAAGGATCTGTCTGACCAAATTGCGCCATTTGCATTTTGATACGGTCTCTAGTGATTTCTTTGATTTCTTCAAATTTCACCTGAAGATCATTTTCCTGAACCAATTTGCCTTCAATTAACTGAAAACGCAATCCTTTTTCGCTCTTCTCGTATTCTTCTTTAGCTTCTTCTGCCGTAAGTTGATTTTCACCACTTACCTGAATCCACTTTTGTAAGAAATCTCCTGGAAGATTAAAAGAAGTCGTTTCAATTAAACGCTCTGTGATATCATTTAACAACTGCTGATCGCTTTGTTGCTTAAACTGATTCTCTGCGTCTTCTTTTATTTTTTCTTTCAGTTCGGTCACCGTTTTCACGTTTCCTTCCCCAAAAAGTTTATCAAACAACTCTTGATCTAATTCTGCAAGCTCTTGTTGGTTTACTTCAGTAATTTCAAAAGATACCTCTACATCTAACTCATGTGCTTTATCGTGCTCTACTTTTAAAAACTCCACAAGATTGTGATCATCTTCAAAAAGACTCTTCGTTTTTAAGCTTACGGTATCTCCTACTTTAGCTCCCACAAACTTGTTTAAGTTTCTTTTTCCTTTTAATTTCTCTAAAGGAAGCGTGGTGGTATTTTCAATCCCTTCTTCTTCATTTTTAAAAGTACCGGCTACAACATCTCCTTCTTCTACCTCTTCTTTAGCAACTAATTTCCCGTATTGCTTCTGAATGGTTTTGATTTGATTATCAATCATCTCCTCATCAGCAACAATTTGGTACTGCGTAATAGGCTTTTTAGTATTCAAGTCCACGTCAAATTTTGGAGAAAGACCCAATTCAAATTCAAAAGAATAATCATCTTGCTCCCAATCGAAACTTTCTTGATCTTTTGGTAACGGATTTCCAAGGACCTCTAATTTCTCTTCCGTAATGTAGTTGTTAAGAGATTCTTGCAATAATTTATTTACCTCATCTACCAATACCGCTTGACCGTATTGTTTTTTCACCATTCCCATAGGCACGTGCCCTTTTCTAAAACCAGGAATATTGGCCGTTTTACGGTAATCCTTTAAAATCTTCTCTACTTTTGGGTTGTAATCATCTTTTTTGATGTCAACCTTTATCACAGCATTTAGCTCGTCTATATTCTCTCTTGTAATTTCCATGCTTAAAACTTCTGAATTTTGGAGTGCAAAATTACAATTTATTTACCTGCCAACCAAGTTTTTAATCAACTTGATAGCTCTATATGTAATTTACGGAAATAATTTTGTAATCGAATTCGTCATTTGATGTTGAGCTAGCATCATTCCCTAGTATAAAGAAAGCACCCCCAAAGAATGAAGGTGCTTTTCATAAGATTAAAATATAATCATTTTACGAAAGCTATTCGGTCATCGAATTAAGAATAGACTGTAATATAGAAAGACATAAACTAAAGATAAGTGCCCACCAAAAACCATCTACAGCAAAGCCGCCTATTAAATTGTCTACCAATAAAATAATAAAGGCATTGATGACTAGCAGAAATAAACCCAAAGTAAGAATAGTCACCGGAAGCGTAAACAGCACTAAAATAGGCCTAACAATTAAATTAAGCAGTCCTAAGATCACGGCAACAACAATAGCGGTTCCATAACTGATGATTTCTACTCCTGGTAAAATTTTACCTAGGACGACTACTAAAATAGCAGTAACAAGAATTTTAAGTATAAGTTTCATAAGGTTGATTTTTTTATAAAAATAAGAAAGGCATCCTAAAGTAGAATGCCTTTTTAAAAATATTAACGATAGGCTTACTCTCCAATAGCAGGTCCGCCACTGTAATCTCCAATATTTACGTTAGGGATTGTTGAGTTATACGTCATATTAATAGAGTTAATAATTTGGTTCGCCATAAAGGCATAACCTCTAGGGGTTAGGTGAATTCCGTCAAGAGAAAAAGCTCCTCCTGTAGCAAACTCACTGGTAATAGTACCTCCATCATAGTTAATTCCGCTCGTAGCGACTCTATCCAATAATGAATTAGCATCTACAAAAGCTAAGCCCTTTTGAGCTGCCATCCCTTCAATAATCTGATTAAAAGCAGCAGTTGCGGTGGCTACATCTTCTTGTTCAGATGGAAGTAACACATATTGATCTTGCATGGGGTAAGTAACACCATTTACAGACAATTGCCCAGCAGTTTCCTCTGGCACCCCAGCTCCCATTAATTCAGCTACGCGGTCCATATTTACCGTACCAATCACAGAAGAACTAGTTAAAACCATAAAATCATTTGCATTGGCTTGTCTTGCTTGCCCGTATTGAGCTCCATAAATTGTAGCCGTTTGTGGATCTAAGCCACCTCCAATAAGTGTTTGCGTTAATTGTACAGAAAGATCTGCTATAGACTCATCATGAATCACCACTCCACTCGCTCCTGTTGTAGAGAATTGTATAGCTCTTTCCGGAACTCCTAAAAATGCAAAAGCTTGGTTTAACTGCCCGTAAGTTGCATTTAAGGTAGGAATTTGATCTCCTAATAAATCTGGAGTTAATGGATTGTAAGGAACCGTATTAAAGTAAGGGGTGGAAGTCACATTTGGAATATTTAATAAAACTCCACCTCCAGCTGAAGCTGCAAGTGCGTCTACTTCTTGACTGTAAACCGAAGCAAATACATTTACGTCGGTAATATCTGTAGAGCCATAAGTAGAGGGATCTAAGTTTCCTTGCTGATTTACTCCTGCTCCCCCTGCAGCTGCATAGCCTAATACATCATTATTCCCAATCCATAAACTAAAAAACGTTGGATTTTGCGCTATGGCATCTTCTATCACTGTTACATTCTCTGAAGAACGGAAACGTGCAAAATAAGGATTTGCCATTCCTGCTGCTACTCCAGCCGCATTTCCATAACCAGGAGCGATTAAGTGATAGCTTTTTGCTCCAGGAACTCCCATATTATTAAAAGATCCAGAAAGCGTATTGGTAATTTCTGTGGTTGGAGCCCCTCCAATTGGTGTTGGCGCAGGCATTCCATTTACTAACGATAAGGTTAAACGATTACCAGAAATTGGACTCCCGTTTAAAAGTAGTCCGCCAAGGTTATCATTCATTAAAGGCTGTGTAAAATCACCTCCACCCACACGCTTAAATTGCTGTGCTAAAATATTTGGAAACGAATTTTGTTGTCCTTGAATATACAATGCATTATCTGCATAACCTGCGGTAAGGGAATTTCCTACCGCCACATAATTTTCAAAACTTGCATCTCCTTGACTATAGACCTGATCGTCTTCAACAGACTCGTCAAACTCGGGCTCACAAGCAACAAGACCTAAAGCCAAAATTGCAGCATATTTTATATATTTTCTCATATTCATCTCTATTATAAATTAAAAGTTACTCCTAAACCTCCTAAAAAAGCGTTGCTCTTATAGGTTCCTCCAAAAGGTACATTTGTTCCATCTTCCATATAATAATCATAGGAAGCGTCTACTTCTTTAAATCTTAAATAAGTAACAGATACATCTAAAGCAAACCTTTTACTTATTTGGTAAGAAAGACCTCCCGTAAAACCCTGAGAATCATTTCTTGGGGTCTCTGGAGCGAAGTAACCTTCTCTAACTGGGGATTCATCCAAGTAGTAACCGGCTCTTAACGTCAATTGATCTAATGCTTCATATTGCAATCCAAATCTATACGTAGAAGCGTTTTTGTAGTTTCTTGGATTAGAAGAATCTGGCACATCATCTGGTGCAAAATCAATATTTAAATCTTTATATGCTTCCCAATAGGCTCTGTTATAATCAAAAGCAAACAACCATTTATCACAGAACTCATAAGATAAACCTACAGACATTTCTGCCGGCATGGGTAAAGAAGCATCAAAACCTACTGTTCCATTTTGAATTGGTGATAATGCAGAATCAGGAACGTTAGAGAAAACAGCTTCTCCATCTTCAGCCTCTAAAATAATTTCTGAACGGTAATTAAATCCAATTCTTAAGTTTTCGGTTGGATTAAACATCCAACTCGCAGACCATCCCCAATTGGTTATATTGGAAGCATCTACTTCTACATTAGAACGATTTCCTTGTTCATCTGTAAGCGTACGATTTACATTTCTGTTAAAGTTAACCCCTCCTGTAGCGAAAATAGGCCCCCCTCCAATACTAAAGTAATCTGATATTTTTATAGAAATTAAAGGCTGAATGTAAATAGCCTGCAAATCAATTATATTTACCAAATGAGACCCCGCCCAGTCGGTTGGATATTCTACCACACTTCCAAAAGGAGAATAAGCACTTAATCCTACAGAAAGAAAATCGGTTACCCGGTAAGAAGCATAAAAGTAAAACGGAGTTCCAATAGGGTTATCTGTTTCAGAGAACTGCCCTGTATTGCTATTTTGCCATTTCACATTAGACATCACGCCAGTGACCCCAGCAGAAATATTTAAATCGTTTTCTAAGTAAACTAATCCTGCAGGGTTAAAGAAAGCCAACTCTGCACTGTTCACGACTGCCACTCCAGTATGCCCCATAGCCAAAGCTCTCTGACCTTGAGCACTTATTCGGTAACCACCTGCATAAGTAACACTCGCAGCTAGCAAAAAGACCGCAAAAAAAAGTAATTTTTTCATAATCATAGAATATGTATTAGGTTATTCATTATATCAAATTTAACATAAAATAGAATATAGCCAAGCCTTTTTGATAAATATTATGCAGGCATAGTAAATTTATGAGAATTTATCAATAAATATCATAACAATCTGAAAGAAATCATCTGACTTCTCTGCGTGCACCCAATGTCCCGCGCCTTTAATCGTCACCGTATTGCTCTTAGGGAAATGTGCCTTGATAAGCTCACGGTCTTCTTTACGGATGTAATTGGAATTGCCACCACTTACAAATAAGGTATCTTTTGCGAAAGTATCTTCCTCATTCAAGGCTTTTCCTACGCTTTCTACTTTTTCTTTTAAAACATCAAGATTCATTCGAAGTGCTAGCTTTCCTTTTTCTTTCCAATAGAGGTTTTTAAGCAAAAACTGCCTCACTCCCCACTCTGGAATGTACTCTTCTAACTTTTCATCGGCCAAACCTCTAGAGTCTAAGTCTGCGTTTTGTAACATGGTTAAGCCCTCCAAAATAGCTTGGTGGTGTGGCTCGTAATATTTGGGCGCTATATCAACCACAATGAGGCTGTGAACCAAATCTGGATAGCTCGTCGCAACTTTCATCGCCGTTTTTCCTCCCATAGAGTGACCCAGCAACACAATGTCTTCTAAGTTTTTATCTTCACAATACTCCTTGATATCTTTTGCCATCAACTCGTAGCTAAAATCTTCGGTATGCGGACTACGGCCGTGATTTCTTTGGTCTACCAGATGAACTTCAAATCCTTTTTCTGAAAACTCCTTCCCCAAGGTTTTCCAGTTATCACCCATTCCTAAAAAACCGTGCAGAATGATAAAGGGTTTTCCTTTACCTATTATCTTTGAATATAATTTCATATTACTGAAGTCGTTTTAGGTATTTGTTAATCACTACTTCTAAGCCTTCATACAGAGATTCCGCGATAAGCGCATGTCCTATAGATACTTCCAGTAAACCCGGAATGTTTTTTTTGAAAAATTCAATGTTGTGTAAGGACAAGTCGTGGCCGGCATTAATACCAAGTCCTAATTCGTTGGCTAATTCCGCGCAAGCGATATAAGGCTTAATGGCATCTTCATCTCCTTTTTCATACGCGCTAGCAAAATCTTCGGTATACAATTCTATTCTATCTGCGCCCGTGGCTACCGTGTGTTTGATTATCTCTAAATTTGAATCTACAAAAATAGAAGTACGAATGCCATTATTTTTAAATTCAGTAATCACCTCCTTTAAAAAATCTTTGTGTCTCACTGTATCCCAACCTGCATTAGAGGTAATCGCATCTACAGAATCTGGCACCAACGTGACTTGAGTCGGTTTGTTTTGAAGCACCAAATCTATAAATTTAGGTACGGGATTGCCCTCTATATTAAATTCGGTCTTTACGATAGGCTGTAAATCGCTCACATCTTGGTAGGTAATGTGTCGTTCATCTGGTCTTGGATGAACCGTAATTCCTTGTCCGCCATAACCCTCAATGTCTTGAGCTGCCTTTACCACATTGGGCATATTTCCGCCACGAGCATTTCTTAAGGTGGCGATTTTATTAATATTTACACTTAGCTTTGTCATAGATTTATCTTTTGCTTTACAAAAATACAAAGTTGTCATTCTTTCATGTGGTATAATTTAATTAATTTGCAGTAAAAAACACGCAGTATATGCTATTGTCCAATTATATTATTAATGATATAGAGATACAGTCTGTAAATCAGTCCATAGCAAGTTTGAAAAAGCTTTTTAATGAACTTACGTACACTCATGTTCCGGTAGAAAAAGACGGGATTTTTATAGGTTCTATCAGTGAAAATGACTTAAGGTGCTTTGAAAACGATAAAACGCTAAAAGATTACCAGTATGCTTTAGAGCGATTTTTTGTTCGAAATACAGACAATTGGTTGGATATTTTAAAGAATTTTAGTGTCAATAACGCGAATCTTATTCCGGTGTTAGATCAGGAATCTAACAAGTATCTTGGCTATGTAGAATTAGGAGACATTATGTCCTTTTTTAACGACACTCCATTCTTAAAAGAAAATGGTGCAATTTTGGTGGTAGGAAAAAACTTTACGGAATACTCTTTTAGTGAGATTAGTCAGATTGTGGAATCTTCCAATAATAAACTATTGGGTGCTTTTGTGAGCAAAATTGAAAACGATGTAGCCGAAATCACCATCAAAGTAAATCTTGCGGGAATAAATGACCTCATTCAAACCTTAAGACGCTATGGGTACACTATTTTAAGCTCCCATGAAGAAGACGCATACACGAAAAATTTACAAGAAAGGTCTGACTATCTAGACAAATACCTGAATATATGAAAGTAGCAATTTACGGACAATTTTATCATAAAAATTCTGGTCAGTATATCCAAGAGCTTTTAGACGCTCTAGAATCACAAGATATAGAAATAGAGATCGAAGAAAATTTTCTCACTATCATTAATGAGAATAGCAGCATTGACAAACAATACAACAATTTTGCCACCTTCACTAAACTCGATAGGTCTTACCAATTATTTTTTAGCATTGGCGGAGACGGGACTATCTTAAAGAGTATCAACTATGTACGAGACCTAGACATTCCTATTGTAGGGATTAATACAGGAAGATTAGGTTTTTTAGCTACCATTCAAAAAGAAAATATCAAAGCCATGGTGTTGGCATTAAAAGAAAAAAAATACTCCATTTCTAAAAGAGCATTGATCACCATTGCAACATCGCCAGAAAACGAAGGTCTTTCAGATATGAACTTTGCTTTAAATGAGGTTGCGATTAGTAGAAAAAATACGACTTCGATGATTACCATTGAAACATGGCTTAACGGAAAATACCTAAATGCGTATTGGGCAGACGGACTCATAGTCTCTACTCCCACAGGCTCTACAGGGTATTCTCTAAGTTGTGGCGGACCTATTATAGATCCCGAAACCAATGCTTTAGCCATTACACCTATTGCCCCTCATAATTTAAATGCAAGACCTTTAATGATTCCAGACGACACGGAGTTAACTCTAAAAGTAACCGGAAGGGAAAATATGTTTTTGGTTTCTCTAGACTCCAGATTAACAAGTCTTGATAACGACACTACAATTACCATTAAGAAGGCGCCCTTTACTATAGGTTTGGTTCTACTAAATGAAGATAGTTTTATCAAAACCCTAAGGCAAAAATTACTTTGGGGAGAAGATAAAAGAAACTAAAACAATAAAAGCGAGTATAATTTGTTAATCATAGAGGTACAAAAATCATATAAATTAAGTTAGAGAAAACTTAATTCATATATTTGCAAACTTTTGAAAATCTATGAAGTATTTAATTGCTGTGATAACCATATTTATGTGTGTTAAAAATATACATTCTCAAACCTATGAAATTGGCCCTTACATTGGAGGCGCTAACTACATTGGTGACGTAGGATCTACCAACTACATAGCTCCAAAAAGCTTAGTGGCAGGAGGTATCTTTAAATGGAATAGAAGCAAAAGACATTCTTTTAGACTTTCTATACTTCATACTACTCTAGAAGCAGATGATAAAAATGCGAGCGAAAACAGGAGACAAGAAAGAGGATATTCTTTTAAAAATGAACTTACTGAAGCCTCTTTAGGAATCGAATACACGTTTTGGGAATGGAATCTCCACAATCTTCAACCCCAGTTCACCCCCTATCTTTATACAGGATTAACAGGGATTTTCACAGAAGATCAATACATTAATAGAAAAAATCGTATTGTTCCTGGCGACAATAAAATAACAGCAGCCATTCCTATGGTTTTAGGAGTAAAAGGAACACTCAACACCAATTGGGTTTTAGGGCTCGAAGCGGGCGCCCGTTATACGTTTACAGATAACCTTGACGGAAGTAATCCAGAAGAATTTGATGGTGGTGACGCCTATCCCTCATTTGGTAATCCCAACACAAATGACTGGTATATGTTTGTAGGTATAACCTTAACCTATACCTTTGGCCGAAAACCTTGTTATTGCGTTTTTTAATGAATTTGAAAGAAAAACTAAATAAAGACCAGTTACCTAAGCATATCTCCATTATTATGGATGGTAATGGTAGGTGGGCGAAAAAACAAGGCTTTTTACGCGCTGTAGGTCATGAAAAAGGAACTGTTGCCGTACGTGAAACCGTAGAGTCTTGTGCAGAACTAGGTATTAAAAATCTAACGCTCTTTGCGTTCTCTACAGAAAATTGGAACCGTCCAAAATTAGAAGTAAAAACCCTTATGAAGTTATTGGTTTCTTCCCTTAAGAAAGAAATTAAGACTTTAATGGACAATAATATAAAGCTTAATGCTATTGGTTGTTTAGATAACCTGCCCAAGAAAGCAAGAAAAGAATTAGAAGAAGTAATTGAAAAAACTTCCAACAATAATTTAATGACCTTAACGCTGGCACTAAGCTACGGTTCTAGAGAAGAACTTTTAAGTGTGATCAAAAAAATAAGCGAGAAGGTTTCAAACCAAGAAATTGACGTTACGCAAATCGATGAAAATGTTGTTCAGCAGCATTTATACACCCATAATCTACCCGATGTAGATTTATTAATCAGAACTAGTGGGGAACAACGCATTAGCAATTTCTTGTTGTGGCAAATCGCTTACGCGGAACTCTACTTTACAGAAGTACTGTGGCCAGATTTCCGCAAAGAAGACTTATTAGAAGCAATACTAAATTATCAAAACAGAGAACGAAGATTTGGAAAAACCAGTGAACAAATCAATTAATATATTGATGTTAAAGAAACTATTACTTTTAATAATTTGCGTATTCGCATTTAACCCTATTCAGGCTCAAGATATAGCTATTGCTAATGGTAAAAAATATACCGTTGGCGAAATTAGTGTTGTAGGTAGTCAAAACTACAATGAGCAAACAGTAATTGCTTTTATGGGACTTAAATCTGGAGAGGAAATCTTTATTCCTGGAGACAGAATAAGTAATATCATTAAAAAACTTTGGGATTTAGGTCTATTTAGCGACATTAACCTATACGTCACCAACGTAGAAGGTAATGTAGCCGATTTAGAATTAGAAATCGTAGAAGTGCCAGAACTTAATGAGGTAGAAATTGTTGGTCTTAAAAAGAAAAAGAAAAGAGCTAAGATTATTAAGGAGAATGATTTAAAAGCAGGTTCTAAGGTGACTGAAAACTTAATCACCACCACCCGAAATACTATTAAAAACACCTATGCTTTAGATGGTTATCTTAATGCAAGTGTTGACATTAGAACCAATACGGTAAAAGATACCGCCAATGTTTCTGAAGCCGAGCAAGTAGATATGATCTTAAGAATAGATCGGGGAGAAAAAGTAAAAGTAGCCAACATTAATATTAATGGCAACGAAGTCTTTACCGACGCTAAAGTTCGTCGCCAAATGAAAACGAAGCAAAAAAACTTTTTCAGATTCTGGAAAAGATCTAAGTATATTCAAGATGAATATGACTTAAGTAAAGAAAAAATCGTAGATAAATACAAGTCTAAAGGTTATCGAGATGCGAGAATCGTTTCTGACACGATGATTAAATTAAATGAGAAAGATGTTGAGCTTACCATCAACTTGGAAGAAGGTGAAAAATACTATTTTGGAGACATTAGTTTTTTAGGAAATAGTGTATATTCTGACAATCATCTTAGAAATGTTTTAGGAATCTCTAAAGGTGACGTATATAACGGAACTTTACTAGAGAAGAAAATTAGCGATGAAACTCAGCCTGACGCCCAAGATCTAACCAACCTATACCAAAACAACGGATATTTATTTGCGCAAATTAGCCCTGTAGAAACAAAAATATACAACGACACTATCGATTTTGAAATTCGCGTTAGAGAAGGCAAAATCGCTTACTTTGATAGAATTAGTGTGACTGGAAATGATAAGACAAATGACCACGTTATTTACAGAAACATAAGAACAAGACCAGGTCAAAAATACAGCAAACAAGATGTAGTTAGAACCGTAAGAGAACTAGGTGCAACTGGATTTTTTGATGCAGAGCAACTTTCACCAGACTTTAAGGTGAACCCTGCAGATGCTACAGTAGATCTAGATTATAAAGTAGTAGAAAGCGGTGCCAGCCAAGTAGAACTCCAAGGAGGATACGGAGGTGGAGGTTTTGTAGGAACCTTAGGTCTTTCTTTTAACAACTTCTCCTTAAAAGGGATTTTAGATAAAGATGCTTACAAACCATTACCAATGGGAGACGGACAAACTTTATCTTTAAGAGCGCAAGCGGCAAGTTTCTATCAAACTTATAGCTTGTCATTCTCAGAGCCTTGGCTAGGAGGTAAAAAACCCATTCGTTTAACGACTTCTTTCTCTCACACTGTTCAATATTTTTACGATGCCTTTGAAAGAGAAGCTGATAGAAACAGAAGATTCTTAATCACAGGAGGTTCTATTGGTTTGGCAAAAAGATTAACCATTCCAGATGATTACTTTACCGCTTCTGCAGCATTAAGTTTTCAACACTATAACTTAAAAAATTATAATATTGGTTTATTTACATTCCCTGATGGATATGCCAACAACCTTGCACTTACATTAGGAATAAGTAGAGACAACACCTACACCAACCCAGTTTTCCCTATGGGAGGATCTAAATTTAGCCTTACAGCAAAATTCACTCCGCCATATTCTGCTTGGAATGGAGTAGATTATGGGGAGTTAGGAAACGATCCTAAGTATCAAACTAACGGAGAAGCAGATGTTGCTAAAATAGATCAAGAGCGGTTTAAATTGCTGGAGTATTATAAAGTTAAATTTAATGGGACTTGGTATAATAAATTAATTGGTAAATTAGTACTTAAAGCTTCCACTGAATATGGATTCTTAGGAGCTTATGACAATGAACGTGGAATCCCTCCTTTTGAGAGGTTCTACTTAGGAGGAGATGGTTTAGGAGGATATAGCCTTGACGGAAGAGAAAATATTGCTCTTAGAGGTTATCCTAACCAATCTTTAATCCCTAGAGATAGAGGAAATGATTCTAATTTATCTAGAAATGATGGAGCTACTATTTACAATAAATATTCTCTAGAGTTAAGATACCCGATTACTTTAAAACCTTCCGCTTCGATTTACACCTTAGCTTTTGTTGAAGGGGGAGCAAGTTATGATGGCTTTAAAGATTTTAACCCTTTTCAATTAAGCAGGTCTGCTGGTGTAGGATTACGTATATTTATGCCTGCCTTTGGACTTCTTGGTATTGATTTTGGTTATGGATTTGATCCTATCCCGGGCACCAATAATGGACCTAGCGGTTGGGAGCCTCATTTTATTATTGGGCAACAATTCTAAATTGGCACGATATTTTCTAATATGAACTTGAGATGATGAAAAAAAATATTTTACTTCTTATTATGACTGTAGCATTCGGCTTTCAAATGAATGCCCAACGAGGAATCAAGATTGCTTACATTGATATGGATTATATTTTAAAAAGTATTCCTGAATATCAACAAGCCAATCAACAATTAGATACTAAAGTCCAAAAATGGAAGTCCGAAATCGAATTGATGATGACGGAAGTAGATGACATGAAGCAGAATCTAGAAAATGAAAGAGCTTTATTAACCAAGGAGCTTATTGAAGAAAGGGAGGAAGAAATTTCTTTTGAAGAGAAGAAAGTACAGGAGTATCAAAATGAAAGATTTGGAGCCCAAGGAGATTTGCTAGTTCAAAAGAGACAATTGGTTCAACCGGTGCAAGATCAAGTTTTTAATGCAGTACAAGAAATCGGAAAAAAACGAGAGTATGATTTTATTTTTGAAAATTCCGCGGAAGCTTTAATGTTATTTTCTGCAAACAGACACGACATTAGCGACCAAGTATTATCTATGATTGAACGAACTTCAAGGAAAACAGATAATGAAAATAGAGCTAATGAAGTGGCAGTAGATAAAGACGATCAATACAAATCTGTAGAAGGAGCCAAAAAAGATGCTGCAGAAGAAGCTAAAAGAGACCGGGAGAGACAAATTAAAGTAAACGAAAGGGAAGCTTTACTTGAGGACCGCCAAAGAAAAAGAGATTCTGCTAGAGCTGCAAGACAAGCAGAATACGATGAAAGAAGAAGAAAGTTACTTGAAGACAGAAACCGAAGAAGAGATAGTATAGAAAAAGCAAGAAATAATTAATAACAAATATCAATTAAGTAATAAACAATTAATTTAAAAAAGATGAAACAATTTAAAACCGTTTTAATAGCCGCATCATTTATGTTAGGTGCAATTGCGTTTACCAATGCTCAAAGTTCTAAAGTTGCCCATGTAGGCACACAAGAACTTATAGAGTCTATGCCCGCATACCAATCTGCTATGTCACAATTAGAAAAGTTAGAAAAAACATATACCGCAGACATTGAAGATTTATTAAAGGAAGCTCAAAACAAGAATCAACGTTACCAAGCAGAAGCAACTTCAAAAACTGAAGAAGAAAACGCTTCAAGAGCTAGAGAATTACAATCTACGCAGGAGAAGATTGTTCAGTTTCAGAAAAATGCTCAACAAGAATTGCAAAAGAAAGAAACAGAATTATTAAGACCTGTTTATGAAAAAGCAAGAACTGCTATTCAAAAAGTAGCAAGAGCTAAAGGTTATGATTACGTATTAGACTCAACTACTGGAGCCGGTGGTGTTTTATTAGCAGATGGTTATGATTTAGCAAGCGATGTAAAGAAAGAGTTGGGAATCTAATCTTATCTTTTTTCATAAAATACTTAAAAAGCGTTTCTAAATTAGAAACGCTTTTTTATTTTTACTCCTATATGAAAATCATAACAAAATCTTCTCCTATTGGAATGTTTGACTCTGGCGTTGGCGGCACTTCTATTTTTAAAGCTGTACAACAGCTTTTACCAAACGAACAAGTAATATATCTAGCAGATAGCAAGAACGCTCCTTACGGCGCTAAATCTAAGTCGGAGATTCGTGATTTGTCGTTTAAAAACACACAGTTTCTTTTAGACCGTGGCGCAAAGATAATTGTTGTAGCCTGCAATACGGCAACTACCAATGCCATTATAGAATTAAGGTCCACATTTAAAGTTCCTATTATAGGGATAGAGCCCGCCATTAAGCCAGCAGCGCTTCAAAGTACTACGAAGGTTATTGGGATTCTAGCCACTCAGGGCACTTTAACGAGTGAACTATTCACCAAAACATCAGAGCTATTTACTAAAGATATTGAAGTGATTGAAGTGATTGGAAAAGGTTTGGTTCCTCTTATAGAAAAAGGCAAACTAGGTTCCCAGCAAACTAGAGACTTACTAGTAAGATTGCTGCAACCTATGTTGGTAAAAGGAATCGATTATTTGGTGTTGGGATGTAGCCACTATCCCTATTTAATCCCTTTAATTAAAGAAATCTTACCTTCACCAGTGAGAATTATAGACTCTGGAGAGGCCGTGGCTAAACAAACAAAAACAGTTTTACAAACTGCAAAACTGCTTTATAACGGGCCTAAAAAAGCCTCTATATTTTATTCTAATCAAAACCCCAACGTGCTGAATTATCTAGTTAACAAAGATCAGCGTGAAAAACTAGAAGTTTCTTACTTAGATTTTTAGTAATTAATTGCAGGACAATTACAGTGGTATGGCTCTTTATTGTTTCCAAAAGTATAACCTAATGTAATTTGATGAAAACCAGAGTTAGTTAACACTACAGAATTTGCTTGATACGTGTATGTATAAGCAAACATAAAATCCTTATAATTCATACCTAAGAACGGAGATAAGTATTGTAATTTTTGACTTTCTACACTTGCTAGACCATCAGTGGTATATTCGGCACCATCCAGACTCCTTCTATACGAAAGACCTCCCCATAACTGCCCAAAATCAAAGCTTCTATACACTTTAAAGTTAGCATCGATTGCTGCTTCTGAAGTTTCTTCTTTCATTTGAAAAAGAACTGAAGGTTCATATGACCATTTAGAATTATAAGGAGCAATAACATATCCTAAAGAAAGTAAATATTGTCTTTGGTTATCGGTTTCAAAGTCTTCTGAAAAAATATCTCGCTTCTGCGGAATTAAATTCTTTACAGTAAAGTGTGAATAGAACTCTAAGAAGTAGTAAGACATCCCAAAATCTACATTAAAGTAAGAATCCTGTTGCTCTGCTCCAGAAATAATAGGGTCATTAGGATTAGTTCCCCCTATAAGATCACTTTCATCTAATTTTTCTTGAAGAACCCCCACATTTAGACCAAAAGATAATTGATTTAAATCTACTCGGTCTCTAGATAATAAAATATGATAAGCAAAAGTTGCGTAAACTCCTTGTTGAGAGAAACGACCATTACTGTCGTTGTATAAGATACCACCAATCCCAATATTCTCTCCTACTCGTCCATTTAAACTTAAAGTCTCTAGAGAGGGAGCATCGTCGACATCAAACCATTGTCTTCTTCCAGTAAGGCGAATTTTACTTCTAATACCTGCACCAGCCATAGAGGGGTGTACTAGATAAAGGTTATCAGTTAAATAATCTGAATAAATAGGGATTCCACGTTCTTGGGCTTGGGACAAAAATGGTAGGGTAATAATTGCCAAAAACAAGTAGGTTTTGATAGATTTCATATTTTATTAGGGTATTATCTCGCCAAATTAAAACAAAATGAGAAAAAGTAAAAAATTTATAGTCATAAATATTTATGACTTCTTTAACAAAAACATCTCCATTACCATAGAAAACAGTACTTTTCAAGGGCTTTGTTAAAACTTCCTTTCTCAATATAAGCCGTAAATATATTCATTTCATTGTATTTCTTTTAGTATTTTTGTCTAAAATTTGTGATTATGAGTAATTACCTTATAGAAATAAAGCCAACAGCTAATAAATCTATTGTAAAATTTGAGGCAGATCGGTTTTTAGTGAACCATCAAAGCTATGAGTTTAAGAATATTGATGAAGCTTCAAAATCACCTTTAGCACAAAAATTATTTCATCTTCCGTTTGTTAAAACGGTTTATTTAGCACAAAATTTTGTCGCGATAGAGAAATTTGACATTGTGGATTGGGAAGATGTGCAGGAAGAATTAAGGATTCAGCTTGAAGAGCTCCTGAATTCAGGGGTTCAGATACTTAAAGAACCAGCAACAAAACCTCAAAAAGCACCAACAACGGTCTATGCAGAAAGTACGCCTAATCCTAGAGTGATGAAGTTTATAGCCAATAAAAAATTGGTTATACAGTCTATAGAATTTAAAAATATTGATGAGGCTTCTAAGTCTCCGTTAGCGAAAGCCTTATTTCACTTTCCTTTTATTAAAGAAGTATTTTTAGATCAAAACTATGTTTCTATTTCTAAATACGATGTCGCTGAATGGAATGATATCACCTCTGAGCTAAGAGAGTTTATAAGAAGTTATATTGAAGAAGGAAAAGAAATTTTAGAAGAAGAGGCAGGGGCTGCAACACGAAAAGATGTTTCTGCAAATCAGATTAACAGCTCTACACCATCTACAGCTCACCTAGATGAGACTTCTAAAGAGATTGTTTCTATTTTAGACGAGTACGTAAAACCTGCTGTAGCTAGTGATGGAGGAAACATTATGTTCGAGTCTTATGATAAAAAGACTAAAACGGTTAAAGTAATTTTACAAGGTGCTTGTAGTGGATGTCCTTCCTCTACGCTTACCCTTAAAAACGGAATTGAAAATATGCTAAAAGAAATGCTTCAAGATAAAGTAGAAACGGTAGAAGCTATTAACGGATAATTACCCCTTATATTCTTCTGAAAGAACAAAAAAAGCTCCCAGTTGGGGGCTTTTGTTTGTTTCACACGATATTATATAAACACTAGAACTCTCGTTTTGCATCTTCATAATAGCTCTCAAATAGTTGCAATAGATTGATTGTTGAAGTAATCATATCTTTCGTTTCTAATAGAAGTCCGAAGTATAGCTTGGTATTTTTCGGACTTGTTTCCGAAGTTCTAATACGGGTAATCTGTTTTTGTATCAGCTCTGACACCTTTTCAATAAGCGCTTGTTTTTGAACGATTATCTGATTGATATTCTCAAAAGAGTGACTATCAAAGGTCTCTATAATCTCATCAAAAACTACTTGCAAGTCCCTATCAATACTCTTTAAATCTCTAATCTGATTAAATTTCAGATTCTTGTGATTGTTGTTAACGTGCTTATAACTAGATCTCGTTATCTGTGCAATCGATTCGACAATGTCCTGTATGTGATCTAAAAAGAGAATGTAGAACCTGCTTGCCTCTACAGAGTTTTCTTCTAGAGACTTTATAAAATAGAATACATTATCTTTTAACTCATCTACCTCATCTTCGAGAACGTTAAGCTTTTTAGTATCCTTCTTAAGTTTTCCTAAATCATGATAGCCCAAATGGTCTATCACTTTGCTGTAGCGCTTATTGATTCCCTTTATGACGTTAGAAATGTTTTGCGATGTTTCCATCGTAATCTCATTAATGGTAATAATATCGTTTCTATTAAAACGCTTTTTATTCTTCTCGGCTTTTACTTTTCTATTGTGTAAAATCGCACTTCTTAAGATTAAACTAACGGCCAATAGAACTAATAAACCAATAGCAATCATTCCTCCAAACCAGATAACTGCGGCAAATATAGCTGCGGCAATAAAAGCAACCATAGCGGTTACAAACCAACCTCCTATCACATTAATCACACCTGCAACTCTATATACAGCGCTCTCTCTATCCCAAGCTCTATCTGCCAAAGACGTACCCATAGCCACCATAAAAGTGACATAGGTAGTAGATAAAGGCAGTTTTAAGTTGGTACCTATAGAGATAAGAATACTGGCCACTACCAAATTGACAGAAGCTCGTACAGTATCAAAAGCTGGCGCATCAATTCTTCTGTCATTGATTAATTCTTTTGGTTTTTGAAATTTTTCATCAATCTTGTTTTTTATCGAAGCAGGTAAAACTATAGAGATCCCATTCGCTAAATAAACGGAATACCTTACAATAACTCGAGATAAAGTATTGGGCTGAAAGCGCTCTGCCCCATCTCCTTGTCTTGCCAGGTTAATTCCCGTATCTACCACCGCTCGTGCTTTGCTCGAAAACCATAAGGTAACTACCATGATCCCTCCTGCCATTATCAATAAGAGCTCTGGTGTTTGTACGGCTCCTGCTAAGCCTTCCATCGTAAATTCAGAAGGAAGAATCCCTGTAGAAAGATAAGCTTGTTGCCATAATTCAAAAGATTGCCAAGCCGCAATAGGAACTCCAATAAAGTTAACTAAATCATTTCCGGCGAAAGCCAAAGCCAACGCGAAAGTTCCAATAAGAATAATCGACTTTAAAATATTAACTTTAAAAACACTCATCAGTAATTGAGAGAATAAGGTCCAGACTACAAAACTTCCTAAAATGATTATTAAGGTATTGTTATCTACGTAATCTTTTATGCCTGTAGGAATAAAAGAAATACTCTTCATCCCTTTTATAAAGATAAAATAGGTGATTGCTGTAATAGAAATCCCCCCAAAAACACCTCCTACATACTTTACTTTCTTCTCGAACTGAAAAGAAAATACGAGTCTAGAAAGGTATTGAACCAAGGCTCCGATGCTAAAAGCAATGACGACAGAGAGCAGTATTCCAATGATAATCTCTAAAGCTTTAGAAGTATTGATATAATTGGATAGTAATTCATAACCTTCGCCAATATGATATAGTTTTATACACGCGACACTTACTGCAGCTCCCAATAATTCAAAAACGATAGAAACGGTGGTTGATGTGGGTAATCCCAAGGAATTAAAAAAGTCGAGCAGCAAGACATCGGTAATCATTACAGCCAAAAAGATGATCATGATCTCGTCAAAATAAAATTGGCCGGGAACAAAAATACCTTTTCGGGCGACTTCCATTAAACCACTAGAAAAAATCGCTCCCACTGCAACTCCTACACTAGCCACAATCATAATGGTTTTTATAGAAATGGCTTTGGATCCAATAGCTGAATTCAAAAAATTTACTGCATCATTACTTACTCCAACAACCAAATCTGTTATTGCTAGTGCAAATAAAATCGTAAGCATTACGATATAAGTAGTTTCCATAAAAGAGTATTAGTTCTGAACTTGCAAAAATGTATGTTTCATGTTTACTTTTCGTGTTTTAATTGTTACCAAAACATTAACTTTCAAGATTAAATTTCTAATAATACCAATTATATTTTAAAATTAGCCATTGGATTTGGAAACATATTTTTTCAAGCTCAAGGCAAAAAACGCAGTCATAGCCTTAGCTATGCCGAGTATTTTTAACGCAGAAATTGACAAAATATGTTCAATTATATAGCTCATTTTGAGGTATAATTGGTATAACAGATAACTAAAATAATACAACCCAATGAATTTTGCGCAAAATAATCTTAAGAACCAGTCAAGTCCTTATTTACTACAACACGCCAACAATCCCATTCATTGGCAAATTTGGAGTGAAAATACTTTAAAAGAAGCCCAAAAACAAGACAAGCTTCTTATTATAAGTATAGGATACACCGCTTGCCATTGGTGCCACGTGATGGAAAAAGAAATTTTTGAAAAGCAGGAGGTCGCCCATCTTATGAATGAAAACTTTATCTCCATAAAAGTAGATCGGGAAGAGCATCCAGATGTAGATCAATTTTATATGCTCGCTTTACAAATTATGACCAGACAAGGAGGCTGGCCGCTTAATATTATTGCTTTACCTAACGGAAAACCCATTTGGGGAGCTACGTACTTGCCACAAAAACAATGGTTGAGTGCATTGCATCAATTAAAAGATTTATATCAAAAAGATCCCGCAAAGATGGAAGAATACGCCGAAAAACTGGAGCAAGGCATTCTTTCTACCCAACTTATAGAAGAACCAAAAAATACCTTGTTTAAAAAAGAAACGCTAAAAGAAGCCGTACAAAAGTGGTCGCAAAATTTTGATTGGACTAATGGCGGAGATAAAGGTGCTCCCAAATTCATGATGCCTAATCAATTGCAATATTTGCTGCGGTACGGCTTTCAAGAGAATGATAAGAATGTTTTAAACTATGTGAAGCTCACTCTTTATAAAATCGCTCAAGGCGGAATTAACGATGCGGTGGGCGGTGGCTTTTCTCGTTACAGTGTTGATGATAAATGGCACATTCCCCATTTCGAAAAAATGCTTTACGACAACGCCCAATTAGCTTCATTATATGCCAAAGCTTATCAAGTTTTTAACGAAGACGTGTTTAAAGAAACGGCCAAAAAAACGCTTCGGTTTATAGAGAAGGAGTTAGGAAACCCTGAAGATTTATTTTACGCCTCCTATGACGCCGATAGCCTGAATGAAAAGGGAGAGCAAGAAGAGGGCGCCTATTACATATGGAACAAAGCTTTGCTACAAGAACTTTTAAAGAAAGACTTTCCTCTTTTTTCAGATTTATTTAATATCAATCACAAAGGTTATTGGGAGAATGGAGCCTATGTACTTTTTAAAACTGAAAACTCAAAAGAACTTTTAGAGAAATATAATTTAACCGAAGAACAACTAGAGCAAAAAGAAGCGCACTGTCTTCAAATCTTGCAACAAGAAAGATTAAAAAGACCTTTACCAATTTTGGATCACAAGTGCTTAACGAGTTGGAATGCACTCACAATTTCTTCGTTTATAAATTATTATCAAGCTACCACAGACGAATATTACCTCAACTTGGCCTTACAATCTGCTAGGGCAATCTGGGAGAAATTATACGATAAGAAATTGTTTAAAAATTACGTGAACGGTGAAAAGCAAATTTTAGGAACTTTAGAAGATTACGCTTTTTTAATAAAAGCCTTTCTAGAACTTTATCAAGTAACCTTTGAAGAAACTTGGCTTACCAAAGCAGAGGAGTTAACAGGTATCGCTTTCGCGGAATTTTTTAATGAAGAAAAAAACCTATTCCATTTATCCCCTAAAGACAACACCTATTTATTTACCCGTCTTTTTGAGGTTCATGACAATGTGATTCCTAGTTCTAATGCCGTGATGTGTAACAACTTATTTATTCTAGGAAAACTAAGTGAGAAGGAAACCTATTCTAAGCTGGCGAAAAAAATGCTTCATACCTACGCCGATTCTTTTAAAAGCACTCCCGCTAATTATAGCGAATGGATGAATACTTACCTCAACTACACAAATCCTTATTATAGCCTAAGTTTTGGCGATAAATGCAAAGACAAGAAATCTTATTTTTTAGAAAGATATCTTCCGAATGTATTATTAAGTCCTAAGATGCCTATTCATCTTTCCCAGAAAGACTTCCGCGAAAGCGATAACAGCGATTATATGTTTTTATGTAAAGAACAAGCTTGCGAAAAACCTACTAAAAAGAATATAGAGGTTCTTCATCAGATTTTATTCAAGTAATTTTAACAAAACTTAAACAAAGAAAAGTTTTAATAGAAAAGAAAACTCATTATTATCCGCGTTAAAATATTTTACATGGAAAACCTAGACAACATTGAAACTTACGCCAAACAATATGGCCAAAAATTAATTGACTTTTTACCTAATCTAGTAGCTGCCATAGCCATTTTCATCATTGGATGGTGGATTGCAAAAGTTATTGTACGCTACGTTCAAAAGTTCTTTGAGAAAAAAGATTATGACGCTGCCCTAGAAAACTTTATCCTTAGCATGCTGGGATGGGTTTTAAAGATTTTGGTAGTTATTATCGCAATTACTCAACTGGGGATAGAAACCACTAGTTTGGTTGCCATTATTGGTGCTGCAGGTTTGGCTGTAGGTTTAGCATTACAAGGTTCTTTAGCCAATTTTGCGGGAGGTGTTCTTATTATTATTTTAAAACCTTTTAAAATTGGAGACTGGATTGAAGCTCAAGGAGTTTCTGGTAGTGTAAAAGAAATTTCTATCTTCTACACCCACATTAATACTTTTGGGAATCAATTGGCGGTAGTGCCTAACGGACAATTGTCTAATAACAACATTGTAAACTACACAGTAGAAGGAAAACGAAAAGATGCGATTAGCATTGGTATTTCTTATGATGCTAACATTAAAGAAGCCAAAGACATCTTATTAAACTTAATGAAAGAGCAAGAAGATATTCATAAAGATCCGGAACCACAAGTGGTAATTACCGAATTAGCAGAGAGCTCTGTGAATCTATCACTTAGGTTTATGGCTTCTAACGATACCTTCTGGGGATGTCACTGGTACACCATTGAAGAAGCTAAAGTAAGACTAGATGCTGCTGGAATTGGTATCCCTTACCCACAAAGAGATCTTCATATCATTAATAAAGAAAAATAATTTTATAATCATACCTCGTGGGCCTGCCTATATTAGCAGATAGACTTGCTCCGAGGTTCTTGTTTTATTTCAAAGGCCAAACATTTAGTTTGGCTTTTTTTTACGGTAAGTCCAATAGGATTATTTTAACTTTCAGTCTATTCTCATTTTTATGAGCATAAAATAACTGAAAACTCTTAAGCTTTCTTTTTCTTCTTAATGACAAAATCTTTTAAATAAAAAGGCTCAAAATAAGCGACATCTTCAGTGTCGCTTATTTTGTATTTATCAAAAGCTATTTTAGCCATCTCTTGAGTAGAAGGAAGGCTTTGCACAAAAATAGAATTCTCCTGATCCAGAATCTCATCTTCGATTTTCTGAACCCCGTCCCCTACAAAAAGTCGGTTTGCTTTTAATTCTGCATACGAATTTTCGTCAATGATTTTAGCTTCTACATTGGAAAGCGGGGTTAAGGCCCCTCCCTTTAACTCAAAAACCGAAGTATAGACTTCCATTTTACGAGCGTCTAAGACAGGAATGACATAACCGCTACTAAAGTTTAGAGATTGATATTGGTGCGCAATAGAAGTAAGTGTATCTACTGCGATTAAAGGAATATTTAATGCGTAGCACAAGCCTTTTGCTGCTGAAACGCCAATCCTTAATCCCGTATAAGATCCTGGACCTTTGCTTACCGCAACGGCATCTAGGTCTAATAATTCTTTTTGCCCTTCTGCTAAAACAGCTTCCATAAATAAATGGAGCTTCTCTGCATGAGAATAGCCTGGGGTTTTATCTTCTTTTATCGCGATCACCTTATCATCTTCTGCTAAAGCAACAGAACAATTGATGGTGGTCGTTTCTAATAATAGTATTAAAGCCAAAATTATTATTCTTCTTGATTGCTTTTCACTTCTATTTTATCCCCCGCCTTTAAGCTTTTGGTCACCGTATTGTAAGGCCCTACAATTACCTCATCGCCTACTTTTAAGCCTTCAGAGATCTCTATATTGCTGTCGTCTTGAATACCTGTTTTCACCACTTGTAGCCTAGCCTCTTCTCCATTCTTTACAAAAACACATTCAAAGGTTTCATCTGTCTTGGGCTTTTTGGAAGTAGACTTAGGTTTAGAGTTCTCATCTGCATTTTTCTTTGCGGAAGTCGTATCGTTTTTAATCACAATAGCACTTATAGGAACTCCTATAATATTTTTCTTCTTATTGGTGATGATATCTACGGTTGCCGTCATTCCAGGTCTAAACGGAGAGAAATTTTCGGGCTTCCCTTCGATAAGATCTTGGTAAGATTTCTTAAGAATCTTTACTTTCACTTCAAAATTCGTCACTTGATCTGCTGTTAAATTATCTGCGGCAGAATTAGATATTTCAGTAACTACTCCTTGAAACTCTTTTCCTAAATATGCATCTACCTCAACAATAGCAGAATCTCCTATTGCAATTTTTACAATATCATTCTCATTTACTTCTACCTCTACTTCCATCTCTGCAAGATTGGCCACTCGTAAAATCTCTGTTCCCGCCATTTGCTGGGTTCCCACCACTCGCTCTCCCAACTCTGCATCTAATTTTGAAATGGTCCCAGACATAGGTGCATAAATAGTTGTTCTTCCCAAGTTGTCTTTGGCTTCATTTACCGATGCTGCTGCACTTTGTACATTGTAATAAGCAGATTCTTTTGATGCCTGAGCTATTTCATATTCAGAAACAATCGCATCCCATTCAGATTTTGAAATCACTCCCTTATCAAAAAGGGTTTTGTTACGGTCATAATTAGCTTTTGCTTGCTTTAAACTAGATTTACTTTGAGTCAAGGAAGCTTGTATGTTTTGGTAGCCTGCCTGTGAACGTTGCAGACTAGATTGGTATAAATCTGGATTTATTTTCACCAACAGGTCTCCTTTTTCTACCACATGGCCTTCTCTTACCGGTAATTCGATAATTTCTCCTGAAACTTCTGAAGATAATTTCACTTCTATTTCGGGTTGAATCTTTCCTGTAGCCGAAACGGTTTCGGTGATATCAAGCTCGCTAATGGCAGCGATTTCTACTTGCTTAAAGTTTCCAGTTTTTCCAAACCAGCCACTTTTTTTACCTACTACCAACAATAGAATAACCGCCACGATAATGACGCCAAGGATTAGAAGTGTCTTTTTTTTCATAATTATAATTTAATATCTTTTGCGTCAACGCCAAAAAACAATTCTAATACTTTAAGTTTAAAGATATAATCGTATTTGGTTCTGTTGACTTCTATTTTTGCGTTGTCGAATCTTAATTTTGACTGACTAAAGTCGAAGGCATTTGTTAAGCCCACATCATACCTTTCTTTGGCATAGTCGTAAGCCAGTTCTTGAGATTCTAAAGCCTTTTGTGATGCTTCATAAGCTTTTAAAGCCCCGTTTACATCTACATAAGCTTGGTATACATTAGACTCTAAATCTAGCTTTGCTTGCTCTAATTGAAATTCAGTTCTTTCTAAATTAACCTTATTTCTTTTTACGTTTGTTCTCACAGTCAAACCATTAAAAATAGGAACGTTAAGTCGTATCCCGTAGCCTATACCATCATTTTGCCATAATTGGTCTACAAAGGCTCTATCTAGAAAGTCATTATTTGAATACCTTGTGTTATAGCCAAAAAACGCAGATAAAGTAGGATAATAATCACCTCTCGCAATTTGCACATCTTTTTCTGCTAAAAGCACATCCTGCTCTGCTATTTTTACTTCTGATCTGGTTTCTTCCGCAGAATTTATTATTTCCTGTACTGGTTTATTCACTACTTCTGTAGAGATAATTTCGTAACCTTCATCTACAATTTGAAAGTTAGCGTAATCTTTTATCAGTAGTAGTTGTGCTAGACTTATCAATGAGATTTCTACATCGTTTTCGGCGACAGCCATACGTTGCTTTTCACTAGCATCTGTAGCTTTTATTTCTAACATATCTCCTTGAGGTAAAACTCCAGCATCTACCAAATCTTCGGTTCGGTCTAATTGCTCTAAAGTCACTATGTTTTGCGCCTTAATTACTTCTAAGTTTGCTTTATTAAGCAGCACTTGCAAGAAAGAATTAGCCACAGCCAAGGCGATATCATCTTTCATTTTATCCAAACGATATAGACTTGCCAATTTCGCCAATTTAGATCTTTGCAGCTGACGCACATTTTTTAGTCCGTCAAATAAAGTCAAATTAGAACTAACACCTGCAGTCATAGAGGAGAAGGTCTCATTCTCAAACTGGTTGGTTACCGGGTTAATATTCGCTCCTGTATTGGTGGTGTAAGATGCCGAACCGTTTACCGTAGGAATTAAATTCCCTATGGCATCCATTCTATCCAATTCTGATGCATCTACATCTAATTGAGATTGCTTTATAGAAATGTTATTTTCTAACGCATAGGCAACGCATTCTCTTAACGTCCATTTCTTTTCTTGTGCTTGAAAAGAAAAGGTTAAGAAAAATAGAATGACAAAACTAGCTATTGATTTCATAAAAGGGTGTCTATGTATATATGTAGATTTCATTTTGCTTTTGTTACAGTTAAACTTATCCTTTTTCTCCAAATTTTTCTACGGGCTTGACTTGATTCCATACTTTAATCTCGTCCTCTTCTCCAATTCCTTCCAAAACCTGAATGTAAATACCATCGCTTAAACCTAATTTCACGTCTATCCGCTTAAATTCTTGATCTCCGGTTTTCACTTCTACAAAAGGTTCTTTGGTTTTTGAATCAAACTGAACCAAGGATTCTTTAATCGCCAGCACATTTTCTACTTTATCTAAAATAATGGAAGCATTGGCACTCAAACCAGAACGAATAAATGTACTGTCTTGATTTTTTAAGGTTCCCTCAATTTCAAACTGAATCGCTCCGTTTTCATCCAATCCCTTGGGCGCGATATAATCTAAAACCGCATCAAAGGTTTTGTTTTCTATGGCTCCAATCGTAATTTCTAACGGCAGGTTTTCTTTAATTTTCCCTACTTCAGACTCATCTACTTTTCCTTCAAAAATCATTTTATCTACATTCGCCAAGGTAGCAATCGTAGTTCCTTCATTAAAATTATTGGCTTCAATTACTTGGTTTCCCGTTTTTACAGGAACTTCTAACACCATTCCCGTAATGGTAGAACGTATCTGCGTGTTGGCGGCATTCCCCACACCGCTTGTTGTTCCTGTTTGAATAATCTCAAAGGTTTGTCGTGCGGCGTTATAGGTTTGTTGCGATTGGCGGTAGTTTGCCTCCACTTGATCAAAATCATTGGCAGAAATCACGCCTTTATCAAACAATTCTTTTTGGCGATCGTAACTTTTCTTATCATTATCCATCGCAATTTTTGCAGTTGAAATCTGATTTTTTGCGCTGGCAAGATTAGAAACATTAGGCACCACTCTTAACTGAGCGATTAAATCTCCCTCCTTAATATTTTCTCCTGCTTCAATATAGATCTTATCTATAATCCCAGAAATATTTGGTTTGATTAAAATCTCTTCCTTAGGAACAATACTTCCGGTAGCAACCGTTTCTTTTACAATCGTTTGCTTAGAAGGCTTCTCGGTTTCATAGACCACTGGGCTTTCTTGATTCTTCTGATACAAATAATATAAGGAACCAAAAAATAGTATTCCTATGACGATTAAAACAATGATGGTTAGTACTCTTTTCATTTTTATAGATGGATTTTAATATTCTTATTCTGTTCTTAATGCGTCTACTGGTTTTATTCTGATGGCATTTTGCGCAGGAATTAAACCTGCCAACAAGCCCGAAATCACTAAGATCAAAAGGGCGATAATCACCGTAACTAAATCTACACTCGGGTTGAGAAACATCATTTCTGAAGTGTCTTGGGAAGCGAGTACGTAATTCACCAACCAAAGCACTAGAGTAGCAAGTATAATCCCCGACATACCTGAAATGATGGTCAAGAAAATAGATTCTAACAATATCTGGCCGCGAATGTTCCAAGGGGTTGCTCCTAAAGCTCTTCTTACACCAATCTCACTGGTTCGTTCTTTTACTACAATCAACATAATGTTGCAAATTCCTATCACTCCCGAAAGCAGCACCAGAATCCCCACAAAATAAGCCACAAAGTTTAAGGCGGTAAACAAGCCGTTAATTTTGTTATATTCTTCAAATAAATCGAAGTTCCCTACGGCGCGTTCGTCCTCTGGATGTATGGTATGGTTTTTCTTAATCACGTCAAACACTCCGCTTTTAAGAGAGGTAATCGAATGATTGTCATCTGCCGTAATTGCCATCCAGCCTACCAAATCTCCCATATTAAAGGCTTGTGAGAAAGCGGTAAACGGCACATAAATTTCTTTTTGATCTTCTTCAGAATTTCCTCCGCCGGTGCTTTTCTTTTTATAAGTTCCAATCACTTGAAAATTGACTCCGTTGACTTTAATATAACTTCCAAGAACCGCTTCTTCAGCATCGTACATATTGGTTTTCACCCCTTCTCCTATAACTGCGACTTTTCGCTTCTCATTGATATCGTTATAGTTTATAAACCTTCCGGAAGTAATGTCCATAGGTTGCTGATTGATAATTTCGGGATAATCGCCGTAGACATTAAAAGCTCCAGATTTTAGTCCGCGTACCACATTATTAGATCCTCCAAAACCTCCTAATTGATTTCGAGGTGAGACATATTTAAGTCCGGGTACATTATCTTTTATCGCTTGAACGTCTTTGGTTTTAAAGCTATACCTTCTTCCTTTAGGCAAACCTTTATAGGGTTTAGAAACGGTTTGCGTCCACATAAACATGCTATTGGTCGCCATACCGCCAAAACCTTGTTTTACTCCGTTTTCTAATCCTTTTCCAGCTGCCAAAAGAATCACTAAAATAAAGATTCCCCAAAGCACCCCAAAGGCCGTAAGTATGGTTCTAAACCAGTTGGAGGTTAGGGATTCTATAATTTCGTTCCATTTATCTCTACTAAACATACTATTCGTCTCTTAAGGCTATAATGGGTTTAATTCTGGCTGCTCGCCAAGCGGGAAAAAATCCGGCGAAAGCTCCAGCAACAATCAGTATGACAACCGTAGTGATGGCAATATTAAAATCAACCGAAGGATTGGTAATAAATTCGGTTTCTACCATGGGGCCAATAAATTCTAACAGCAATAAGCCTAAAAACAAACCTAGGAATCCTGCGATGGCTGTTACAAAAATAGACTCGTGTAAAATCATCGTCACAATAGATAGAGGTTGTGCGCCTAAAGCTTTACGGATACCAATTTCTTTCGTACGCTCTTTTACGATAATGAGCATAATGTTACTTACGCCTATTACTCCGGCCAAAATCGTAGCAATCCCGACAAACCAAAAGAACATTTTTATCATGGACATCAGTTCATAAAAGCGTTTCGCATTCTCCAAAGAGTTATTTACAGAAATAGCACTTTCATCTTCTGGCGCCACATCATGTGCTTTTTTAAGCTTATCCTTTAAGTTTTCTGAAAACTGAACGGAAGCAGCAGTTGCTTTATCAAAGTCATCTTCCATAGGTAAACTAAAGGAAAGAGAATTTACTTTGTTACCGCCACCAAAAACTTTCTGAGCAGTGGTAATAGGTACAAATACTCTAGATTCTTCCCGTTCTCCACCAGGATCTGAAAATACACCCACCACTTTAAAATTGACTCCCGAGACTTTAACGTATTTCCCTAAGGCTTCTTCCTCCTTAAAAAGATCATCGTATACTTTTTTACCAATAACTACACTTTTGGTGCTATGATCCACATCTAAAACATTGATGTGCCGCCCTTTGATCATGCTTTGGTTTTCTAGAAATTGATAGTCGGGGTAGATTCCTTCTAAACGATAACTTCCAGCCTCTTTTTTATAGGTAATCATTTGCCCCCAAGTGCTGTAGATAGAGGACTTATACTCTAATTCGTTTTCATGGGCTCTCACAATTTGATCGTAATCTTTATTGCGAAGCTGAATTTCTCTCCCCGGATTCATTCCTTTATACTCTACGGAAGTAACTCCGGTCCAAACATAAATGATATTGGCGGCATCCCCCTGAAACTGAGTTGAGATTCCGTTTTGCATCCCTTGACTCACGCCAAGTAGAATGACTAAAATAAAGATTCCAGAAAGTACAGATAAGCCCGTAAGAAATGTCCTTAGCTTGTTTTTGCTAATGGTTTCAAAAATCTCTTCCCAACGTTCTAGATTAAACATGATCTTTGGCTCTTACTTGCTTTACGAAAGAATCATCTATAATCACACCGTCTTTAAGATTGACGATTCGCTTGGTCATGTGTGCAATATCATCTTCGTGCGTTACTACCAAGATGGTTTTTCCTTCATCATTAATCCCCTGAATTAAATCCATCACTTCATATGAAGTTTTGGTATCTAAAGCTCCTGTTGGCTCATCGGCCAATAAGACTTTGGGATCACTCGCCAAGGCTCTAGCAATTGCAACGCGTTGTTTTTGCCCTCCAGAAAGTTCGTTAGGTAAGTGTCTTGCCCAAGGTGCTAATCCTACTTTTTCTAGGTAAGCCATAGACCTATCTAATCGCTCTCCTCTACTTACCCCTTGATAATATAAGGGCATCGCCACATTATCTAAAGCGGTTTTATAATTAATAAGGTTAAAAGATTGAAATATAAAACCCAGAAATTTGTTTCTATATTGAGCAGCAATTTTTTCATTTAGATTTTTGATGGGCACATTATCTAAGTGATAAGAACCTGCATCTGCTTCGTCTAACATTCCCAAAATATTAAGCAAGGTAGATTTCCCCGATCCAGAAGAGCCCATAATAGAAACCAACTCTCCTTCTTTTACATTAAAGTTAATGCCTTTAAGCACATGCAAAGAGGTAGCGCCTGTTTTATACGATTTATGAAGGTCTTTTATGTCTATCATAGGTTTCTATTTTTCTTCCGCGTAAGCGCAGTAGTTAACCATAAGACTAATAAAAAGAAGATTCGTTACACGAGAAGCGCTACAGAAACGTTAAAATTAACATTTATGCAGATTGCTTATTGGATCTCATGAGTCTATAAATAGCAACTCCTACTCCAGCAACGAGAATGTATGGAAAGACCATTAGGTACACAATCCCATCATTAATAGCTTCTGCAGCGCCTCCATCTACATCACTTTCTAATACCGCTCTACACATAGAACATTGCGCATAAGCCGCATTAAAGATTAACGAAGTCGCCACAATCAGTAAAAAAGAAACTATTTTTTTCATCATCATCATTTAATAATAAGGTAACATAAACAAATATACCAAAACTCCAGTCACCGAAACATATAACCAAATAGGAAATGTCCAGCGCGCGATTTTTCTGTGCTTGACGTATTCTTTTGTTAAGCCTCGATACATCGTAAACAAGACTAAAGGAACAATTATAGCAGAAAGAATTATATGGCTAATTAAAACAAAAAAGTAGAGAGGCTTTAAAAAACCTTCTCCTCCATAAGGCATAGGATCATTGCTCACTTTGGAGATCACATAACTTACCAAAAAAATAGAGGATAGGCAAAAAGCAGTAATCATTACATTGCGGTGCAATTTTGTTTCTCCTTTACGGATGAGAATATAGCCAACGATTAAAAGAAATGCCGTGGAACCATTAATCAACGCATGAAAAAACGGATAGGTTCCCATCTCTAACCCAAAAATATCATAGCGCGTTGGTAAATTCATAAGCACTAGAACCGCTAAAGGAATAACCACAGACAAAATGATAATAACTGGTACCGCAATCTTGTCTGTTCTTTTTAATGCACTCATGATTTCTTACAATAAGTTTTTAATGTCTTTCCTAAGCTTTTCTAGATCACTTTTATCCAATCCGTTATAGAAAGCAATTGGATTACCAAAGTCGTCATATCTAGAACGTATTACTCCTTCTTGATCCACCAAAGCAAAATAGCCAGAATGCTCAAAATTACCGTCCATCTCATCGTTTTCTGCTACATAAAGATTAAAACCTTTATTGGCCAACTCAAAGATAGCCTCTCGTTCTCCCGTCAACATATGCCAATTAGGGATGGCGACTCCATATTTATCTGCGTAAGCCTTAAGAACTTCTGGAGTATCGTGTTCTGGATAAATACTAAAAGAAGCTATTCCAAAGTTCGGATTTCCATAAAATTCATCCTGAATTTTAATCATATTCTCATTCATCTTAGGACAAATAGTAGGACAAGTCGTAAAGAAAAACTCTACCACATATACTTTCCCTTTATAATCTTCATTAGTGATGGTTTTTCCATCTTGATTGGTAAAAGAAAAATTGGGTACTTTCCCAATTTCTGCCATAGTTGGCGTACTAAATTGAGCTATAATTTTTGGCACTGCCCAGGTTCCGAAAATAAGGATCACTAAAGAAATGCCTACGTAGGAATAGTTTTTCATAGCTTATTTATTATACTTTTTCAATGCCAACCTGTATTCTGCTAAGATTACCTTTACATCATCATCCATTACATTGTTCAACTCGCCCACAGAACTGGTATTGTAACCGTAATTCTCAATTTTAGAAGGATCATTTTCGCCTTTCCTACCTCTTAAACTTACTTCTTTGTCGATAATAAAGGCATGGGTGTTCGCTAAGTCTTCATCTAATGACAAATTAGTTTCTAAGCTTGAAAACAATTCTTGAATCGCTTCCGCGGAAGCAAAACCAAAGTTCCACTTTCTAGTATCTGTGGTTGTAGAAATCTCCTCTAAAAGATCTAAAGCTGCTTGCTGCTGACCTTCTTTAGCGATGGCCACAAATTGGAAATCATTAAAGTTATGGTTTTTATCGTAAATTTTTTCGTTAAGATTAAATGCGTTTCCTTCCATCTTATTGATGTTGTTTCCATAGAACATAAGGATGGTGATTTTGTCTTTAAACCGAAGCGGTTTTCCATCTAAAGAAGCAAAGGAAGTTAACTCATTTACTTGCCGAGTAATGGTTGGTAGGTTAGCGAAATTATTAACTCCAGAAGCGAAGAAAAGGTAGGCTAAAATTGGAAGTGCGAAAAGCACAAAGAGAATTATATATTTTTTCATTTTTGCCGTATTACTAAAGGCTTTGCAAAAATAAAAAAGACGGCTTTAATAAACCGTCTTTTCTTGTGTTTTAATTTTTAAAAATCCCAAGTCATTTGTCCGTTTTGATAGACTTCATATATGTAGTCTCCTTCGGTCAACAAGATAAAGAGGAGATAAGCAATAAGAAATAACCCTGTCCAAACTACAGATCTTCTTAATCCTTTTGACTCATGCTCCATATGCATAAATGCCCAAGTAATTAAATATGCTTTATATAAGGTTAAGACTATAAAAATCCAGTTTAACAAAGACATATAAATAAATGTAGTCTTTACTAAAAATTCTGGTTTTATAATTCCTAAGATTACTTCTACTATAGTTACCAGAGATAATATTCCAAAAACAGACCAAATTCTTTTTACTGCCGAACCGTCGTCTTGATGAGTTGCGTCGTGTGCCATTTTATAATTCTTTATTATATTAAACTAGGTAGAAGAATGTAAATACAAATACCCAAACTAAATCTACAAAGTGCCAGTAAAGTCCTACTTTCTCTACCATTTCATAGCTACCTCTTCTTTCGTAAGTCCCTACGATCACATTAAAAAATACAATGATATTCAATAAGATTCCAATACTTACGTGAAATCCGTGGAAACCTGTGATAAAAAAGAAAAAATCTGCAAAAAGTGGCGGCCCATACTCATTATGAGTTAGGTTAGCTCCCTCTACTACATTTACAGCTCTATTATCCATATATGCCAGAGACTCTTCTCTAGACAAAATGATTTTTGCACCATTTTCATCGTTCTCTAGGGTTCTTATTAGAATATTATTCTTGGTTTTAAAACCTTCTTTTATTTCGTTGATGGAATAAGTAGGTAAGGTAGACTCATCTGTAGAGTACCAGACACCGTTTTTACGCTCATGGACTACCCTGTCTTCTTTTAAGTCAACAGCAATATCTTTTAAAGCTACGCGCTCTCCATCTGTATTTACAAACTGAAGAATTTGTCCTCCGGTTGTTTCTACAGCACCATAAGTTCCTTTTATAAAGTTTTTCCACTCCCAAGCTTGAGACCCTACGAAAATCAAACCTCCAACAACGGTAAGTAACATATAAATGGTCACTTTTGCTTTTTTCATATGGTGTCCAGCATCCACTGCCAAAACCATCGTCACCGAGGAGAAGATTAAGATAAACGTCATGAAAGCCACATAGTACATAGGAGCATCTACTCCATGTAAAAAGGGGAAGTGGTTAAAAACTTCATCGGCGATGGGCCAAGAGTCTAAAAATTTAAATCTAGAAAAACCGTAAGCAGCTAAAAAGCCTGAAAATGTTAATGCATCTGAAGTGATGAAAAACCACATCATCAATTTTCCATAGCTGGCTTTTAAAGGAGATTTTTTGCCCCCTCCCCAAGTCTTGCCTTCGGTTCCTGTTCTTGCAACAGTAGCTTCCATAAAGAGAAATTAGTGTTAAAATATTTAGCAAAAATAGTTAATTTTCTTATCTAAAGAAATATAAAAATAAAAACAGATATATCCATAGGACATCTATAAAGTGCCAAAACGTCGCACCCAGTTCTATACCAAGCATTTGACCGCCTCTATATCGCTGTTTAGAATTATTATAAATTACCACCAACAACACAACAACCCCTGCAAAAATATGCGCTAAATGGGCAATCACTACCAAATAGATAAATGAGGTGGTTATGGTACTGGCACTTCCTGTAAAATAATATCCATTTTCTAAAATCTGATTAAAGCCTTCAAACTGTAAGTAGATAAAAGCTAAACCTAAAGCCAAAGTGATCCACAATAAAGCTGAGGCTTTCTTCATAGCATCCTTTCTAATCGACTTTTTCGCCAGATGGAAGCTAATGCTACTTATCAATATCAGGGCGGTGCTGTAGATGAAAACATTTGGAAGCTCAAAGTCTTTCAGCCAGTCTGGCCTGTTTTTACTTACTACGTAAGCACTCGTTAGCCCGGCAAACATCATTCCCATGCTAATGATTCCAAACCAAAGCATCATCTTCTTTGATCTTTCAATTTTTTCCTTTTCTGTCCCTTGAGTTAAATCCATATCCTAATATATTTATCTAATACATAGATTATTTGTAGTAATGTAATGTATGAAACACTCGCAAACATGAGTTTCTTTGCTGATATTTCATCCCGGCTTTGATATAATTTATAGGCATAATAAAGCATTCCTAATCCCAAAATTAATATCAACACTCCTGAAACAGGAGTTAAATAAAGTCTTCCCGTGACACCAAATACGGGTATTAATGATACCGCAATGGTCCAAATCGTATATAAAATAATTTGAACCGCTGTGCCTTTATCTCTTTTCCCTGTAGGAAGCATAAAGAAACCTCCTCGCTTGTAGTCGTCATACAACCACCATCCCAATGCCCAAAAGTGTGGGAATTGCCAAAAAAACTGAATCATAAATAAAGTTCCAGCCTCTATACTAAAACTTCCGGTTGCAGCTACCCATCCCAACATAAAAGGAATAGCTCCTGGGAAAGCTCCCACAAATACAGAAAGCGGAGTTTTAGTTTTTAAAGGAGTATATACACTTACATAAAGAAATATAGATATCGCTCCAAACATAGACGTGATGGGATTGATATAATACAAGATAATCAAACCCAATGCCCCTAACGTAGAACCAATAAGTAACGCCTTATTTACAGACATCCGCCCCGAAGGAATAGGTCTGTTTTTGGTTCTATTCATCAATGCATCCAAATCTTTCTCAATCACTTGATTGAATGCATTAGATGCTCCTACCATCATATACCCCCCAACAGCAAGCAACAAGACTTCTACAAAGTCAATGATTTCGGCACCCAAGAAGTAACCTGCTACAGAAGAAAAGACCACACTTACCGCTAAGCGCATCTTCGTGATTTCTTTGAAATCTGAAACAAGATCAATCGTGTGAATATTTGTGATGGTCTTACTCAAAAAGGAACTATTTTGGAGTGCAAAGATACTCTTTAAAAGCCTTTTAACAAGGCTCTTTTATTGTTAAATGTTTTATGAATGTGATTTGTGTTTGAGCTTAAAATAAATATGCCGAATCAAAAAGCTTAGGACAAGGCCAAGAGCCATGAATTGAAAAAATGTTTATTTAAGTTTCGAGCTAAGCTCTATGAAGGGATCAATAAGACGAGAGCCAAGTTAAAAATTAACCAAATGGTATTTTCTCGACAATTAAGCGCAGTCTCTTTTCCGTGAAGGGAAGGGTTTCTCGCTGCCTAAAACCATACTTACTATGTTAGGTTAAAGTTTACGCTTTCGCAGAAAAAGTGGACAAGAATACAAACAAAACACGCATAATACCGCTCATTAATTTAATCGAAACTATCTATTAGTTTTTTTGAATGATAAAACATATCATTTAGTAATTCTTGTTTATTTAGTGAATATCGAAAATAATAGGCAAGCTATAATTTACGGATACTTTTTTATCTTGCTGTTGCGCAGGTTTCATCTGAGGCAGTAACTCCACTACTCTCTTAGCTTCTTTCGCTAATATTTCATTCACTGATCTTGTTCTTATGTTTTCCACAAGACCCAACTCATTTATTGTAAACTTGACATATATTCTTTGTTCGCCATGTAAATCAAGCTCTGCTGCTAAATCCCCATCAAACTTCTTTTTGATCATTTTAGCAATTTGAGAAGAGAAACAATTTCTAATTTCCGCTTCAGTTTTATAAATTTCACACCCCGGAAAAACAGGAACCATTTCTACGACTCTGAAATTAAATTCTTCTATTTTAGCCTCTATAGGCTTTTCAAGACCCATCTTCCCCACTTCTTTCTTAACCGGTTCTGTTGGCTTTTCAGGCTCTACAGGATCAAGCGTCTCGACAGGAGATTCACTAGATTTTACGGGTAGTTTTTCAGTAGATTTTTTCTTCTCTTTTTTGATGGCTATTTTTTCTGGTTGCTTTTTAGGCATATGAAAAACAAAAGGAGTCTCTGGATCTAGCTCATTAAACTCAGCTGTTTCAGGATTTAAATTATCAATTTCAGATTTATTTTCAATCACAAAAATAGCTAATAATAGCGCTGCAATTAAACCAATTTGAAAATAGACTATACTGCTTTCACGGGTAGGCTTAATCTCTCTCATAACATATTGTTTTAGTTCTACAGATACAGAATCAATAATGTTGCCAAAAAATACAAAAAACAAAAAAAGCCTTTAATTTAAAAATTAAAGGCTTTGATTTATAAAGACTTAAGTTTTAGTCTTGTACTTGGAAGATAATAGGTAAAGAATAAAGTACACCAACTGGTTTACCTCTTTGTTTACCTGGAGTCATATTAGGCAACATATTCACTACACGCTCTGCTTCTTTTTGAAGTCTTGGGTGTGGTGCTCTTGCTTGAACCCCTGTAATCTTTCCTTTGTTATCAATTTTAAAACGAACGTAAACTCTATTTACACCGGTAAGTCCAAGTTCTGATCCTAAATCAGTATTAAACTTACTGTTGACAAACTCTTTAATTTTATCACTCATACACTTTTTACGTTCATTGTTAGTTTTGAACTTCTCACAACCAGGAAATAATGGTACGTCTTCAATGGCGGTAAAAGGAACATCTGCAATCTCCTCTTGTGGTGCTTCTTCTACTTCTGCAACTTCCACAATTTCTGGTTCATCCATCACCTCGGTAGATTCGATAATCTCCTCTTCGATCTCCACATCATCCTCAACTACCTCAATAACTTCGGGAGCTGGCGGCGGTGGCGGTGGCGGTGGCGGTGGGGTCTTGATTTGAGTAATTGGCATATCCTCTTCATCAAGCTGGTCAAACTGAACGACTCCTTGGTCTATGTCCTCCTTATCGTATGTTTTCCACTCGATAGCACGCCAAGTAATAAAAAGCATTAAAATAAGACCCAATTGAAAAAAAAGCACGCTTCTTCTTCCTAAGTCTTTTTTGGGATTTTTCTTTGGTTCCATAATTAAATTTTATCGAATTGCTAATGTAACTATTTTTTTCAAAAAATCTAAGCTAATCTTCAGATTTAAAGTTTTTGGATTCTTAATCTTAACATTGACACTATAATATAAGCGACTACAACACCTAATAAATTTGCCAGAACATCTAGTCGATCTATACTTCTATAGTCTGTAGCTACATCCTGTAAAACCTCAATAAGAATGCCAAATGCAATTATTAACAGTCCAATTATTAAAAAAGGGGGGTTTCTAAGACGCTTCCCTAAGTTACAGCTTATATAATAGAAATACCACAAAAGACTAAGTATCAAGTAAGCCGTAAAATGAAAAACTTTATCGGCTTGTTCAAAATTAACTTTAGGTAATCTGTCTGTTCGCATCAGGGAAGCGTAAAGAATCCCCAATGAAAATAGCAATGCCAAAGATAAGATTAGCTTAGGCGCCAATAAGTTCTTTATAAGCCTCTGCATCTATTAAGTCTTTTACCTGTTCTGGTTCTGTCATTCTAATCTTCACCATCCATCCTTCTCCGTAAGGATCTGTATTCACATTTTCTGGTTCATCTTCTAAAGACTCGTTAAACTCGATAATCTCTCCAGAAAGAGGTGAAAAAAGATCTGATACCGTTTTTACCGCTTCTACTGTTCCAAAAACCTCTTCTCTTTCTAAGGTCTCATCCACAGTTTCGACTTCTACATATACAATATCTCCTAATTCTCCTTGTGCAAATTCTGTAATTCCTACAGTTGCGACATCTCCCTCAATCTTAATCCACTCGTGGTCTTTAGTGTACTTTAATTCGCTTGGTATGTTCATTTCTATTGTTATTTTGTATGGTTATTTTTTAATTTCCAAAATTATACCTCAAGGTAAATCCAGATCTAATGGTGGTTTGCGGAAATGCAGTAGACACAGCATATTCAGAAAAACTATGGTCGTAATAAAATATTGCGGTTAAGTTTTTTGAAAGCGCATATTCTGCATTAAAATTGAATCCCCAAATATCTTGTCCCGAAGTTGTTTGACTATTATCAAAGTCTAAATACCTAATAATCGTTTCGTTTCTTCGGTAAGATAAATCTGCCTTAAAGATTAAATCACTTCTTATTATTCTTTGCTGCCCTGCGATCTTGGTAGCCATTGTAAGATCCCTTAAACGATACCCTAATCCTAAGATATATTCGTTCCCCTGAATCTCAGTTAACAAATTATTGTCAAAACTAAGAGATAATTGTCGATCTTTCTTGATTTCAGCCAATATTTTTATTGAATTCTTCAATTCCATATCTACTTTCACCAAAGGAGAGAATTGTTCTACCAAGTTTACATTGGATATTAAAAATGGATTCTTATAATCTCCAGACTGATCTACATTGTTCTCTCCGTAAGGATTACTCCTATCATAATCTAAATTACTTTGAAACTGGTTGACGTTATAAATGGAAGTATAACCGTGCTGTATACTAAAACGCTTGAACTTATCTTTAAACCACCCCAAACGCATTAAACCTGTATATTTTAAATTCCAATTAGGTAAAGGCGTATCTCTAAAAATCCCTAAACTTATGTCTTTTGCATCACTTGTAGTATAAGCTGCCAAGAAGGAAGGCAACAATACCGATTGACTATTTTTACCAAAGCCCTTAGGGTAACCCGTTTCCTGATTTATATTATTGGCATCTGTCAAATCAATTCCTGCTTCTGTAGCCAAACGATTAGCAACTTGCAACCTGTTTGCTCTAAATTCATTAAAAGCTTCAGATTCCTGATTATCACTCTTGCTAAAGGCAGAAGAAATCATAATTGTAGAAATATTAAAGTTTCCGAAGGCATTAGGAGTTAAAGATCTATACTGAAGGTCTTCCTGATTCACTCGATAATTCTCTGAATAAGTTTCAGAATATAACCTGTTTGCCGTAAGGTCTAAAGTTAAATCTGGCACTAGATTCACATTCGCTTGGACGCTTAAATTCCTAGTTTCATTTTCGGTATACTGTTCATTAAACTCTTGGTAAGCAGTAAGCCATCCGCTAGCAGCTGCTTTTTCTCTAATATCGGCTTGACTACCAAAAGTAAATCCTGCTGTAGGTTTCAACGTTCCTCCAAAACCTACATCATTCGTATAACCTGGTAAGTAAATACCATTGGTTTCTTGATAATTTACTGTGAGTCTTCTTAAAGAAGTAACTAATCCTATTGCAGTATTTAAAGCTTTATCTCCTCCAGAAAGCTTGCTATCACCGTTTTCATTAGCTCCTCTTACCGCATCTTTATTATCTCTAGAAAAACCTAATTTGTTTCCCGTATCCTGTTTTGCATCTTCCGTTCCAGATTGAGGACCTCCTCTTTTTGACCTAGTAGCTCTCTTTTTTACTAAACCTAAATACCTATACAAGGTATTCATCTCAAAAGTACCATTAATTTGATGGGTATTAGAGTTTTGAACGGTATTCCCTATATTCGGAATTCCAGGGAGGTCATTCAAAATCTCAGAGCCCTTTTGCCATTGGAAGTTTCCAGTATAAGAATACTGCGCTCTCACAAATTCTAAAAACGGAATTTTATCTAAAGGTAAATCATAATTCAATTGAAAGCTTTGGTAATGTTGATTAGGATCTCCTAGTTCAAAGAAGTCATCCCAAACTCCAACAGAATTATCTTGAACATTGCCCTCATTAATGTAGTTCCTAACAATTCTATTATTAGAACTATTAAAGTTAAAATTAAGCGATTCCGTAAGGTTATGATTAATGGTATATTGCCAATCAAAAGTATAATTTCTTTGGTATAGAGTAGGCAAGCCAATAGAACCTGGAGGGAGATTGATCTCTCTGTATCGCTGTTCGTTATACTGTCTTATAATGTTAGAACTTGCCGAAATATTTGCAGGCAAAGGATTAATATTAAAATCCTTAATAGGCTTGTAATAATCGCTACTGTCTAAAGATTTAATGTTCTTAAACGGCTCTATTTTAAAGGGTCTAAAAGCATAATCGTAGGTAGCTCCTATGTTTACATTTTGATCTAAAGCCTCTTCAATTTCAAAATCCCGGTGATCTTCTTGGTTATAGGTACCAGAGAAAGAGAAGTTTTCTACATCATAAGGCATAGGTTTTCTATCCTGATTGGTTCTATCTTTTCTTAAGCCAATAACACTCACACTCTGTCGTTTGGTATAATCTTCTGCTCTTTCCTGAAGCTCGTCTCTACGCGAATCATCCTGCGTATTATCAAGTAGCGTTTCCAATTCTAAATCTAAATATTCAGGATCGTATTGAGGCGTAATTAATTCTTCCCCACGACTATACGTAAAGGGAATTTTCACCCCCCAATCTTTAGGAAGCAACTGTCCAACATTCAAGTTACCTACTACATCATATTGTTTTACATCCTCCCTACTTCGCTGGTTGGGTCCTTGCTCAATAGACCCAAAACCTACGGTACTTCTTCTTCCTGTGGCAGATACGGTAGCAAAATCGGCGAAATTGGTATCCATATTTAAGACCGCAGCCCAGCCTCCTTGATTTTTCAAGTCAGATAAGCGCAGTTCATTAAACCAAACTTCCCCAGAAGCATCAGTCGTTCCTGTATTTTTTAAGCCCAGCATCAATACTCTTATGTTACCAAAACTAGGATTTCCTTTAATTCCCACTCTTAATTCTCCCGCATTACTCGAATTGGAAGGAGCCAAATCTGAAGTAAAGAAATTAAGATCTATAGAGTTGTAAGCATTGTTCCCTATAATCAAAGATTTTATTTGCTGAAGCAACTCTAAGGGTAATTTTAGATCATTTTCTATAGGCCAAACCGCTCTAGGATTTGTAGAGTTTTCATCACTCGTCGTTAACGGAACTTCTATTTGATAGAAGTTATCAGAGAAATCGGTTCCCATTCTAATAAATGCGGTAAGCTCTCCATCCATTAAGGTGGGCGCTGGGAAAGGTAAACTCTCTGCGTGTAAAAACATTTCTAAGTTTTTATACTGGCGCATATCGATTTGAAAATTCTTGTAAACCGCCCTAGAATCTTGCGGAGCTAATTTTTTAACCGTTAGCGATAAAGACTGCTCATCTTCCCGAATCGTTTGATTGTTGTTCACCAACTCTTCTCTTACTACTCCTGGCGGAGTTATATAATCTGAAGTTTGCTCTTCACTTACTGCAGACACATCTAGAGTAGTGTTAGGCGTGTTTTCTGGATCACTTCCGTTAGGAACTAAAGCTTGACTATACCTTCTATAATCTCCTCTTACTAAATCTAAAGTACCAAAACGCAAAACCACATCATCGCTAAATCCAGAAAGGAACATACGCATAAATCTTACCGAGCGTAAATCGGCAATACCATTTACTGAATACTGACTGTCTGTCCTTAACGGAATTTTAAATTGCACCCAACGCACATCCATCTGACTTCCGTTTTGCAAGGTAGTATTCAAGGTTCTTACATCGGTAATATAATCATTATCAATACCGGCGATAGAACTGGTGTTGTTATTCACACTCATATCTCTATAAACAGGAACTTCATACTCAAAGTAACTGTCTATGGTATTCATCGTATTGTCTCTATTTACATCTTCTGCAGACGGAATAGTAGAATTCCCTCTATCATTCTGACCCACATTTGTAGGAGAGTTTCCTTGTAAACCATTATAGCGCTTATACCTGCTAAGAATGTCTCCCTCAGCACTTAAATAATATTCATAATTATCATTGGCAGGATCTTCTAAACCGGCAAAACTAGCGAACTTCTGAGCCTCTAAAGCATCGTCTAAACCATTTAATCCTAAATCTTGATTCACTCTTTCTTGTCCATCGCTATCAAAGGCATACACCAAAGATTGACTGGAAGGAACTCTACCAAAAGCAGTTTCTATCGTGTTTCCTGCAGAACCGTCTTTAGGTAAACCGTTTTCATATTGCTTTCTTCCATCTTTTAAAACATCTTCAGAAATACTTCCTAAGTTGAAGGTAATTTTACCCTCGTTAATGGCATTATTTTCTTGATAGATAAAAGGGTCCATTACCCAAAACTCAATAAATTCTACATTGGATTGTTCAAAGTTGGTCGTGGTAATTTCTCGCGTAATTCCGCCAAAATTCTCGTTGGGAGTAGGCAATGTATTCGTTCCTGCTGCGGAAGGATTAAAGTTATATGCCCCACGTTCTTTCGGATCAAAACTAAGATCCAGCGTATAAATAGCTTGTGTTTGCCCCTGTACAATATCTGTATTAGGGAAAATTTCATCTATAAAAACTCTTCTGGTTGAGTACGTAGAAAGATCGGCATCTGTGATTCCATTAGGACGCTGACTCGTGTAAAATATAGGATCTATTGTATACCAGTTCAGTTTTGCTCTTTTATATCCCGAAGCTAAATCGTTATTCGCTTTTTCTCCTCCAAATCCAATAGGCGCACTAGACAAGTGCCAAGAAAGAGGCGTCATCACCGAAATAGAAGTTTGTGAAGCTTCAAAATCATCCACATAAGAAGTAGCCACTCCATTAAAATCATCTCCTTTTGGAGACCCTGGTTGTAGATATGCGAACTCTCCACGAACAGAGAAATTAGATTCTACATCGGTATCTATATTCGGAAGCTTATTGACAAGTCTAGTAAAAAATGGAACCTCTGTAGAATAATTTAAGTTAAACCCATACATCGAATTATTGATAGGCTCATAACTGTAGTTAGACTTCTGTGTAAGCGGTCTCTCATTTAAATTAAGATACGTTCCTCCAATTATAAAGTCTTCACTAAATTGATGCTGCACATCTATTCCTGTAAATCGTTTGGTTTGCTGACCGAATAATGCATTATTCTCTGTAGAAACCTGGATAGGCGTATCTGAAGCCAATAAAGCTTCATCCATAATTTTAACTCTTCCCAATTGATAATCTACCGTATAATCTACACCTTCTTGCAACACACGACCTCCAGCGGTTACGGTTACCGATCCTTGAGGCACATTAAATGCTCCAATAGGGATCCCGTCTTGCCCAGTCGATTTATAACTTCCTTTTAACTGAAACTTATTTTTATCGGCTTCCTCTTGCTCTGCTTGTGTTTTCGTAGTCTTATACAAGGCTCTAAATACATATTTAGATTGGTTGTCGTTATAGGTGTTGGTATCGTTATAATCTTCAGGTCCTCCGTTGGGATTGTTATCTAGCTTATCAAATAAATATTCTCCAAAAGGCTCTACGGAAGTAAAGATAATTCGACCGTTTTCGGGATCTATGGTTAAGCCGGGGACATAATCAAAGAAACCATCTCCATCAACTACTGGGTCATTGTTTAAGTTTAAATTATCTAAGTTGAAAACACCCAATAAATTTCGGTCTTCCACATCTTCAGGTAAAGGGGTAGAAGAGTTGGGCGCCGGACTAATGTAGTTAAGCGGCTGCGGATCTGTATATAAAATATTGAATCTAAAATCTTCCTTCTCCAGTTGAAAAGCATCAAGGCTATAGATGTTTTTCATCATCAAGTCCCAAATGGGTTCATTCACATTCGTGATAGGACTCTTTAACAATTTCACTACCAAGTTTTGGTTGATGGCAATCATATCTTGATTAGGATTGTTGGGGCTATTTGGGTTATTAGGATTGTTTGGATTATTGTTAGGATTAACTCCACCTTGAGTCGCTTGTACGCCATCATTAGCAAATTCTCCAACTTGATACACCTGCCCGTTAACCGTATATTGAAAAGCTACTGCCAACACCTCATCATTACTAATTCTTTGATTTAATGAAATATATCCCAGCTGGGTATTTAAAGTATATTCATTAGGATCTAATTGCCTCGCATTTTCTAGCTTGGCATAATCTACTCCCTCATCTACATCGCCAGAGTTAGGCCCAAAACCTTGATCTACCGTAGCCACATCACGAATCGCAGAAGTTAAAACCGATTGCTGCGGCCCTGTAATTCCTAATGGATTAAAGTCGTTATTAGAGTTGCTTGGATAGGCTCCCGGAGTAGAGTTTAAAAAACTTGCAAATCCTGGTGAGGTACTCGGGTTCCCGTTTTGATCGTTTAAAACTCCTACATTTAATGGGTCTGATTCCCCTAAATCTTGAATAGCTACAATATTTCTTGCATTGGTTAAGGCTTGCGTAGAATTGGTTCTATTGGTTACCCAGATTTGCACTCGGGTTACCTGGATGTTACTATTGATAAAAGGATAATTCTGAAGCGATTTATTATACTGATTTCTAAAATAATGCGCTAAAAAGAAGTGTCTGTTTTCATCATAATCTAAGATGAATTTCTCAAATTCTTGCACAGCTCCTCCCCCTTGAATATTGGTGGTTTGTCTTTCTGAATTTTGCTCAGAAAAAACACCAGTAATGGTAGTTTTCCCAAACTGAAGCTGAGTCTTTACCCCAAATAAACTTTGCGCCCCTTGAATTAAAGAACTATTAAGTGGCATACTCACGTTACCTACCTCAATTTTTCTTACAATATCATCTTCATCGGGCGTATAATCTAATTTAATTTGATTCTGAAAATCAAACGTAGATTCCGTATCGTAGTTTGCGTTTACCTCTAAACGTGTTCCTACTTTCCCCAACAAACTTAAACTGATGCGCTGATTAAAATCGAAGGTAAAACTACTTCGGTTACGAGGAGAAAGCGCAGGGTTATCTTGCTTGGTATATAAAACTCCTAAATCTACCTCCACAGATCCTTGAGGAATTACTTCTATTTCACTTCCACCAAAAATGGTTTCAAAAAAGCTATTGTTCACATAAAAGATAGGCAACAAATTTCTCTGTTCCTCTTCAGCGTTTTCACTTCTTCCCGCAACCGCATCAGATTTTTGTTTAAAATAATCTTTCATCTGCCCTTGCAAAATTAAGTCTCTATACTCGTCTGGAGTCAATACCATCGGGTATTCTACATTTACTCGGCCAATTTTTTCGGTATAGATATATCGATCTAAAATAGGATCATAGGTGTACTTTTGTTCTATACTACTAGGATTTGGTAATTGAACATTACCCGTTGAATATCCCGTTTTTGTAGAATCTTGAAAGGTTTCTTCTTGACTGAACACAGAACTGCAGCTCAACAAGAAAAAAATAAGTATATAAGTACTTTTATATCCTTTATGATGGGAGTAAATATTTTTCAATTTATATTAAAGGTTTTTTAAAGCAAGCTTAATTATCGTTTCCACTGAAGCACTCTCATCATTTTTGATGATTTTCGAAACTAGTTTCTCAGATTGTTTTCTGGTATACCCAAGTGTTTCTAATGCTGATAACGCTTCATCTTTATGGCTATTGCGTTGGACTGTAGAAATTTGCCCCGAAGCATCAATTTCTCCCAATTTATCTTTTAAATCTATAATAACTCTTTGAGCGGTCTTGGCTCCAATTCCTTTAACGCTCTGTATCTCTGGTACATTCTCTGTCGTAATGGCTTCCACAATTTGCGCCGGACTCAAAGAAGAAAGCATGGTTCTCGCCGTACTTGCTCCAATTCCCGATACAGAAATAAGCTTTTTGAACATCTCCCGCTCAGACTTTTCCATAAATCCAAAAAGCGTATGCGAATCTTCTCTTACTTGTAAATACGTATAGATAAGAATATTCTCATTTTCTGGCAAGAGAGAAAAAGTATGCAAAGATATATTTAAGAAATACCCAACTCCTCCGCACTCTACAGTCACATCTGTAGGGTTCTTCTGGGTCATTTTTCCTTTCAGGTATTCTATCATAAGTTAAGCAAACGTTAAAACTTCAAATGTAGGAAATTTATTAAGATAGCGAAACCTTAATCTCTTAGTTTAACAATCAAATTGCTATATACTTAATGCCGCTTGTCTTTTTTTATCTTTTTCTTGAGCATCGATAACCGCAACAGCTGTCATATTCACCATCTCTTCTACACTTGCTCCTAATTGTAAAATATGTGCAGGCTTCTTTAATCCCATCATAATAGGACCAATAGAATCAGATTTATTAAGCTCTTTGATGAGCTTATAAGTAGAGTTAGCCGAATCTAAATTAGGAAAAATTAAAGCATTTACTTTTCTTCCTGCCAATTTTGAAAACGGAAACTTGCTTTGTAGCATTTCTTTATTTAAAGCAAAATCTACTTGCAATTCCCCATCTACCAATAACTCTGGGGTTCGCTGGTGGAGAATTTCTACAGCGTCTTTTACTTTTCTAGCTTCAGGATGATTTGATGAACCGTAATTGGCATAAGAAATCATAGCCATAACCGGCTCCATTCCAAACATTTTTATAATGTAGCTCGTCATTTTTGCGATTCTAGCTAAATCCCCTGCAGAAGGATTGATGTTAATGGAGGTATCACTAATAAATATTGGTCCTCTAGAAGTATTCATCAGATTGGTAGCGGCAATTCTAGAAACGCCTTTTGCCATTCCAATTAAATCTAAAATTGGTTTAACTACGGTAGGGTAAGCTCTAGAATATCCCGATAAAAGCGCATCTGCATCGCCTGCATTCACCATCATCGCAGCAAAATAATTGCGCTCTCTTAATAACTTTTGAGCTTCGTATAAAGTAACTCCTTTACGCTGACTCGTTTCCCAATATTTTTCCGCGTAAGCGTTCACTTGTTCTTTTTGCTCATCAGATTTTGGATCGATAATTACAATATCATCTCCATTTTCAAAATCAATCTCTTCCATCAATTCTAAAATCACTTCTCTTCTTCCCAGCAAAATAGGTTTACAAACGCCTTCATCTCTACTTATTTGTGCAGCTTTAAGTACGTCTAAATGATCTGCTTCTGCATATACCACACGTTTGGGATTCATTTTAGCTCTATTAAGCATCAATCGGGTGATTTTATTATCTCCGCCTAAGCGTTCATACAATTCATCTTCATAACGCTGCCAATCTTCAATAGGTTCTTTGGCTACACCGCTTTCCATAGCAGCTTTGGCTACAGCAGGAGGAATCTCTGTAAGCAATCTAGCATCAAAAGGTTTGGGGATAATATAATCCCTACCAAAATTAAGTTTAGTCTCTCCGTAGGCGATATTCACCTGCTCTGGCACTGCTTCTTTGGCTAAATTTGCCAAGGCTCGTACCGCTGCTTTTTTCATTTCTTCGTTGATCTTCGTCGCTCTAACATCTAGAGCTCCTCTAAAAATAAACGGAAACCCAAGTACATTATTTACTTGGTTAGGATGATCACTTCTTCCCGTCGCCATAATAAGGTCTTTCCTTGTTTTCACAGCCAAATTATAATCGATTTCTGGATCTGGATTGGCCATAGCGAAAACGATAGGATTATCTGCCATAGTCAGCAACATCGCTGGTGTAACAATATCTGCAACCGAAAGCCCTACAAACACATCGGCGTCTTTCATAGCATCGTCTAAAATATCTATTTTTCTATGAGATGCAAATTCTCGCTTTTCGTCGGTTAAGTTTTCTCTATCCTCTCTAATTACTCCCTTACTATCGAGCATCACAATATTTTCTGCTTTAGCTCCAAAAGATTTGTATAATCTGGTACAAGAAACTGCGGCAGCACCGGCGCCACTTACGACGATTCTTACCTCCTCCATTTTTTTACCTGCTAATTCTACAGCGTTTAATAGCGCTGCAGCGGAAATAATTGCGGTCCCGTGTTGATCATCGTGCATCACGGGGATATCTAACTCTTCTTTAAGTCTTCTTTCTATTTCAAAAGCTTCGGGAGCTTTAATGTCTTCTAAATTAATTCCGCCAAAGGTAGGAGCTATATTTTTTACTGTAGCAATAAACTCTTCCACATTTTTTGTATCTACCTCAATATCAAACACATCGATATCGGCAAAAATTTTAAACAAAAGTCCCTTCCCTTCCATCACGGGCTTAGAGGCTTCTGCTCCTATGTCGCCTAAACCCAACACAGCAGTACCATTAGAAATTACTGCGACTAAATTTCCTTTAGCAGTATATTTATAACTGTTATTTTTATCTTTTTCAATCTCTAAACAAGGGGCGGCCACACCAGGAGAGTAAGCTAATGCTAAATCTCTTTGAGTTGCATATTTTTTGGTAGGCACTACTTCTATTTTACCAGGCTTCGGCTTGGCGTGGTACACTAAAGCTTCTCTTCTTTTTCTTTCGTTACTGGTCATCTTGTTATTTTTTTTGCTTTCCTACAAATATAACAAGCTTTGTTTTTTGAGGTCTATAAAAACAAAATACTTTTTACGAAATGAAGAGAAAGTCGGATTTAGACTTTATATCACACCTTCTAACAACATTTAAGAAGTCATCCTTCCTACAAATTATAATTCTTTACGGAAGTATTTCCGTTTCCTAAAGAAAGCAAGTCCTACTTTTTAAGTCTCCATCAACTCCTCCATATCTTCAATAGTATTCTCTAACTTTTCTAATAAACTGCCATACACCACTTGTGTACTCAAGCGATAACCCAAAATCGCGATTGCGGAAAGAAGTAATGCCAAGCCCATAACAATCAAAATTTCCATTCCTAAATGGAGTGTATTAAATTTAGCCATGATTTTGCTGTCTTCAAAAAACATCCAGTAAGCGGGAAGAATCGCTAGTGGGAGTCCAAATCCCGCAATCCAGGTAGAATATTTCATGATTTTTTTTACCTGATTCTTGTAATTTAAAAGATAGGAATAGGTATTATCTTTTGTGTCTACAGTTTCAAGATCTTTCAGCATTTCTTTATTCACAAAAAACAGTGTAGTAATTAGGATCACAACATATATGCCTATAATCATTTCGCCCATAAAAGCAAGAATTCCAAAAATAATAAGCGCTACAGGAATAAGACTTAGGTTATCTTTTTTTGATTTGCTATTAATCTGCTGAATCACCAGCTTCGATTTTTTCTTGTACAAATTGGAAATAACGGGAGACGAGAGTTTTGCTTCAGATTCAAAGCCTTCTTTCCAAATGTTTTCAATAGACTTTTCCATAAAGTAAGGTTTTTAATTTTTTCTTGATTCGGTTAATTTTAACGCCGATGTTGGTTGGGGACAAGCCCATGATTTCGGCTATTTCTTGATAGGATTTTTCTTCTAGGTAAAGCAATATAATCGCACGATCTACTTCTGAAAGTTTTTTGATGGCTTGATAAAGCAGTTTTAAAGATTCTTCCTGAAATGGATTTGATGCAGGCTTTTGCTCCTCTTCTATCGCTAGTAAGGCGACACTCTTCTTACTGATTTTTTTATCTTTTCTAAGCAAGGAAAGTGAAACATTAAGCGAAATGCGGTACACCCAAGTAGACCATTTGGATTCTCCCTTAAAATTATCTCGACTTTTCCATAACTGCAGACATACCTCTTGGTAGTAATCCTGAAAGTCTTCTTCATTATCGGTATAAGCCCGACAAATCTTAATAATAATCCCAGCGTAGGGTAAAATGAACTGTGTATAAAAATCTTTACTCAAAGCTTCCTTTTCTTAGTTAGTGATGGAAAGATGAATTTATTACAACTTTTTGAAAATATTTTTAATTGGAACGAAATACTATTGTATGATTTAAGTACATCTTCATGAGATCCTGAACTAAACCCGCCTGAATAGTACGGACAGGTTCAGGATGACAGTTCTCTGGATGTTGCGTTTTGGAAGAGCGTTTTTTTTAGTCTTGCATCAAACCGTCGTGCATCAAAAAGTCGTGTCTCGAACCTTCGTGTTTCCAAAAGTCGTGTTTCCAAGCGTCGTGTTTCCATAAGTCATGTTTCCAACCGTCGTGTTTCCAAAAGTCTTGCACAAAACCGTCTATCTCCTAATTTCCCTCTTTCAAGAAGTCGATATTTCTTTTTAAACCCGCAAATTTTGTCCGCTTGACGGCAGATTTTTGAAAAATCTTTCCAAAAGTTTCTTGCGTGAGTTCTTCCCAATCTTTTTTATCCATCTGAAGCAGATCTGGATGCGGATCAAAAAGCGGTTCCTTGTGGGATTGGGAGAAGCGATTCCACGGACAAACATCCTGGCAGATATCACAACCAAACATCCAATCGTCAAACTTTCCTCGTTCCGAAATGGGAATTTCATTTTTTAATTCGATGGTATAATACGAAATACATTTACTCCCATCTACTTTATAAGGCTCATAAATGGCATCGGTAGGACAGGCATCGATGCAGGCAGTGCAGGTTCCGCAGTGGTCGGTTACTGGAGTGTCATATTCTAAATCCAAATCGATAATCAATTCGGCTACGCAATAAAACGAACCGGTTTTTTTAGACAACAACAGCGTGTGTTTACCAACCCAACCTAAACCACTTTTTGCGGCCCAAGCTTTATCCATCACCGGAGCAGAATCTACAAAGGCACGTCCTCCCACCTCTCCAATTTCTTCGCGGATGTGGGAAAGCAAAGCTTTAAGTTTGTCCTTTATTACAAAATGATAATCTCTTCCGTAGGCGTATTTACTAATTTTATACGTATCGCCACCTTGTTGCTCTTCTGGATAATAATTCAGCAACAATGACACCACACTTTTGGCTCCGGGTACGAGTACTGTAGGATCGAGCCGTTTGTCAAAATGATTCTCCAGCCATTTCATCTCTCCGTGTCTATTATTGTTCAAGTAATCTTCTAAACGCGGCGCTTCTTCTTCTAAAAACCCTGCTTTACTGATGCCGCAAGACATAAACCCTAAGCGTTTTGCTTCGGCTTTAATAAGTTTAGAATATTTTTCGGCGTTAGACAAGGGTTTGGAGTTTTGGGTGCTAAGCTGACAAAAGTACGGACAAATTTTTGGAATTTGAATTTACAAGCCATCTCCCTGAACCAAATTTCGATCAATTCGATCTGAATTGGAGTAGAACTATTTCAGTAGCATTTTATTTTTTATTCTAAAGTTAAATCAATGCCTATATCTTGGAATTGTCTTAGTTTGAAATGAGTTACGTGGCATTAAAGAACAAATTTTTTAATATTTTAAATTACATTTACCTAATTAGGTCGTACTATTTTTTTCATATCATTTTAAATTATGTTTAAAAGAAGCATTTTTATTTTCGCCTTTCTGTTTTCGGGATTATTTATTTCTTGTGAAAAAGATCTCCCCGTCTCAACAAATGATGAAAGTGACGAAGAAGAAGTCACCCCCAGAATCCCGCATTTTTATATTGATACCGATAATCATGACAGCATCACTTCAAAAGAAAATTATCTAGAGGGGGATTTAGTTATTGAAGGGAATGATGAATTTCCAAATTATGAAGGGCGCACTAAAATTAGAGGTAGAGGAAATTTCTCATGGTTTAACCTGCCCAAAAAATCTTTTAAATTAAAGCTGAATTCAGCTTCTCCCCTAATGGATTTGCCTGCTTATAAAAAATGGATTTTACTGGCAAATTACCTTGACGGAAGCTTATTGATGAATTCCATACCCTATAAAACTGCACATTTACTAGAGATGCCTTTTACCAATCATATGATCCCAATTGAATTGACTGTCAATGGTCAAGACCGAGGTTTTTATGTATTTACCGAACACAAAGGAGTTAGTTATCAACGCATTGATGTTGGAGAGGATGGGTTATTACTAGAGCTAGATACTTATTTTGATGAAGCTTTACAGTTTAAATCGGAACATTATGATTTGCCGGTAATGATCAAATTTCCAAAGAAAGAAGATATGCCTGAAGCAGAAGCACAAACGCTATTGACAGCGGTTCAATCAGATTTTAATCAGTTGGAATCTCTTGTTTATGATTCCTCATTCCCTAATAATAACTACCTGGACTATTTTGACGATTTGGCTTATGTCAATTATATGATTGTTTATCAATTGACTCTTAATCGCGAAATCAATCATCCAAAAAGTACCTATATTCATAAAACCGCTGGCGGAAAATATAGCATGGGAATAATATGGGATTTTGATTGGGGTTTTGGTTATAGCGAAAATCAAGAACACTTTAGAGAAAATACGACCCAGACTCCGTTGTTTTTAGACAGCAGTTCTGCCTTGGCCGGCACTAAATTCTTTAGCAAGTTTATGGAAGATCCTCATATGCAAATTTTGTTTAAAGAGCGTTGGAATTGGTTTAGAGCTCATAAATACAGTGAGCTAAAGAAACACATAAAAGAATATGCCAAAATAGTGGAACAAGCAGCCAGCAAAGATTATGAAAGATGGGGATTAAGAGATGCTACTGGTAATTCAGAGGCTGATTTGCAACGAGTACTCCAATGGCTAGATGCTAGAGCAAATTATTTAGACACCTACGTGTCTGGACTATAAAAAACATTTACATAAATTATGAAACAACAAAATTACAAAGGCAAAAACAAATCTCGCTTAAAGAAAATATTGCCTTATGTCGTTCTTGTCCTACTGGCCATCACAGGGATTCGATCGTACTTTCAAGAAAATAAGGACGAACAAGGACCAATACCTGCAGAATCGGTTCAGAACGGGAATCTTGAAGATCATAAAGATTCTTCTAGCAACACTAATTCTTCTGCTATTGTTCAACTTACCAAGGCAAATACGGTTATCGCTTATGTCAAAAAATACGAGCGCTTACCCAAGTATTACCTCACTAAGAACGAAGCAAAAAAACGTGGATGGCAGCCGCATAAAGGAAACCTCTGTGAAGTGTTGCCAGGAAAAGCGATTGGAGGAGATTATTTTGGCAATCGGGAAGGGAGACTGCCCAATCGAAAAGGGAGAAAATATTATGAAGCCGATATTAATTACGACTGTGGTGGCCGTAATGCCAACAGGCTCGTTTATAGTAACGACGGATTGATTTTCACCACCAAAGACCATTATAAAACCTTTCAAAAACAATAAGTCTTTATGAAAATAACTATTGATTTCAAGTCGGTTAGCAGCTATGCTGATTTTTATAATCAGCTTCAAGAGAAAGTCAAGTTTCCCTCTTATTTCGGAGAAAACCTAGATGCCTTGTTCGATTGCATTTCGGGGGAAGTGAAAATGCCTTTAGCAATAGAATTTATCAACATCAACGGATTCCAATCCATCGCTTTTAGCAGACTTATCAAAACTATGAAGGAGCTTGATGAAGAAGTGGAAGGGTTTACATTTCAGCATAGATTAAAGAAATCTACATAATTATTACTATTTAGATAATCCTTTTGACATGTATCTATATACTATGACTTTTGTGTCTAAAAATGTTTGATCCTCAAAATATTTGAATTCCATCTTTTCTAATAGCCTTCTTGATACGCTATTTTCCTCATCGAATATTCCAAAAACCTCTTGTAATTTTTTCTCCTTAATCCCGTAATCTAAAATTCTCTTCAATAATTCGGTTGCAAATCCATTATTCCAGAATTTTCTTTTCAAATGACAACCCATGTGAATCATAGAAGTAGAGGCAAACTGATTTAAGTTTACAGTTCCTATAAATTCGAGGCTCTTTTTTTCTTTAACTACCCAAAACCCGATATCATTGCGATTAGATTCAATTTTATTTTGCAGAAACCTTTCATAGAAATCATCTGATTTTCCATCGAGTGCCTTGACATACTTAAATGAATCCCGTTCATTATACATATCAATTATAGCTGGTATATCGTTTTCAAGAATAGGTTCTATTAGGGTTCGTTTCGAATAAAGTTTCATTTCATAATCTTGGTTCTTACCCAATCGCTTTTCTAAAGCCTTCTATTTCTGATACTCCTCCTTGCACATAAAGCAAATCGTTTTGTAAGATTTTCTCTTCGGCTCCTATATTGGAAAGCATTACTCCATCACGCGCTACCGCAATCACATTGATGTTGTATTTAGAACGTAAATCGAGGTCTTTTAAGCTTCGGCCTACTGGAGAGCCGCTGTCTTTATACACTCGCAAGCAGGTAATATTGAAATCTGGAACTTGGTCACTTTTAAAAGTCCGTGCAATTTTGGCTTTATCTTGAAATAAGTTGTAATTGTCTGAACGAATAGATTCAATAAAATTGGTAATCTCATCATCGGGCACCAAAAAGTTATGCAAAATGCGTGAAAATATTTCTACGGCAGCTTCAAGTTCTTCAGGAATCACTTCGTCTGCTCCAATTGCTTTTAAATCATTTATTTCTCTTACGTACTTTGTGCGTACTAACAAATAAACCGATTGGGTGATGTTTCGTACCGTGATAATAATATCTTTGGAAATTTTTAATTCAGAAACAGCAACTACAATGGCTCTAGCGTGATAAATGTTGACGTGGTTGAGGATATGATCATCTCCAGCATCCCCAAAAATAATGGGAACCCCTTTTTCTGCTTCCTCTCGCACCGTTTCGGCATTGAGCTCTAATACCACATAAGGAATGTTACTAAACTCGGCTGCTTTGGCCAAACTTCTACCGTTAATCCCGTAACCCACAATAATGAGGTGGTTTTCAAAAGCTGAAGACTCTTCGGCCAATTCTGGCTCTAAGTCTTTTTTTGCTTTGAGTTTTCTGGAAAAGAAGGTCTTTATAAAAACATCACTAATCTTATCGGAATAAATAATCACAAAGGGAGTAAGAAGCATCGAGCAGATAGAGATTGCCAAAAAGTATTGATAAACAGTATCGTCTAACAAGTCGTTATCCATACCAATAGTAGCCAATATAAAAGCGAATTCTCCCACTTGGGACAAAGCCAAGGCGGTAAGTAATACGGCTTTTATGGGATACTTTAAAACTGCCACTGCAATAGCAGTCGCCAAAGTTTTTAATACCATCACCCCAGCAACCAGTAACAACACCATGGATACATTCTCTATAAAAAAGCTAATATTCAACAACATTCCTACGGAGATAAAGAAGAAAGAGGTAAAAAGCTCTCTAAACGGTAAGATGATACTTGTAGCCTGATGACTATATTCAGATTCAGAGATAATAAGACCCGCTAAAAAGGCTCCCAAAGCCAGCGATAGCCCAGCCATAGAGGTTAAAAAAGCAACCGCAAAACAAATGGTAATGGTGGTGAGCAAAAACAATTCTTTGCTTCGCGTTTTGGCGATCAAATACATCAATTTTGGAACAATATACCTTGCCAATATATAGGTTATGGCAACCACAATTAATGACTTCACCAATAAACCTACAATACTTCCTGTAATATCATCTGAATTTCCTGCCATAATTGGGGTTACCAACATCATGGGGACGACGATAATGTCTTGAAAAATAAGAATTCCCAATGCGTTACGCCCGTGGGCGGCAGAAATTTCATTTTTATCTTGTAAAATTTTTAATACAATAGCGGTACTGGACAGCGATACCAGAAAACCTATAAAAACAGCTTTGTTCCAAGTTGCACCAAAAACATTAGCGGCAAGAGCAGCGATACCAACCGTAAGCGTCACTTGCAATAAGCCCCCAATAAAAACCGTTTTTTTTATGAGTATTAATTGTTTGATAGACAATTCTAGACCAATCACAAATAACAAGAGAATGACTCCAATTTCTGCAAAAATTTCTACCTGATGAACTGCTGTAACCAAGCTCAATCCATAAGGTCCAATGATAATACCAGTGATTAAAAAACCTAAAATGGACGGTAGCTTTAGTTTTTGCAATAAAAATACAATCATGACCGAAAAGCCTAATAAAATAAGAACGTCTTGTAAAAGGGTTGACTCCATGGAGATGTATTTTGATTACAAAGATATTTTTTTTAATCGATTTGTAAGGTCTCCTAGTAAACTTAGGTTGTTTTTTCTTTATTTAAATCGTTTTTATAAGATTAAGGAGCATCGAGTAGGTTTCAAAAAAAAGTTTTAATCCACCATTCTCTTTTCAAACTTCAAGACCGCATTTTTCGGCTTTAAAGTAATGAGCGGCAGGATTTCAATTTCTTCTTTAGTAGGTTTTATCTTAAAACGTGCAACCAATTCAGCGACAGCTAAAACCATCTCAAACATGGCAAAGTTATTACCAATACACTTTCTAGGCCCAGCGCCAAATGGAAAATAAGCTTCTGGACGCGGATTCTCTTTAAATCGGTTGGGATTAAAGACACTTGGTTCTTTCCAATACTCTTTATGTTGGTGGATTTCGTAAACGGCAAGCAGAATACTGGTTTTCTTCGGAATATCTTTTCCTTCAAATTCATCTTCTTCCAGACTAATTCGGTCAATAAAATAAACCGGTGGGTACAAACGCATCGTTTCACTAATCACCCGATTGGTAAATTCAGCTTTAGTGACAACTTCCATTAAGTCTGAAGTTTCATCCTTTATATTTTTTACCTCTTGGTAGATTTCCTCTTGCATTTTGGGTTCCCTTGCCAATAACTCCGCTGCAAAAGTGAGCGCGTTGGAAGTGGTTTCGTGCCCCGCTGCAAAAAGAATCAAAATTTCATCGACCAGTTGCTCTTCGCTCATAGCTCCGTCATCTTCGTAACGTGCGTCTAGGAGTAAATCTAATAAATCATCATGACGCTTTCCTTGCTTCCGATTAGTAATAACCGTCTTTAAAATATCACGCGCTTCTTCGGTAAGATCTAGGTGTTTTTGAACCTTTCCGCTAAGTTGAAACCACCAATGTAGATAAGGCTGACGCAGTTCGCTCACCAACATTTTTTGAATGGTTTCTGTAATGTGCTGCAAGCGTTGAATTTCTTTATTCCCAATGGCATTACTAAACAGAGCTTTTACCACGGTTTGAAAAGCGAGATCATTAAAGATGGGGAAGATATCTATGGGTTGTTCTACCGTGATTTTATCAATTTCGGCAGAAAGTGCTTCTTGAACAGCATTTAAAAGTTTCTTCAAGTTATTTTTATGAAACGCAGGTTGAATTAATTTTCGCTGTTTTTGCCATTGCTTTCCTGTGGCAGTGAGCAAACCATGTCCTATATATTTCGCCATATCCTCGCTTTGAATGGGCGATTTTTCATAATTTTTCTGATTTGTCTGAAGAATATATTTGGCAAGATTGGGGTCTCTAGAAAACACCACCGAATTACCCAATCCTAAATGTAACCGATAAGAATCTCCCAACTTCTCGAAGTTCTTATGGTGAAAAGGTAAAGGATTCTTTAAGATTTTACCTGCATGCTTTAAGAAGTGAAATGCAGAAAGACTTGGAATATGTTCTATCTTCTTGTTCATACTTTTTTAGTGGTGATCGACTAATCCCAATTTTACCTTAATATAAGTTATATAATTGAATGTATTTTACCAACTACTGCGTTAAAATAGGATTGGTTTAAGATGTTAGACCGCTACCCGCCCGTACCTTTTCTGGCGGGCCCGCCAGAATGAGTTTTTGCGGAATGGCGCTTATCATGAAATCACAAATCTTTTGTACAAAAGTTTAGAAAAGTCCCGCTTGGGTATCATTTTTTGTCCGTCCCAAATGTTTGTAAGCGGTTTCGGTCACTTCTCTTCCTCTTGGAGTTCTTATAATAAAACCTTGTTGAATCAAAAACGGTTCGTACACTTCTTCTATGGTTTCAGAGCTTTCACTCACCGCTGTAGAAAGCGTGGTAAGGCCTACAGGACCTCCCTTAAACTTGTCGATAATGGTGGTTAAGATTCTATTGTCCATATCATCCAAACCGTGGGCATCAACGTTTAAGGCATTGAGTCCGTATTTAGAGATCTCCATATCTATCTTACCATTTCCTTTAATTTGCGCAAAATCTCTAATTCTTCTTAAGAGAGCATTGGCAATTCTAGGCGTTCCTCTACTTCTACCCGCAATTTCTATAGCAGCATCTTCGCTAATAGGAACTTTCAAAATCTCGGCACTTCGTTGAACGATACCTGATAACAATTCCGTAGAATAATATTCCAACCTACTGGAAATTCCAAAACGAGCGCGCATTGGCGCTGTGAGCAACCCAGATCTCGTCGTGGCACCCACCAAAGTAAATGGGTTTAAATTGATTTGCACAGAGCGGGCATTAGGCCCAGACTCGATCATGATGTCTATTCTAAAGTCTTCCATCGCAGAATACAAGTATTCTTCCACAATGGGGCTTAATCTATGGATTTCATCGATAAACAACACATCTCTTTCTTCTAGATTGGTAAGAAGTCCTGCTAAATCTCCGGGTTTATCCAATACGGGTCCCGAAGTCATCTTAAGACCTACTTCCAACTCATTAGCAAGGATATGAGCCAAGGTAGTTTTTCCCAATCCTGGAGGCCCATGAAAAAGCGTGTGATCCAGTGCTTCTCCTCTTAAGTTGGCAGCTTGCACAAAAATTTGAAGGTTCTCTAAGACTTTTTGTTGTCCTGCAAAATCATCAAATGAAAGCGGACGTAAAGCTCTTTCTATATCAAACTCCTCTGGGGTGAAGTTTTCTCCGGTAGCATCTAGATTTTCATTCATAAAACAAATATAAAGAAAAAGCCTTCTCTATTACTAGAAAAGGCTTTGTATCATTAAGTGAGCAATCGATTAGTGATTTAACTCTTCTTCGTTTTTCTGTAGAGGTACGTCTTGTGGGATAAAATCTTGTCCCGGGATCACGTAATCTGTTCCGTCTTCATTCATTTTACTGTAGTCATAAGACCAACGGTATACCGAAGGAATTTCTCCTGGCCAGTTTCCATGAACAGGCTCCACTGGAGTTGTCCACTCTAAGGTATTCGAATTCCATGGGTTTTGTGTCGCTTTCTTACCATAGAACATAGAATGGATGAAGTTATATACAAATACCAATTGAACTGTTGCTGCCATAATTGCAAACACAGTAATTAAAACATTCGTATCTGCTAAGTCATCAAAGTATGGGAAAGCGGTGTTGGTATAGTAACGTCTAGGAAGCCCTGCCAATCCAATAAAGTGCATGGGGAAGAATACTCCGTACGCCCCTACAATCGTTACCCAGAAGTGAATATAACCTAAGTTCTTATTCATCATCCTTCCATACATTTTAGGGAACCAGTGGTAAACCCCAGCAAAGAATCCGTAAAGCGCAGAGATACCCATTACTAAGTGGAAGTGAGCAATTACGAAATACGTATCGTGAACGTTAATATCTAAGGTACTATCTCCTAAGATAATCCCTGTTAAACCTCCTGTGATAAAGGTAGAAACAAACCCAATAGACCACAGCATTCCTGTATTCATCTGCAAGTTTCCTTTCCATAAGGTGGTAATCCAGTTAAAAGCTTTTACTGCGGAAGGAATTGCAATTAATAAGGTTGTAAAGGTAAATACAGATCCTAGGAATGGGTTCATCCCTGATACGAACATATGGTGTCCCCATACAATCGTTGATAGGAAAGCAATCGCCAAGATGGAAGCTACCATCGCTCTATAACCAAAGATTGGTTTTCTAGAGTTACTAGCCATCACTTCTGATACTAATCCCATCGCTGGAAGAATTACAATATATACTTCTGGGTGTCCTAGGAACCAGAATAAGTGTTCAAATAATACGGGCGAACCTCCTTGGTGTGCTAAAACTTCTCCTTTAATATAAATGTCACTAAGGAAGAATGAAGTCCCAAAACTTCTATCCATAATTAACATTAAGGCTGCCGATAATAATACAGGGAAAGATACTACCCCAATAATGGCGGTTACAAACAACGCCCAAATGGTTAACGGAAGTCTTGTCATAGACATTCCCTTTGTTCTTAGATTAATAACCGTTACGATATAGTTTAAGGAACCTAATAAAGATTGTGCAATAAAGAAAGCCATAGAAATCAACCAAAGGGTCATTCCCATTCCAGATCCTGGAATAGCTTCAGGCAAGGCACTTAAAGGTGGATAAATCGTCCATCCTGCAGAAGCAGGTCCCGACTCTACAAACAAGGAAGAAATCATGATCATACAAGAGATAAAGAATATCCAATAAGAAACCATGTTTAAGAAACCCGAAGCCATATCTCTAGCTCCAATTTGCAAAGGAATCAAGAAGTTACTAAAGGTACCACTTAATCCTGCCGTGAGTACAAAGAAAACCATTATTGTACCGTGAATCGTAACCAAAGATAAGTAGGCTTCAGCGGTCATTACACCATCTGGAGCATATTTATCACCTAAAAGCCATTCAAATATTACGAAAGACTCTTCTGGCCATGCAATTTGCATTCTAAACAAAACCGACATTAAGATTCCTAAACTTCCCATTAGCAGTCCTGTAATTAGGTACTGCTTGGCGATCATTTTATGATCTTGACTAAATATATATTTAGTAATAAAGGTTTCTTTATGATGATGTCCATGATCATCGTGTTCGTGATGATCTTGAGCTAAAGTTGCGTTTGCTGTTGCTGACATATCTATAATATATAACTTTAAATAATTATTTTTTTGTTTATTGTTCCTCCTGTTTAGCCAAAGTTTCACCGAAACTCTCTTGCTCTGCTATCCACTCCTTATAATCTTCTTCATTTTCTACTACAATTTTCATTTGCATGTTGTAGTGAGAAATTCCACAAATCTTATTACATAATAAGTAGTATTCAAACTCATAAGGATCTAAAGCCATATCACCGTTTGCCACCAGTTCTTTACTGTTTTCTTTACGGATTTGATTAATGGTCTTTACTTTATCTACCATATAATCTGTCTGTCTCATTTCTTCGGAAGTAATAGTTGGTGTAAATCCAAATTGCGTAATCATACCTGGAACAACGTTCATTTGAGCTCTAAAGAATGGGAAATATGCCGAGTGCAATACATCCTGAGATCTCATTTTAAATAAAACCTTTTTATCTACAGGTAAATGCAATTCACTAACAATTTTATCATCCTTAGCGTAGCTATCGCTTTCATCAACACCCACTGTATTTATACCTTCAATAAAACGAACGTTTGCTTTACCTAAGGTATTATCTTCTCCTGCATACCTAGCTTTCCAACCAAATTGATACGCATATAATTCTATGACGATGGTATCTTCATCTTCTTCTACATTCATAATGTCAGACCAAGTAAACAATCCATAGATAATTAATCCTGCTAACACAATAACTGGAATGATGGTCCATATAAACTCTAACTTATCATTATCTGCATAGAAATACGCTCTTTTACCTTTTTCCCCTCTATAGATAAAAGAAAAGTAGTGTAATAAAAACTGCGTAATTACCTGAACAAACATAATGATCGCTAACGAAAGGAACATGAGGTTGTCAAACTGAACTCCGTGTGCAGAAGCTGCCTCTGGCAAATAGAATCTTGAGTATTCCCAGAAATTATAAAACATAAATATGTTAAATACGATAAGGAAACCCAACATCAAATACCCTTGATTTTTGTTGTCTTTATCCGTCGCAATGCTAGGATCTTCTGAACTATGAGATTTAGATAGGTTTAGGATCTTTGACATTTGCCAAAGAGTGATTCCTAAAAGTGCTATAACTATGATGATTAAAAATACAGTCATTTTATATAATCTTCTTTAAACTAATTATCTTAATAATGAAATTGTTCACTTTCCTTAATAAAAGGATTCCTTTTAGCTAATAATGGTGCTTTTGTTAATGCATTAAACACCACCAGTATAAATAATCCTCCAAAGAAAAGTACGGCACTAATTTCAGACACTCCAATGAACCAAGATTTACCAACGGTGGCTGGCATCACCATAGTATAGATATCTAAATAGTGACCAACAAGGATAATGATTCCTGTCATTACGACAAACCAATTGATTCTCTTGTAGTCGCTATTCATAAGCATCAACACAGGGAAAATAAAGTTAAGAGCAACCATCCCAAAGTAAGGTAAACCAAAATCTTCTATTCGAGTAACGTAATAAGTAACTTCCTCTGGAATATTTGAATACCAAATCAACATAAATTGAGAAAACCATAAGTAGGTCCAGAAAATACTCATTCCAAACATAAACTTAGCAAGGTCATGAATATGGCTGTCATTTACTGTTGGCAGATAACCTCTAGACTTTAAGTACATCGTTACCAATGCGATTACCGTAATCGCAGCTACGAAAAGGCTTGCAAACAAATACCATCCAAATAAGGTACTAAACCAGTGCGGATCAAAACTCATAATCCAGTCCCAAGACATCATAGACTCAGAAACCATAAAGAATACTAAGAAACCTGCAGATAGTTTAAAGTTCATTCTATAATAACGGTTGTGATCTACTTCATCGTGTCTTAATGAATTCCTTCTTAAAAGGAATCTAAAGATATTCCAACCTGCGATATAAATTGCCGCTCTTATTAAAAAGAAAGGAACATTTAAGTAAGCTTCTTTCCCTTGAATGATCTCATCGTTAGCAACCACTTCTGGATCCATCCATATAAAAAGATGATTGAATTGTAAACCAGAAAGTACAAATAAGACAAACATAATAATACTTCCAGGAAGTAGGTAAGCTGTTATACCTTCCATAACCCTATACAAGACAGGCGACCATCCAGCCATAGATGCATATTGTACCGCGTAAAATGCTAGCGCACCTAGAGCAATCATAAAAAAGAAGAATGCCGCTACATAAGTCGCAGCCCAAGGTTTATTTTGTAATTGATGCAGCATATGCTCTGCATGTGCATCTTCATCACTGTGAGCATTCTCTGCTCCCGTTGCAGCAAGTTCTTGTGACTTATCTACACCAACCCCATCTACATGATGAGTCGTTTCTTCAGCTGCAGCATGCCCTTCCTCGTGAACTTCTTGAGAGGCAATAATTTCTTTTACATCTTCTATGGAAGATGGAGCAGACAAGAAACCATAAATAAGTCCTATTGCCCCAACAATCATTAAGATTATTGCTGTTATTTTTAATTTACCAGATAGCGTGTACATATTAAAATATATAATGCGGTTGATTCTTAATTTTGTTCTTGGTTTAAGCTATTGCTCTCTTCCGTTTCTGTATTTTCAACTTCTGTAGCATCCTCACTCTTCATCAATTGAGGCTCCATTCTCATCTTCTCTGCTGCTTCTTCTGTTAAAAATTCTCTTTCAGGGTTTCCTTCAAGCTTATCTTTCAAATCCATCACATAATGATTAATCTGCCAACGTTCTTTCTCATTGGTTTGCGAGGCATAAGACCCCATAGTATTAATTCCGTAGAACATTATATGGTATACAGATCCTTCCGTAACGGCTCTCCCTTGATCATCATAGGAAGGAATTCCCAATATCTTCTCTCTTTCCACTAAGGTTCCCTTTCCGTCTCCTTTATCTCCGTGACAAATTGCACAGTAAATGGTATAAAGTCCTCTTCCCTTATTTACATTATCTTCTGTATAAGGAAGTGGGTTTTTTAATTCGGCCTTAGCCGCATCATATCCATCAAGATTATTTTCGTATTCGTAAGGCATCCATCCTCTAGGAATAGAACCTTCTGCAGGCAATTTAGCCGCCTGCCCGTTTACGAATATATCGTACTCTCCATAAGTATCATAACCTATAGATTCATACATATCTGGAAAGTATTGATAATTTCTATCACTTTCATTAAAACAGGATACTGCCAATAAAGACACTAAAGTAACCCCGGCTATTCTAAATAAACTTTTCATGGGTTTATTTGTTTATTAAATTCACTTCTAAAGCGCCAGTGTCGCTTAGAAATTTAGACATTTTCTCTACATTATGATTAGACACACTAACTTCCATTAAAAAATGGTCATCTGTGGTTCTCAAATCTGGATTTTCTGCTTGCTTAAAAGGCCATAATTTACTTCTCAAGTAAAAAGTAATAACCATAAGGTGAGCAGCAAAAAATACGGTAAGTTCAAACATAATTGGTACAAAGGCTGGTAAGTTTTCCAAGAAACTAAAACTTGGTTTACCTCCAATATCTTGTGGCCAATCTTGGATCATAATAAAATTCATCATAGAGATGGCAACTCCTAGCCCCACCAAACCATATAAAAATGATGTGATTGCCAATCGCGTAGGCTCTAATCCCATTGCCTTATCAAGACCGTGTACCGGAAAAGGAGTATAAATTTCCTCGATATGGTAGTTAGCCTCTCTCGTTTGCTTTACGGCTTGCATAAGCAAGTCATCGTCCGTATAAATAGCGTGTATAACTTTTGAAGACATTCTTTACTTATTATGAGTTTATATTATTATCTGAGTCTGAATTAGCGTCATTTGCTGCGTCATTATCATTACTAATATTAGACGCTGGCTTTTTAACAGGCTCATCATATAGTTTTACATGATCTCCATGTTCTGCTCTTAACTTTTTATATTTTTCTCCTGAAGATTTCAAGATGGTTTTAATCTCTGCTTGTGCAATTACTGGGAATGTTCTAGCATACAATAAGAATAATACAAAGAAGAATCCTATCGTACCAATGAAAATTCCAATATCTACAAATGTCGGAGAGAACATCGTCCAGGAAGAAGGTAGGTAATCCCTGTGCAATGAAGTCACAATGATTACAAAACGCTCAAACCACATTCCTGTATTTACGACAATCGAAATAAAGAAAGAGAACATAATACTTCTTCTTAATTTAGGGAACCACATAAACTGAGGAGAGATCACGTTAAATGACATCATACACCAGTATGCCCACCAGTATGGTCCAGTAGCCCTGTTTAAAAACGCATACTGCTCAAACTCTACTCCAGAATACCATGCAATTACCAACTCGGTAATATAGGCGACCCCCACAATAGATCCCGTAAGCATAATTACAATGTTCATCAATTCAATATGCTGTACCGTAATGTAGTCTTCTAAATTAGAAACCTTACGCATAATAATTAACAAGGTGTTTACCATCGCAAATCCAGAGAAAATCGCCCCTGCAACAAAGTAAGGAGGGAAAATCGTGGTATGCCAACCTGGAATTACAGAGGTTGCGAAGTCAAAAGATACAATTGTGTGTACAGAAAGTACTAAAGGAGTAGCTAAACCAGCTAATACTAAAGATACTTCTTCAAAACGCTGCCAGTCTTTTGCTCTACCAGACCATCCAAAGGAAAGAATAGAATAAATTCTTTTTTGAAAAGGTTTTACCGCTCGGTCACGAATCATAGCAAAGTCAGGAAGTAAACCCGTCCACCAGAATACCAATGATACCGATAGATATGTTGAAATCGCAAATACATCCCAAAGTAACGGGGAGTTAAAGTTTACCCACAACGAACCAAACTGATTAGGAATAGGCAATACCCAATACGCCAACCAAGGACGTCCCATGTGTATAATTGGAAATAATCCCGCCTGAACAACCGCAAAAATAGTCATCGCTTCTGCAGATCGGTTAATAGACATTCTCCATTTTTGACGGAATAATAATAGTACGGCTGAAATAAGTGTACCGGCGTGACCAATACCTACCCACCATACAAAGTTGGTAATATCCCAAGCCCAACCTACGGTCTTGTTCAATCCCCAAGTACCAATACCTGTTGATACAGTATAAGTAATACATCCTAATCCCCAAATAAAAGCGATAAGGGCTATGGTAAATGCAATCCACCAAGACTTATTGGCTTTCCCTTCTACAGGAGCCGCAACGTCTACAGTAACATCATGATAGGACTTATCTCCTGTAACTAAAGGCTTTCTAATGGGTGCTTCGTAATGAGACATAATGCGTTATAATTGATTCTTTAAATAAACTATTAAACTTTTGAAGTGTTTCTTACTTTAGTATGATAAAAAACATTGGGTTTAGTACCTACATATTCTAACAAATGATACATTCTATCCTCTTGCTTTTTCTCATACACCACACTTTCTTTATCGTTGATATCGCCAAACTGCATTGCACCAGCACTACAAGCGTTAGAACAAGCCGTTTGGAATTCTCCATCTTCAATTTCTCTTCCATCACGCTTAGCATCAAGAATCGTTTTCTGTGTCATTTGAATACACATAGAACATTTCTCCATCACCCCACGAGATCGCACGGTCACATCTGGATTCAACACCATTCTACCTAAATCATTATTCATATGATAGTCAAACTCATCATTCTTGTTGTACAAGAACCAGTTAAAACGACGTACCTTATAAGGACAATTGTTGGCACAATATCTGGTACCCACACAACGGTTATAAGCCATTTGGTTTTGACCCTGACGTCCATGAGATGTTGCCGCTACAGGACAAACTGTCTCACACGGAGCGTGATTACAATGCTGACACATTACCGGCTGGAATACTACCTGAACATTCTGCGTTGCCGCGTGCTCTAATTCTCCAAATCCACCTAAAGAACCATTGTCACCAAATAATCCAGAAAGATTATCTTTCTTCTGGTTATCTTGTTCAAAAGTCTCTTCAGAAGAGTAGTAGCGGTCAATACGCAACCAGTGCATATCTCTACTACGTCTAATTTCTGACTTTCCAACTACAGGAACGTTGTTTTCACTATGACAAGCAATCACACAAGCCCCACACCCCGTACAAGCATTTAAATCTATAGAAAGGTTAAAGTGATGCCCAATACTTCTGTCAAAAGAATCCCAAAGATCAACTTCTGGTGATCTAACCGAAGTTTCTTCATGGTTTAAAGACACTAATGGCACATCATTCCACTCTTCCTTATCTTTTGTATTAAAGATCTCTAAAGTAGTTTCTCTAACAATTTCCCCTCTACCCATTAAGGTATTATGGAGCTGTACACATGCAAATTCATGCTCTCCCGCAGCCTTTTCTATCGTTACGTTCTGCACATTGTTAAAATTCTTATATAAAGGATAGGCATTTAAACCTACCTGCATTTCTTCTTGGATCGCTTCTTTTCTACCATAACCTAAAGCTAAACCAACAGATCCTCTTGCTTGTCCAGGCTGAATAATTACAGGCACTGCATTTAATTCTGTCCCTTCTACTTTTAAGTTGACGTAACTACCATTCAAGCCTCCATTCGCGACATGCCTACTCTCCAAACCTAATGCATCTGCATCCGCCTTAGAAATAGTCAAATAGTTATCCCAAGAAGCCCTCGTAATAGGATCTGGCATTTCTTGCAGCCAAGGATTGTTCGCCTGCTCCCCGTCACCTAATGCAACTTTGGTATAAAGCGTCAACTCAAATCCATTTCCTTTTTCAGACTGACTTAATTTTGTCGCTGAAGCGGAAGGAGATACAGCTGACCCTGCAGATTCCGTAGAACCCGAAGAAGTTGTTCCCGCAGAAACTGTAGATGTCGACTCAAATACTCCGTCGTGCAGTGCATTAGACCAAGAAGTTGACCCCAACATTCCATTCCAAGTTTCTTTAATATATTCGTAATATGATTTATCGTTATCTGTCCATTTTAATAAACAATCTTGAAATTGACGCGTATCAAACAATGGCTTGATGGTAGGCTGCATTAAACTAAAGTTATTTTTAGTCATCTGCACATCTCCCCAGCTTTCTAGGTAGTGAGGTGTAGCTCCAACAAACTCTGTTAATATAGCAGTTTCATCCATTTTAGAGGAAAAAGTAACCGTAAGATCCACATTTTTAAGTGCTTCCACAAACTCATCTGCATTAGGGAAACTATACGCAGGATTCACTCCTACCATCATAATTCCTCCAACAGAACCGCTACTCATTTGGTCCACCAAACGAAGTGCCTCATTAGCATTTCCTTGACGAATCATTCTAGGATTAGACGTACCCATTACGGCACTGTTTAATTTTTCGTTGATTGCCAATACTAAATTCTGAGCATCTACATCTTGGATTCCAGAAACCACTACAGCTCCAGACCCCGCTTTTCTTAATTCTTCTTTTGTCTTAATGACTACATCATCAAGTTTCGCAGGCAAACCACTTGTAGTGGTACCGGAAACATATCCGTAAAGAGCCGCTAAAATCATTTTTTGTTCTGATGGAGTCACAGGAATACGCTTATCTGCGTTTGCTCCTGTCATAGACATATTAGATTCAAATTGAATATGACGAGACATTTTTCCATTCTTTGGAATTCTTCCTTGCGCATATTCAGCATCATATCCTCCACCTTGCCAATCTCCTAAGAAATCTGCTCCTACAGAAACAATCGTAGTCGCTTTAGAGAAATCATAATTAGGAAGCGCTCTAAAACCATACTTGGCCTCAAAAGCATCTAAGGCCGCCGTTTCAGAAATTGTATCATACACAACCTGACGCACATTAGGATATTTTTCCTTAAATTCTTCAATTAATTTTGCTGTGGAAGGACTTGCAAAAGTTTGCGTTAATAACACCAATTCTTTTCCTCCTAAAGCAGCAAGCCTAGCGCCTACTTCTTTATCAAATCTTTCCCAAGAAACACCTTCCCCTTCAATCGTAGGTCGGCTCACTCTATTACCGTCATATAATGACAATACGGAAGCATGAACCCTGGCGTTTGCCCCTGAATTCACCTTACCGAGTTTATTATTTTCTATTTTAATAGGCCTCCCTTCACGAGTCTTCACAAGCACGCTAGAGAAATCAAACCCATCAGCAATGGTCGTAGCATAGTAATTTGCCACCCCAGGAACGATGCGCTCTGGCTGAACCACGTAAGGAATTGTTTTCGTCACAGGACCTTCACAAGCCGCAAGTGACGCTGCTGCAGTACTAAAGCCTACAAATTTAAGGAAATCTCTTCTAGATGTTGAAGAACCTTCTAAAGCCTCTTTATTTCCCAAAAATTCATCTGTAGGAATCTCTTCCGCAAATTCTTTTTGTTGAAGCGCCTCAACAATAGAGCTATCCTCATTTAGCTCTTCAACACTTTTCCAGTATTTCTTGTTTGATGACATATGATATAATAGATATTAACTTCTTATTCTTAAAAAAATTAGTAGTGACATTTACCGCATTCCAACGCCCCCATCTGAGCCGCCGTTAATGTTTCAACACCATATTTCTTAGACAATTCCTCATGAATCTTATCATAATACTTATTGCCTTCTACTTTTACTTTTGTTTCTCGGTGACAATTAATACACCAACCCATCGTTAATGGAGCTTCTTGACGCATAATCTCCATCTCCTCTACAGGTCCGTGACATTCCTGACAAGCAATACCCGCCACAGAAACGTGCTGTGAGTGATTGAAGTAAGCAAAATCTGGCAAATTATGGATTCGCACCCATTTCACAGGCTTCTCTTCTCCAGTATACGATTGTGTTTCCGTATCCCATCCTACAGCATCATATAATTTAGAAATCTCGCCGTCGTAAAAATCTTTCGTATAATCTTCTGTTGCCGTTTCCGGAGCTACTTCAGATACAGATTTATGACAGTTCATACATACATTTAATGATGGCACCCCAGAGGTTTTACTCACTCTCGCTGAAGAGTGACAGTACTTACATTCAATTTGATTATCTCCTGCGTGAATTCTATGCGAGTAATGAATAGGCTGCACCGGCGCATAACCCTGATCTACACCTACCTGCATAAAGAAACCGTACACAAAATACGCCCCCACTAATAACAAGAAAACAGAAGACACCAATACTAAAAATTGATTTTCAACAAAAGCTTTCCAAATTGGCTTTCTTTTCTCAGAAGCCACAATAGGCACTCCGTTTACTTCAGCAAATCTATTTAAAGTCTTATTTACTAACACCAAGATTACCGTAAGCAACAACAACACAAAAGCAAGAATCCCCAACACGACATTAGTAGATACTCCGCTTCCATAACCACCTCCAGCATCTACCTGAGCATCACCACCAGCCACCTGAACAGGTTCTGGTTTTGGCTGCTCTACATACGCTAAAATGTTATCAATATCCTCGTGAGACAATTGAGGGAACGCGTTCATAGGAGTTTGATTGTACTCTTCGTAAATTTTTACAGCCGCATCATCGCCAGAAGCAATCATTGCCGCACTGTTTTTTATCCACTCATAAAGCCACTGTCTATCATGCCTATCACTTACACCGTGCAAAGCAGGACCCGTAGCCTTCTTATACGGCTTATGACAAGCGGCACATAAAGAATTAAATAATTCTTTTCCCGCAGCCACATCTCCTTCGGCACCTGAAGCACCAGAATCAGATTCCTCTACCGCAGCATCTGCAGTGCCAGAATCTTCTTGCGAGTAAGAAGTTTGCGAGAATGAAAATAACACTACCATCGAAAGTAGTAACGTTCTAAAAATTGAATGGCGTATATTCACCTTTTCCATATTACAGCTGAATTAACATCTTAGTTTGGTATGGTTTTTATAGTGAAGCAGTTAGCTATATTAACACATCTTAACACTCCAAAATCCAAGGACAAAAGTAATACTTATAGATGATTTTACGGATGCTAAGGAAGTGTTAATGGCTAATTTATACTATTTCTAAATAATAAATCTAGTACAACTATAGTTATTTAATTATACTTTTGTAAAAAAAAATTTGCCTTATGATCAAAAACAAGTCAGTAATATATTTACTTTTAACAAGTTGCAGTTTTTCCGGATTGAATTTAAGTGCTCAGGAAAACAAATCTAAAGTCACTGCCCCCCCTTTAGTACAAGAACTTTTAGTTTTAAAATCTAAAATGACAGAGAGCAATGAACTAAACGAACGCTACAAAATTCAGTTATTTTCTGGCTCTACATTAGATGAAGCTAACAAAACGAGAAGAAAGTTTAAAGAGAAGCATCCTAATCAACCCGCAAGCATAGAATACCAGACCCCCAACTACAAAGTATGGGTAGGTGACTTTAGAGACCGCCTAGAAGCAGAAAGGCTTTTTATCACCATTAAAGAAGACTTTAAAAGTTCTTTTGTTTTTAAGCCTAGATAAATGATCATGTTTATTTATAAATAAACATCACCTCCATTAATTCCATAAAAAAAGCAGCCCCAATGGAGCTGCTTTTTTTACGAAGTATTTCTACTTGTCTTATTTCAGTTTTTTCTTCACTGCCACCTCTTCGAAAGCTTCTACGATATCGCCTTCTTTGATGTCGTTGTAGTTCTTCACCTGAAGTCCACAATCGTATCCTTTAGCAACTTCTTTCGCATCATCTTTAAATCGTTTCAGAGAAGACAATACTCCAGTGTAAATCACTACTCCGTCACGTATTAAACGTATGTTGCTATTTCTATAGATCTTACCATCGGTAACCATACATCCAGCAATCGTTCCTATCTTAGAAATCTTAAAGGTTTCTCTTATTTCTGCGTTCCCCGTAATCTCTTCCTTCATTTCTGGAGAAAGCATTCCTTCCATCGCATCTTTAAGATCGTTGATCGCATCATAGATAATAGAGTAAGTTCTGATGTCGATTTCTTCTTTATCTGCAACCTGACGAGCATTACCTGCAGGTCTCACATTAAATCCAATAATAATCGCTTCAGAGGCCGAAGCTAACAACACATCACTTTCTGTAATGGCACCTACTGCCTTATGTATAATATTTACCTGAATCTCTTCCGTAGAGAGTTTCTGGAAACTGTCTGTTAAGGCCTCTACAGAACCATCAACATCTCCTTTTAAGATAATGTTTAATTCTTTAAAGTCACCTAACGCAATTCTACGTCCAATTTCATCTAGCGTAATATGACGTTGCGTTCTCACACTCTGCTCTCTTTGTAGCTGCGTACGTTTTGAAGCAATGTCTTTAGCCTCACGCTCATCTAGCATCACAGAGAATTTATCTCCAGCCTGTGGCGCTCCATCTAAACCTAATATAGAAACCGGAGTTGCAGGACCTGCTTCTTTAATATCATTACCACGCTCATCGTGCATCGCTTTGATTTTACCACTTGTTGTTCCTGCCAAGACGTAATCTCCAATTTTTAAGGTTCCGTTCTGAACTAAAATTGTAGACACATACCCTCTACCTTTATCTAAGTAAGCTTCCACAACCGTACCAGAAGCTTTTCTGTCTGGGTTTGCTTTAAGCTCTAAGATCTCGGCTTCTAATAATACTTTTTCTAATAATTCTTTAACTCCAGCTCCTGTCTTCGCAGAAATATCTTGAGACTGTACCTTACCTCCCCAATCTTCCACTAAAAGATTTAATGCAGCTAACTTTTCTTTAATCCTTTCTGTGTTTGCTGTCGGAAGATCTGTTTTATTGATTGCAAATATAATAGGAACTCCTGCTGCCTGAGCGTGAGAAATTGCCTCTTTTGTTTGCGGCATCACATCATCATCTGCTGCAATCACAATAATAGCAATATCAGTAACTTGAGCTCCACGTGCACGCATTGCCGTAAAAGCCTCGTGTCCTGGAGTATCTAAAAATGCTATTTTATTACCGCTTTCTAACTCTACACCGTAAGCTCCAATATGCTGTGTAATTCCTCCACTTTCACCCGCAATTACATTCTCTTTACGGATGTAATCCAGTAAGGAAGTTTTACCGTGATCTACGTGCCCCATTACGGTTACGATAGGCGCTCTTTCTATTAAGTCTTCTGGATTATCTACAACTTCTTCAATTGAATCTTCAATATCTGCAGTTACAAAATCTACATCGTACCCAAATTCTTCAGCAACAATAGAAAGTGTCTCAGCATCTAAACGCTGATTCATCGTTACCATCATTCCTAACGACATACAAGCCGAAATCACTTTCGTCACCCCCACATCCATCATCGTAGCCACTTCACTTACCGTAACAAATTCTGTTACCTTAAGTACTTTACTTTCTTGCTCTTGCTGTGCTTGTTCGTCTTCCGTTTTTTGACGGTGCGAATCTCGCTTATCTCTTCTATACTTAGCTCCTTTACCTTTAGAGGATTTCCCCTGAAGCTTTTCTAGCGTTTCTCTAATTTGTTTTTGTACTTCTTCTTCTGTAGGCTCTTCTTTGGTTACTTGTGGTCTACGAGCTTTATTAGCTCCTGCCCCTTTTTTGAAACCTCCGCCACCAGTTCTTCTATTACCACCAGAAGCATTTCCTCCAGTATCTTTACTGATTCTTCTTCTCTTCTTCTTTTTGGCAGCAGCACTGTCTTTAGGATCCTCTTTTTTCTTTGCAGGCTTTTTCTTAAACTGACTTAAATCAATTTTTTCTCCTGTAAAGTTAGGTCCGTTAAGCTTCTTATATTGAGTTTCTAAACGTTCTTCTTCTGGCGCTTTCACCTCTTCCTTTTTCTCAGGAGTTGCTTCTTTCTTTAATCCAGCAGCTTTATCTTTAGACGGCTCTTCTTTTTTCTTCTCGTTCTTCTTAACTTCTTTAAGCTTTTCTTCCTTCTTCGACTTAGGCTTATGCTTAGACTTGTCTTTTTCCAAATCTATTTTCCCTACTTGCTTAGGTCCGCTTAAACTTGCTTTAGCTTTCACTATACGAGCCTCTTCTTCTTCTTTCTCCTTCTCCTTCTGTCTACGCTCCTCTAGTTTGCGCAACTTCTCCTCCTGCTCTTTCTCTCTCGCCAATCGAAGTTCCTCCTTCTCTTTCTTTCGCTCTTCACTCACTTCTTTTGAAGCCACCTTCTTACTTTTATCGGTTTGAAACTTCTCAAAAAGCACCCGATAAACTTCGTCGGAGATTTTTGTAGTAGGACGAGCTTCAATATCATAACCTTTAGAATCTAAAAATTCCACAGCACGGTCTAGTGAGATATTGAATTCACGTAGTACTTTGTTTAATCGCATTGTTCTTGCTTCAGCCATAAATTGCCTCTAAATTAACCTCTTTATTCTTATTATATGATTAAAAATTTTATAAAAACTCCTAATCTTCAAATTCTTCTTTTAAGACCCTCATCACATTTTGGATAGTTTCCTCCTCCAGGTCTGTAATTTTCACTAAATCTTCTACGTCTTTTTCTAAAACGCTTTTCGCAGTTTCTAATCCTACTCTAGATAACTCTAAAATTACCCAGTCTTCAATTTCATCAGAAAATTCAGACAACTCAACATCTTCTTCTCCTCCTTCTCTATACACATCTATCTCATACCCCGTAAGCTGTCCTGCTAAACGAATGTTATGACCACCTCTACCAATAGCTTTAGAAACTTCTTCTGGCCTTAGCATCACTTGAGCTGTCTTCTTTTCCTCATCAATCTTTATAGAAGTAACTTTCGCTGGACTCAAAGATCTTGTGATCAATAACTGCGTATTAGTCGTATAATTAATTACATCTATATTTTCATTCCCTAACTCACGTACAATTCCGTGAATACGAGAACCCTTCATCCCTACACAAGCTCCAACAGGATCAATTCTATCATCATAAGAATCTACCGCTACCTTCGCCTTCTCTCCAGGAACTCTTACCACTTTCTTCACAGTAATCAATCCGTCGAAAACTTCTGGAATTTCTTGCTCAAATAATTTCTCCAAGAAAACAGGTGCAGTTCTCGATAAGATAATCGTAGGCTTATTGCCCTTTAACTCCACACTTTCAATAATTCCTCTTACATTTTCTCCTTTACGGAAAAAGTCAGAAGGAATCTGTCTATCCTTAGGCATTACTAGCTCATTTCCTTCATCATCTAACAAAATTACGGTTCTATGACGAATATGATGAACTTCTGCGGTATAAATTTCTCCTTCTAAATCTTTAAACTGCCTATAAATGTTAGTATTATCGTGTTCGTGTATTTTAGAAATTAGGTTTTGTCTTAATGCTAAAATAGCTCTTCGCCCTAAATCTATCAACTTTACTTCTTCAGAAACATCTTCGCCCACTTCAAAATCAGGTTCGATTTTTCTGGCTGCCGAAAGAGAAATTTCCTGGTTGTCGTCTTCCACCTCACCATCAGCGACCACCACTCTATTTCTCCATATTTCTAAATCTCCTTTATCTGGGTTTATAATGATATCAAAGTTGTCGTCTTCTCCAAATTTCTTCTTCAGAGCATTCCTAAACACATCTTCTAAGATCGCCATTAAGGTCACACGATCAATTAATTTATCATCTTTAAACTCTGAAAAAGAGTTAATTAAATCGATATTTTCCATATCTAATTTCTGTTAAAATGTTATCATCACTTTTGCTTCTACAATATCGGAGTATGATATTACAGCTTCTTTTTTAACTGTTACCTTTCCTTTTCCTACCGGCTTAGGCTCCCTAGCCTTCCAATGGAGTGTAATCTCTTCTTCGTTGGCATCTTCTAAATTAGCTTCTATGGCCTCATCTTTTGTTTTCACCGCTAATTTCCTGCCTATATTTTTCTTAAATTGTCTTGGAATTAATAAGGGAGCAGATACTCCTGCCGAGGTCACTTCTAAAGAAAAATCTTCCTCTTCCCTATCTAAATTATGCTCAATCGCCCGACTAACATCAATGCAATCATTCACAGATACACCTTGATCTCCATCAATAACTACTAGAATCTGATTATCTGCCTTCATTTCAAAATCTATCAAAAACAAGTCCTCTTTTTCATCTAAAGCCCTCTCTAATAAATCTTTAACTAGTTCTTTCTGCATTAAAATTGTTATAAAAAGAGGGGACTTTACGTCCCCTCTATCAATTATTTTCTTCTTTCCGGTGCAAATATAGTAATATTTTCTAACATAATTAATTAGAAGCCCAATGAAATTATTTGTAACTTTATTTTATATATAAATTAACACAACCAAACCACCCAAAAAATGAAAAAAATTCTTGTCCCTACAGACTTTTCTGAACAAGCAGAAAACGCTCTAAAAGTAGCCGTTCAATTTGCCAAAAAATACGATAGTGAAATTTATCTTCTTCACATGCTTGAGCTGCCCATGCAAAATACTGATCCTGCAATGTCTACTGGAAATCAAATTCCAGAATCTCTATACTTCATGAAATTGGCTCATAAACGCTTTGAAGATGTTTTATCTAAGGATTATCTTGATGGAATTAAAGTCTATGAAACCGTACAATTTCAACAAGCCTTTGACGGCATTATGGAATTCACCACGCAGAACGATGTAGATTTAGTTGTTATGGGTTCTCACGGAGCTACCGGGATGAAAGAAATTTTCATAGGCTCTAATACCGAAAAGGTAGTAAGAAACTCAGACATCCCCGTTTTGGTAGTCAAAAATGAATTGATAATTTCTGAAGTGCAAAACATGGTTTACGCTACAGATTTAATGAAGAAAAATAAAGAGTCTTTCACCGAAGCTGTGAAATTCTGCCAGATGTTAGAGGCCAAAATGCACGTAGTATATATCAACACGTCTAGCAAGTTTAAAACCGACGATTACCTAGCAGACAAATCTGATAAATTCTTAAAAGATATAGATACTACCAACCTAAACTTTGAAGTTTATGGAGCAGAATCTATAGAAAAAGGAATCTTAAAGTATGCGGCTAAGAAAAATGCAAATTTAATAGGTATAAGCACTCACGGAAGAAAAGGTCTTGCCCATTTCCTTAACGGAAGCATTAGTGAAGACTTAGTCAACCACGCAAAAACACCAGTAGTTACCTTTAGAATTAAATAAATATCTTTTTTAAACCAGACTGCAGACAAGACCAAAAATAATTCCAAAAAGATTTGGTCTTGTCTCTTTTTACACTTCCTACATTCTTAGAAACCCCTCCATTTTTTGATGAATTTTTCACCACAATATTCGCTATAAAACTAAGAATCTTATCTTTTCGCTGGCGGTCTTTCTTAAGCACATGAAACTTGAGTTTTTCATAAATCAATTTCAAATCTCCCGAAGCTACATTTCTATCTCCGCCAAAATTATAATAGATCTCATCTATTTCTCCCTCTGCCTCTACATTAAAAGCGGGAGTAAAGAATGAATTTACGGAAGCATCTGAAACCCTATACGCCGAACCTCTAACCCTAAACCGGTCTAAAGTATCATTTACTTTAAAGTTCCAGTTAAAATTTAATGTAGACTTCCCCATAAATCGCGTTTTGATTTCCACTTTAGTGAGCGGAAAATCTTCTCTACTTAACTCCAAATTTGTTACATCACTTATCTTAACATTAAGATCATCAAAAAATATCATCGCAGGCGGACCCGGTTTCCGGATCTGCTCCTCATAAGTGATGCGACTAGAGCGTATACGCATAGAATCCACCTTAATTCCAACCTCTAGATTCCGAAGCATCTCACTGTACATTTCTTTTTTGGTTACATCGTCTTTCACCGTCTTATCCCTAAAGACTTCAAAATCCATTTTTTCAATTCCTATCAAAGGAGAATAAAAACGCTTCTCTCCTTCCAATTCAAGTTGATATCCATCTATCACCAGTGTCTCTATTTTCAAGTCCATCCAATCCTTTTCGTAAGGAATATGCTTAATGTAATTTTCCTTAGAATATTTAGGACTCATATGCAGCCCAGTTAGAGAAACTTTATCTTTAGAGAACTGTAGTTCTTTCACACTTAAGTCTTGCAATTCATTCATGTCAAAAAATAGCCCCCCAACTTTAAGATCATAGTCTCCATATTCAAAAGGAATTTCTTGAGTTCTTTTTTCTTTGGTAGAAGCAATTTCCTTTAATTCAAAATCAAAAGAGTTCAGTTTCAACTTTTCTATACTGTCTTTTTTATAAACAAAAGAAGCTTTTCCTATGTTTAGGTTCTCTACAATAATCTCTTTATCAAATTCTTTCTTGTTTTTTTTTGATGAAGACACGGTAGTATCTGTTGTTTTATGAAGATATATTTTAGGTTGGCTTATCGAAATGCTATACATTTTAATTTGATTCTTAAAAAGAAACGCATAATAAGAAATATCTTTCACGGCCAAGTCGGCAACCTCTACATGAGATTCTTTCTCCTTACTTTTCCAAGTTATATTAGTGAGATCTACGCTTCCGCGGAAGAGACTCATGTCTAAACCCTCATACGTAACCACCCCATTCATCACGGGTTCCTTTAAAGAAGATTCTATTTTATATTTTACAAAAAAGTAGGTGAAAAAATATCCTCCAATCAATAGAACCACAACAACAGTAAGTACTTTTAAAAATGTTTTCAAGCTAAAGTATTTTGGTAGTTAAAAATAGGTATTTAGATTTAAGACTACATATTACTTTTAAAAGATTTAACAACGCACACGTCCGAATTTTAAAGTTATAGTTAAAATTTCATTAATTGTATTTGTTTTAAAATATAGATAAGTCCTTTAGAACTATATTTGTTATATAACCCAATCCATCACCCCAAAATGATCATCAAGCTCTTCTTAGCGGCCTTCTTTCTTATTGTAGAAATTGCGTTAGGTATTTACAGCTTTTTACATACTGATAGTCTGATGATCAAATTCATCTTCTTTCTATTAACTACGCTCATCGTATGTATTTTGATTATTCAAGCGACCAATATAGTTCTTCCTTCAGAGGAGAATCTCGAAAAATAAAATTCTTCATTAGCACTTAATTTGTTTATCATTACAGCATGAAATTAGTTTGCATTGCTGACACCCACACGAGAGAAGAGCGTTTACAAATCCCATCTGGTGACGTGCTTATTCATGCAGGCGATTTTTCTGAAGCGGGTACCTTTCGAGAAACCAAAGCTTTCTTAACTTGGTTTGCTCACCAACCACACCCCTATAAAATAGTGGTTCCAGGAAATCACGATTTCTTTCTTCAAAATGAGAATTTCGAAAAGCTTGCATCGTACTTAAAAGACATTCATCTTTTAATCAACAATTCTGTTATAATTGAAGGGCAACATTTTTGGGGCTCCCCAAATACTTCTTTAGGTAAACCTTGGGCTTTTGGATTAGAGCCAAATGAAATTGAACAGCATTGGAAGCAAATTCCGCGTCAAGCAAATGTGATTATCACCCACAATCCGCCTTATGACATTTTGGATCACACTAAAGATCATCGGGTAGGTTGCCCTTATTTAAAAAAGGAAGTACAAGACATTCAGCCGAAGTTTCACATTTTTGGTCATGCGCACGACAACTACGGAAAAATAAAATTAGGAGAAACCACCTATATCAACGCTACTTCTTTCGACGATAAATACACAACACCCAATGCGCCTATGGTGGTTAATTTGTAAGAAATTCGTAGAAAAACCAAGAACCTCGGTGCAAATCTACTAGACATGAATGGGAGTATGCTTACTAAAATTGCAAACCAATCCCTGCTAAACGACAAGGACGAGCCGCGGAGAAACTGCCTAAAAAGTTCAAGCAGTTTAAAACTTTTGGAGAGATTAAAGCTTTAACTTAAAGCAAATTTGGTACGCTTCCTAGAAGTTTTGGGACTGATTGGCCAAAACTAGACAATAAGTGTCCTTCAGCGCTGCCTCTACCACTGAATAACAGCACCCAGGCTTTCCATATCTATAAAAAGAAGTACCATAATTAACTTTATCAATCCTCAAAAAGAGACCCCCAGATTGTTTCAAGGTCTTGAAATAATCGGGGGTCTTCGAAAAGTTTAAAAGCTCAAGGTGTTTGATGAAAAATTCCGGTTGTTTCCAAGTATCTTTAAAAAAGATTTTTCTTCTTAGGTTTTAGAAATATTTTTTTTAGCAGATTTGTATTTTCTTGTTTACACTTTAAAAATACCTAAAAACCAAGCCAATGGCTAGATTTATACGCTATATTGTTCCTTTCTTATAGCCCTAATCCCCAGTACTTTCAGCTTGCAAAACTTGAGTTATTTATTTATAAACTTAAAGGTTTGAGTGTCTTTTTCAAATATTAAGCGAGTAAGATAAACATCAGGCGCTAAGTTTTCAATTTGAATGTTTTCGTCTGTAGAATTTAGTTTTTTAGAAAGCACCTCTTGTCCATTTAAGTTGTAAATCTTCACTTTCTCCATGGCAGAAGTACTATTAAGATATAATTGATTTGCACTTACATAATAGGAAAACGTATTTGGAGAAAACTCTGAAACACTTAAAGATGGGTCAGATGTTGTCACATTATCCACATAACCAACTGCTTTTCCTGTGGTAAGGAAACCATATCCTGTAACTTCAGATAGATTTAGATCTCCAGTATAAACCAACTCTTCATCCACATAATACAGGGTTTCTTCATTTTCAAAATCTAATAGCATAGATAAGTGAATAAAAGTCTCTTGGGGCACTTCTAAATCTGCCCCAACTGAAAAATCAGATAGTTCTATAATAAGCACCCTTCCATCGAGTAATGCTATAGAAGCACCAGCTAGCGCATCGGGTCCAGCAGCTCCATACACATTAAAATCAATTTCTCCAGCTTCGGCTGAGGAAATATACACATCGGCTGATAATTCGTAGCTATCAGGAGAATCAGGTACATCTTGACTAATATCTCTAGTTGCTCCAGCCGTAGCACCACTGGGTATAATATTATTTAAACCAAGTCTGAGAGACCAGTCACCATCGGAAACATTTTCGCCGGTTACTGCAAAGGATTCGGTTAGGAAGCTAAATACTTCCCAATCGTTTTGGCCATTTATTTCGCCTAACTCATAACCTTCTTCTGCTTCAAAAGAAGTGTTTTGCGCATAGATGGTATCCGCAAAAACGAATACTGTTATAATAAGTAAAAAAAATTTCATAACTAAGTTATTTTTTTGTGACAAAAGTAATCATTACTAATAAAAAAACTGATGAGATTCTATTTATTGTATTGCTAATCTTGTGTTATAGCCTTTAATGAATTTACTAAATTAGCCGCCCATACAGATTTTTTTATCTTAAAGCCTTAAATATTACGGTACATATATCCTATTATGATGCGTTTAAAACTTAATCTTATATATTTATAAACTCAATAATAATAATAATAATAACCCGTTGTGCATTTTAAATAATACTGATTTTTATGTTATTGATGTTTCTATTAAATATAAATCTATTGATATA
>NZ_JAVHUL010000001.1:144562-227501 GCF_031085155.1 Mesonia profundi | reverse complement strand
CTTCGCTAAGCGGTTGCAAAACTAATACTTATTTTTACTATCGCAAGGCTTTTTGAAAAAAATATTTAAAACTTTTTTCTAAAAACAATTCCTTAAATAATCAATGAACTACCGCGCCTAAGCGGGGTGCAAATATACAACCTTTTATTTCACTCTAACAAAAAAAATCTTAGGTTTATTTTATATTCTTTTTAAAGCACTGAAAATAAATATAGTGGAAATAGAATAGATCGGTTTTAGGATTAATTTAAAGAGAGAACGAGAAAAGATCCTCGTGCTTCCACTCCCTTTTTCAGTAAATAAACAGTTCTGTATATCATTGTTATCTAATAAAGAACCAAGACTTAATTATAACGTATTGACGAACAATGACTGTTTGATTTAAAATAACCCTTTCCCTCTGTATAGAATCATTTAAAAAAAAACACCTATTTAAAGATCCTTTTAGATTACAACACCCTCCTACTTTACAAGATATCCCACCGAACACTGATATCCTAAGATATGACTAGATCTAATAATGCTCTAAAGAATAGTAATAGCACTGGACTTGAGAAATTAATTCCAGCGTTTCATACTTGCAGAGAAATCTATAGCAATGGCAGGCTCACTTCTATCCAATTCATTTTTCTGAAAACCCCTTCTTAATATATGCTCTATATAATAGTCTTCCCTTACATGTAATGGGTCATAGGTTTCCTTCAAAGAGATATTAAAAAGACTCGCCGTGGTATTGTACCAAAATGCATTCCACCCGCTTCTTAATTCTTTTATCACCTCAAAGGTGGTTTCTCCAGTTTGGCGATACATAAGTTTCACCAAGATTTGTCCTTCAGTTTTAGTAAGTTTTTTTAATTCTTCAGAAAATTCGTCTTCAATATATTTTTGAACGATTTTCGTGTACTTCTTTTTCTTGTGTTTACTTTCAATAGAATTAAGACGTTCATTAAGTTCGGTTAACCTTTCCGAAGCTAACACCGCATAAGGCCAAACTTTCTTCGTTTTTCGATGTAAAATTAAATAGGTTCTACGCTCTGCTCTGCTCTTAAATTTAAAAGGTCCCAAAAGAAGTACCTCATCTAGATTAACCGCTTCAACAGCAAGGGAGTCATCCTTTATCATGTACAAACCAGGAGATGTTACTAAGACACGCTCCTTAGAAGTGTCGTTTAGAAACACTCTATTCTTCTGTTGCGCCTGAAGCACAAAAGAGAGTAAGAAAATATATAAAATAGCAAGATGCTTCAACATGTCATTTTTATACCTAAAGAATAGCTAAAATCATTCCAAAATTAATTCCGCTTCAAGCGTTGTGATTTAATTTATTGTTATTTTCGTAAAAATGTAAAATTTCAATTATGAGCAAAAATAGTATCCTTAATAAAAAGTCACTTACTTTTTTAGAAAAATATTTAAATAATGCCGCTCCAACCGGGTACGAATCGGGAGGACAGAAAATATGGATGGATTATCTTAAACCTTATGTAGATGAATTTATCACCGACACCTACGGAAGTGCGGTAGGAGTCATTAATCCAGATGCAAAATTTAAAGTCGTTATAGAAGGACACGCCGATGAAATTTCTTGGTATGTGAATTATATTACCGATAACGGACTTATACACGTGATTAGAAATGGAGGAAGTGACCATATGATTGCAGCTTCCAAACGCGTAAACATTCATACCAAAAACGGGATTGTAGACGGAGTTTTTGGCTGGCCGGCGATTCATACCAGAGATAAAAGTAAGGAAGAGCATCCTAAAATAGAGAACATCACCATAGATGTAGGTTGCGAAACCAAAGAAGAAGTAGAGAAATTGGGCGTACATGTAGGTTGTGTGATCACTTATCCAGACGAATTTTTTATCCTGAATAAAGACAAATTTGTATGCAGAGCGCTAGACAACAGAATGGGCGGTTTTATGATTGCTGAAGTGGCTCGTCTTTTAAAAGAGAATAAGAAGAAGTTAGATTTTGGTTTATACTTCACCAATTCTGTACAAGAAGAAATTGGTCTTCGCGGTGCCGAAATGATTACCCAAACCATTAAGCCCAATGTTGCTATTGTGACCGATGTAACTCACGATACTTCTACTCCAATGATTAGTAAAGAGAAAGAAGGCGATACCAAGATTGGTGCCGGTCCCGTAATTTGCTACGCTCCAGCAGTACAAAATAATTTGCGTGAGATGATTATAAATACTGCAGAGAATAATAAAATTCCGTTTCAACGAGCTGCAGCTAGTAGAGCGACCGGGACAGATACAGATGCTTTTGCTTATAGCAATGGTGGTGTAGCTTCAACGCTCATCTCTTTGCCGCTTCGTTATATGCATACCACGGTAGAAATGGTGCATCAAGACGATGTAGAAAATGTGATTAAGCTTATTTACGAAAGTCTTCTTCAGATTAAAGCCGGAGATACGTTTAGCTATTTTGATTAAACTTTCGCTTCCGCGGAATTGATTTCACTTTATTTCCTAGTGAAAGGTAATTAATCTAAAATTTAAGCCTCTTGATATTTTCAAGAGGCTTTTTTTCGTTAACAATTCTTTACAAAATCATAAAAGAACTTCCCGAAGAGAAACTTTCACTTTTTATTATCAATGTGCTTTCGCTTTTAGGTCTACATTCAGTTCATAAATAAACTCACTCGTGCGACTATCCCCTCAACAACTCAAAAAAATCATCCAAGAACCAGAAGAGTTCACTAATTTGGCTCACCTCCATTATGTTTCAGATGAGGACCTCAACATAAGTCGGCATAAAGCAGGGAAAGGCTTTTATTATAAAGACAAGAAGGGAGACACCATTTCTTCCGATAAGGAAAAAGCGCGTATTAAAGCTTTAGTGATTCCTCCCAATTGGAAAAACGTTCGTATCACTCCGTTAAAAAACGGACACCTGCAAGTGGTGGGACGGGATGATAAAGACCGCAAAGTTTACCTTTATCACGAAACTTGGAACAGTTTTAAAACCCAAACCAAGTTTTATAAGATTGCTGCTTTTGGACAGCAGCTTCCAAAAATCAGAAAACAACTCGATAAAGATTTAAGAAAACAAGGGATGCCCAAAGAAAAGGTTTTGGCCTTGGTGATTCGCTTGATGGAAGAAACCCACATTAGAATTGGCAATCATTATTATGCCAAAAAGAACCAAACTTACGGTCTTTCTACCTTAAGATCTAAACATGTACACATCACTAAAGACCTTCTTAGGTTTGATTTTATTGGTAAAAAAGGAAAAGAGCACCAAATTGACATCACCGACAAGAAACTTATCGAGTTGGTGCAAAACTGTGAAGAGATAGCAGGCTGGGAATTGTTTAAATACTACGATGACAACGGACAAAAGCAAGTCATTGACAGTACGATGGTGAACGAATACATACAGAATAGTTGTGGCGACTTTTATTCGGCTAAAGATTTTAGAACCTGGGCTGCGACTAAAATATTTTTTGAAACCCTAAGAGACATTGGTCTTGCCAAAGAAGAAAAGCAACAGCAAAAGAATTTGAACCTCGCTTACGCGGAAGCTGCCAATGGTTTAGGAAACACTAAAAGCGTATGCAAAGAATATTATGTACACCCCATTATTCCCGAAAAATACCTTGACGGAAGTATTTCTACTTATTTTGAAAAGTTAGAAAACAATAAACCTCCCAAAACAAAAAATCTTTCCAAAACAGAAGAGGTCTTACTTGATCTTATGAAGAATTTTGAAATTGATTTTAAGAATTAAGCCTTATATTGTTAAAATTCTTTTTATTTGTAGAAATCGTATTCCTTTTGTAAGTTTTACATTTCTATTTATGAGCAAAGCATTACCCATTCGGAATTCTTTTTTTTATTCTTCCGTAAAGTATTTTAGTTTCCTCTTACTTCTTCTTTCTCAACTAGGATTTTCTCAAGAAAAAGAGAGTTCATGGAAAAATCATTATTTCTCTTCTGAAGTTCTTTTTGGTAAAACAGCGCCTTCCAATGAGTTTTTTCCTAGCCTCTCGATGCAAACTGGATTATCTCTAGGTTTAGGAAAAAACCATTTGGAAAGTAAAAGTGAATGGGCATATCGACTTAATTATCCTAAAACTGGAATTCGTCTAGGAATCAATGATATGGGAAATCGGGATGTTTTGGGGTATCAATTTTCTTTGATTCCCTATGTAGAGCTTCCGTTATTTCCCAACAAAAAGAATCCTTTAAGTATGATGATAGGCTTGGGATCTTCTTATTTTACCAAAAAATTTGACGAAGAGAACAATTCCCTTAATCATGCGGTTTCTACTAACCTCAGCTGGGCTTTTGATCTTTTCTTCTACTACCCTATTCTACAAAGCCCCAGGACAAATTTACGTTTGGGTCTAGGATATTCTCACCGATCTAACGGTCATAAAAAATTACCCAACAACGGTTATAATTCTTTTTTAGGGAGCGTGAATGCAAATTTCAAATTTCATAAAGAAGAGCGTTCTTCAGAAACTGTAACGCATCCCAATTTCAAAGCTTCACAAAATTACTATTTGATGCTGGAAACGGGTTGGGGAGAGAATTCGCTTGCGCTTAGTTTTAATGAACCTAAAAATGTGTTTGCGCTAAGGTTGGGTGTAGGAAAAAAAATAAATAACACGTTTAGAATCGGTGCCGGAGTTTTCTATCATTTTTATCAGCATTACTACGATTACATTCGCAACGACGAGTCTTTGGTACAAGGTGGAGAAGAATTTGAATCCCTCAAAAAGCATCCTACATTAAATGCTTCTGCCTTTGGTGTTTTTATTAGCGGAGAGATGATGTTTTTAAACCACGTGGGATTTGCTCTCCAATTAGGAGCAAATTTACATAAACCAGCTTACGGAATCGAGTGGCGCCACACTCAAGGATGGGCAAATACACCAAGAGAAATCCCCGAAGGTTGGGTCTTGGGAGAATACAATACCAAGTACAAATTAAAAAAGCTTATTACTTCCAAAATTGGAGCTAAATATTACTTGACTTCCTTAGCTAAAAACCCGACTCAAAACTTCTATATCTCAGCAAGCATCAATGCAAATCTGGGACAAGCAGATTTTAATGAATTTGGGCTGGGTTATATTTATAATTTTAAAGGCTAACTATTCCTCTAAATAAGCCAACACATTCTCCTCAATTCGTTCTTTAATATTAGAAATATCTGCTTTTACAAACTTTTCTCCGGTGATGTTTTCGTATAATTCGATGTAACGTTCAGAAACTGATTTGATATATTCATCATTCATTTCGGGAAGCTCTTGACCTTCTAATCCTTGAAAATCGTTCTCAATAAGCCATTGTCTTACAAATTCTTTAGAAAGTTGCTTTTGCTTCTCTCCTTTTTCTTGTCTTTCTTGATAGCCTTCCGCATAAAAATAACGAGAAGAATCTGGCGTATGAATCTCATCAATCAATACAATTTTCCCTTCTTTTGTTTTTCCAAATTCGTATTTGGTATCCACGAGAATCAATCCACGGGAAGCGGCAATCTCACTACCTCGTTGAAAAAGCGCTGTGGTATATTTCTCTAACTGCTCATAATCTGCTGCAGAAACGATTCCTCTTTTAAGAATGTCTTCTCTAGAAATATCTTCGTCGTGATCACCTTGTTCGGCCTTGGTAGCTGGTGTAATAATAGGATATGGTAGTGGGTCGTTTTCCTTTAATCCTTCCGCTAAGGAAACTCCGCAAATTTCGCGTTTTCCCGCTTTGTATTCTCTAGCAGCGTGTCCTGCCAAATACCCACGAATCACCATTTCTACTTTAAAAGGTTCGCACATTTTACCTAACGCCACATTAGGATCTGGAGTTGCTTCCAGCCAATTGGGAACAATATCTTGCGTAGCCTTCATCATCTTGGTCGCAATCTGATTTAGAATTTGTCCTTTATAAGGAATTCCTTTTGGCATCACCACATCAAAAGCAGAAAGTCTATCGGTAGCAATCATGACCACTTGGTCATTCTCTAATTCGTAAACTTGTCTTACTTTTCCTTTATAAACACTTTTTTGTTGCGGAAACTGAAAATTGGTATCGGTTAGGGTATTATTCATCAACATATAATTAATCTACGTTTTCTATCTTTTTGTAAGCGGCAATAACATGACGGACTAATTTATGTCGTATCACATCTTTATCATCTAGATAAACCATCCCAATTCCTTTGACGTCTTTTAGGATTAAAAGAGATTCTTTTAATCCTGAAGTTGCCCTTGGCGGTAAATCTATTTGTCCTGGATCTCCCGTAATCATAAATTTTGCGTTTTTCCCCATACGGGTTAAAAACATTTTCATTTGTGCGTGGGTGGTATTTTGTGCTTCATCTAGAATAACGAAAGCATTGTCTAGCGTTCTTCCTCGCATAAATGCCATAGGCGCAATTTGTATCACTCCTTTTTCTATAAAAGACTCTAGCCGTTCGTGGGGAATCATATCTCTTAACGCATCATACAAAGGCTGCATATAAGGATCTAATTTCTCTTTTAAATCTCCTGGAAGAAATCCTAAATTCTCTCCAGCTTCTACCGCCGGTCTAGTCAGTATAATTTTACGAACTTCTTTTTCTTTAAGTGCTTTTACCGCTAAAGCCACTGCGGTGTAGGTTTTTCCTGTCCCTGCAGGCCCTACGGCAAAAACCATATCATTTTTCTTGGTGAGCTCTACCAATTTTCGCTGGTTGGCGGTTTGTGCTTTAATTAATTTACCACTTACCCCGTGTACTAATACATCGCCGCTTTGTGCAGAAGTTTCATAGTCTTCTTTCTTTTCGCTAGTAAGCACTCTTTCGATTACCGTTTCATTAAGCTTGTTGTATTTTCCAAAATGCTCAATAAGCATATTGATTCTTTTATCAAACTCTTCTAGTAGTTCTTCATCTCCAAAAGCCTTTATCCTATTTCCTCTGGCAACAATTTTTAACTTAGGAAAGTATTTCTTAAGTAGTTCAATAGTTGCGTTTTGTAATCCAAAAAATTCTCTTGGATTAATTTCTGAGAGTTCAATTTCAAGTTCGTTCAAATGCAAGTGTATTTATTAATCTTTTATCTTTAAATTCGCAGTACAAATTTAGGTAAAAATATCATCAAATCACATTAAAAGTATTAACATCATTTCCTTATGGCTATCATCACTTTAACAACAGATTTTGGGCTAAAAGACCCTTCTACAGGTGCTGTTAAAGGTGCTATTCTTAGTGAACTGGAAGGCGTAAACATTGTTGATATCTCTCATAACGTTTCTCCTTTTCATATTACCGAGGCCGCATATATCATTAAAAACGCGTACAGCAGTTTCCCAAAAGGAACCATACATATTATTGGAGTAGATTCAGAAATTACACCAGAGAATAAACATATTGCCATACAATTAGACGATCATTTTTTTATTTGCGCCAATAACGGAATTATGTCTCTCATCGCTGCAGAAATTAAACCTCAGAAGCTAGTCGAGGTTAACATCCATAATGCGATAGAAACCAATTTCCCTGTGTTGGATGTTTTTGTAAAAGTGGCTTGTCATATCGCTCGAGGCGGAACCTTAGAAGTTATAGGAAAAAGTATTCCTGAAGTGAAGCAAATTACAAAGCTTAACCCGTTTATCAACGATAACCAAGATCAGATTATAGGTCACGTGATGTACATTGATACCTATGGCAATGTGGTGACCAATATCTCCAGAAAAATTTTCGAAAATATAGGAAAAGGAAGATCTTTTACCATAAATGCCAGATCTACTAGCTTTACCACAATTCACGAAAGCTATAGTCATGCCATAGATTTTAATTCCCCCAAAGACAATCGGGAAGAAGAAGGTAAAAAACTTGCTATTTTTAATGCTTCTAACTATGTTGAAATCGCGATTTACAAAAGCAATCCTCATACGGTAGGAAGTGCTTCTACCCTATTGGGACTTCAGCTTATGGATACTATCAATATTAAATTTAACTCATGATTGTACGCATTGTAAAAATGTCTTTTAAAGAAGAAGAGATCGAGAATTTTTTAGCCCTTTTTCAAAGTAAAAAACAATATATTCGAGGTTTCGAGGGTTGTACTTTTCTAGAGCTTTATCAAGACAAACACAACCCCTCTATTTTCTTTACTTATAGTTACTGGGAAAGTGAAGCCAATTTAGAAAGCTATAGACATTCTGCTTTGTTTAAAGAAGTTTGGACAGCCACCAAAATTAAATTTAATGCCAAACCCGAAGCTTGGAGTCTCGATCAACTCGTGAGTTTAAAATAATTTTATGAAGGCTATTTTTTTAAAAGAAATCAATTCGTTTTTCTCTAGCACTATTGGCTATTTAGTTATTGGTGTCTTTTTAGTGATCTGCGGATTGTTTTTATGGATATTTAACGGAGACTTTAATATGTTGGATCAAGGTTTTGCCAATCTATCTCCCTTTTTCCTTTTAGCCCCTTGGGTATTTTTATTTTTGATTCCTGCCATCACTATGCGCAGTATTGCCGAAGAAAAGAAACAAGGAACCTTAGAAATCTTACTCACGCAACCTATCACCAAATGGCAGTTGATTTTAGGTAAGTATTTTGGGGCTTTCACGCTTTCGGTATTAGCGCTAATTCCTACGCTATTATATGTATTTACCATGTATCAATTAGGGAAGCCTGAAGGAAATATAGATTTAGGAGTGGTGGGAGGAAGTTATGCAGGCTTATTTTTCTTAAGCGCCACCTATACTTCTATCGGGATTTTTGCTTCCAGTTTAACCGAAAATCAAATTGTATCCTTTATCCTAGCCGTATTGCTTTGTTTCTTATTGTATTTTGGGTTTGAAGGAATTTCAAATTTTGATATCTTTAAATCTGAAGCTTATAGTTTAGAGTACTTTGGGCTTAGTTATCACTATAAAAGCATTAGTCGTGGGGTAATTGACACCAGAGATCTTATCTACTTTATTAGTGTCATCTTTTTGTTCTTAAGCCTAACCAAGTTGAACCTAGAAAAAGAAAACAAGTAATGGGGAAAAATATAAAATATATATTCGGAATCCTGATTGCTTTAGTGCTAGTGAATGCCGTTGCATCACTATATTTTCACAGGTTTGATCTTACGCAGCAAGATCGTTACACCCTTTCTCAACCTTCAAAAGACCTTATTAAAGAAGTAAAAGATCCTATCATTGTCGATGTTTTCTTAAAAGGAGATTTTCCTGCGGAATTTAAACGCCTGCAATCAGAAACCCGATATCTACTTGAAGAATTTAGTGCTTACAATTCTGAAATTAAATTCAATTTCATCAATCCCTTAGAAGAAGGTGTCGATGCGCAGAAGGTGGCCAACAATTTCTATAAAGCGGGAATGATGCCAGAAACCTTAAACATGAACCAGAACGGAAAGGTGAGTGAAAGTCTTCTTTTCCCTTGGGCCGTGGCATATTATGATGATAAATCTGTTCAGATCAATTTATTGAAAAAGAAAATTGGAGATGCTAACGAGCAAATTGTCAACACTTCCGTAGAAAATTTAGAATACGCTTTCGCGGATGCTTTTAGCAAATTGGTTTATGGGAAAGACAAAAAAATAGCGATCATGCGCGGCAACGGCGAACTGCCCGAAAAGAATATTGTAGACTTTGTAAAGACCTTAAAAGAATACTATTATATCGCTCCCTTTACTTTAGATTCTGTTGCGATTCAACCTCAAAGAACACTAGATCAATTAACTCAATACGATCTGATTTTAGAAGCCAAACCTACTCAAAAATATACGGAAGAAGAAAAATTAGTCTTAGACCAATACCTGATGCAAGGCGGAAAAATGATATGGCTGGTAGAAAATGCGGCCATAGAAAAAGACAGCCTATTTACCAACCCAGACAATGCAGCATTAGCTTACCCTAGAGATCTCAACCTAAATGATTTCTTCTTTAAATACGGAGTTAGAATCAATACTTCCTTGGTGAATGATGTTATTTCGGCGCATATTATTTTGGCTCAAGGTTCTGGTAACGAAACCCAGTTTAATCCGTTCCCTTGGTATTATTCTCCCTTAGCGGTTTCTAATAACTCGCACAGCATCATAAAAAATACCGAAGCCGTAAAGTTTGATTTTGCCAATAGCATAGATACCTTAAAAAATGAGGTTAAGAAAACCGTTTTACTGCACAGTTCTCCTACGACCAAGTTAGACGCAACTCCGCTAATGATCAACTTGGAGATGATCAATCAAAAACCTGTTCGAGAAAGTTATACGGATGGGAAACAAAGCTTAGGCGTATTGTTAGAAGGAGAATTTACTTCTGTATACAAAAATAGAATCCTTCCTTTTGAAGTTAAAAACTATTCCGATAAGAGTAAAGAAACGAAGATGCTGGTGATCTCTGACGGAGATGTGATTAAAAATGAATTTAATAGAGAAGGACCTATTGCTCTAGGTTACGATAGATTTACGGGAACCACTTATGGCAACAAGGAGTTTTTAATGAATGCCACTAATTATTTACTAGATGATACTGGTTTGCTAGCTGTAAGAGCTAAAAACATTAAACTGGCATTCTTAGACACAAAAAAAGTTGCTCAAGAAAGAACTTCTTGGCAACTTTTTAATATGGTTTCACCTCTTATCTTACTAGGTATTTTCGCTTTTGGCTTCTATACCTATAGAAAGAAGAAATACATTAAGCATTAAGAGCGTTGATATCTTTTACAAGATCGTGCGCTTTTTCTTCTAATTGCTTATTTACTGCTTTTAAATGCTTTCCTTTATTCTCTACTGAGTTGTCATTAATCTTAGTGATTAACTCGTCATACGAGCGCATTGCATCTTCCACAATTGCTTCTGATTTTACTTGATCTCCCTTAGGATTTACCATTTGATGTAAAAATGCAGCTTCAATAATATCGCCCATTACATAATTTACATTTCTCTTAAGCGTTCTTTTACTTGCCATAAGTACTAATTTAATTTAAGACACAAAATTACGCTAAAAAAGGATAGGGTTATATAGTTACGTGAAGTAATTTACAATTTTTAGAACTAATTGTAATTTCTCTTAAATTTGCAGGAATAAGTATACTCTCTCCTACGCTAATTTCCTCTTTCCCTTCTTCGTATTCTATAAGCGTACTTCCTTCTACACACATTAAAATTACAAAGCAGTCATTATTAATAGGAAGCTTAAAGTTATAATCTTCTTTAAGGTGAAGTAGTTGAGTGCTAAAGTAGGAACAATCTACAAGAGAATTTAATTTATTCTCTTCTAAAGAGTACCTAATCTTGTAATCATCATTGTTGCTGTAATCTATCGTATCTAAAGCTAATTGGGTATGTAGTTCTCGTTGCTTGCCATCAATCCCCTCTCTATTATAATCGTAAATACGGTAGGTGATGTCTGAGGTTTCTTGAATCTCAGCCAATAAGACGCCAGCTCCAATGGCATGAATTAAGCCTGCTTTAATAAAGAAGGCATCTCCACTCTTCACCGATTCTTTGTTGAGAATTTCTTCTAAGGATTCATTTTTTAAGTGAGACAAGTAATCTTCTTTACTTATCCCATTTTGGAACCCTGTGATTATTTTAGCTTCGGGATCTGCTTGAACGATATACCACATTTCAGTTTTCCCTAAAGTACCATGTCTCTTTGAAGCCAACTCATCATCTGGGTGAACCTGAACAGAAAGCTTCTCTTTGGCGTCGATAAATTTTACCAATAAAGGAAATTTTTCTTTAAACCGAGCATAAATAGACCTGCCCACAAGTTTCTCTTTATACTTTAAAATAAGGTCTTTTAAGTTTTCTCCCTTTAAAAACCCATTCTCTACTACCGAAAAATCTCCATCTACCCCACTAATCTCCCAGCTTTCACCTATTTGATTGCCTATTCGCTCTTTACCTAAAACGGAATGTAGCTTTTCGCCACCCCAAATCTTAGTTTTTAAAATAGGTGAAAATTTTAAAGGATATAGTTTTTCTTCTTTCATTCTACAACTCCTTTATAGGAAACAAAATTTCGAGACGTTTCATACAACACAACCTCTACCTCTAAATCACTCTTTATTTTAGCTCTTAATTTATTCCAAATTATCACCACGATATTCTCTGCGGTTGGATTTAAGTTTTTAAACTCTTCAATATCGACGTTTAAATTCTTGTGATCTAAATAGTCTTCAATTTCGATTTTGATTAAATCCTTGAGAACTTTTAAATCCATCACAAAACCGGTTTCTTCATCAATAGCTCCAGTAACCGAAACAATCAATTCATAATTATGGCCGTGATAATTGGGATAACTACACTTTCCGAAAACGTCTAGGTTTTTTTGATCGTTCCAGTCCTTTCGATACAATCGATGGGCAGCATTAAAATGTGCTTTTCTACTTACAGTTACTCCCACTATGCTATAAATTTATAATAATTATCGAAAATAATCTTAAACCAAGCCGTGTATTTTTCGGGTTGGTTAGCCATATCTTTTTTAATCTCTTCTACACTCATCCACTTCCAATCGGCCACCTCGTCTGGATTTACCTTAGGTTCATCATTATAGTGACCCGTCAAGATATAATCGTATTCGTGCTCACTTAACCCGTTATCAAAAGGAGCTTTATAGATAAAAGAAGTGACTTCTTTAAGATCGGTTTGAAAACCCATTTCTTCCATCAGTCTCCGTTTCCCAGCGTCTACGTTGCTTTCTCCTTCTCTTTGGTGACTGCAGCAGGTATTCGCCCATAATCCCGGAGAATGGTATTTTGAATGTGCCCGTTGTTGAATCATGATTTCGTTTTTATCATTATAGACAAAAACCGAAAATGCACGATGAAGTAGCGCCTTTTCGTGTGCTTCAATCTTTTCCATCAAGCCAATTTGCTCGTCGCTTTCATTGACTAAAATTACTTTCTCTTCCATAGAAATCAAAAGTACAAAATTGCATTTCTATTTCATAGGAATAAAAGCAGGCTTAACGTTAAAATGCTTTTTCAAGAAGCTTAAGTACTTGGTTAGGTTTTCAAAAGTCATCATCGTCTTAGTGATGGCGTTAAAAAATAAAGCATTTGACAAGAAATATTGCGGTAGCTTCTTAAAAACAATACCTTTGCAAAATGAAATTAATTGACGAAATAAATAAAAGGAGAACTTTTGGTATTATCTCCCACCCCGATGCAGGTAAAACAACCTTAACGGAAAAATTATTGCTTTTTGGAGGTGCTATTCAAGAAGCGGGTGCGGTAAAATCAAATAAGATTAAGAAAGGTGCGACCAGTGACTTTATGGAAATTGAACGTCAAAGAGGAATCTCTGTAGCCACCTCTGTCTTGGCATTTGAATACCGTGATATTAAAATCAATATTCTAGATACACCTGGGCACAAAGATTTTGCCGAAGATACTTTTAGAACCCTTACCGCGGTAGATAGCGTTATTGTAGTGATTGATGTCGCGAAAGGAGTCGAGGAACAGACCGAGAAACTTGTCGAGGTATGTCGTATGCGTAACATTCCCATGATTGTTTTTATTAATAAAATGGACCGGGAAGGAAAAGATGCTTTCGATTTGCTGGATGAAATTGAGCAGAAACTTCATCTGAGAGTGATTCCATTGAGCTTCCCTATTGGAATGGGGTATGACTTTAAGGGAATCTACAACATTTGGGAAAAGAACGTCAATCTATTTACCGGCGATCCTAGAAAAGACATTGAAGATACCATAGAAATTTCTGATTTAAGTAATCCTGAATTGGATGACCTTATCGGAACTGATGCTGCCAATGAGTTGAGAGAGGAGGTAGAACTGGCGCAAAGCGTTTACCCTGAATTTAGCAAAGAAGAATACCGAGACGGACAATTACAACCCGTATTTTTTGGTTCTGCTTTAAATAACTTCGGTGTTAGAGAGCTTTTAGATTGCTTTATAGATATTGCTCCCTCCCCAAGACCTAAAGAAAGCACCACCAGAGTTGTTCATCCAGAAGAAAAAGATTTTACGGGTTTCGTGTTTAAGATTCACGCCAATATGGATCCTAGACACCGAGATCGCTTGGCATTTATAAAAATTGTTTCGGGAAAGTTTGAGCGTAATGTTCCTTACTTACATGTAAGACAGGGTAAAAATTTAAAATTTAGTAGTCCCAATGCTTTCTTTGCGGAAAAGAAAGAGATTGTAGATGTTTCATATCCCGGAGATATTGTAGGACTTCACGATACTGGGAATTTTAAAATTGGAGATACCCTAACCCAAGGTGAAGAGTTAAGCTACAAAGGGATTCCGAGTTTTTCTCCAGAGCATTTTAGATACATCAACAATGCAGATCCTATGAAGTCTAAGCAATTGGAAAAAGGAATTGACCAGTTGATGGATGAAGGAGTGGCGCAGTTATTCCGTTTAGAACTTAATAACAGAAAGGTGATAGGTACGGTGGGCGCTTTGCAGTATGAAGTAATCCAATACCGACTAGAACACGAATACGGAGCTAAATGTACCTACGAAAATTTGAAGGTACACAAAGCTTGCTGGATAGAGCCAGAAGATCCAAAAAGCGCTGAGTTTGCTGATTTTAAACGAGTGAAGAGTAATTACTTAGCTACAGATAAACGCGGACAGTTAGTCTTTCTAGCGGATTCTCAATTTTCATTGCAAATGACGCAAGAAAAGTACAAAAACATTAAATTCCATTATACTTCTGAATTTAAGTAGTTAGGTTTTATTAAGTAAGAGCCATCAAATTAAAATCATATTTAAATGTCATTTCGAACGGAGTCGAGAAGTATTTAAACTAATTATAAGTAATTTTGATTCGTTAATCATTTTAAACGTTTGCCAAATGTTTCTTCTTGACAAACAGCATGATTATAGATTATTTTAAATTGAAAAAGCCACTAACTTACAATAAGTTAGTGGCTTTTTTGTGAATTTATCGTTTTAGCATTTTCTTGACACTTTCTCCTGTCTCACTTTTAATCTTTACAAAGTAAATACCTGCCGGCAAGTAAGAAACATCATAAGTGATTTGAGCTTCTTCAAAATGTAACACTTCTTTTCCGTCAACGGAAAAAATACGCACCGATTTAATGTTTTTACCAGATTCTACCTCCAACTGAAAGTGATTAGTTACAGGATTAGGGTAAAGATTCACCGCTACTTTTTCCATACTCGCCACCGCTAGTTGTTGGTTGCGGTAAATAGCTTGGTCGCCATTACCGTTAGTAATTGTTAAGACAATATAATTAGGTTGAGTGGCAAAGGTATAAGAAAATGGATTTAAAAAATCATCTATATCAATAAAGTCTATCGCAAACTTTTCATCATAAGCATCCACACCAGTTAAGCCTGGACAAATTTGAAAATCACTGCCCCCTTCATTAATTGCAAAAGAAGCTGTTGAATTATGAGTTAGAATGCCCTCTACAGAACTACAGGGAGAACCAAATATAAAATAATCATTATCAAAACTTGCTGTATAATTATCTTGATACACAAGTGGTGGTGGAAAATCATTTCCATTAATAACCAATTTCTCTAAATACCAAGTATGGTCTTCTAAGGGCGCTATTTGTGCTAAGCTGTTAAAGCTTAACAAGCAAATAATTAGTTTAATTATAATTTTCATAATTTAATTTTTTACTGAATTATTAAATTTTTGGTTTAAATTATTTCTCCGTCACAAGAAAGTGCCATCACATAAGTTCCTGGCACATATGTGGAAACATCTATAATTAAATTAGAATCATTTACATTAAGAATATAATTGTTACTCACTGCTGTTTGTGTAGAGGTAATACTTAAATAAGCTGAAGTTGCTCCTTGAGTTTGGTAAGCTACCTGTACTTGATTGTTTGCAGGGTTTGGGCTTAAGCTTTGTAATGCATAAGGACTAGCCACCTCAATAGAAGCGTAATCTTTATAACCATCAGCTTCTGCGATGATTTCAAGTTTATACTCTTGCGCTATATCCCTACTTAGAGTTAACTGTTCGCCAGTATGTAAAAGATTTCCTTCACTATCGTATCAATTGTAAACAGCAGCTTCATTAATAGTAGTGGCCTCTAAAAAAGATGAATTGTTTGTTTCATTGCTTTCAGCTTTAAAAAACAGACGTTTATTGTTGGGTTTAATTTCATAACTTTCTGTTCCTGTTGTTTTACTTGTGACACTTTCAATCTGCCTTACATGATATAGGTACGTTAATTTATGGGTAGGTTCTTCGGTTAAAAAATTGAAGCTCATACTAACCCTTTTTAGTTATATAATGTATGAATATAAGAAAAATGTGTTAATAATTTAACCATAACCCACCTATAAGCTAAATAATATGATTTTAAAGCGACATATTACAATATGAGGTTGTTTCAATTTAATGAAATTTGTGTAAGCGATAGCAGCGGTATCCTTTTTATGGTCTTTTCGCCATAAAAAGATTTAGCGAATAGCGCGACCCGCAGGGATACACCCAAAAAAAAACATAAAAAAAACTCCGAAGTGAAAGCTTCGGAGTTTTATCTTTTTATGCTTGTCCCGTTGGACCAAAATTTAATGGAATGGGAGGTTTATCATAATCTTTTATTTCGCCGTGAGCGCTTTCAAACCGTTGAATATTATCTCCTAAAGCTTTTAATAACCGCTTTGCATGTTGTGGAGTTAAGATAATTCTAGACTTCACTTTACTTTTTGGTGCTCCAGGCATAATGTTTACAAAATCAACTACAAACTCAGATGGGGAATGATTGATAATCGCCAAGTTACTATACGTTCCTTGTGCGGTTGCTTCATCCAACTCTATGTTGAGCTTATTCTTTTTATTCTTGGCTTCTTCACTCATAACGATGTGTTAATTATAGTTTACCTCTTGTTTCTTTTCCATCATTTCGTTCAAGTCTTCTTTAGAACCTACGATAATGTTATCGTATTCTCTAAGACCTGTTCCTGCTGGGATTCTATGTCCTACAATTACGTTCTCTTTTAATCCTTCTAAGTAATCTACTTTACCGCTTACCGCAGCTTCGTTTAATACCTTAGTCGTTTCTTGGAACGATGCTGCAGAGATAAATGATTTGGTCTGTAATGACGCTCTCGTGATCCCCTGTAAAATAGGTGTCGCTGTTGCCGGTTGAATATCTCTCGCTGTTGCTAGAGTTTTATCCTCTCTTCTTAAGATAGAATTCTCATCTCTTAATTCTCGAGCCGTAACAATTTGACCTGGTTTAAGGTTGGCACTGTCTCCTGCTTCATCTACTACTTTCTTTCCAAAAATGTTATCATTCTCTTCAATAAAGTCAGATTTATGAATCAATTGGTTTTCTAAGAAAATAGTATCACCCGGATCTTGAATTCTAACTTTACGCATCATTTGACGTACTACTACCTCAAAGTGCTTATCGTTAATCTTCACCCCTTGTAATCTATACACTTCTTGTACTTCATTCACTAAATACTGTTGTACAGCACTTGGTCCTTTAATGTTCAAGATGTCTTCTGGAGTAATAGATCCATCAGATAAAGGCATTCCCGCTCTTACGTAATCGTTTTCTTGTACTAGAATCTGGTTAGAAAGTTTTACTAAATACTTCTTCACCTCTCCCAATTTAGACTCAACGATAATCTCACGATTACCACGCTTAATTTTACCAAAAGAAATCACACCATCAATCGCACTTACAACCGCTGGGTTAGAAGGATTACGCGCTTCGAATAATTCGGTTACACGAGGTAGACCTCCTGTAATATCTCCGGCTTTAGATGATTTACGAGGTATTTTTACTAAAATTTTACCAATCTTAATTTTCTCTTCATCATCTACCATTAAGTGAGCCCCTAGTGGTAAGTTATAAGAACGTATTACTTCATCTTTCTTTCCTAAGATTAATAAAGTAGGTATTTTCTTTTTGTTTCTAGATTCAGAAATTACTTTTTCTTGGAAACCAGTTTGTTCATCGGTTTCTACTTGGTAAGTAACTCCTTGTTCAATATTTTCGAATTTAACTTTTCCTGCAAATTCAGAAATAATAACTCCGTTATAAGGATCCCACTGACACACTAAATCTCCTTTTTTGATCTTATCTCCTGGTTTAATTAACAATTGCGCTCCGTAAGGAATTACATTGTTACTTAAAACAATTTTGGTTTTAGGATCTACAATCTTCAATTCTGAAGTTCTAGAGATTACAATCTCAGCTGGTTGCCCATCTGTATTTTCACCTTTAACGGTTTTAAGATCTTCAATCTCTGCAATACCGTCAAACTTAGCGATTAATTTATTTTCTTCTGAAATGTTTCCTGCAATACCTCCTACGTGGAACGTTCTTAAGGTAAGCTGGGTTCCTGGCTCTCCAATAGATTGGGCAGCAACAACACCAACAGATTCTCCTTTTTGAACCGTTTTCCCAGTGGCAAGGTTTCTACCATAACATTTTACACAAATCCCTTTCTTAGCCTCACAAGTTAAAGCAGATCTTACCTCTACACTATCTAAAGCTGAATCTTCTACTTTTGCAGCAATATCTTCATCGATCTCTGTTCCTGCTTCGGCAATTAGTTCTTGAGTGATTGGATCTATGATGTCGTTTAAAGAAGTTCTACCTATGATTCTTTCTTTTAAAGTCTCAACGATTTCTTCATTCTTCTTTAAAGCACTTACATCAATACCTCTTAAGGTACCACAATCTACTTCCCCAACAATAACATCTTGAGAAACATCAACCAAACGACGAGTTAAGTAACCTGCATCGGCCGTTTTAAGTGCGGTATCGGCAAGACCTTTACGCGCCCCGTGGGTAGAGATAAAGTATTCAAGAATTGAAAGACCTTCTTTAAAGTTAGATAAAATTGGATTTTCAATAATTTCACCTCCACCAGAGTTAGATTTTTTAGGCTTAGCCATTAATCCACGCATTCCAGTTAACTGGCGAATCTGTTCTTTAGATCCACGTGCTCCAGAATCTAACATCATATATACCGAGTTAAATCCTTGGTTATCTTCACGAATTCGCTTCATCGCCAATTCGGTTAGATTGGCGTTGGTCGCCGTCCAAATATCAATAACTTGGTTATAACGTTCGTTGTTGGTAATAAGACCCATATTATAATTGGCCATAATTCCTTCAACTTGTTGGTTAGCATCATCAATCATTTCTTGCTTTTCTTTAGGGATAATAATATCTCCTAAAGAGAAAGAAAGACCTCCTCTAAATGCAAACCCGTAACCTAAACTTTTAATCTTATCTAAGAATTCTGCCGTTTCAGGAACACTAGTTACCTTAAGAATGTTACCAATAATATCTCTTAAAGATTTCTTGGTTAATACCTCGTTGATAAATCCTGCTACTTCTGGAACTTCTTCGTTAAACAATACACGTCCTACGGTAGTATCAATGATTTGGAAAACAAGTTCTCCTGCCTCATTAAAATCCTTTGCACGTACTTTAATTGAACTGTTTAAGTCTACTTTTTTCTCATTGTAAGCGATATTTACCTCTTCTGCCGAGTAAAAAGTAAGTCCCTCTCCTTTCATCGTACGGTCTGGAGCAGAAACTCTTTTCTTAGTCATATAGTAAAGACCAAGTACCATATCCTGAGAAGGTACCGTTACCGGAGATCCATTCGCAGGGTTTAAAATATTATGGGAAGCCAACATTAATAATTGAGCTTCTAATATCGCTTCTGGTCCTAATGGTAAGTGAACCGCCATTTGGTCACCATCAAAATCGGCGTTAAATGCCGTACACACTAAGGGGTGTAATTGAATTGCTTTCCCCTCAATTAACTTAGGTTGAAAAGCTTGGATTCCTAAACGGTGAAGCGTAGGAGCACGGTTTAGCAATACGGGATGTCCTTTAAGAACATTCTCCAAGATATCCCAAACTACAGGCTCTTTTTTGTCTATTATTTTCTTGGCAGATTTTACCGTTTTAACAATTCCTCTCTCAATCAATTTTCTAATTACAAAAGGCTTGTAAAGTTCGGCTGCCATATCTTTTGGAAGACCACACTCAAACAATTTCATTTCTGGCCCTACAACAATTACAGAACGTGCCGAATAATCTACACGTTTCCCTAATAAGTTTTGACGGAAACGACCTTGCTTACCTTTTAATGAATCTGATAAAGATTTTAAAGGACGGTTAGAATCTGTTTTTACTGCGGAAGATTTTCTGGTATTATCAAATAAGGAATCTACCGACTCTTGAAGCATACGTTTTTCATTACGTAAAATTACTTCAGGAGCTTTAATCTCCATTAATCTTTTAAGACGGTTGTTACGAATAATCACCCTTCTGTAAAGATCATTTAAATCTGAAGTCGCAAAACGACCTCCGTCAAGCGGAACTAATGGACGCAATTCTGGTGGAATCACCGGAATCGCTTTCATAATCATCCACGCTGGTTTATTTTCTTTTCCTTTATTAGCATCACGGAAAGCTTCTACTACTTGTAAACGCTTTAAAGCTTCCGTTTTACGTTGTTTTGAAGTTTCGTTATTTGCTTTATGTCTTAATTCATAAGAAAGTTCATCTAAATCTAAACGGTTAAGAATGTCGATAAGGCACTCTGCTCCCATTTTAGCGATAAACTTGTTAGGATCTGTATCGTCTAAGTATTGATTTTCCTGCGGAAGTGTTTCTAGAATATTTAAATACTCTTCTTCCGTTAAGAAATCCATTTTCTTTAACTCATCACCTTCCTCACTCTTAGCAATACCTGGCTGAATTACTACGTATCTCTCGTAGTAAATAATCATATCTAATTTCTTAGAAGGTATTCCTAATAAGTAACCTATTTTGTTTGGTAAAGAACGGAAATACCAAATATGAGCAACAGGAACTACCAAATTGATGTGTCCTACTCTATCTCTACGCACTTTCTTCTCTGTAACTTCTACACCACAACGGTCACAAACAATCCCCTTGTAGCGAATTCTTTTATATTTACCACACGCACATTCGTAATCCTTTACAGGACCAAAAATACGCTCACAAAACAGTCCGTCACGTTCTGGTTTGTGGGTACGGTAATTAATAGTTTCTGGTTTTAGCACCTCACCTCTGGATTCTCCCAAAATCTTTTCTGGAGAAGCTAAACCTATAGAGATTTTATTAAATCTCTTTTGTTCTGTATTCTTATCGTTATGTCTTGCCATAATATATGGTACTAAAGAATTATTATAATTTTAGCCTTATAAGAGATACCCTCGCCGAAGCGAAGGCAATCCTTATTACTCTTCTAACTTAATATCCAATCCTAAACCTTTTAATTCGTGCATTAACACGTTAAAAGACTCTGGTAATCCTGGTTCTGGCATTGGTTCACCTTTCACGATTGCCTCGTAAGTTTTAGCTCTACCAATTACATCATCAGATTTTACAGTTAAGATTTCACGAAGGGTTGCAGAAGCACCATATGCCTCTAAAGCCCAAACTTCCATCTCTCCAAAACGCTGACCTCCAAATTGTGCTTTACCACCTAATGGTTGTTGTGTAATTAAAGAGTAAGGTCCAATAGAACGTGCGTGCATCTTGTCTTCAATCATATGCCCTAATTTCAGCATATAAATGATTCCAACGGTTGCCGGTTGATCAAAACGATCACCTGTTCCTCCATCAAATAAGTAGGTATGTCCAAATCTTGGAATACCTGCTTTATCAGTCAGGTCGTTAATTTGATCAATTGTAGCTCCGTCAAAAATTGGCGTTGCATACTTTTGACCTAATTTCTCTCCTGCCCAACCTAATACGGTTTCATAAATTTGTCCAATATTCATACGAGAAGGTACCCCTAATGGGTTCAACACAATGTCTACTGGTGTTCCATCATCTAAGAAAGGCATATCTTCTTGACGTACAATACGCGCAATAATACCCTTGTTACCGTGACGACCCGCCATCTTATCTCCTACTTTAAGTTTACGCTTCTTAGCGATGTAAACTTTAGCTAGTTTAATAATTCCTGATGGTAATTCATCTCCTACAGAAATCGTAAACTTCTCTCTTCGTAAGTTTCCTTGAAGATCGTTTTCTTTAATTTTGTAGTTGTGAACTAAATCGGCTACCAATGAATTTACATGATCATCAACAGTCCAACTACCTTGAGTTAAGTGGGTATAATCATCTACAGAGTTTAACATTTTAAGTGTATACTTCTTACCTTTTGGTAAAACATCTTCCCCTAAATCGTTCTTAACCCCCTGTGCTGTTTTTCCACCAACGATGACAAATAACTTATCGATTAATTCATTTTTAAGCGTTTCAAACTTAACTCTGTATTTATCTTCAAGTCTTGCAATGTCTTCTTTGTCTTGAGCTCTCTTGCGCTTATCCTTAACGGCTCTAGCAAATAACTTTTTGTTAATTACTACCCCATTTAATGAAGGAGAAGCTTTTAGAGAAGCATCTTTTACATCCCCTGCTTTGTCACCAAAGATGGCACGTAAAAGTTTTTCTTCTGGCGTTGGATCTGATTCTCCTTTTGGAGTAATCTTTCCAATAAGAATATCTCCTGGTTTCACCTCTGCTCCAATACGAATCATCCCGTGCTCATCAAGATCTCTTGTAGCGTCTTCTGAAACGTTAGGAATATCATTGGTCAATTCTTCATTTCCTAATTTGGTATCTCTAACTTCTAGAGAATACTCATCAATATGGATAGAAGTAAAGATATCTTCTCTTACTACTTTCTCTGAAATTACAATCGCATCCTCAAAGTTATACCCTTTCCAAGGCATAAAGGCTACTTTCATATTTCTACCTAAAGCTAATTCTCCAGCTTCTGTAGCGTATCCTTGACAAAGTACTTGCCCTTTAGCCACTCTATCGCCAATGCGAACAATAGGCTTCAAGTTGACCGAAGTACCTTGGTTTGTTTTTCTAAATTTAATAAGATTGTACGTCTTAGAATCTGAGTCGAAACTCACCATTCTTTCTTCTTCGGTACGATCATATTTAATAGTTACTTTCTGAGCATCTACATACTCCACAGTTCCAGCTCCTTCCGCATTAATTAATACTCGAGAATCTGAAGCTACCTGACGTTCCAATCCGGTACCAACAATAGGAGAATCAACTCTTAATAAAGGTACAGCCTGACGCATCATATTCGATCCCATCAAGGCACGGTTGGCATCATCATGTTCCAAGAAAGGAATTAATGACGCAGATATAGATGAAATTTGGTTGGGAGCAACATCTGTAAAGTGAATCTCTTTTGGATCTACTACAGGGAAATCTCCTTCCATACGAGCAATTACCTTATCGGTATTAATCGTACCATCTTCTTTTAATGGAATGTTTGCTTGTGCAATTAACTTTCCTTCTTCTTCTTCTGCAGAGAAATAAACCGGTTCTGTTTGAAGATCGATTTTTCCATCCTCTACTTTACGGTAAGGCGTCTCAATGAATCCCATTCCGTTCACTTTTGCATATACAGAAAGTGAAGAAATTAGACCAATGTTTGGCCCCTCTGGAGTTTCAATAGGACAAAGTCTACCGTAGTGTGTATAGTGAACATCACGAACCTCAAATCCTGCTCTTTCTCTAGATAAACCACCTGGTCCTAATGCAGAGAGACGACGCTTATGCGTAATTTCTGCCAGCGGGTTGGTTTGATCCATAAATTGGGACAGCTGGTTGGTCCCAAAGAAAGAATTAATTACAGATGAAAGTGTTTTTGCATTAATTAAATCAATAGGAGTAAACACTTCGTTATCACGTACATTCATACGCTCACGAATGGTTCTTGCCATACGAGCAAGACCTACACCAAATTGCTGAGACAACTGCTCTCCTACTGTTCTAACACGACGGTTAGACAAGTGATCGATATCATCAATCTCTGCTTTTGAGTTGATCAACTCAATTAAATATTTAATAATGGTAATGATATCTTCTTTGGTAAGCACTTGCTTATCCATAGGGATATCTAAACCTAATTTTTTATTCATTCGGTAACGTCCAACTTCCCCTAAATTATAGCGTTGGTCAGAAAAAAATAATTTATCAATAATTCCTCTAGCCGTTTCCTCATCTGGCGGCTCAGCGTTACGTAATTGTCTATATATATGTTCTACCGCTTCTTTTTCTGAATTGGTAGGATCCTTTTGTAAGGTGTTGTGAATAATAGCGTAATCTCCAGTAGAATTATCTTCTTTATGTAAAAGTATAGTCTTCGTACCTGTTTCTAGAATCTCTTCGATATGATCTTTGTTAAGCTCAGTATCCCGATCTAAAACGATTTCATTACGCTCAATAGAAACTACTTCTCCTGTATCTTCATCTACAAAATCTTCATACCACGTATTTAATACACGTGCAGCTAATTTTCTACCTAATACTTTTTTTAATCCAGATTTTGAAACCTTAATTTCTTCAGCAAGATCAAAAATCTCTAAAATATCTTTATCTCTTTCAAATCCGATCGCACGGAAAAGAGTAGTAACTGGCAATTTCTTCTTTCTATCAATATACGCATACATAACGCTATTGATATCCGTCGCAAATTCTATCCAAGATCCTTTAAAAGGAATTACTCTGGCAGAATATAATTTAGTTCCGTTAGCGTGAAAAGACTGTCCAAAAAACACTCCCGGAGAACGGTGTAATTGCGATACTACCACACGTTCTGCTCCATTAATACAAAAGGTACCACTTGGAGTCATGTAAGGGATTGTACCTAAATATACATCTTGAACGATGGTTTCGAAATCTTCATGTTCAGGATCGGTACAGTAAAGCTTTAACCTCGCTTTTAAAGGCACACTATAAGTCAACCCTCGCTCAATACACTCTTGAATAGAGTAACGTGGAGGGTCTACAAAATAGTCTAAAAATTCTAATACGAACTGATTACGGGTATCCGTAATAGGGAAATTTTCCATGAAGGTATTATATAATCCTTCATTCCCTCTTTCTTCTGATTTTGTTTCTAATTGAAAAAAATCCTGAAATGACTTTATCTGGATATCAAGAAAATCCGGATAATCAGGTCTGTTCTTAACAGAAGAGAAATTCAATCTTTCAGCTTGCGTTTCTAACATCTATGGACGGAATTTGAGGTTTCTAATATTTGAGGCTACATCAAAATATCAAAAGCCTAATTAAATATAAAAATGTTTGCGAATAAACGCTGCGTATACATACGCAAAATGGTTTAGACCTTCAAGCCTAAAGCTTGAGGTCTAAACCTAAATACTATTGCTTGTTAAGCTTACTTAAGCTCAACCTCAGCTCCTGCTTCTTCTAATTGAGATTTTAATGCCTCAGCCTCGTCTTTAGAAACACCTTCCTTTACTGGAGCTGGTGCACCATCTACTAAACCTTTAGCATCTTTTAATCCTAAACCAGTTAATTCTTTAACTAATTTTACAACTGCTAACTTAGAACCACCAGCTGCGGTAAGGATTACATCAAACTCAGTTTGCTCTTCAGCAGCTTCTTCACCACCTCCGGCTCCACCACCAGCAACTACTGCAGCAGCTGCAGGTTCGATACCATATTCTTCTTTTAATATATCAGCTAACTCGTTTACTTCTTTTACTGTTAAGTTAACTAACTGTTCTGCGAAATCTTTTAATTCTGCCATTTTCTATCGTTTTAAAATGTGTAATTATATTTATTAAAAAGTGCGTACGTGTTTATCCTTCTTTTTCAGAAAGAGTCTTAAGAATTCCTGCGAGTTTACCACCACCTGATTTAAGTGCTGAAACCACGTTTTTAGCAGGAGACTGAAGTAATCCAATGATATCTCCAATAACTTCATCTTTAGACTTAATGTTAGAAAGAGACTCTAAATTCTCATCCCCTACATATATAGCCTCGTTAATGAATGCTCCTTTCAAAAGAGGCTTTTCAGCCTTTTTTCTGAATTCTTTAATTACCTTAGCTGGCGCATTACCAACTTCAGCGATCATTATTGATGTATTGCCTTTTAAAGTGGATGGTAAATCTCCGAAATCTTTATCGGAAGCTTCCATAGCTTTAGCCAACAATGTATTTTTAACTACTTCTAACGTAACGTTAGCTTTAAAACAAGCTCTTCTTAAGTTAGTCGTTGCTCCTGCATTTAAACCTGAAATATCTGCTAAATAGATAATTGAGGTATCAGTCAACTGGGCAGTTAAATCTTTTATTACTTGTGATTTTTCTTCTCTTGTCATAATATCTAATTATTGCTCAGTAAACCTTTTTGTATCAATCTCAACACTTGGGCTCATTGTACTAGACATGTAAATACTTTTAATATAAACACCTTTAGCTGCCTGAGGTTTCAATTTTACTAGCGTAGTTAATAATTCTCTTGCGTTTCCAGCAATTTTGTCTGCATCAAAAGAGGCTTTACCAATCCCTGCGTGTACAATACCAGTTTTATCAACTCTAAAGTCAATTTTACCAGCTTTAACATCAGATACTGCTTTAGCAACATCCATGGTCACTGTACCTGTTTTGGGGTTAGGCATTAAACCCCTAGGACCTAAAACTCTACCTAAAGGACCTAATTTCCCCATAACGCTTGGCATAGTGATAATTACGTCCACGTCTGTCCAACCACCTTTGATTTTCTCTAAATACTCATCCAACCCAACGTAATCTGCTCCAGCATCTTTAGCTTCTTGCTCCTTATCTGGAGTTACTAAAGCCAATACTTTTACATCTTTACCAGTTCCGTGAGGAAGTGTTACTACCCCTCTAACCATTTGGTTTGCTTTACGTGGATCAACACTTAAACGAACTGCTAGATCTACAGAAGGATCGAAATTTACGTTAGAAACTTCTTTTATTAAAGCAGAAGCTTCAGCAACACTATAGGTTCTTGTAGAATCTATTTTAGTCTGAACTTCCTTTTGCTTTTTTGTTAATTTTGCCATTTTTACTTTCTTTTTGGATTAAAATGGTGCATCACCTTTTACTGTTACTCCTATTGAACGTGCAGTACCAGCTACCATTTTCATAGCAGACTCGACAGTGAATGCATTTAAATCTTGCATTTTATCCTCAGCAATAGCTTTTACTTGATCCCAAGTTACACTTGCTATTTTCTTTCTATTTGGCTCTCCTGAACCTTTCTTTGTTTTCGCTGCTTCCATAAGTTGAACAGCTGCTGGAGGAGTTTTAATTACAAAATCAAAAGACTTATCTTTATATACTGTAATTGCAACTGGTAATACTTTACCAGCCTTATCCTGTGTTCTACCATTGAATTGCTTACAGAATTCCATGATATTAACTCCGGCAGCACCTAAAGCAGGTCCAACTGGTGGCGACGGGTTTGCCGCGCCTCCTTTTACTTGTAGCTTTACAACCTTACTTATTTCTTTTGCCATTTCTTAAAATTTAGTTTGAATTATTTTTAAAGTGGAAGCATTAATAATAATTCTAATATATAATATGTAACAATTTATATTTTCTCAACTTGCATATAACTCAACTCTAATGGCGTCTTTCTTCCAAAGATTTTTACCATTACCTCAAGCTTACGCTTATCTTCATTTACTTTTTCTACTACTCCATTAAATCCGTTAAACGGACCATCCACTACTTTAATAGTTTCCCCAACAGTAAAAGGAATAGCTACAGAGTCTGCTTGTACAGATAACTCATCCACCTTCCCTAACATTCTATTGACTTCAGATTTTCTTAACGGAACAGGATCTCCCCCTTTAGTCTCTCCTAAGAAACCAATCACTCCATTTATCCCCTTAATAATATGAGGAATCTCTCCTGATATATTAGCTTGAACCATAATGTAACCAGGGAAATAAACTCTTTCTTTGTTTATTTTTTTCCCGTCACGAATTTGGATAACCTTCTCTGTAGGCACTAAAACTTGCTCTACAAAATCTTCTAAACCCTGATGCGCGATTTCCTTCTCTATATAATCCTTAACCTTATTTTCCTGACCACTTACGGCACGAACTACATACCACTTTTTCAAATTCCCTTCAGACATATCGTTGATTAATTCTTAAGATTTAACCCAATTAAAATATTGCTCAATTGCAGAACTAAAAACAGTATCTACACCCCAAATCGCTAAAGAGAATAATACTGAAAAAACAAGCACAATAACCGATAGTCTTTGAGCCTCCGCATAAGAGGGCCAAGTTACGTGGTTTTTTAACTCGCTATAAGACTCTGAAATATAATTTACGATTCCTGCCATGATTATTTTATTTGCACGGGTTGAGAGGCTCGAACTCCCGACACCTGGTTTTGGAGACCAGTGCTCTACCAACTGAGCTAAACCCGTATCTATAAGTCAAGGCGTTTCATAATTGAAACACCTTTGACTTATAAGTATATATTAAAAATTAGTCTAAAATTTCAGTAACCTGACCAGCACCTACTGTTCTACCTCCTTCACGGATAGCAAAACGAAGACCAACATTCATTGCAATAGTTTGGATTAACTCCACAGTAATAGTTAAGTTATCTCCAGGCATTACCATCTCTACTCCATCAGGCAGGTTAATTGTACCTGTAACATCTGTTGTTCTTACATAGAACTGAGGACGGTAGTTATTATGGAACGGAGTATGACGCCCACCTTCTTCTTTTTTAAGGATATAAACCTCTGCCTTAAATTTAGCGTGAGGAGTTACAGATCCAGGCTTAGTAATAACCATACCTCTAGAGATCTGAGTTTTCTCAATACCTCTTAATAAGATACCAGCGTTATCTCCAGCTTCACCTCTATCAAGGATCTGACGGAACATTTCAATACCAGTAATCGTAGAAGTTAATTTAGCAGCACCCATACCAATAATCTCAACAGGATCTCCTGTATTAGCAATACCAGTTTCGATACGACCCGTAGCTACAGTTCCACGTCCAGTAATAGAGAATACATCCTCGATAGGCATCAAGAAAGGCTTATCTACATCACGTTCTGGCAACTCGATCCAAGCATCAACTGCCTCCATCAATTCTAAAACTGTTTTAGCCCACTTTTCTTCTCCTTGTAACGCCCCTAAAGCAGAACCAGAAACGATAGGCCCATTATCACCATCATACTCGTAGAAAGAAAGTAAGTCTCTCACCTCCATCTCAACAAGCTCTAATAATTCTTCATCATCAACAAGATCAACTTTATTCAAGAACACAACGATTCTTGGAATACCAACCTGACGTCCTAAAAGGATGTGCTCACGAGTTTGTGGCATTGGACCATCTGTTGCAGCAACAACTAAGATCGCACCGTCCATTTGTGCAGCACCAGTAACCATGTTCTTTACGTAATCGGCGTGACCTGGACAGTCAACGTGCGCGTAGTGACGGTTCTGAGTAGCATACTCAACGTGCGAAGAGTTAATTGTAATACCTCTCTCCTTTTCTTCTGGAGCGTTATCAATCTGATCAAAAGCACTTGCTTCTGAAAATCCAGCATCTGCTAAAACTTTCGTTATCGCTGCTGTTAAAGTTGTTTTTCCGTGATCTACGTGTCCAATTGTACCTATATTCAAGTGCGGTTTGGAACGATCATAAGTTTCCTTTGCCATAATTAATACTTATTTAATCTTAGTTATATATTAGTGTTCAATTTTATACAATACAAAAAAACAACAACCCTAGAGTTTTGTTTAACGAAAAGCAAACGCTTCAGCATTAGAGCCAACGACGAGAATTGAACTCGTGACCTCTTCCTTACCAAGGAAGCGCTCTACCCCTGAGCTACGTCGGCATAAAACTTATTTTGCTTTATACAAGTTAAGCCCCATCTTCACCAAATAAATTTTAGTGAAAATAGAGCGGGAGACCAGGTTCGAACTGGCGACATTCAGCTTGGAAGGCTGACGCTCTACCAACTGAGCTACTCCCGCATTCCAAAATTTTGCATCTTTAAACCTAACCGAAGCTAGATTTTAGTGGGGAGAGCAGGATTCGAACCTGCGAAGACGTAGTCAGCAGATTTACAGTCTGCCCTCGTTGGCCGCTTGAGTATCTCCCCAATGTGGTTTTTTACAAAAAAACCTTCAAAATTTCAATAGAACAGAGCCGATGGAGGGACTCGAACCCACGACCTGCTGATTACAAATCAGCTGCTCTAGCCAGCTGAGCTACATCGGCATCTTTTATTATTTTCTACTCTTAAAGAACTACCGCTTTTCTAACGGAATGCAAATATAAAGCAGTTTCTGAATTGTGCAAAACATTTCAATCTTTTTTTTCATTTTTTTTATCCCTTCAAAAATATACTGTTGAAAATCAAAATAGTACTCCCGTTATTTTTTCTTGTTTCTAGGATGGGAATTTGCATACACCTTCTTTAAACTATTGATGTCGTTATGCGTATAGACTTGCGTTGAAGCTAAACTGTCGTGTCCCAATAATTCTTTTACCTCTTGTAAATTTGCTCCTTGCGCCAATAAATGCGTCGCAAATGAGTGTCTTAATACATGCGGACTCTTTTTGGACTTCGTGGAAACCATAGAAAAGACTTCATTCACTTTCCTATAGATTAAATTGGGATATACCTCATTTCCTTTTTCCGTTAAGAATAAGAGCGGAGTTTGAGCTCCTACATCTTCCAACAAACGTTTTCTATACGCTAAATATACCCGAATACTAGCTTCTAGACTTTTTATAATAGGAACCACGCGCTCTTTATTTCTCTTCCCTACAAACTTTAACGTCCCATTCTCTAGATTAAGATGATCTATAGTTAAAGAAATCACCTCTGCCCTACGCATTCCGGTAACGTATAATAATTCTACCAACAAGCGATCTCTAGACGATGCAAAGGAGTTGACCTCTATCCCTCCAAGAACTTGATGAATCTCCGTTTCAGAAAAAGGGACTTGTATTTTCTTCGAAACTTTTAAGGCTTTATGTTTTACTAAAGGAGAGACTTCAATTTCTTTTACTTTGAGTAAAAACTTATAAAATACATTAAGCGAAGATATTTTCCTATTGATGGAATTGTTGGAAATCTCATGTTCCGACAAGTCTATAATCCAAGATCTAATGATGGAGTAGTTGACCTTCTTCAATTCGGTTTCCTGAAATTGCGCTTCACAAAATTGCTCAAATTTTAATATGTCATTTCCATAAGCGGTAATGGTTTGCACCGAATAGTTTTTCTCTAAGCTTAAATAGTCTAAAAATTTCTCTATAAGTGTCATAAAAAAGAATTGGCGATAAAGTTAATCACTTTATCGCCAATTCTTAGTTGTAGAAAACAATAAATCCCCCATTCGAGCTATTACCAGCTCCAAATGGCATAGGCTTGTTTCGAAAATATAGATTATGTTCTAGACCTCTTGTATTATTTGGAATATAGAATAACAAAAAAGACCCAATCGAGGATTGAGTCTTTTTGTGCTTTTTTTACTTCCGTGGAAACAAAAAATCAATTTTTATATAATTTTTCACAACCCAAATTTAGGTCGCTGCCTTGTACTCTTTCTTGTCGATAATCATTTTGGCGTAAAAATGGGATTTTCACCAAAATAATTCCCTCCAACAAAATTTAGGTCGCTGCTTTGTACTCTTTCTTGTCGATAATCATTTTGGCGATTATCTCTCTCAAGATTTCAGAGGTACCTCCACCTATTGGGCCTAAGCGACTATCACGTAACATTCTTGCTAAAGGATAATCTTCCATATAACCGTAACCTCCTAAAAGCTGTAAACAGTCATAAATACCTTGATCTGCAATTTTGGTAGAAAGTAACTTAGACATACTTGCCTCTTTTACCACATATTCACCTTGATTTAGTCTCTTGGCGATCGAGTAATTAAATTCCTTACACATTTCAACTTCACTAGCAATATCTGCTACTTTGTGTCTTAATGCCTGAAACTTATCTATTGATCTTCCAAAAGCGGTTCTTTCGCTCATATAGCCTAAAGTATAATCCAAGGCATATTCCGTTCTTGCGTGGGCGTTAATTCCCATAATCAAACGCTCTAAAGCAAAATGCTGCATAATGTAAGGGAAACCTTGTCCTTCTTCTCCCATTAAATTTTCGGCTGGAATTCTAACATCAGTGAAAGAAATTTCTGCCGTATCTGAAGCTCTCCACCCTAACTTATCTAATTTTGTAGAAGCGATCCCAGGGGTATCTCTATCCATCACAAAAATACTCATCCCTTTATTACCTAGTTCGGGAGCTGTTTTTGCTGCCACTACCAAATAATCTGAATAAACTCCGTTCGTGATAAAAGTTTTAGAACCGTTAATGATATACGAATCGCCATCTTTAACCGCTGTACTCTTCATTCCAGCAACATCAGATCCGCCAAAAGGCTCTGTAATACAAAGACAACCTATTTTTTTACCTTCAATACTTGGGGTTAGGTATTCTTTCTTTATTCTATCATCACCCTCTTTGTTTAAATGCGTCATCGCCAAGTAAGCATGTGCCCACATCGCAGCTGCAAATCCACCAGAGTTGATTTTTTGCAACTCCTCTAAGAAGATAACCGTATAGAAAAGATCTAACTCTAATCCACCATATTTTTCTGGGTAATTGATACCAAAGTACCCCATCTCTCCAAACTTCTCCCAGATAAATCTTTCGATTGTACCCGTTTTCTCCCATTTATCTAAATGAGGCACCACTTCTTTTTGTAAAAAATCTTTAAGACTTTGTCTAAAAAGTTCGTGTTCTTCAGTAAAATACATATTGTTCATTTAACTATATTTTTTTGGACTTTTTAGTTTCTAAAAAGTGCTTTTTATCAATACTTACTCAAGGGTCAAATATAATTGTATTCTATCTATTTTATGACCTGGAAAACCATCTATTTTAATTAATTCTTCAAAAGAGCCGATTTTTTCATTCAATTTCCTATAATTCACAATACTTCTAGCGAGCTCATAGTCAAAATAAGGGATTTCGGCTAACTGAAGAACTGTAGCCGTATTCAAATTAATCAGCGCCGGTTTTTTGGGGTCTTTTACGGTAAAGTTATTCAGTAAATTTTCTTCGGCCTCATAACCCAAACCATACACATCTTTAATCTGACTATCATCTATAAAACCACCTATCCTAATTTTATACCGAATAATCCTCTTAGCTAACGTTTCTCCAATCCCCTTAACGGAAATTAAATCTTGCTCACTAGCTTGATTTAAATCCTTCTTTAAATGATTGGGAAGTGCTTGAGTCATCTTTTGTCTTTTGGCTCTATTCTCCTTTACCCAATCTGGAAACTTAAAATAAGGAGAAATTTTATGCAGTAATGAATCTGAAACCTGGGTAACTCTTTTAAAATCCTGAATAGAATTGATCCATTGTTCTTTCGCTCTATACTCATGGAGTCGTTCTATTTCCTCTACACTCATTCCTAAGGTATAGCCTTTATAGTCGGTTATAAAATTAGGATTAAAAGGATAAATCTTAAAAACCTTCTTGGTCTTCGCCTCCTTTAAAGAATCTATTTTCTGCTGAACCAACTGAACCTGCTCTTGATTAGGCTCCGCACTTCCTTTCATAGAAAAAAGAACATCTTGATAACAAAGGCCTATAAAGACAAGACCTATAAGCACCCAAAAAGACAAAATCCCATTTCGTTGATTCTTACTCAAACTGAAATGGGATTGTGTTTTCATATCATTTATATTTCTTAAGAAACGATTTTTTGTTTCTTAAATAGTTCTCCTGCTTTTAGCTTTTTAAAGTATTCGCGTAAGTCTTCTCGCACTTCTCCAGAGAGAATATACATTCCTATAATATTAGGGAATGACATCGCTAGAATCATCATATCTGAGAATACCAATACCGCACCTAAACTAATAGAAGCTCCTACCACTACAAATACTAAGAATAACATCTTATAGATAAATTCTGATTTATTGCTTCGTCCAAATAAGTAAGTCCAAGCTCTCATTCCGTAATAAGACCAAGAAATCATCGTAGAAAAAGCAAATAAGAATACGGCTACAGATAATACGTACGGGAACCAAGAAATTACACTTGCAAAAGCTTCAGAAGTTAATTGAACGCCGCCAATACCTTCTACTTCATGCATTCCTGTAAAAATCAATACCAATGCCGTTAAGGTACAAACCACAACCGTATCAATAAAAGGCTCTAATAAAGCTACAAAACCTTCAGACGGCGGATGATTTGTTTTTGCGGCACTATGCGCAATCGCAGCCGATCCAACTCCAGCCTCATTGGAAAAAGCTGCACGTTGAAATCCAACAATTAAAACTCCAATGACTCCTCCTTTAAGAGCAGTAGGATTAAATGCACCTTCAAAAATAGCCGTAAACGCCGGCCCTATATTTTCTATATTTATTCCTATCACCACTAAAGCTCCTAATACATATACGGCAGCCATAAAGGGAACCACTTTCCCGGTTACTTTAGCAATACTACTAATTCCTCCAATAATTACAACTCCTACCAATACAGAAACGATAAGACCAAACCAAAACCCATTTCCTACCAAAGCCGGAAATTGACCAGATAGAATCTCAAAAGACTGGTTGGCCTGGAACATATTTCCTCCTCCAAAAGAGGCTCCTACTCCTAATACAGCAAAAAATCCAGCCAGAAATTTACCTAAACCTGCTAAATTTCTTTTCTCTAATCCATAGCGAAGGTAATTCATAGGACCTCCAAATATCTTTCCTTCTTTACTAATAAATCTATACTTTACTCCCAAGGTACATTCTACAAATTTGGAAGACATTCCCAAAAATCCAGCTAAAACCATCCAGAAAGTGGCTCCTGCCCCTCCTAAAGAAATGGCGACTGCAACCCCAGCAATATTCCCGAGACCTACAGTAGCAGAAACTGCGGTAGATAAAGCTTGAAAGTGAGTAATACTTCCTGGCGCATCTGGATCATCATATTTCCCTTTTGCCAAGTCTAGGGCATGTCTAAATCCTCTAAAGTTAATAAAGCCCATTCTAACCGTAAAGAATGCCGCTCCTACCACCAACCAAACTACAATAAAAGGAATGTTATGTGATTGAGGATCCCCGTTAGGGTGCGTTAAAATTACAGGTTCATCATATTGTAAACGTGCAAAATAATGCGCTCCCGTCTCAATTAAATCTTCTGTATTCGTGTAATCAAAAATACTCTCTCCATCTTTTACCAGATGTTTTAATTCCCCACTAGTGGTTGACTTTACTTCAATATCTCCTCTTTTTTCCGAAGAAATAACAGCGATCACATCTCCTTTAGCTACGTGAGAACCTTCAGCTATATTCCAAGATTTAAGAATAAATTTATCTTCTATTCCATTTTCCCAACCCGGAATAGATACATTTTTTTCATCGGCATAAACAATAGGATCGTAAACCCCTATCGCTGTAAATGGATCCCAAAAAAGAATGGCGCCCATATTATCCACAATCGGAGTAAAAGCACCATTAAAATTCTCTGTTATCGATTCCGCAGGAATACGGTAAGATTTGGTAACCGTGTTTTGACCAGCATCAGTAATGATGACCGTATAATCAATTCCTTCGGTTAATTTTGATGCTTTATTTGAGGTTAATGAAGTTTCTTGATTGCTCCATTTGTACGTGTAAGGCTCCACCCCTCCTGTAACTTCCAGTCTAATTTCCCCGTCATTAATAAGGTCTGATGGGTTGATGATCTCAGACTTTACTTTTAAAGCCTGACTATCTCTATCTCCTGTATTGTCTTGTGCTCTTACATTAACTTGAGCCTGAATCGCAACTATAGTAGTACATAAAAATAATGCTGAAAGTAAGTACTTTCTCATAAGATATAATTATTTATTAAGTAAATTTCGGAAGGGATTAAGTTTAATCCGCAGCAATATCAAAAAAAAACTTACTATATCAAAATGATTGCTCTTAAAATGTAAAGATTTTGTTAAGTCTTGTGTGTATTCAAAATATGTTATTTTGAATCTGAATCTCTTATTATGCTTAGCTAGCCTGAAGTAGTTACCAATATTTATAAAATTTTTTTCTTAGAAAGAAACCCACTTTGATTCTACTATTATAAATCAAAAACAGAAGTTCGCTTGGTATAGACCAAGTCTTTTAACTTGAGCCAAAAGGCCAAAGTTAGGTAAACGGCAAAGCCAATCCCCAAGGTTGCAAACGACAAGTATATAAAAAAGAGACGCACGCTTTTCACCTTCATTCCCAAGCGATCTGCAAAACGGGAACTCACATAAAAACCGTTACGTTCAAAATAATACCTTATAGGAGAAACCATACCTCTAATTTTTACAAATATAACACTAAAACAAAGTTAACTCAAATCATGACCTAAGAATCATTTTAAGCTTCAAAATACTTGTTTTAAGAAAATTTAAAAGAAACGGCGCATAAGTTCTATTATTTTGTTAAAGATTTTCTTACGTCGTAAGTAAATATTAACTTGAGATTAATTGTTTAATTTACTAAAACCAAAAACTATGTCAGTTGTAAAAATTATTGAAGTAATCGCAAGTTCTAATAAAAGTTTTGATGACGCCGTCAACAACGCTGTATCCGAAGCCGCTAAAAGCGTTAAGAACATCAAATCTGTTTATGTAAAAGAAATGAAAGCTCAAGTAGAAGATAATAAGATAAAGTCTTATAGAGTTACGGCTAAAATTTCTTTTATAAAAGAATAAATAGTTTCCATGTAAACTAGAAAATAACCTGCAGCCTTTATAGTTGCAGGTTATTTTTTTAATAAACTCAAACCTATGGCACAATGCAGACATTTGTTTTGATCGCAATAATTGGGCTTTAGATGCAATAAGGCCTGAGATTCTAAGGCCGATGTAGCCATCTTTGGACGCAACTCATTAAACTTTTCAATGGTGGCGTTTTTCTCTTTGGGCAACTCATTTAAAAGAGAAAAGCATTCTTCTGTAGCCGAATTGCTTTTTAAACTTGCAAAATGAAATTTTAAGGGCACAATCGTATTGATGATCAATAGATCAATAAAGCCTGGTGATAATACTTTAGCACTGCTTTTGCTTTCTTTTCCAAAGTTGAAATGATTTTTCCAATAGTCCGAAACTTCCACTTTAAATAACGCGTGAATTTCCTTTCTTGTTTTTAATTGCATCAACTTTAAAAATATATTTTGAGAAGTAGCATAGATAAATGCCAGCTGAGCCAATCTAATACTCGGAAAATTAGGTGGTCTTAACCTAAAGTAAGCCACTTGTTGTTCTACCGGTTCCAATTTGTATTTCTTTTTTTGGTATTCAAAACTCTCCTTGAGCCGAAGCACATAAACATCGTCAAATTCCTTAGGAAACATTTGTAACATACCAAAAAATAAAGCTTCTAGCTCCTCTTGATCTCTCATTTTTCTTACTACGGAAAAAGGAAGTGCAGAAGCCATGACAAAAAATGCTTTTCCGTTGACATTCAAGCCAAAATTCTTCGCCAGTAACTGAAAACAAACCGCTTCCCAATCATTTCTGGAAGAAGTCAACGCCGCCTGAATCACTTTTGTTTTCTCTTGTAAACGCTCTATATATAGACGTTCCAACCAGTTTTTAACGATAAAGCCAGAAACCGATGCAAGGTCTTTCTCACAATTGATCCAATTGTAATTAGCTTTCTCTACCAATTCCAGGTAGTTTTTTAACGCTTCCGCGGAAGCAAAATCAGATAGCTGCAAGGTGGCAATAGGCGTATTATTCTCTCTAAAAACCTCCACATCGTGTTTCCAGACTACGTGTAAAATCACATTATCATAAGCAGGATCTTCTTCATGATGATGCGCGTACCAGTCGCTAGAATTAATATGAATCTCTACATTGCCAGCCCAAACCTGATTTCCTATTCTAAGTTTTGCATTAAAAAAATCTGGCCCAGACTTTGTTTCATTATGATTTCCCACTTGAAGGATTTGGAGTGTTTCTCCTTGAGCGGTAAGGGCGTTTAAAAAGTCGAACTTTTTAAACTTCCATAGATAATGTAGAAAATCTTCTTTCATTAGCGTAATACAATTTGCTGAATCTTAGTATATATTTTTTCTACCCACAACGCGTACATTTTACCGCTGGGGTGCAATTCATCTTCAGCTACAAGACTTAAGTCTTGAGCTGCTTTTTTTGAAATAGGCGTAATATCGTAAAACGAAACTTCCATCTCTTTAGCAATCTTTCTTGCCGCCTTATTGTAAGCCCTAACTTCTTTAGAAATGTTCTTTTTATCAGATTCTTTTCCAAAAGGAGTGACTCCATAGTCGGGGATGCTGAGCACAAAAACACTTCGTTTTCCTTGTTCCCCATAGGGAATGGCTTTTTCTAAAATCTCTTTAAACTCTTTCTTATAAACCGATAACTCCACACCTTGATATTGATTGTTGACGCCAATAAGCACAGAAACGAGATCGTACTTTTTATCACCAAGTTGCTCTTGCATGGCTTGCAAAAGTTCATCGGTGCGCCAACCTGTTTTCGCGATGATGTTGGGCTGTCTTATTTGCATTCCATCTTCCTCCAACCGAAGCGCCAATTGCATCGGCCATCTTTCACTTTCTAGCACACTTTCTCCTATTGTATAAGAATCGCCCAAAGCCAAGTAGCTTATGGCCGCAGTTTCTTGTTGGGCGTAACTAGAATGATTAGAAAATAAGAATAAAAGAAAGCCAACTAAAAATAGATTTGTTTTCATCATCATAGATTTGTATTTTAAAGATACTATTTTTCTAGTTAATCTATATTCTTTTTCGCTAAAGCGGATTTTTTTACACGCTTAAAAATGGGTATGTTTACTGAAAAATCTAGGCATATGGAAGAGCCGGTAGAAACTAAAAAAAACGATTCCCCAGAAGCTAAGCTTAAATCTAAAAAAACAACTTCTAAGCCTGTTTTAGATTTCTTTAAAACCATAGGGGAATATATATGGATGGGCGTTTTAGGTATAGGCGCATTTCTCGCATGGCTCATTTCTTTTTTATTGATATGAATCTCTACGCCTATTTTTTTATAAGTTGTTTAGCAGCTGCCGCTCTATTCTTATTAGGCGATGAGTGGAATTGGAGCTATCCTTTTCTTCTTCGGAATTATTTTATGGATGTATTATGTATGCCCATTGTCTTCGGGATTATTCATTACAGTCTTCGTCTAATTAAACCTCACTTTAAGCTTACTCTTTCTATGATGATTGTGTTAACCTTAATGTATGTCATTTACTTTGAAGTAATTTTACCTCCCCTATCTCCAAGATATACATTTGATGGCTGGGATATTGTCGCTTATATTCTTGGCGCTAGTATTTCTTTTATAGTTCAGCGTTACACGTTTTTAAATAAGAAAACTGTTTTATAAAATCATTGTTGCTGATAAAGAAACAAGAGACTAGAGACTAAATTTTTACTAACCGATAAACAATAGATGCTTGAAATCTAAAAGAACCATCAACTTTACATTAGTCTTAACTGGACACTGATACTATAAAATATTGAATTTTCTAAAAATTTAGATTTCCGTATTCACAGGAATAACAATCTCTTCGGAAAAATACAAGAAATAAAAAACCTCAAGACTGAGCTGAACTACAGTACTTGAGGCTTTTTAATCTATTTTCCTTCTACTACAAGAAAATCATAACATCTTTATATTAGGAAGATTCACTTTCTCTAAACTTCGGATTGATGAAAATCTCTCCGTCTTTAAGTTTCTGAAGGTAGACTTTCATATCAGCGCGAACTTCTGAAGATAAGATGTAAAGTCCCACAATATTAGGGAAAGACATCGCTAGAATCATCATATCAGAAAAGCTTAATACCGCTCCTAAACTTACTGATGCTCCTAAGACCACAAAGAGTAAGAACATTACTTTATAAATAATTTCAGATTTTTTACTTCTTCCAAAAAGGTAAGTCCAAGAACGCATTCCGTAATAAGACCAAGATACCATCGTTGAAAAAGCAAATAAGAATACCGCAAAAGCCAATACTGCAGGAAACCAAGAAACCACACTTCCAAAAGCATCAGAAGTTAATTCTACTCCGCCCAAACCATCTACTTCGTGCATTCCGGTAAAAATAAGTACTAAAGCCGTCATCGTACACACCACCATGGTATCTATAAAAGGTTCTACCAGCGAGGTAAATCCATCTGCAATAGGATTATTAGTTTTGGTAGCACTGTGGGCAATTGCCGCAGATCCTACTCCAGCTTCACTAGAAAAGGCTGCTCGTTGTAAACCAATAATCAATACGCCTATAAATCCTCCTTTCATCGCTGTGGCTGAAAAAGCTCCATTAAAAATAGCTGCAAAAGCACTTCCTATATTTTCAATATTAAATCCTATTACGACTAAACATCCTAAAATATATACTGCTGCCATAAACGGTACTACTCTTCCAGTTACACGCGCAATACTATTAATTCCGCCAAGGATCACCGCTCCAACCAATAAAGCAAAAATAACCCCAAACCAAAAACCGTGACCTTGTAGAAAAGGAATCTGTTCTGAAACTATTTTAAAAGCTTGATTAGACTGTAGCATATTTCCGCCTCCAAAAGAAGCGCCCACTCCCAATACGGCAAATAAACCCGCTAAGAATTTACCCAAACCTTTCATGTTTTTCTTCTCCAAGCCGTAGCGGAGGTAGTTCATGGGACCACCAAAAATTCGACCCTCTTTATTAATAAATCGGTATTTCACTCCTAAGGTACATTCCACAAACTTTAAAGACATCGCAAAGAAACCTGCCATAAACATCCAGAAAGTCGCGCCAGCACCACCTAATGAAATGGCTACGGCAACCCCTGCAATATTTCCTAGACCTACCGTCGCTGAAACCGCTGTGGCCATCGCTTGAAAGTGGGTGATACTTCCAGGAGCATCAGGATCATCATACTTCCCTTTAGCTAAATCTATAGAATGTTTAAATCCGCTAAGGTTCACAAAGCCTAATCTAAACGTAAAAAAGATACTTCCCAAAATAAGCCAAATCACGATAAAAGGAATGGCATTGGTCTTGGTGTCCCCATTAGGATGTTTTAAAGGCTGCGGAGTATCATAATTGATTTGAGCTAAAAAATGTGCTCCTTGCTCTACTACATCACTGGTGCTGTTGGGATCAAAAATAACTTGCCCTTCTTTCACTAAATAATCTAGCTTTCCAGAAACTGAAGAAATGACGTCCATCTCCCTACCAGTATCACTAGTGACTGTTGCAATATTATCTCCTTCTTTAACGTTTTCCTTTTCAGAAAAATTCCATTGTTTAAGCGTATAGACCTCTTTGCTTGTAGCGTCCCAATTAGGAATGGGTATTTCTTTATAATCAGTATAAACCACAGGATCGTAAATCCCAACGCTGGCAAAAGGATCCCAGAATAAAACACTCCCCAAAAAATCTACCGCGGGTTGTACCCCACTATTAAAAAATTCTGTAATAGACTCCGTAGGAATTTTAAAATTTTTAGCCGCTGTTAGTCCATTAGCATCTGTAACGGTCACCGAATACGGCATGCCTTCAATTAAGCCCTTAGACTTTACAGATTCTAAACTAGTCTCCTGATTGGACCATTTATACTCATACGGAGCTTGTCCGCCGATCACATCGACTAGAGCTGTACCGTCATTTATTTCTGTGGAAGGATTATTCAGCTCTATGTTTAGTTGTAATTCATTAGAAGCAGATAACTCGCTTTTTTGAGCATTCACATGTACTGTTATTCCTATAAAACAGCATAAAACCAGTAGTACATTTCTCATATAATCTTTGTTATTTTTTAGTCGTACCCCACTAAGATGTTAACTTCTACCTTTGTCAAAACTTCTGAAGGTTTTATCCAGATATACAGGCGGACACTATTATTATTATTTAAAAAACAGATCAAAAAAAATCCTGCATTAAAAGCAGGATTCTTGTATTTTTTAATCTATAAAACCTTGAGACTTCATCCAGTCATCGTTATACATTTTACCTACATAACGACTTCCATGATCGTGAAAAAGCACTACCACTACATCGTCTTTGGTAAAGTGTTCTTTTAACTGCAAAAGTCCTTTCATCGCCGCTCCAGCAGAGTTGCCCAAAAACATCCCTTCTTCTTTAGACAAGCGTTGTGTATAGACTGCAGCGTCTTTATCGGTTACTTTGGTAAAGCCATCTATGATACTAAAATCTACGTTTTTAGGAAGAATATCTTCTCCAATTCCTTCCGTAATGTAAGGATAAATTTCCTTTTCATCAAACTCTCCAGTTTCATGGTATTTTTTAAATACAGAACCATAGGTATCAATTCCCCATACTTTTACCTTTGGATTTTGTTCTTTTAGGTATTTTCCTACCCCAGAAATAGTTCCTCCCGTCCCAACTCCTACTACAAAGTGAGTCACTTTCCCGTCGGTTTGTTTCCAAATTTCGGGACCAGTGCTTTCGTAATGTGCTTTGGTATTCGAGGGATTATCGTATTGATTAACATACCAAGAATTCGGAGTTTCTTCTGCTAATCGCTTTGAAGTGGAGTAATACGAGCGAGGATCATCTGGTTCTACATCGGTTGGGCAAACCACTACTTCACTTCCTACAGCTCTAAGAATATCTATCTTTTCTTTACTTTGCTTATCTGCAATCACACAAACCATTTTGTAACCCTTTACAATCGCGGCTAAAGCAAGTCCCATTCCCGTGTTTCCCGAAGTTCCTTCTATAATAGTTCCTCCTGGCTCTATGAGTCCTTGTTCTTCCGCATCTTCCAACATGGTAAGTGCCATACGGTCTTTAACAGAGTTCCCCGGATTAAAAGTTTCGTATTTGGCTAAAACCAAAGCCGGAATTTCTTCTGCCAACTTATTTATCTTCACCAAAGGGGTGTTTCCAATAGTGCCTAATATATTTTCTTTATAATCCATGTTCCTTTTTTTGAGTGGGCAAAGGTAAGAAAAAAAAATTGCGATGGTAAAATGAAAAAAAAAGAAGGGGTTTCTATAAAATATACCTAAAATTAGGTATTGTAAATCAGATAATTAGCGCTTAATTTTAGACTTTAAATCATTAGTGTCCGATTAAAACATTACAGAATTCTGTTGATTCAAATATAAAAGGCGTTTAGAGGTTTTTTATTAAGTGACAGCTTGCTATTAAGTTTACCATTGAAATTTAAAAATTAATACGAATGCTTAATCTAATTATCAGGCTATTAAGAATCAAGTCTTATGTCTTATCTCTTTTAGCGCAGCGGTCTTATATCTTAGTCGGACACGACTAACTTTAAATCCTTAAAATATAATCTTATGAAAAAGTTAATACTCTTTTTATTAGTCCTTAGTTTAGGGATACATGTCAACTTTGCTCAACCCCAATCTGAAAGAGATGCGCTTACGGCTTTATATAACAGCACCAATGGAGATGATTGGGACGATAACACGAATTGGTTAGATTTTTCGGTACCTATAGAAGATTGGAATGGAGTTTTTGTGAACAATGGTCATGTTACTGCTATTGTTTTAGTAGACAATAATCTTACTGGAACTTTACCCACAGAAATAGGCAACTTCCCTTTCTTGGTTGAATTGCATTTACCTTTAAATAGCATAACAGGTGTCGTTCCTTCAGAAATAGGGAATCTTAGCAATCTTGAGATTTTAGATTTAGCTCCTAACGGATTCTCTGGTACTATTCCTACTGAAATAGGAAACCTCACCAACCTACAAATCTTATGGCTTAATCAATGTGGTCTTAGCGGAAGTATTCCACAAAGCTTTCAAAATTTAATCCACCTAAAAGAATTGTATTTACAAGGTGCTATTTTTGGATCTAGTATAGAATACCCTGCCTGGAAAAGTAGTGAATATTCAGGAGATCTGCCAGATTTAACCGCATTGCCACTAGACACTTTAATGATTCAAAACAATTTATTTACTTACGATAATATTGATGATCACCTACTCACCTACATCGACGATGTGACAGGCTTTCATTTTTCTCCACAACTCACCCAAGATGAAGAAGAATTCATTACGTTTACTGTAGGAGACGACATTACGTTTACAATGAGTGATATTCCTATTTATTTTGGAAATAACAGAAATACTTCCGCAGCCAATACCTATCAATGGTATAAAAACGGAGAAGAAATAACGGGAGCCACTTCCTTAACTTATGAAATTACTAATGTGCAAGAAGCAGATGAAGGAATTTATCTAGGAAGAATCACCAATGAAGATGTTCCAGATTATGCGCACGTCACTCCGCCTATTAGCTTAACAGCAAGTCTTAACGTAGATTCAAAAGAGCAAGATGGAGTATCCATTTACCCCAATCCAGTTACAAACGAGCTTCACTTTAATTTTAAACATGTCTCTGAACCTCTTATAGTAACACTTTATGATATCAAGGGGGAAAAAATTATTACTCGAAAGCTCCGTTCCGATAAGACTTTAAATCTCAATTTTTTATCTGAAGGAATGTATGTCGTGAAAATAAAAACCAGTCGGTTTATTCTTACTAAGAAAATTATTAAACGCTAAATAGCCAATTCGTTGTTCTCTGAAGAGTTGCCCTAAAAAGCAACTCTTTTTTTTTATAGCAAAGAAATCTTTTAGTACATCCATTTAATCTCCAGTTTGGCTAAATAAAAGTTATAATGTCACATCGAGCGGAGTCGAGATGCATCTTATCTTTTTTTTTACTAGGCTGAAAAAGGCAAAAATGAGTTTTAGGAGCTATAGCTGATATATAAATCTTTTAAAGAAAGAATACCAAAAATTATAAAATCTGAGTCGGTTTTTTATTTTCATCCATCGCTACAAAAGTAAACTCTCCAGAGACCGCTTTCTCTCGGTGATCCTCATACATCTGCTCTACAAAAATATCTACCCTAACTTTAAGACTTGTATTGCCTAAATAAGTTACTCGTCCGCAAAGCTCTACGATAGTTCCTGCAGGAATTGGTTTTTTAAAATCGATACGATCACTACTCACCGTTACCATGGGCTGTCTACTAAAACGCGTAGCGGTGATAAATGCAGTTTCATCCATCAATTGCATGGCAGTTCCTCCAAAAAGCGTATCGTAGTGATTGGTAGTATTTGGAAATACAGCTTTAAAAATAGTGGTTTTCGACTGATTTATTTTCTCTTCTAAGGTCATAAAATCTGGAATTATTTATTCGAACTTAATCGCTCTACTCGGATTGATTCTGGTAATTAAATATGAAGGCAATAGCAACATAAGCAAACATAAAAGCAATGTCCCTAGGTTAATGAGCACCACATATTCCCAAGAAAGATATATGGGAGCTTCGGTCACATAATAAGTTTCGGGGTTAAGCTTTATGAGTTTCGCATATTTCTGTAGAAATAAGAGTCCGAGGCCTATCAAATTTCCCAAAAAAAGCCCTTTTATAATTAAGTAAGCCCCGTTATATAAAAAGATTTTTCTTACGCTCCAATCATTACTTCCCAAAGCTTTAAGCATCCCAATCATCGGTGTTCTTTCTAAAATAAGTACCAATAAAGCCGTAATCATATTAATTCCCGAAACAATAATCATAATGCCAATAATAAGCGCAATATTAAAATCGAACAAGGACAACCATTCAAAAATAGAAGGATAGGATTGTTCAATCGTTTTGGCTTCTAGAAAGGTATTGATATGCTGATTCACTTCGCCTCCTTTTTCTACAATCTGATCAAAATCATCAATAAAAATTTCAAAATTACCAATTTGATCGGCATCCCATTTATTAAGACGTTGAATCTGAGAAATATCAGCTATTAAAAAAGTTTCATCAAATTCTTGAAAACCCGAATTATAAATCCCCACTATTCTAAAGGCCGTAAGTCTTGGTTTTTTTTGGTTGGCATCGTTTAAAAAATAAACCACCAATTGATCGTTTAACTTAAACCCAAGTCGGTTGGCCATATACGAGGATAAAAGAATTTCCTCACTATATTTTTTCTCTTTAGAGTACGAAGGTAACTTCCCTTCTACCAAATATTCTTTAAGATAATCCCAGCGGTAATCGTCACCAACACCTTTTACTACAATTCCTTCAAAATCAGTTTCGGTGCGAATCACTCCGTATTTAGTGGCAACCGCCTGAATGTGATCTATCCCTTCTACCGCTTCAAAATCTGGATAAAAATCTTGTTCCGAAGAAATGGCTTTAATGGAAATTTGAGAATTGTTATTATTTAAGTTCCCAATGGTAATATGCCCATTAAAAGCCGCAATTTTATCTCTAATTTTTTGTTGTAAACCCACGCCTGTAGCGATAGAAACCAACATCATAATAACTCCAATAGCAATCGCTGCCACTGCAATTTTTATAATTGGTGCCGATATACTACTTTTATAATCTTTCGCGCTTATTAAACGCTTAGAAATAAAGAATTCAAAATTCAAGCTTCCTATGTTTTTACATTTTTTCAAAAATACATTTTTTATCGTTGCCGTAACTATTGTTTCGTGCATTAGTCCGTCAACCCATAAATCTCCTTCTCACGCTTCCGCGGAAGCGAAAACAACTCCTATTCCAAAAAAAGACAAAAAATTAGTCCTCGGTGCCAACCAAACCGAAGCTTATCTGCCGCTTTTAAAAGGCAAAAAAGTGGGCGTGGTAGGCAATCAAACCTCCGTGGTTTTTAAAGAAAATGGAGGCTATACGCATCTAATAGATTCTTTGATATCCCTGGACGTCAACGTGACCAAGGCCTTTTCGCCAGAACACGGATTTAGAGGAAAAGCCGATGCCGGAGAAAAAGTAGTGGATGGTATAGACCCAAAAACAGGTGTTCCCATTGTTTCCCTTTACGGAAGTAATAAAAAACCCACGCAGCAACAATTAGACGGAATCGATATCTTGATTTTTGACATTCAGGATGTGGGCGTTCGTTTTTACACCTATATTTCTACGCTGCATTATGTGATGGAAGCTGCCGCAGAAAAAAACCTGACGGTATTAATTTTAGACCGACCTAATCCTAACGGACATTACATCGACGGACCTATTTTAGAAAAGAAGCACCAAAGTTTTGTAGGCATGCATCCCATTCCCATCGTTCACGGAATGACGATTGCAGAATACGCTCAAATGATTAATGGAGAAAACTGGCTGGCCAAAAACCTAACTTGCGATTTAATGGTCATTAAAATGAAGAATTATACCAAGCAAACTTCGTATTCTTTGCCTATAAAACCTTCCCCTAATTTACCCAATGATCAAGCGATTAACCTCTACCCTAGCTTGTGTTTCTTTGAAGGTTCTCCCGTAAATGCAGGCCGAGGCACGGCTCATCAATTTCAAGTATTTGGTTCCCCGGGATTAGACCAAAACTATTTTCCCTACCGTTATACTCCGCAAGCAAACGATGGATCAAAACATCCTAAAAATGAAGGGAAACTGTGTTATGGAAGGGATTTAACGCAAGAACGGCAGCTTTCTAAAATCGAACTAAAATGGCTCTTAGAAGCCTATCAACATTCCAATAATAAAGAAAGTTTTTTCACTTCCTTCTTTAGTAAACTAGCGGGAACTGAAAAATTGCAACAACAAATAGAACAAGGATGGACGGCCAAAAAAATTAGAACCAGTTGGCAAGAAGGTTTAGAAACGTATGACACGATGAGACAAGCCTATTTGCTCTATCCTTAAGGCAATCGCTTTTTCATTTCTTCAACAATATTGAAAGCTGCGGGACAAATCGCTACATTTTTTAGGGTTAAATTTCCTATTTGCTGAAATTTTCTGCGATCGGTGTGAGGAAATTCTGCGCAAGCTTTAGGTCTTACCTCATAAATAGAGCATTTATTATCCTCTCCTAAAAACGTACACGGTACCTGTTGCAATACATAATCTTGTTCTTCATCTACTCGTAAATAGGTTTCGACGAAAGCTTGAGGTTTCATTTTTAAGAATTTAGAAATCCGCTTTACATCTTTATCGGTAAATAAAGGACCTGTGGTTTTGCAGCAATTAGCGCAAGTAAGGCAGTCTGTGCGCTCAAATTCGTTGTCGTGCAATTCTTGCATCAACACGTCCAAATGCTTTGGTGGCTTTTTTTTAAGCTTAGAAAAAAACTTTTTGTTCTCCTTATGTTTATCTTTGGCTTGCTTTGGCAAGTTTTTTAAAACCTCATCCATAGCGCAAATATAAATAATCTAGGCTCTAGTTTAGCAGTGCGTTGATAATATCTTGGTTTGTCATTCAGAACCTTTCGTCGAAAAGCTCAAGACAAGCTCCGCTTGCGGAGTGAAGAATCTTTACTCGAAAAGAAAAGATTCCTCCTACGTCGGAATGACAACTTATTACAACTGTAATAGCTTTTTAGACTACAGCCATAATCTAAAATCCTTAATTTGATTGTACCCGATATTTTTGGCCAAGCCGTAATTGATCACTTTGAAAAACAAAATGCAGAAAACATCAAGGTGATTGCTACAGATTTTGATGATGATGAAATCCCCACCGATTACCTGTTTCGAGACTTTAAAGAAATGCCCAAATTAGAGCAAAAAGCATTGCAACTCGCCAAAGGAAAAACTTTAGATGTAGGCTGTTGTGCAGGAAGTCATGCGCTGGTTTTACAGGAAAAAGGAATTGAAATAAAAGCCATAGACATTTCTCAAGGAGCCATAAAAGTAGCTCGCTTACGCGGAATTAAAAATGCGGTAGTACAAGATTTCTTTGACGAACAAGAAAAATTTGATACCATCCTTATGTTGATGAATGGGATTGGAATCGTAGGAAAACTAAGAAAGCTTACCGCTTTTTTTGAACACCTCAAAAGCATTCTTAATCCCAATGGAAAAGTTTTACTAGATTCTTCAGACTTGCATTATTTATTCGACAAGGAAGAAGACGGTTCTATTTGGGTAGATCCTACGCAGTATTACGGAGAACTTAGATACCAAATTCAGTATAAAGAGGAGATTTCTGCTCCCTTTGATTGGTTGTATATCGATTTTAACTCGCTTCAATTGGCCGCAGAAAGCAATGGTTTCTCTTGTAAATTAGTTGAAGAAGGAGAACATTACGATTATCTCGCCCAACTACAACTCAACTAATAACCTAAATCCGATATAAGAAAATCGTGTCAGTTCGAGTAAAATTTTGAAAAAATTTTGTATCGAGAACACCGATTTTCATTAACAAATCTATTTTTAGTTTACTTTTTCTCCGCCTACAAAAGTCGCTATGACTTTCGTTTTGGGAATGAGTTTTTCTTCCACGTTCATCAAATCTTGATCTAAGACAATAAAATCGGCTAACTTTCCTTTTTCGATGCTTCCTTTTTCATTTTCTTCAAAGTTGGAGTAAGCCGCCCAAATCGTCATTCCGCGAAGAGTTTCTTCTCTGGAAAGCGCATTTTCTTTTTGAAATCCTCCTTTAGGAAACTGATGAACGTCTTGTCTCGCCACCGCTGCATAAAAAGTCAAAAACGGACTCACTTTTTCAATAGGGAAATCGGTTCCTAACGCAATTTTTCTAGTTTGCTTTAAGAGTTTTTTATAAGCGTAAGCATTTTTTAAACGCTTTTTCCCCAATCGGTCTTTCGCCCAATACATATCACTCGTCGCATGGGTAGGTTGCACCGATGGAATAATATTTCCGCCAAAGTATTTAAAATCTTTTTCTCCAACAATCTGTGCATGTTCTACACGCCAACGTCTATCTTTTTCATTTTTCAAAACAGAATCATAGGTTTTTAAAACCACGACATTGGCAGAATCTCCAATGGCATGTGTATTCATTTGGAAGTTGGTCTTGCTTAATTTTCCTGCCAAAGCCTTAAACTCATCTAGGCCAATTAACATCGCTCCAAAATGATTTTTCTTATCGGAATATGGTTTTTTAAGAGCTGCACCACGTGATCCCAAAGCACCATCTGCATAAACTTTTACCGAGCGAACGTTTAATCTCTCGGTTTTTATAATTCCTTCATTTAAGAAATAATCCACATCTTCTGGATGATTTTCTACCATCGCATACATACGCATCTTTAAATCTCCGGTTTTTTGCAAGCTGTCTATAAGCATAATGGCATCTTTCCTCAAGCCTGCATCATCAATCGTGGTGAGTCCTAAACTAATGGCTATTTTTTGAGCTTCCAATAGTCCGTTGATGGCTTCCTCTTTTGTGGATTCGGGAATTACATTACGCACCAAACTCATGGGGTTGTCGATTAAAATTCCAGTAAGTTTCCCATTTTTCAATTCTATTTCTCCTCCTTCTACTTTGGTCTCTGGAGTAATTCCTGCAAGATCTAAGGCTTTTTGATTGGCTAATAAGGCGTGACCATCAATTCGGGTAACCGCCACAGGCGTGTTGGGGAATAATTCATCTAATCTTTTCTTGTTAGGAAAATTTTGATCTTCCCAATCGTTTTGATCCCATCCTCTTCCGGTAATAAAATCGACTTTGTTTTTCTCTTGAAACTTCACAATTCGCTCTATTACCTCATCAAAACTTTGGGTACCAGTTAAGTCTACTTTTTGCAATTGCAGTCCTAAACCATAAAAATGAGCATGGGCATCTATAAACCCAGGGTAAACGGTTCTCCCTTTGGCATCATAAACCTCATCTGCTTTATATTTTAGTTGTAAAGCTTCAGCATCGGCTACCTCTAAGATTTTTCCGTCTCTAACTGCAAAACCTTTAGCCACCGCAAAATTTTCATTTACCGTATAAACTTTTGCATTCATCACAATTAAATCGGCCTGCTGTTTTTTATCACAAGACTGTAAGGCGAACACTAAGATTAGAACTAATAACTTTTTCATGAGATAGGTTTTTACAAAAATAAAAAGCCTTTGTCAGAAACAAAGGCTTTTTAGGTCAATAAACTCTATTTAACTACTTTTTAACCAATTGTTGGTTGAGGTATTCTTTTAAAAAGAAAAAATGAATCTTTTATTTAGACATTAGAGCATGAGATCCCGGAGCAAGCCAGGGATTACAGGAAGCACGAACGTGAGATTCCGGATCAAGACCGGAATTAGTTACCAATCAAATTGGTAGCTTACTCCTCCCATCACTTGTATGCCTTGCGTAGGATATCCCAACCAAGGTCTGTAATTTTCTGTCAGTAAATTATTTCCGCGAAGAAATAGCGATAAGCGATCGTTGATTTTATATCCCACACGAAGATTGGCATCTATATAAGCATCCATCTTCCCTTTGGTTTGGTAAGTGTTTGATAGCCCCTGAAAATCTAGAAATACATCGCGTTCTCCCACCGCAAAAACGCTTGCTCCTGCAAACCACTTCTCGGTAATTTGATAATCTAAGGCCAAAGAACCTTCGAGTTCTGGTAAATTCCATACCTCCTCTTGTTCATCGGCGCTGTAATTATTATACGTTCCGTTAATTCTCAAACTCACGTCTTTATTTAAAGAAAATTGCAATTCTCCAAAGAAAGAAAGTGTCGTTACATCATCGTAAACCACACCAAAAGAGTTGAAATTTTCATAGCCTTCTTTAGGAGCACTTGCTTCAACGTATGGATTGTGAAGAAACATAGGCTTGTTTGCTTCAGAAGTATAGCTTCCGCGGATATTATAACTCGCATGATCAGAAAATTTTCCTTTTCCGCCAAGGTAGATATCATATTGCTTATCTGTTGGCGCTACACTTAAGGTAGGCGAAACAAACGGATTTTGTTGCGCAAACTCATAATAGGTGTTTTGTTTCAATTCTCCTTCCGCACCAGCGTAAGCGATAAAATAATCACCCGACACCCGATAGCTACCGCTTACTCTTGGATATAAAAACAAGTTGTTGTCTTCATTTTCAATATCCATAGAATACACCAATTGAGCTCCTAAGTTGACTGATAAATCTTCATTCCCAATCTGAATGCTCGGCGCTATTCCCATATTAAAGAACCCATACTGATTAGTCACTGGAAGATTTTCATAGCCTTTATCAAAGTTTCCGTTTACGAAATCAAAAGAAACTTCCGTTCCTATGACTTGGTCTACCACTGGAAACTCCAAGTCTGAAATCCACTTGACATGATTTTCTCCGCTTCCAAAGTTATCACCAAATCTTCTGTACTTTAATTTAGCTCCGTCAAAAACTCCTTCCTCCATATCGAGGTGTGCTCCAACCGTAGCCGCATAATAAGAATGCTGAGGATCCATCTGCGCCAACTCTGTTTCGTCAGGCTGAAAATAATCGGGGATTCCGTACCAATTGTACAATTGATGCTGAAAGCCTGCATCTACACCCCAAGTAAGGTCACGTCCTTGTGTCTTGTAGCCTATTTCTACGCCCGTGTCATAATACTTATCATCTAGTCTAGCTTCATCTATTCCGCCTTGCGAAGAATTGTGAACCAAACCAATAGAGACTTCTTTCCCGCGATCTAAATTTATGGTGCTGTAAAATTCTGCTGCCACATTAGAGTAATTTCCAAAGCCTAAAGACGCATAGTTATCATACAATCTAGGCATAGCTTTTCTAGTCACCCCTTCGGCCTTTCCTTTGGCTGGCGTAAAAGTGGAAGCTACGGGAAACGAAAAAATATCGTACACCACCGCTTTCTTTCTACGCTCTGTAGAATCGTTAATCACCGGCATTTGCTTCACTTTAAACGCATCACTTACCGTGGGCGAATAAGGTTTTACGATAATGAGTCTCTCGGTGTCGATGTCTCCTTCCTCATCTTCCTGAGCAAAAACGGCTCCCGTTACTAAAAATGCGATACTGTATATAAATACTTTACTTAATGAAATGCGTTGCATATAAGAAAGATTAGTTTGTGTTTAAAATTAGTTTTGTTGAGTTTCTACAGAAGAATTGGTCTTCGCTTCTTCGGTTTTAATACGAATCAATTCCGCTTCAGCTTCTTTTACCACTTCTGGGTAACCTTTCACACTATTAATAATGTTTTCTAAAACTACTGTTGCTTGATAGGGATCTTTGTAAGGTGGCTCTGCATCATAAAAGTTTTTAGACATCAATAATAAACCTTGATAAGAATATTTTTTATAGCCTGAATATTCTTTAGCGATGATTTGAATAGATTTGTTTGAAGCTTTAAACTTCCCTTCTTTGTTTAAAAAATAAGCCTCATAATATTGAGCCTCTGCAGCTAATTCTCCCTTGGCGATTTTTTGAACTTCTTGGTAAGCTGTTTTTGCTCGGTTTTCATCACCCGTTTTAATCGCCGATCTAGCAATGAACACTTGCGCGTCACTTTTTACATTGTTCTCAATCTTGCCATTTTGTAATACACGCTCGGCATACACAATGGTTTGCGCATAGTCTTCTTGTTGGTAATACGATTTCATCAAATTAGATTGTGCAAAAATGATGTTTTGAGGAAAATCTGCTTCCGTTTCTAACCTCTTGAGCACCGGAATCGCTTTTTGATCATTCTTCTGTTCTAAATAAATCTGCGATAAACGCGCCAAAGCTTGCTCTGTAAATTCACTTCTTGACTGCTGGGTCACATATTCATAATGAGGAGCCGCTTCTGCTTTCTTATCGGTTTTATATTGCAATTGTGCTAGATAAAAGTGCGCCGAATTAGCATGCAAACCTTTAGGGAATTGCTGTAAGTACTTCTCGAAACCTTTGATCGCAGGCCCCGTATTGTTTTCTATAAATTGCTGCTCGGCGGCTTCGTAGGTCGCATTATCTATATCAGAATCGGCTACCTCTACAAAATCCAAATTTTTCACCCAAGCCGCATATTCATCGGTTCTTCCCAAATCAACATAAATTACTCGCGCCGTTTTCACCGCCTGAACTGATTCATCGGTATTAGGGAAATCACTTACTACTTTTTTAAATTTAGTCAAAGCTTTATCGCCTTCATTGCCGTTGTAATAAATAAGTCCTTGTTTCAGTAAAGACCTAGAAACAAACGAACTCGAAGCCTCTTCATTTTGCAATCTAGCATAAGTTTTTAACGCTGCCGCGGAATTTTCTTCGGCCACATACGTATTTCCCAACTCATATAACGCATCGTCTTTATAAATGCTGCTAGGATATTTAGAAATAAAACTTTCTAAATCCTTAATTTTATCTTCATTTCTATTTACAAAACCATAACTGATCGCTTTTTGGAAGTACGCATAATCTGAATCGATGCCTTTTAAACCAATCGATTTGTTGTAAGCTTCCATAGCGGGCCAGTAATCGCTAGTCACAAAATAACTATCTCCCAAACGTAAGTAAGCATCATTTTTTTGCGTTAATGGGATATCGCCTTTTTCCGCGTAAGCTTTAAAATGACTCACCGCATTGGCATATTCTTTCTTCTTAAAATAAGCATAAGCAATATTGTAATCTATAGATTTAAACTCGTCGGTTTGCTTGGCCGACACCATTCCCATAAATTCTTTGTACCCAATTAACGCCGACTGGTAATTCTCTAGGTTATAATCGCTTTCTGCTTTCCAATAGGTAGCTTTTGCCGTAAACATAGCATCGTTTCGCTCTTTTAGAGATTTATTGAAATGCACCAAAGCCGCCGAATAATTTCCTTCATTGTACAATTCGGTTGCTCTATAATAAGCCACTTTTTGGTACACCAATTTATCGTTGTACTTATTGCTACCTTCTAAAATGCTCATCGCTTTTTTGTAGTTTTTAGAAGTGATGTAAGAATCGATGAGTAATTTTTCTATTTCCGTCGTAGCGGAATTGTTGGGGTACTTTTCTAAGAAATCATTCAATACTTCTGGAATACTCTTGTAGTTATTTCCAATTTCGTAACTCAGCTTGGCATAGTTTAACGCTGCATCTTCCTGAATCTTTTTATCAAAATCCATTTCCGAAGCATTTTTAAACGCATTTAATGCCTGCTGCTTTTGATCTAATTCTACATAAGACTCGGCCAAATGATAATAAGCATTCTGAGCCACATGATTCTGACCGTTTATAATTTTATTAAATTCGTTGATGGCATTTTGAAATTCCCCTTGTTGGTAATACGCGTATCCCAATTGGTAATAATCGGTGTTGTTCCATTTTCCGCGATCTCCTTGGTATTCCTTTAAGTAAGGAATCGCTTGATCATATTGCTCTAGGTTAAAATAGCTTTCCCCAATAATCTTATTTAATTGAGAACGCTCCATGCGGTTAGAACGATCCAGTTGAGCTTTTCCCAAAGTTATGGCTTTTTCAAACTTCCCCAGCTTAAAATTCATATCACTTTGAAAGTAAGAAAGCGATTTATCCAATCTCCCATCGCCTTTTACCTCTTCAAACATATCGTTTGCTTCTTGGTAATCGTCGCCTTCATAAGCAATAAAACCTAAGTAATATTTCGCTTGAGAACCGTATTCTTTACTGTCTCTTACGCGATTAAAATAGGTTTTAGCTTCGTCTTTTCTTCCGGCTTTAAAATAAGCGTACCCATTATTAAAATCAAATTCTTGCTGCTCGGCTCTAGATAAACTCGACGTATCTACTTTTTCGTACCAAATTCGGGCTCTATTATAATCCCCATTATTAAAGTAATAATTGGCAACATTGATGTACGCTGAATTTCGCTTCGTACTCGTAGGATGCTCACTCACAAAATCTTCCATGAGCGAATCTGCGTTAGACTGATTTAAACGCACTGCACAAATAGCGATGTAATACGCACAATCTGCTTTCAGCTCTTGGCCGCTTACCTCCTCTTCTACTTTTTGGAAAAGCGTTTGAGCTGCTTGATATTGGTTATTTTCAAACAACACCATCGCTCGATTATAATCTGCAAAATCGTTGGTATAAATAGCGGTTTGCTGGCTAAATACCGAGACCGAGACACTTGCCGTTAAGGCCAAACAAAGACTTATTTTCTTTAACATGCAGCTAAGATTTTATTTTAAGGGTCAAATATACTTGAATTGCTATTTTGATAACGAAACTTTGATGTGATAATTATGTTAATGTTAAACATTTTAAGTTGGGTATTTTTTCAAGTCCTATAAAAGAAATCAAAACGGGGAAAAAGAAGCAAATTGTATCCTCCTTGAGCAGAGATTTTTCAGCAGCATTTTTTCTTTACAAATATTCAATTACCTTTAAGGCTTAAAACTTTTGAGTATGTCAAATCCTATTTTAGAACTTAAGAATGCGGCGGTTTACCAACGGGAAAACCTCATCCTTTCTGATGTGAACGTAGAAATCAATAAAGGAGATTTTGTTTACCTTATTGGAAAAACGGGGACTGGAAAAAGTAGTTTTATGAAGACGCTTTACGGAGACATTCCTTTAAAGGAAGGTGAAGGAAGTATTGTAGGCCATGACCTTAGGCAACTAAAAGAGAAAAATATTCCGTTTTTAAGAAGAAAATTAGGGGTTGTTTTTCAAGATTTTAAACTCTTGAATGACCGTACCATCAAAGATAACTTGATGTTTGTTTTAAAGGCTACGGGCTGGAAGGAAACCAAGGCTATGGAAAATAAAATCGACCAAGTTTTGGACAAGGTAGATATGAAAACCAAAAACTTTAAATATCCATACCAACTTTCGGGAGGAGAACAACAACGTATCGCCATTGCGCGTGCTTTATTGAACGACCCCGAGTTGATCCTAGCCGATGAGCCTACGGGAAATTTAGATCCGCAAACCTCTGTAGAAGTGATGGAAGTCTTACAAGAAATTAACCGAAATGGCAATACTATTCTTATGGCTACACACGATTATGCGCTCTTGTTAAAATACCCATCGAAGACTTTAAAATGCGATGGACAAAAAGTGTTTGAAGTAGTTCAAAAGACTGCCTAAATTATGTATAAACAGATTAAATCAGTCGTAAAGAAGGTTATTCCTCAAGAGTTTCTATTTAGAAATGAGCTTCTTTTTAAAAAAATACTCCTTCCTTTTTATGCTGGAAAGAAATACCAGTGTACCATTTGCGAAAAGTCATGGAAGCGATTTATTACCTTACCCGACGATGATTTACTTTGCCCCTATTGTGGAAGTCGCAGTAGAACACGAAGACTTTTTAGAGTTTTGAGAAAAGAAAACGCCCTTCAGGGAAATGTACTTCATTTTTCACCTTCTCGTAGTTTGTTTAGAGTTTTTAAAAAAGATAACCGGTTCTCTTATTATAGCACCGATTTTGAAAATCAATTTTTAGCCGATTATCAATTGGATATCACCCAAATTGACATGGCAGACAATACATTTGACACCATTATTTGCTATCATATCTTAGAGCATATTGAGGAAGATACCAAAGCAATGAAAGAACTGAATCGGATTTTAAAGCCTAATGGGAAATGTTTTATACAAACCCCATTTAAGCTAGGAGAAATTTATGAAGATTACAGTATTAAAAATACACAAGAACGCTTAAAAGCTTTTGGACAAGAAGATCACGTACGCGTGTATTCTGAAAACGGACTTATAGAGCGATTGCAAAACAATGGCTTGCAAACTAAATCTTTGCACTTTAAAGAAGATACATTACCCCACGGTTTGCTAGCAGAAAGTATAATCATTGCAAGCTCAAAATAAAAAATCATGATTTCTGTACTCATCCCCACCTATAATTATCACATTTTCCCCTTAGTACAGAAAGTACACGAACTTCTTGTTGCCGAAAAAATTGATTTTGAAATCATGTGTTTTGACGATGCTTCGCCAGAAGATTCATTTATCGAGAAGAATGAAAAAATCAACAGCTTAGAAAAAGCTTCGTATAAAGTTTTACCTAAAAATATAGGCCGAAGTAAAATTCGGAATCTCTTAGCCGATACGGCAAATTTTGATTGGCTACTTTTTCTCGATGCTGATGTGATACCCATCAAAGATGATTTTATAAACAACTATCTTAAATTTATTTCTGAAGATCACGACATCATCTATGGAGGCATTAAATATGTCCCCAAAAAACCTGATGCTTCACAGCTTTTACGATGGCATTATGGAAACTTAAGAGAAGCCTTAGATACCGAAAAACGAAGCAGAAAACCATACGTATCCTTTCTTACACTTAATTTCTTAATACGAAAATCGGTGTTTGAAAAAGTTCGATTTAATGAAGATATTCCAAATTTAAGACACGAAGACACGCTTTTTTCTTACCAACTTCGGGAAGCAAAAGTGCCTATTTTACATATCGAAAATCCCGTATATCATTTGGGAATAGAAAGCAGTAAAGAGTTTTTAAAGAAATCTATAGAATCTGTGGAAGGCGCTTTGTATTTTAAAAAGCATGGGCTTATTGATCCCAACTACATCAAAATCTTATCTTTTCATCAAAAATTAAAAAAATCAAAACTAGATCGCGGAATTGTCTATTTACCCAAACGGACTTTACGCCGCATCGAAAGAAATCTATTGGGAGCAAAACCCTCGCTACGTCTTTTTGACTTGTATCGACTTTATCATTTAATTCAATTTGAGAAAGATGCCTAGATTTTCTGTCATTGTTCCGCTTTTCAACAAAGAAAATTATATAAAAGAGACCTTAGAATCTGTTTTACAACAAACCTACACTGATTTTGAAATAATTATAGTTGATGACGGCTCTACTGATAAAAGCGCGGCGATTGCCAAGGAGTTTCAAAACGACAGAATTAAGTATTTTTATCAAGAAAATCTGGGAGCATCGCAAGCTCGTAATAAGGCCATTATGTTAGCATCTGGCGAATATTTAGCATTATTAGATGCCGATGACCTCTGGTACCCAAATCACTTACAAGTAATTAAGAGATTAATTTTAAATTTTCCTAATGAAAAAATTTTTGCTACAGGCATCCATATTCAAGATCGTTATGGTGCCCATGCAGCAAAGTATGATTTAGTTAAACCAGGAGAGCAAGTATTAGATTTTTTTAAAAATAGTCTTGCAGCTCCAATTTTATCTGGGTCTACCACCGTATTTCACCATTCAATTCCCAAAGAAATAGGCTATTTTGACAAAGAGATTCTTAGCAATCAAGATACAGATTACTGGATACGTATAGGCTTGAAGCATAATATAGTTTTCACTCCTTCCCCAACAGCTACTTATGTTTATGCTCCTGAAAGTCTATCTAATGCAAGTTTTGATTTTAATCGTAAAACCGATTTTAGCAAGTTTGATCACATTGCAATAAACCACCCAGATCTAGCTCGTTTTATTAGTTACAATAGGCTGGCAGCATACCTTAATTGTGTGTTAGTTAAGGATAAAAAGAATGCTCAATTCCTAAAAAACAAAATAAATAAAAAATACCTAAACAAGCTTCAAAGATGGACACTCCATTTACCTAGTGCCGCTTTAAAGTTTTTAGTGATACTAAAAGAGAAGTTAAAAAGAATTGGCCTAAGACCTGTGTTATTCAAGAAGTAGAATTAACCCCTTAAAATACACATCCATTGTGGTTAGATTTCTTAGAGTAGGAAAATTGTAGGCATTTCGGGATTTTTTTTAATCATTATAATTCTAAGTCCATCTTGAAAAGCCGTTACGCGCATAGCTTAAATGTACTTTTACTTGTCAGAAGAGATTATACAACAAAGACAAATACATTGAAAATATTTTAAATTCAGTATTAAAAAAACATATTCATCTTTTGAAATCAGCTACGTCACCCTTTTTATTTCTTTAATCGCTTGATAACCTACCCTATATTTCTCAACAAAAGAAGAAGCCTTAATATGCTTCTTTCTGATTAAAAAGAACAAAAATTTTAGCATCCAAAGCAAGCTCCAGTTTCCATATTGCAAATATTTTGCAGCGGCACGAGCACGTATAAAATGATTAGAGCCAGGGTTTGAGGTAGAGCTCTCATCGGCGTGGCTTACGATAACTTTTGGAACATGAAAAATCTTTATTTGCTTAGAAAGAAGCTCCTTTAAAAATAACTCTTCCTCGCCAGATGGAAAATAAGAACCTAAACCAAACAGTTCATTAAAGAAAATTTTATTCTCTATTATAATTTTCTTTTTAAATGTCATTTCTATAGATGAAAGCGGTATTTCCTTTCGTACTGCCGTGATTTCTCTTTCTTTGTTATTGTATTTTTTATAAGGCTTTTCGCTAAAGTTTTTTGCCTGAAAAGAAATCAAGCCCGCCAAAGCATGTTTATTGTGTGCATCTACAACAGTTTTTGCAAAACCGTTTGTGTAAACAACATCATCGTCTGCCACTATACAGATAGACTTAACTGCATTTTTAATAGCCAGATTTCTACTTTTAGACAAGCCTCTATCTTCAGTATTTATAACCCGAATATTAAGAAAATCAGAACTTAATTGATGTTCTGCATCAGTTTGATTAATGATTAGAATATGATGTTTGTGTATATCATTATTTACAAACATGGCTTCTAGAAAAGCTAACGAGGTTCTTTTCATGGTAGAAATTAAAATCTCTACATCATCTATGGTATATGTTGTTATTTTTTCAGGATTATTCTTCATTAATTTCCCAATCAAATGTATCAAAATTAATTCCGTTTCCTATTACCCTTTCTTTAGGTTTAAAGTTTTTAGAAAATATACTTTTATCTAGTCTTCGTTCTTTGAAATCTATTTGAGACAAATCTGACAAACTATGTATAAAGTCATCTAACACATAGGCTCTGTTGGTGTCTAATGTGAGTTTACTATTTTCTATAAATTTTTCTGACCTCCACAAGATAAACGGAATTTCAAACATTCCTTTAGTAGGATTCTCATCTAAATGACCTGCAAAATCTCTTACTTCATACATTTCTTCTCCGTGATCTGCAAAATAGAAAACATAACTAGATTCTTTTTTTTTCTCAACTTTAGCTATGACCTGCTCTATAATATAATCGTTGTACAAAACGGCATTGTCATAATCGTTTCTTCTTGATATCGCTAAAGCGGAATTAAACTTAGTCTTAGGTTTTTCTGTAAATTTTTTAAAGCTTTCAGGAAAACGGTCTTTATATTTTAAATGGGTTCCTAAAATATGTAAAATAATAAATTTTTTAGGCGCAGGATCTTTTAACGCTTCATCCAAATAAGGCAACAAAACTTCATCGTATGGTGTAGAGGAACCTGCCATAGCAGAGTTGGTATATTTATAAACACTTGATGCTCTAGAGATTTTGGTTACCAAACTTTCAAAAGGACCAATAGGTCTTTGGTTAGAAAACCAAAAAGTTTTAAACCCTGCTTGATTCATTAATTGAACTAAAGAAGACTCATCCTCTTCTTTAAAATTATTTAAGGTAAGCGCTTCTTGTAGAGAACCAATGGTATACGCATGAGAACTTATTACATCCTTATAAATTAACAATTCTTCTTTACGCTTTTTTAAATTAGGTGTAGTTGGGCGGTAATAATCGTAAATCCCCAAATGGTTCTTATTTGTGGACTCCCCTATGATTAAAACATAGGTGGCTTGTTTGTTGTTTTTTTTATGCACTACATTGGTAAAACTGCCCGCTTTTGTATCGATATGAAATGCTTGCATCTTCTTTTGTTCTTCATAGTATTCGTAAGAAGCTTTAGCTACCAAATAAGGAAAATTAGGAACGATGAGCTTTGTTATTTTTAAAAATAGGAGAATGAAAATAAATATACATCCCAAAAAGAATTTGCTTCTTTGACGAGTAAAAGCGAAATAAAAAAAACTGTTCTTATTTCGGAAAAATAAAAAAGCGCAAATTAGTAAACTAACAAAGAATACTAGTATAGGAAAATCTACATAAAATTGTAAAAATTCTTTTGCCTCTGCGGTATTTGTTTCTAAGGCAATAAATATAGCCGATGCGCTAAATTGAGCTGTAAAAAGGCTATAAAAAGAGGTTTCTATAAACAAACATAATAAGAAAATTAGGTAATAAATTGATTGTAATATATATTGAACTTTTGCATTATTAAACCACGGGACAGTAATCAACATCACCGTAGCAAATAGTATATTTTCTATAAAATTTTCTAATCTTGAGAAATTAAATTCCGTGAAGAAAAATTCATAAAAAAAAGTTATTAATATAGGCAGCAACCAAATAAATATAAACTGATATTTTGCTTTCTTTTGATTCATCTTACAGTTTTGAGTGACTAAAAAGAGGTTTCCTAAAGATGGTTAAAACAAGTAAAAAGTATAAAAAATTTATAAGCGCGTGTGCATAAACAACTCCTTCTAAACCTAAAATACCTAAAAAATAGACACTAAAAGCATAAAAGCCTATGGCTATAAATAAATCGGTTGCAATAAATCTTTTCACTTGCCTCTTGGCATGCATTTGGTATACCATTACCAATGCTAAAATATAAAAAAAGTCCCCAATTAACTGACCTAAAAACAAATCTTGAACAGGTAAAAACTCTTCAGAATACACTACTCTAATAATGAAATTTCTAAATACATAAATCACGACTAAACCTACCGCATAAAAAGGGATAATCAATTTATAAAACTCTAATACGGTTTCTTTAAAGGTCTTTGTATGCTTTGCTGCAGATAGTTTTGGTAAAACATAAAGGTTAATGACAGAAACCATAAGAAGAATATAATGAGAAGACAATCTACTCATAGCTTCCCAGTAACCTGCATCGGTACTTGATAATGTTAACATAATTTCACGCCTAACGCCTAAGTAAACCAAAGGAAAGCTTATGCTAGAAATTAAAGTCATTAATCCATATTTAGATAAGCTAGAAATTATCTTTTTAGGAAAGTAAAAAAGTTTTAAGTTTTCAAATAAATAATAATAGGGCCTGGCATAAAAAAGGGTGATTATAAATTGGAGTGAAGAAAGCAAAATAACCGTTACAAAAGCACCTTCTAACCCTAGAAAATATAATAGTATAGAAAACAAGACCAGATTAGAAATACTAGTAATTATATTTATATAAATCACTTTCTTAAAATCTGACAGCCCTTGAAGAATAGACAAGATAAAAAGGTTAAGCGTATTTATAGGGAGGCTAATAGCTAATAAAGTAATTATCCAAGCATAACTATTAGTTTTAAAAATATAATGAGAAACCTCAGCGTTAAAAGCGAATATAAATACGCCTACAACTATGCTTACCAATAAGCCTAAGCTAAAAAATGTATTGGTTAATATTTGTAAAAACTTCTTTTTATCTTTGCCTTTTGCAATATGACTTACAACCCCTTTTTGTATTCCCGAAGAGGCTAAGGTATTAATTAAATTTTGCCCGTTTCTTAAGTTCCCTATTAGTGCAATCCCAACTGGACCTAAAAAATATGCGGTAAGTTTTGAAATGACCAACCCCGCCATCATTTTCATTAAAATAGCGCCACTATTAAGTGAAGTTACTTTTAATAAAGGGTTCTCTTTTATATAGTTTATAAACTTTGGGCGCATCCAAATGAATTAAGATACCTAAACAACTTTATTAATATAAGAGGTTTCATAAAAACTAATGCTCACTAAAAGAGTAAACCTTATTATAAATTGTTAAGACCACGAAGATACAATATTGAAGATAAATCTTTAGGGAAGCTCTTAAAAAAAGAAAAACCCTAAACTTGCGTTTAGGGTTCTGTGTCATATTCCGTAAAGAATTAGACAATCTTATTACGTTTACGCTCATTTTCTGTCAAGTAAATCTTTCTTAACCTTAAAAAGTGTGGCGTTACTTCTACGTATTCATCTTTTTGGATGTATTCTAAAGCTTCCTCCAAGCTAAATTTGATTGCAGGAACAATTTTCGCTTTATCATCTGCTCCAGAAGAACGTACGTTAGATAATTTCTTGGTTTTGGTAATATTCACCGCCATATCATCCTGACGAGAATTTTCTCCAATCACCTGACCTTCGTAGATATCTTCTCCTGGATCTACAAAGAACTTCCCTCTATCTTGTAACTTATCGATAGAATAAGGAATGGCAGAACCTTTTTCCATAGAAACTAAAGAACCATTTTGACGTTCTGGAATCCCTCCTTTTAAAGGTTGGTATTCTTTATAACGGTGTGCCATAATTGCTTCTCCTGCAGTAGCAGTTAACAATTGGTTACGTAAACCTATAATCCCTCTTGACGGAATCATAAACTCACAAACCATACGCTCACCTCTGGCTTCCATACTTAACATTTCTCCTTTTCGAAGGGTCACCATTTCTACCGCTTTTCCAGAAACTGCTTCTGGCAAATCGATGGTTAACTCTTCTATAGGCTCACATTTTACACCATCAATTTCTTTGATGATTACTTGTGGCTGACCAATTTGAAGCTCATAACCTTCTCTTCTCATGGTTTCAATTAACACAGATAAGTGAAGAACTCCACGCCCGTAAACCAAAAATTTATCGGCGCTATCGGTTTCTTGCACACGAAGTGCTAAGTTTTTCTCTAGCTCTTTATTTAAACGGTCTTTAATATGACGAGAAGTTACAAATTTACCATCTTTACCAAAGAAAGGAGAATCGTTAATGGTAAACAACATACTCATCGTAGGCTCATCGATAGCAATCGCTTTAAGTCCTTCAGGATTTTCAAAATCGGCTACGGTATCTCCAATTTCAAAACCTTCTAAGCCTACAATAGCACAAATATCGCCTGTTTCTACTTCTTCTACTTTTCTTCGGCCTAAACCTTCAAACGTATGAAGTTCTTTAATTTTACTTTTTACAATCTTACCATCTCTCTTTACCAAAGAAATTTGCATTCCTTCTTTAAGATGGCCTCTTTGTAAACGTCCAATAGCGATTCTTCCTGTAAATGAAGAATAGTCTAAAGAAGTAATTAACATTTGTGTATTCCCTTCAGGAATTGTTGGAGAAGGAATATGTTCCATCACCATATCCAATAAAGGCTCAATGTTTTCGGTTTCATTTCTCCAGTCCTCACTCATCCAGTTGTTCTTAGCAGAACCGTAAACAGAAGGAAAATCTAACTGCCACTCTTCTGCTCCTAACTCAAACATCAAGTCAAAAACTTTTTCGTGTACCTCATCTGGCGTACAGTTTTCTTTATCTACTTTATTGATCACCACGCAAGGTTTTAAACCTAAGTCAATCGCTTTTTGCAATACGAAACGCGTTTGTGGCATGGGACCTTCAAAAGCGTCTACTAAAAGTAGGACCCCATCGGCCATATTTAAAACACGCTCTACCTCTCCACCAAAATCGGCGTGACCAGGAGTATCAATAATATTAATTTTTGTATCCTTATAAACAACAGATACGTTCTTAGAAGTAATGGTAATCCCACGTTCCCTTTCTATATCGTTATTATCTAGAATTAGATCGCCTGTATTCTCGTTTTCACGGAATAAACGGCAGTGGTACATTATTTTGTCTACCAAGGTAGTTTTACCGTGGTCAACGTGTGCAATAATTGCAATATTTTTGATTGCTGTCATAAAAAGCCTTTTTTAAAGGCTGCAAATGTAGAGTTATTTTTTTTTATATATGGGTTTATTTTTACTTTTCTGAAACTATAACAGTTAATTCTTAGCATCCTGATAGTCAAAGCTTAGTCATTTGAATTTGAAGAAATAGTTTTTAAAAAAAATGGTGTCTTTAATCTCAACCAATTATTTTTATGATGATAAAAACTACATCTTTATTGTTCTTTTTTACAATCTCTACCAGTATTTCTTTCGCTCCAAGCACAATTCTTAATTCTTCTTTAAAATATATTTTAGAGACAGTGTTAGCAATAAAAACATCTTTTATTTGGGCACCAGTTTTTACGTTAGATATCCTGAAAATGTAGATGCTAATCTAGGGGAAGTAGATTGATATGGGCAACCCAAAAATGCTTTAAATGTGCGCTCCATCATAAGAACTCAAACCGAATACGAATGCGCTGTAGATCCCAATGAAGATCCGGTTTATTATACTGAATAAAGAGTTTAAAAAATAGATTTTAAATTTCCTGATTAGGTATTAAAAGGTTCGCCGAATGATTGCTACTTTTATCATTAGGATTACGAAATTGAAAGTAAAATGACGTTTAACGAAAGCATTAAAATCTATTTCTAGATAAATTTATCAAAAAAACCTTTTAAACTTACTCATTTAAAACTACTCCCTACAAAAACCTTAATAAAATGTTAATTTTAACAAAAATATTATATATTGGCGGTCATAAAACCAATTTACATTATCTATGAAAAAAATTACAGCAATGGTTGCATTACTTTTTTGTGTTAGTTTAGGCTTTGCGCAAAAGGAAAAAGTTAGAAACGGAAAGTTTAAAGCTCTTAAAGGAATTACAGCCTATAACCTAACCTTTACCTACGACAACGTAGAAATTCCAAAATTTGACTCTGAAAAAGAATTTCTCGATGAGAAAGTAAAAGAAAAAGAAGAAGATGAAGCGGGAGCCGGAATAGCGTGGAAAGAAGAATGGTTTTCTAACCGCCCCAATCACTTTGAACCAAAATTTATTGAATCTTTTAATAAGCGCTTTGACGATAATTTAGTTACGGTAAAAAAAGAAGCTCCAGAAAGAAAATATACCATCAATGTAGCCATTACCATGATGTATGACGGTTACAACGTAGGAGTTTGGAGAAAAGATGCAAAACTTGAATCTACCATTACCGTCTTTGAAACCAACAACCCTTCCAACATTTTACTAGAAGTAGATTACTCCAAAGTAAAAGGTAGAGGCGCAATGGGGTATGATTTTACCTCTGCACACCGCGTGACTGAAGCTTACGCCAAACTCGCCAAAGAGTTTGCTAAAAAAATAAGAAAGCGTGCCTTTTAAATTTTAAATTCAAAACTACCTCTAGCCGAAACCTTCATAATATGGTTTCGGCTATTTTATTTCCAAGCCTTTATGCATAAATTTGGTACCTTTACACTCTTAAATAAGAACTATGAAACTTGATTTAATTCCGCAGATAAAACACTTAGATTCAGATAACTTTTTTCTGCTTGCCGGTCCTTGCGCCATAGAAAGTGAAGATATGGCCCTTAGAATTGCCGAAAAAGTAATTACAATCACCGATAAGCTGGAAATTCCTTATGTTTTTAAAGGAAGCTTTAAAAAAGCCAACCGGAGTCGTATTGATAGTTTTACGGGAATTGGAGACGAGAAAGCCTTAAAAATTCTTCGTAAAGTTTCAGAAACCTTTAAAGTACCTACAGTAACCGATATTCACGAAGTAAGCGACGCTGCGATGGCGGCAGAATATGTAGACGTATTACAAATCCCAGCATTTTTGGTGCGTCAAACCGATTTGGTTGTCGCTGCCGCGGAAACAGGAAAAGTAGTCAACCTTAAGAAAGGTCAGTTTATGAGTCCAGAAAGCATGAAGCATGCGGTAACCAAAGTAACCGATTGCAACAATCCACAGGTGATGGTCACCGATCGCGGGACTATGTTTGGCTACCAGGATATGATTGTAGATTTTAGAGGAATTCCTACGATGCGCGAGTTTGCTCCTACAGTCTTAGATGTGACGCATTCTCTACAACAACCCAATCAAAGCAGCGGAGTGACAGGAGGAAGACCAGATATGATTGAAACTATCGCTCGTGCCGGAGTAGTAAATCATGTAGATGGTTTATTTATAGAAACACATTTTGACCCTGCTCATGCGAAAAGTGATGGCGCTAATATGCTGGATTTACAGCACCTAGAAAAGCTTCTTACCCATTTGGTAAGCATTAGAAAAACCATTAATAAATTCTAAATTAATTCCCTTTTAGTCATTACATAACAAGTCCGTAAAACTATTACGGACTTTTTTATTTACTTTAATAAAATAAAAAAAACGTACCTTTAACGATACAAAAATTAATTATTATGAAAATAAAAACCCTCTCGATACTCGCTAGTTCCGTTTTAATCCTAGCAAGTTGCCAAGAAGAAAAGAAAGAAGATAAAGACCAAGGAAAAGATATGGGTCAGCTTCATTTAGCCACCGAATATCCACAAGCCGGCGATGATCTTCAAATCAGTTATAGCAATGATGCCGAATCTGTAGATGCGCATTTCTACTACATGGTGAATGGAAAAATGTATCCTCAGGATCTTGACCTAGAAGACTCTTCGAATCTTTGGCAAACAACCATAAAAGTGCCAGATTCTGCGCAAGCCTTAGCTTTTAATTTTAAGAGTGAGGACGAATATGACAACAATGATAAAAAAGGTTACATCTTGCCTTTATACAATAAAGACAAAAAGCCTGTTGCCGGAAGTAACGCCAGCATGGGAATGTATTATGCCAATTTAGCACCCGAGTTTGGCGCAGAAATACCAGCAGATTCTTCTTTAGCTTTAATCGATACAGACCTTAAAGAGAATAAGGGTATCCAAAAAGACTGGGACAGAATGTATGTCTCTATGCTTGCCAATTCTAATGAAGATAAAGCTAAAGCTTACGCAAAAAAAAGAATGACTTCTTACGAAAAGAAAGAATTAACTGAAGACGAAAACACCACCTTATTAAGTTTTCATCAGGTTCTGGGAAACAAATCTAAAGTAGATTCTATTTCTAAGCTTATGGCTAGCAAATATCCTAAAGGAAGTGCTGCAAAAAGAACTTATGCCATGCGTGTTTATAAGGCTTCTTCTCTAGAAGACAAATTAAACGCTTTAGCAGATTACAATAAAAACGTAGGCGAAGATAGTTTTGAGAAGGATTTTATGTTAAGTAATATTGCAGAGGAGTACTTTAAAAAAGGTGATCAAGAGAAATTTAAAAAATATACCAATCAAATTTCGAACAGCACTCAAAAAGCAAGTAGCTACAATTCTGTTGCTTGGAATATGGCCGAAAAAGAGGAGAACTTAGATTTGGCAGCCGAATTGTCCAAAAAATCTCTAGATCTCATTAATAAAGAACAAAAAAGCTTTGAAGGGAAGACAGATTTTCAAACCAAAAAGCAATATTCTAAAAATCTAGATAGAACCTACGGAATGTATGCCGACACCTACGCATACATTTTATTTAAGCAAGGAAATACCGAAGAAGCGATTAAGTACCAAGCTCAGGCTGTAGGAGAAGGGAACGACGCCGAATTGAATGAACGCTATATCGAATATCTCGCTTCCGCGGAAGCAAACGATAAAGTGATCACTGAAGCTGAAAAATTTATCGCTAGCAACAACGCGACTCAAAAAGTAAAAGAAGCCTATAAAGCAGCTTTGCTAAATACTGATGTAGATGAAGCGGAAGCCGATAAGAAATTAAGCAGTCTTGAAGCTAAAGCTGACAAACTTCTTATGGCCAACATAAAGAAAGAAATGATCAATAAAGAAGCGGCAAGTTTCAATTTGAAAAATCTAGCTGGCAAAGAAGTGAGTCTAGAGAGTTTAAAAGGTAAAACTGTAGTCTTAGATTTTTGGGCTACATGGTGTGGTCCCTGTAAAGCTTCTTTCCCTGGAATGCAAAAAGCTGTAGACAAGTATAAAGACAATGAAAACGTAGAAATTCTATTTGTAAATACGATGGAAAGAGGGGATGAAGCTACTAGAACCAAAGGAGCAAAAGATTTTATAACCTCTAAGGCTTATAGTTTTGAAGTGCTTATGGATACTCCTGTTAAAGAAGGGTCGAGAAAATATAGTACTTCTTCTAGCTACGGTATTACGGGTATTCCTACAAAAATTATTATTGGTCCTAACGGGAAAATAAGGTTTAAGAAAGTAGGCTACAGTGGAAATAACGAACAAATGATTAAAGAGATTGATATGATGATTAAGCTTATTAATTCCTAAGCTCAATTCTTTCCATAAAAAAAGCCCAGATTTAAATCTGGGTTTTTTTTTATGGAATAGTCAGTTCAACATATAAGGGATAATGATCTGATGGGTACATTTCTCCATACTTATTTTGAAGCACTTCATAAGATTTTACTTTTATGTTTTCATTCACAAAAATATAATCAATTCTGTATTTATGCCTAGCCGTTCTATCATTAAAAAAATTAAAGGTTCCTAAAGGCCCTTTAGGAGAAGTCATACTTACAGTCTTGGTGTCTCTATAATGATCTTTAAACCAAAGAATAGGTTCTGTATTTTCTTTAGAATTAAAATCTCCTCCAATAATTACTGGATAGTTATTAATGTTTATTTTTTTTATCCATTCATCTAATAATTCAACTCCTTTTATTTTTGATTCTGAACCTTGTTGATCTAAATGGACATTAAAAACATAAAAATTGTCTTTAGTCACTCTATTCTCTAATAAAGCATACGTTATTATTCTTACCCTTGAAGCGTCCCACCCTTTAGATTCTAGTAAAGGGGTCTCGGAAACCCAAAAAGTTTCATCTTCTTTTAATTTAAATTTATTCCTGTTAAAAAAAATAGCATTGTAAGTTCCTAAGTACTCATCATCAATTCTAGGCTTCCCTACCACAGAGAAGTTTTTTAAATTAGATTGAATATAATCTATTTGATGCTTTAAAGGTTCCTGTAACAAATAAACATCTACTCCTTTTTCTTTCATTTGCTTAACTACATGACCTCCCCGCTTTGACCAGCTTTTAAGACCCTTATCACCAGTAGCCAACCTTATATTATAAGTCATTATGTCCAAGTTTTTCTCTTTTTCTTTGTTTTTTAGAGAAGCACAAGAAGACAGTATGACCAACAAAAGAAAATATAGACAGTTAAATTTCATTTACATAATCTTTTAAATAAGAATAACGTGAAGTAAGTTCTCCGTTAAAAGTCATTCTAGCACGATCTAAAATTCCTTTTTCATCATCGTTAAAGAAAGCGGGAATCACATGCTCTAAGAACATGTCTCCAAAACCTTCGCTAGCATCCTTTGGCAACTCACAAGGTAAGTTATCTACAGCCATAACCGTTATCGCGTTTTTTGCATCAAAAGCAACTTCCATTTCGGTTTGTGGATCATACCCATAAAAAGGGTCGGCGATGGTAGAAGGTTTTATGGTAGAAGCTACAGGACCGTCTATATCGCAACTTACATCTGCAATCAGGTTAATCTTAAATTCTTCTTGTTTTGCTTCCTCTCGAGTAAACAAGTAAGGCGCGCCATCTCCATAAAAGTGACCCGCGATAAAATAATCGGTTACTTTTGCAAAACGCATAAAATCAGATTCGTAAATTTCTGGATAATTGTAAAAATCGTATTTATCGAGTTGCTTCCCATCTTTTCTTTTGTTGTAGTCGAGCACCCCCAACATGGCATAAACGGGCTCATCAAAAATTTTGGTGAGGTAATCGTGAATACTTACTTTTTTAATGTGAAGGTGATCTAAAATCTCTTTAGCACCATATCCCACTTTTCCAGTTCCCGTCAAGGCTATTTTTATAGCAGGTATCTTTATTTGTTGAAGATTCTCTACCACCGCACCATAATCTGGCAAGCTTTCTACTTTAGGTAATTGAAAAAGTTTATCTCTAAGACCTAAGGCTCTAAATCCATTATAAGCTCCTACAATACCAGCATAGCGACCAAAGCCAATTAATCGACTATTTTTTTGATTGGTAATCACTTCATGATCATACAAGACTATATTTTTTTCTAAAATAGCTTGTAACAGTTCTCGGTTATAGGGTTGCTTTTTGATGGTGTGTGAGAAGAAGAAATATTTTTTATTCGGAATTAAAGCTTCTATAGGCACTTCTTTTACTCCTAGCAGTACATCACAGTCACTCAAATCTTCAGAGATTTCAAAACCTAGACGTTTATATTCTTCATCTGGAAATATTCTAATATCTGAGGGCTCTACGATTAATTCACAGTTGGGAAACTGCTTTTTGAGCAATGATAACTTTTGCGGTGAAAAAACTACTCTACGGTCTGGCGGTGTCTTTCTTTCTTTTATAATTCCTAACTTCATATAGTGGTACAGCTTTTGTATATAATAACAATACTAGGTTTGATGCGTAAATATATGATTTTATTGTATCTTTGTCTTCTTAACTTTATCTGAAAGTAGATATTTTGCGTTAGGGATAGGAGTGAAAATCCCGCAGGCCCATTTTTGGGACGAGGAATTGTAACGGATAGCCCGACATTTGTTTTTTTTACAAATGTAACGCCCAAACTACGAAGATAAATGTTCTTTGAAAAATGGGGTCGATTTGGTTTTGACAGCGAGTCTAATTGAATGGTAAGCACGTCGAGCGCTGGGATACAGCTCGTAAATATCATATTTCACACTTTTTTAAACGGCGAGAATAACTACGCCTTGGCTGCATAATCTGAATTATAGTAAGATTTGCTTAGTCCCTACTAGGTAGGGAACCAAGATGTCTCGTGGCAGCCTTGATTTACGGCGACCACACTTGAGGCACCGAAAAAGTAACTCTAGAAACAGCAGGGTCTTGATGCAGTTTCGAAACTTAAGCGAGAATAAGTATGTCGTTGGTGGCTTTCGGCCGGTGGCATATCGAAAACTAAACGAGAGATAAGCGCGTAGAAAGCTATTGAATTGCTTGTTTGCACGGGAGTTCGAGTCTCCCCGACTCCACGATACAGAACCTAACTACCTTATTGGCAAGTAGTTAGGTTTTTTGTTTAAAAACTAATGCACTTTTACCTCATTAGCTTTAATACCTCATTATTCTTCTAAATCCATATTAAAATCTTTACTTTTGGACCACGTTGAATCAATCTCAATTTAACGACTCTTTTAAGTATATGAAGTTAGTTATTGTATCTATTTTCTCTAAAAATGAGAACCCTATAGCCAAAAAATTTGGAGAGAGTATCATTCATCATTTTCAAAATGCAAGGAAACTAAATGAAATTGTTGTAATTACAAATTCAGACTTTCCCGTTTCTTTATCGGAAAAAAATTTAAAAATTATTCCTGATCATACTTTTGATAGCCTTAAAAATTCTTTAAAGGTCTTAAAAATCATTCGTAGAGAAAAACCTGATGCTATCTATTTCAACATTGATTTTTTAGATCAAAATATTAAAACCGGAATTTACTTTTTCAAGTTCTTAATCCCCATCTTCTTTTCATTTAAAAAAATACCTTCTATTTTGTTTCTTAATAACTACCGAGAAGAGTTAGACTTAAATCACGCAAAATTTTCTGGAGATTACTTTAATGCCAAGGGGTTTAAAATTAAGAAGTATATCCTATTTAAAATTTTGCCAAAAGTCAATTTAGTGAGCCTTCCTAACTCCAAAGACTTTAATAGCTTTCATAAAAATTATCCTAATTATCCTCTGAAACATTCTCCCTATGTGAGAACAGTAAGGTCTAGTTTACCTAATTTTCTTAATGATGAAAATGATCTTTTAAAAATCAATACTTATTTAGGAAATAAACCTCATCAAGAGCTTACCTTTTTAGTTCAGGCACTGAGTAATAGTAAGAATATAAACATTGAAATTGCTTTAAGTACTAATCCAGATACTTTTGTTTTGGAAAATTTCATCTCCGAAAATAACATCCCTCCAACTATCAAGATTGTCAATTATTTTAGCATTAACTATTTTGAATTTATAAAAAATGGTAAAATGGTATTGTTTCTAAATCCACTTGCTTTAAAAGATAAGGACCTATTGCTAAATGTAAGCCTCCTAGGAAAACCAATTCTTGCTCCTAATGAAAAAAATGCAAGCATCCAAATGCGAGAAGAAGGCTATAGTGCACATTATTATACCCCTAGAAATGAAAACTCTCTTTATAGAGGAATTTTCACTGTTTACAACAGTAAAAGCTACGGCTTCAAACTTGCCAAAAAGAATTATTCCATAGCATCACAAAATACACTAGACACCATCACCTCTTATTATATAGACTTATATACTAACTATAACAACAAGAAAAAAACCACTAGTTTAAATAATTCTAAAGTATAAACCCCCTAATTTCAACTTGGATTAAGAATATATTAAATTAATAGAAGCAAAAGATTTAACAGCAACAATAAAAGACAATCCTTTAATTACTAGCATAAAAATTCTACTTCTTATTAGATTCAAAAAATCCGATATTTAAATAAACCTCCACAATCGCGCCTCCTAATCCGTATCCTAAAATCACCCAGCCCCAAACACTCAGCATCTCTAAAAAGCTACGTTGCCGGTTTAACACCGGTAAAGCCAATACCAAAGTTTGTTCGGTAAACAGCGCCGACTTTCCCATAATCACCAAAACAAATCCTAAGGGGTAAGCCAGTCCAAAAAGTTTAAAAATCACCTGTTCGTCTACACTTCCATACAACGTACAAATAAGTAAGTAGCTAAAGCCAATTTCCAGACCGGCAATACAAGCGCTCAAAAACAAGGTGATTCTTTTAGTTTTAAAAACGGCTTCCCTCGTTAATAACCCGACTTAAAATCCTGGTATATTTTTTAGTTTCCTCTACCTCATTCGATTTTTTCTAGAGTTCTTTCTGATGTTTTTCTTCATTGGCCATAAGTACAAAATACTTTACGATACTAATTTATTTCGAGAATCGTTCTTGTCTATTGAGATTTTAGGAAAAACTTATCGTGTATTTCTTCCTACTCCACTTTTAGCGCGAAGAGAAATTAGCTTTATAGCTTTACAAAAGCATGGAGCAAAACAATTAAAACAACTTCGGAAGAAAAATTTAATTCTCCGCATTTAGGTTTTATATTTCTGATTTCTAACAATAAGTTTTTATATCTGTTTAGTGTCCAGTGTAATCAAATAATAGTGCTAATATCACGTCGAGCCTTTCGTCTTCCCGCCAGAATGAATTCTTTCGGGCTGGAGCTCTCCTGAAGCTTCGGGAGTGACAAAAACTAATTTTAGGAATGAAAGCCGATATACAATAATAAATTGCAATAGTTCTAAAAGTTAAATCAAAATAAAACAAAATAGCTAGACTAATTCGACTCTTCTTTCGTTTGTATCTTTTTGGGGATTAGCCAAATTGCAGCAAAAGTAAGTACCGCCAAAATCGCCATTCCGTAATAAATATGATGATTTGCCGTATTAATGGCTCCCTTTAAAAAAAATTTAGCTTCCGCAGACAAGCTCGGAGTTTGTAACATCTGCAAAATATTTCCATCTTGCTCAGGTAAATCAAATGGAGCTTCACTCACTTGTTGAGAAAAAGAGGCATTAAAAATAGCACCCACAATAGCCGCCCCTAAACTCTGACCCAAATTTCGGCCAAACATAGTGGCTCCAGTGACCACTCCGCGTTGATTCCAATCTACCATCGACTGTACTCCCACCAGAACCGGAGTAGAAATAAGTCCGAATCCCGCGCCTAAAATTACCTGATTGATCACCAGTAAATATACAGGCTGCGGATATGGAATCAACAAAAAGCTTATTGCTGCAAGAAACACTAAAACTGCCCCAATAATTGCTGTATTCCTAAACCCAATTCTTAAATATAACTTTCCTGAAAGTGCTGATGCCGTTGGCCAACCTATACTCATGCTTGCCAAAATTAATCCCGAAACCGTCACTCCAATTCCCAACGAGGCCTGCGTAAAAGTGGGCAGGTAGGTTTCTGGTCCCATAATAATGACGCCCATTCCCATCAAAGCTAAAATAGAACCCAAAAAGGGACGGTGTGTCCACAACCAAAGAGGCATTATGGGAGATTCCGCTCGGCGTTCTACATAGACACATAAACAAAGCAATGCCGCTACCAAACCAAACAAGCCTAAACTATAGAAAGAAAGCCAAGCCCAAGCTTGTCCGCCATTCAGTAAAAAAGTAATCAGCAAGGTAAGCGTGGTAAAAATGAGGAAAGCACCTAGATAATCGATCTTAGTTTTAATAACACTCACTTTCTCTTTTAAAAACATCATCAACAAAACAACAGAAACAAGTCCGATAGGAATATTGATTAGAAAAATCCACCGCCAGTTGACATACTCTACCATAGCTCCCCCCAAAGCCGGACCTATAATCGCCGAGATTCCCCAGATACTAGACAACCAACCTTGTATTTTAGAGCGTTCTTTTACCGTATAAATATCACCTGCAATGGTATTGACAATCGCCATAATAGAACCGGCACCTAACCCCTGCAAGCCTCGAAAAGCGATTAAAGACTCTATATTCCACGAAGCTCCGCAGGCCGCAGAACCCACTAGAAAAATAACAATTCCAATAAGAAGTATCTTTTTTCGACCATACATGTCGGCCATTTTTCCGTACACGGGAATACTGGCGGTTTGCGTAAGCAGGTAAATAGAAAATACCCAAGAGAATTTCTTAAACCCACCCAAGTCTCCAACGATTTGCGGAATAACGGTCGAAACAATGGCAATATCCATTGCGGCGAGAAACATCGTTAGCATCAAAGCAGCCAAAATCCAATTTCGCTTTAACGGAAGGGGAGAATTATTCATAGCCGGCGAAGGTAAACAAATAAGCAGAAAATGAGAATGCTATTTTAGGTTGCTAAGACTAAAAACAAGCTCCACAAAAGCTAAAAAAAATGAAAAATAAAAGAAGCCTGTAGAGCTAAGCAATTTCAGTTCTATATTTGCAAGATTCAAGAGAGTTTGGAGTAACCACTAAGCGATTTCAGAAACTACCCGTTGGAGTTTCATCGAATAGTGAGGACAGCTAATTTTCCTAAAATAATTGTATCATTGCTACCCGTAAAAAAGCCATATGTCCAACACTACGCTTACCATTGTTTTTTTAGTACTTTACATCATAGTCATTATTGGCGTGGGTATTTGGAACCGAAAAAGCAATACGAGTGAAGATTACTTCTTAGGTTCTCGAAAATTGCCCGCCTGGTTGTTAGCCATCACTTTTATTGCTTCTTGGTGGGGTGGCGGTTCAGCGATAGATTTAGTAGATCACGCTCATCAAAACGGACTTAGTTCTTTTTGGATTTACGGAGTTCCAGTACTTATCGCTACAGGATTGATGTATTTATTTGCTGGCGGAATTCGGAATATAAGGAGCATTTCCCAACCTCAGCTTATGCGGCAGCGCTATAATGACACCACTGCCTTGTTACTCACCATCTTTATCATTATTTTTATGGTGATTGCCGCTTCCATTCAAGTTATTGTTGTGGCAAAATTCTTTAAAGCTTATTTTGATATGAGCTATGAAGCTGGAGCGCTTTTAGGTACCGTTATCGTACTGGTATATTCGCTCTTCGGCGGATTTAAAGGTGTAGTCCTTACCGATTTTCTTCAATTTATATTCTTCTTGTTTACCGCAATCTTTTTGTTTTACATTACCTACGATCGGTCTGGCGGATGGGAAGCCGTGAAAAAAATAGCCGAAACCAATAACAAACCAGGTTATACTTCCTTTTTTAATCAGGTATCAGATAATCTAGCCTACGTGATCACCTTCGGAACTTCGTGGATGATCCAAGCCAATATTTGGCAGCGCATTTCGGCTGCAAAAAAGGCTAGTGACGCTAAGAAAATGATGCTCTTTAGTTTCTTCGCCTTCATTCCGCTTTACCTTATGGTTACTTATACGGGGATGTTTTCTTCAGTATTTTATGACAGCGTGCCCGAAAGCGGAATCGTTCCCCATATTTTAAGCAATTATAAAAGCCCTATCATTAGCGCGATTTTATTTGTGGGCTTAAGTTCTGCCATCATGTCTACCATGGATTCTTTGGTGAATACCGGTGCGCTTTCCTTAACGGTAGATGTGTATCAAAAATACATCAATCCCAACGCCAGTGATACTCGTCAAGTGAATGTAGGGAGAATTTCCACCTTTATTATTGGGGGTGCAGCCTTGTTTATTGCCTTAAAAATACAATCGGTACTCACCATCTCTTGGTTAGGATCAGATTTTCTAACCAGTGGTGCTTTTATCCCCTTAATTTTCGGCTTTCTGTGGGTTCGCGGAACCTCCACGGCGGCTAGTATTTCTATGTTTTTCGGATTGCTGTTTTCATCCTACAACTTAATGGTCGCTTTAGGTGCCGATTTACCCGTAGCTTGGGAAATTGCCTCTACCAAACAAGCCTTGATTGGAATTTCCATTTCGCTAGTTCTATATGTAGGCATTAGCCTTTTCACTAAAGATGATTACGCAAAAAATCGGGCTTTTATCAAGAAAGCCAATATTTTGAATAGGAAATAGTTTTTATTCTGGAAAAGAATACTAGACGAATGGACACCATTGCCTTAAAAATATATTTTTTGTTGCTCTGAGAAGTTTTTTGATTGAAAATAGATGAAAGTGATGTATTTTCATCATTTATTAAATTTAAAAACGATTTTAAACTACGCTTCGACAAGCTCAGCGTGACAAAATTACTTTTAAGTAGCAATTTCACTCAATCAAATTCTTTTCTAAAGATAGTCAATTTTGAAAACGGGTGTCAGTCTGAGCCTGTCGAAGACCCAGGCTTACCATATTCAGTATAATTTTTAGAAAATTTAACCAAATCGTCTCACTTTTCATCGATTAGGGCTTTCTTTTTTCTTCTGGTCCAGCCTTTAATCTGTTTTTCAATTTTTATAGCTTCTGAAGGATTGGTGCATTGAATATACCAGACTAATTTTAAAGGCCGCTTTTTATAGGTATAGCAACTTTTCTTTTTTCCTCCTTGATGTTCCGTCATTCTTCGATCAAGATCGTTAGTCATTCCTGTATAATAGCTATTATCAACACATAATAATATGTAAGTAAAATAGAATTTCATTTTTTTTAATTAAAGCATTTCGACTTCAAATAGCACTTGCACTTCGATCCTTCGGTAAACTCAGGACAGGCTAGGCTCAGTATGACAGTATGGGTTTCGATTGACATCCTTTAAGGTTTGAAAATTTCAAGTATAAAGATAGCCAATTCAGGAAACAAATGTCAGTCTGAGCCTGTCGAAGACCTCTTTCTTATCAAGCTCAGCGTGACAAAATTACTTTTAAGTAGCAATTTCACTCAATCAAATCCTTTTCTAAAGATAGTCAATTTTGAAAACGGGTGTCAGCCTGAGCCTGTCGAAGACCCTTACTGCTCCCCAGTTAATTCCTGATGGCGGCGCTTGGCCATGTTCATCAATTCTTACTGTTAATTTGGAATGTATTTCCTCCACAGGTTTGATTCCTGAAAAACCCAATAAATCATCGACCTCGTCTTCCAGCTTTCGTATTTTAGATTCTCGTTATTTCCAGAAATTGGGTTTGTTAATGGCAGCTTTTAGCAAGACAATCAATTCTTTTATTAAGGGCCTTAACTCCTCTTTTTCTTCTTCAGAAATCGAATCTTTAAAAGCATTATACACAATTAAATCATAAAATGGTAATTCTTGTTCGGCCAATCCTTGTTCATATTGATTTTTATATGTCTTCGAATGGCGTGCTCCATTTCGCTGGCTTTGGTCTTTGGGGTTTTGCTTATCTTGTTCATTTCGCCCATAAATTCATCATGCAATAAATTGATGAGTTCTACGCGGCTGTCGATGCCCAAGGTTTCCAGATAAGTATCAATTATCTTGCGCACTTTGGGTTTTACCAATTTTAAATCGAGCGTCACATCCTTATAGCAGTTACGGATGCGCACCAACAAATAGCCAAAGCGTTTTACCGGAATGTAATATTGATGCACCACTTCGGAATGAAACAGCAAACTCAGTTCAAAGAAAAGAATAATTCTAGAGAATTACGGACAGGTTTTTGCTCCAGATATCGATTACTTCAAGAAATACATTCAGCCTGAAATTATTTTAAATGCCTATAAAACAACTGAATTTGAGGTGGTGATAGGAAGTAGTATGGGAGCTTTAAATGCTTATATTACTTCAGAAACTATTGGCAGACCTGCATTGCTATTTAATCCGCCTTTATCTAGGTACAAAGAGGTTACTTTTACCACTTATTTTAAAAAAAGAGCGGCTCCAAAACAACTACTTTTAGGTGCAAAAGACGAGGTCGTGAATCCTATGGATACCTTCACTTTTTTAGCCGATCAATTAAAAAAAGCTCCGCTTCGGTTGAATGTAGCCCCACAATTAGAGCACCGCATTCCCGTTCCTGTTTTTAAGGCGCAACTCCATGAGTTTTTTGAGCAATTCCTTCCGGAAATAAATTAAGCCTGCTTGCGCATTTCTCCCAATTGGCGTTTTAAATCGAGCATAGATTCTTGGAGTTCCCGTAGAATTCCGCTTTCTGAACTCGCATCTAAATTGAACGTCAGTTTTGAATTGACTTGCCACAGCTCTTGAATCTCTGACACCTCTACTTCAAAAGGCTGATATTCGGTATTAAAAGAAACCAACTTCACTTTACTAGGATCGTTGAGTTTGTGTAATTTTTTCACCACAACCGTATCGTACATTACCACTACATACACTTTATGATCACTAGCATCAGATAAACTAGGAACGGCTTTCGCCAACACCCATTCTTCTGGCCTAAAATTAGGCAACATACTATCACCTTCAATTTGAAAACCGCGATAAGTAGCATTTCGGAACTGCGGTAAAGGCAAATCGAATGCTGGTAATTGCCTATACCATTCTACATCTTGCACATTGTGTGGATATCCTGCTGCCGCTTTTTGATTCACCATCACAATATTTTCTTGCTCTTCAGAATCGAGGGTAATTACCTTGGGCATGGTGTCTATCCTATGTAAGGGTAAGATTTTCTGATTGCTCTCTCCAAATAACCAAAGCGGATTGATTCCAAATTGCTTCAGCAGCTCGGTCACCACTACTCCACTGAGTTTGGTACGGCCGCGTTCAATGTCAGACGTAGAGGTTTTTATCTTTAATAATTCGGCAAACTCTGCTTGAGTCTGACCTTGTTCTTCCCTAATTTCTTTAAATCGACGTATTTCTAGTGGTAGTTCCATACTCAAAACTAATTAATATCTGGATATATTCCAACTTTAATTAGGTTTATTTCCAAATAAAAGGAAATACTCCTCGATTACGCATAAATCCCTAGCTTTCAAGCTTCGCTGAAAAGCTGTTCTTAAAAATTATGAAAGAAATAACATTGAAGAAAAATGACCCTAGTGACTTAGCGATTTTCGGTTAAATCCTCAAAAAAAATTCGTTTTACTTCGACATAGCTTGCCAAACGGCAAAGCTGGGCTAAACCCTCTAGAAGGATTAAAATCAACTCGGTTAGTTGAACTTATGACTTGGTTAAAGCTGATTAAATTACTTGTTCTCTAATGCTTAATATACCTAAAATTGGGTATTGTTTCGTCTGCTCTTTCCGGTTAATTTTACTTTTGAAATTTAATTTTTAAGCCTGTTTGTTATGAAACAATTTATACTTTTTTCCCTTGTATGTTTTTCTTTTTTAAGTCTTAGCGCACAAAATACTTATGTCCCCGATGATAATTTTGAACAAAAACTCATAGACCTAGGGCTTGATGATACTTTAGATAATTATGTACTTACCGCCAATATTGAGAATGTTACTAATTTATTTATCCCCAATTTAGATATAGAAGACCTAACAGGTATTGAAGACTTTACGGTTCTAGAAACCTTAACCTGCTATAACAATCAACTTACCAATTTAAATCTAGACCAAAATATAGCTTTAAGCGTTGTGCGTTGCTATAGTAACCAACTTACAGAGTTAAGCTTAACAGGGTTAATGTATTTAACAGAACTACGTTGCCAAAACAACCAACTTACCAGCTTAGATATAAGCAGTAACCTTAACCTTTCTACATTGTACGCTACAGCTAATCCTAACCTCTCTTGCATACAGGTAGCCAATATAGCGCAAGTAGAGAACAGTTGGAACAGCCTTAACCCTAATATACTTTTTAACGAAAATTGCGCCAATCCAGATGTTTCTACACAAGAACGCAATGCACTTATTGCTTTTTACAATGCAACTGGAGGTACTAACTGGACTAATATTACCAATTGGACTACCACCACACCCGTTACTGAATGGTATGGTGTTACTGTAGAAGAAATTAGTGGCTTTTTAAGAATAACAGAAATTAATTTGTCGAATAACAATCTTACTGGCAATTTGCCCGACCTTGTTGATTTACCTGAACTACGCAGGTTGTACCTTGCAAATAATAACCTTACAGGTGGAGTTGTACTAAGCAATGACCATTTGCAAGAACTTCATCTCAATAATACCAATATAAGCAGTCTCAACTTAGTCAATGATCTTTGGAACACTAATGTGACCAATGGACAACTGAACTTTAGACACGCACCGAATTTGGTTTGTGTCACGGTACCCACTAGTAATCTTGCCACTATTCGTAATTTGCCATTAGAATATTTTGACTACGGCCTTGTTATATCAGACGATTGTAGCAACCCTGTTCCCGTAGCTCCTGCTGAAAAAATTGCATTTTATGAAATATATGATGTTACCAATGGTCCTAACTGGAATGTAAAATATAATGATATGTTCCCTGATCTCAATAGTAACAATACCGGGTTTGTCTATACTGAAACCAGCGGTTACCGTCATGCTATTGGTATGGATTTGCACGGTTTTGGATTGAATGGAGAAATACCTGCTAACCTCGAAACTTTTTCAAATTTAGAAAGCTTAAACCTAAGTAACAATAATGGACTTACCGCTTTACCTCCAGAACTAGGAAATCTTACCAATCTTACTGATTTGAGGTTTAACAATTGTAGCATAGAGGTCGTTCCTATAACTATAGAAAATCTCACCAATCTCAACTATTTACAATTTAATAATAACGATATAACGCTGCTGCCTGAACAAATAGGAACACTTATTAATCTAGAGGCCTTAGTAGCAAGTCCCAATCCTTTTCCTAGCATCCCTGTAGAAATAGGCAATCTCGTTAATTTAGAATATTTAGACCTCTCGGGAAGTTTAATCACCAATATTCCAGTAGCTATTGGTGGGTTGGATAACCTGACAGAACTTTACCTTGATGACAATGAGATAGAACTTATCCCTGAAAATAGCATAGGCAACTTGACTACCCTAACAACCCTTAGACTTGATAATAATAATATAACTGAACTCCCTGAAGATATAGGGAATTTGGTTGATTTGACACAATTAACATTGAACTACAATGAATTAACGACTTTGCCCAGTGGTATAGGAAACTTAATAAACCTTGTTCAACTGACTTTACAGAATAACTTATTAGAAACCTTGCCCGAAAGTTTTGGTAATTTAAACCTGTTGACTAATCTTGACTTTTCAGGAGGGAATAAGCTTGCTGGGTTGCCTGAAAGTTTTGGAAACCTTAGTAACCTCTCGGTGCTAAATCTCTATAATAACCAACTGGAAAGCCTGCCCGAGAGTTTTGGTAATCTCTCTGCATTAACGGAGCTTAACCTTGCCAACCAATATTATTACGAAAGCGGCACGGGCACCGTTTATACCTTGACCACCTTGCCCGAAAGCTTCAATGACCTAACCACCTTAA
>NZ_JAVHUL010000001.1:142741-144462 GCF_031085155.1 Mesonia profundi | reverse complement strand
CTAATACACAATAACAAAATTTCCGGGCTTAAGATTGGCTATGAGTACAATGGCGTCCCGAACCTGAAGATATCTGCCAACAACAACCCGAACCTAAGCTGTATAGAAGTACCTACAGCTTATTTAGAAGGCTGGCAAAACATCAATCTTCCTACAGGAAACATCGACAACGGCGTTATTTTTAGTGACAACTGTGCTGGGAGTGCCATTCCTCAAAGTGAGCGCAACGCACTCATAACCATTTATAATGCGTACCATAATCCAGACTATGAGAGTGCTGGCTACTGGCAATATTGGGATCCTAACCCAGACGGTCTTTCTAATGTAGGGTCTTGGCAAGGAGTCACTACCGGGTATATAGATGGGCAAAAGCACGTGGTAGAGTTTGTTATGCCAGGCCACTCCTACAATAATCTTACCGCTGAGTTCCCCGAAGAACTTGGTAACCTAACACAGTTGGTAAAATTTGAATTGCCCTTTGTTTGTTGTGGACATACCCATGGTTACATCACCTCATTCCCTGAAAGTATAGGCGACTTAAGTCATCTTGAAGAACTCTTTATAAGACAATCTGGGATAGAACAATTACCCGAAGGTTTTGGTAATCTGGCCGCGCTTCAGCAATTAAGTATTACAAACAACGCACAACTCAACAGTTTGTCCGAAGATTTCGGAGAGCTTTCAGCTTTAATTGAATTAAACCTAACCCATAATGCTTTGGAGAGTTTACCCCTTAGTTTTGGAGATTTATATGAGACGCTTACCAATCTTGATCTTTCGTATAACGACATTACTGGAGAACTCCCTTTTAACTTTAATACTTTTACCTTATTAACCCAACTTTACTTACGAGACAACAGTATGGAGGGCTATTTAAATCTAGGTAATTTAGAGTTGTTGACTCGTTTAGATATTCAAAATAATCTTTTTAATGGATTGAAGCTAGCCGTATCACCTACGGCTATGCAAGGCAATTGTGGAAATGGAAACCCTTGTTATTTCAATGCAGAGAATAATAACATGTACTGTATAGAAGTCCCTACAGATGAATTAGTATCTTGGCAATTGGCAAATACAAATGTAGATAATTGTGTGATTTTTAGTGATCATTGTGGAGAAGAAGTAAGTAGTGATACCACTCCTCCTACTGTAGTCACGCAAAACATTACGGTTAATCTTACTGAGGAAGGAACGCTTATGATTACCCCAGAGAGCGTCATGCACTATACCACACAAGATGAGTGTAGTATAGGTACAGCAGAACTGGACATAACCTCTTTTGATTGTTCTCACATAGGAGAGAATACAGTAACGCTTACCGTATATGACATTTCGGGAAATTCGGCCTCTCAGTCAGCTATCGTAACCGTGACCGAAAATACTCCTCCTACTATAGCAACACAAGATTTAACAGTAAACTTAGGTTCAAATGGGGAGGTAACCATAGCGCCAGAAGATATAGATAATGGTTCTGAAGATAATTGTGGAATTACGTTGATGGAGTTAAGCCAAAGCACTTTTAATTGTTCTCATATTGGAGAGAATCAAATCTATTTGGAAGTAGAAGATGCTTCTGGAAATAGCAGTTGGGAGTATGTAACCATTACAATTACAGAAACCACACCGCCTACGGTACTCACTCAGTCGCTTTCAGTAGAGCTGGATGAAAACGGAACAGCTAGTATTACTCCTGAACAAATCGATAATGGCTCAACTGATAA
>NZ_JAVHUL010000001.1:0-142641 GCF_031085155.1 Mesonia profundi | reverse complement strand
AACCACACCGCCTACGGTACTCACTCAATCGCTTTCAGTAGAGCTGGATGAAAACGGAACAGCTAGTATTACTCCTGAACAAATCGATAATGGCTCAACTGATAATTGTGGTATCGCAACTTCTAGCTTAAACATTACCAGCTTTGATTGTTCTCATATTGGAGAGAATACGGTTACACTTAGCATAACCGATACGAGCGGAAATGAAAGCTCTGCTACGGCTGTGGTAACGGTTATAGAAACCACACCGCCTACGGTACTCACTCAATCGCTTTCAGTAGAGCTGGATGAAAACGGAACAGCTAGTATTACTCCTGGACAAGTAAACGACGGTTCCAGCGACAATTGTGGTATCGCTACTTCTAGCTTAAACATCACCAACTTTGATTGTTCTCATATTGGAGAAAACACAGTTACGCTTAGCATAACCGATGCAAGCGGAAACGAAAATTCTGCTACGGCTCTAATAACAATTATAGACAACGAAGCTCCTGTCGTAGAAGCTCAAGATATAGAAGTTGATTTGGCAGGAGAAGACTCTATTAGTATTGTACCTGAACAGGTAGATAATGGAAGTTATGATAATTGTGTAGTCACATTTACCTTAAATCAAGATACATTTACAGAAGTAGGAGAATATCAAGTAACTTTCACAGCTACAGATATAGCGGGAAATACAACCTCCATCAACGTTACCGTGACCGTTTTAGATACACTAGGGGTGCAAGAAAACCAAAAGTCCTTTTTAAGTGTTTACCCAGTTCCCGCAAAAGATTATCTTAACTTTAAAATCGCAAATAATGATAGGATTAACTCAGTAGAAATTTATGATCTTAGAGGAAGAAAAGTGCAATATATAAAGTCTCCTGTCAATACAATCAATCTAGTAGACTTACAGAGTGGAATGTATTTATTCAAATTTAATTTACAAGAAATAACACTTACTAAAAAGATAATTATACAATAAAAAACGTAATGAATTTGAGTAGAGTAACCCCTTGTTTATTCATATGCTTTTGTATTGAAATATATCATTAAATAAAATAACGACTTTGATTTATAATCAAAGTCGTTATTGCTTTTTATCATATTTTTTATTGTATATCTGCTTTCATTCCTAAAACTAGTTTTTGTCACTCCCCAAGCTTCGGGAGTGCGAAGTCGAAAGGTTAAACAAACGCAGCCTGTCTTAAGCGCCAGCCCGAAAGAATTCATTTTGGCGGGAAGACGAAAGGCTCGACTCTGCTATTAGATTAGTAGTATAATTGAAATTGTTTAAATTGTAGGTAATAATCAGTTGAAATATACTGAAAAACCAGAGGAGGTGAGGTGAACTATTTCGACTCACAAGTTAACAGACTTATTAATAGCGTTAGCTCGAGCCCATAACCTGGTTTATTCAGTAATATTCAAGTTAAACACTAAGTTATGAAAAAATTATTTATTGGAATTGATGTCTCCAAAGATGTATTTGATTACTGCTGCCTTGATCAAGAGAATAAAATTGTTTTAAGGGGAAAAGCAGATAATACAAAAGAAGGTATCAAAGAGTTTTGCAAGCTGATCAATACGCGAAAAGGCTATTCTTTTTGGATCTTTATGGAACACACGAAATATTATGATTCTTTATTAGCTCGACGTGACATTTACACTATTATTTGATTACAGTGGACACTAAACGGATATGCAAAATATTTTTTTATCAAATAAGAACACTATAACCTTAAAAGTAAAACTCGTCTTCATAATGCTATAGAAAATGAAGCATAAACATTCAGCTTCTTACTCTTGAAGTTCGCGTAGAATACCTTTTTCTGAACTGGCGTCTAAATTGAATGTCAGTTTTGAGTTGACTTGCCAAAGCTCTTGAATCTCTTACGACTCTACTTCAAAAGCTTCGCTGAAAAGCTATTCTCAACGACAATTCATGTACTTCTTTCTAGTCATCTTCAACAGAATGAAAAATATTGAATGAGACTCCCCCTTTAAAAAATACTTCGATACTGCTTCACGTAATAATCTTAAAATAGGTATCGAAAAACGTACAACAAGCTTACTCCTAGGACCAAAAAATCTATCTACGACAAAAGCCCAACGAGAAAGTTGGACTTTTAAAACGCGTCAACAAAAAAAGCCTCCAAAAATGAAGGCTTATATAGTATAACAAGAATTAAGAATTACTTCTTAAACTTAGCATATTTGTTTTTAAACTTATCGATACGACCAGCTGAATCGATTAACTTCGTCTTACCAGTATAAAACGGATGAGAAGTTCTAGAAATTTCTAACTTCACTAAAGGATATTCATTTCCTTCGTAGTCAATTTTTTCTTTTGTATTTACGGTAGACTTTGTTAAAAAAATCTCGTCGTTAGACATATCTTTAAAAGCTACAAGTCTATAATTTTCTGGATGGATTCCTTGTTTCATCTTCTTATTCTTTAAATCTTATGATTTTTTCGAGGTGCAAATTTAAACAATTCTTAGAATAAAACAATCTTTTTCTAAAAATTATTATTACAAATATAAACTTTTCATGCAGACTATGTAACCTTTTTCTATATTTGTCTACTAACTTGTCAGAAACCAATAAATCAACTCATGGAATCAACCAACAATGTGAAATCCATTGCCAGTAGTATCGGTCTTATCTTAGGGATTTCCCTAAGCCTCTTTATCGTTCTTATCTATGCTTTTAATTTAGAACTTCTAACCCAATGGTATATTTCTATTATTGAGTTTTTAATTATTGTTAGCCTTGGAGCCTATGCTTGTGTTAAAGCAAAAGCTACCTTTACAGAACCATTCACTTTCAAAAGTGCGTTTAGTGCTTTTTTTATTAGCATCGCAATAGGTTCTATTATATATACGGTGGTCAATTATATTCTTTTTAATTTTGTAGATCCTGAAGCTGCCAATTATATTGTTGAAGTTTCTATCGATAAAATGAAAGAAACCATGGCTAGTTTTGGAGGTACCCAAGAGCAAATCAATTTGATGGTAACCGAAATGGAAAGTGAGAATCAATTTTCATTAGCTAATCAAGCCATTGGTCTAGCTTTCAAGCTTGTTTTTTATTCGGTTATTGGGTTGTTAGTGGCACTTATATTTAAAGAAAAATCTAATCAAGCAGCTTAAGAATGCAAATTTCTATCGTGATACCCTTATTAAACGAACAAGAATCAATTCCCGAATTACATCGTTGGATTGCTGCTGTCATGAAAGCTAATTCTTATAGTTATGAGGTGATTTTTATTGATGATGGCAGTAGCGATGGCTCTTGGCAAGAGATACAAAAAATAACTGCGCTAGATGCGAATGTAAAAGCAATTCAGTTTTTAAAAAATTACGGAAAATCCCAAGCCTTACATGCCGGGTTTGAAATGGCTCAAGGCGAAGTGGTTATCACTATGGATGCCGATCTTCAAGATAATCCAGAGGAAATTCCAGAAATGTACAAACTCATCCAAGAAGAAGGTTTTGACATCATCTCGGGCTGGAAGAAAAAACGCTACGATCACGTCTTGACCAAAAATATTCCGTCGAAATTATTCAATGCAGCAGCTAGAAAAGTTTCAGGCGTAAAACTTCACGATTTTAATTGCGGCTTAAAAGCCTATCAACAAGTAGTGGTAAAAAATATTGATGTTTATGGAGAAATGCATCGCTACATTCCGCTTTTAGCGAAAAATGCAGGCTTTGAGAAAATAGACGAAAAAGTAGTGCAACATCAAGCCAGAAAATACGGTTCTACCAAATTTGGGGCAGAGCGTTTTGCGCACGGGTTTTTAGACCTCATTTCCATCTGGTTTTTATCTAAATTTGGGAAAAGACCTATGCACTTATTTGGCGCTTGGGGAGCGGTCATGTTCATCATTGGTTTTATTACCGCCATTGGGATAGGCGCTACAAAATTATATAAACTGTGGTATCATATTCCAGATATTCTAGTAACGCAAAACCCTTGGTTTTACATTGCCCTTACCGTGATGATTCTAGGGACATTACTGTTTATTGCAGGTTTCTTAGGCGAACTCATTTTACGTACTCAAAAAAATCCGCAACGCTACAAAATCAGTAAAGTTCTCAAATAAGCTTTCGCTTCAGTAATATTCTTTACTTTTGCCTTTTATAACGAGGAAAAATCTATGAAAGAAATACTTTCTAAAGCCAAAAATTGGCTATCAGACACGTTTGATACGCACACCAGACAGCAAACGCAACATCTTATAGAAAATGATGCGAAAAAACTTAAAGATAGTTTTTATAAAAATTTAGCCTTTGGAACGGGAGGAATGCGCGGTATTATGGGCGTGGGCACCAACCGAATCAATAAATATACCTTAGGAAAAAATACGCAGGGAATTTCTAGCTACTTAAAAAAGCAATTTCCCAACGAGCAGCTACAGGTCGCTATTGCCTACGATTGTAGACACAACAGCAAAGAATTGGCTCAAATTGTGGCCAATGTATTTTCGGCGAACGGCATTGAAGTATTCCTATTTTCTGATCTTAGGCCTACGCCAGAGCTTTCTTTTGCGGTAAAACACCTCAACTGTCAATGCGGAATTGTACTTACTGCAAGTCACAATCCTCCTGAATACAACGGTTACAAAGTGTATTGGAAAGATGGCGGACAATTGGTTCCCCCAGAAGATGCCGAAATTATCAACGAGATAGAAAACCTAGAATACCAACATATCAACTTTGAGGCTAAAAAGGAACTCATCCAATTTATAGACAAAGAAGTGGATGAAGCTTTTATCGCTGCCTCGATTAAGAATGGTAGCTTTAACGCTTCCGCGGAAGCGAAATCAGCTTTAAAAATTGTCTTCACCTCTCTTCATGGAACTTCGATCACCTTAATCCCCGAAGTTTTAAAACGAGCGGGATACACCCATGTAAAAGTGGTGGAAGAACAAGCCGAACCTAACGGAGATTTCCCGACGGTAAAATCACCCAATCCAGAAGAACCTGAAGCCTTAAAAATGGCCTTAGATCTTGCTGAAAAAGAACAGGCAGATATCGTCATAGGAACAGATCCCGATGGTGATCGACTGGGGATCGCAGTGAGAAATCAAGAAGGAGAAATGATGGTCCTTAACGGTAATCAAGCGATGGTCTTAATGACCGATTTCTTATTAAAAGAACACCAGCAAAACCAAGGTTTTAAAGGAGACGAATTTATTGCCTCTACCATTGTTTCTACCCCTATGATGCAGAAACTTGCAGCACATTACGGCGTAGAATGCAAAGTGGGATTAACCGGTTTTAAATGGATTGCCAAAATGATAAAAGATTTCCCTGAGCAAGAGTTTATTGGTGGCGGAGAAGAGAGTTTTGGCTTTATGGTAGGCGACTTTGTACGCGATAAAGATGCAGTCACTTCTACCCTACTTATTTGTGAAATTGCTGCGGAAGCAAAAAACAAAAATAGCACGGTGTACCACCAACTGCTAGAACTTTATAAAACACACGGCCTTTACCAAGAGGAATTGGTCTCTTTAGTGAAGAAAGGAATTGAAGGGGCGCAAGAGATTCAGGAAATGCTTAAACAACTGCGAGAAGAAACTCCGACTCATTTTGGAGGTATCGCTGTAAAAAAAGTAGAGGATTACCAAGCTTCTGAAGTGATTGATATAGAAACTGGAGAGAAAACATCCTTGGATATTCCCAAGTCTAACGTTTTGATTTATCATTTAGAAGATGGCACTCAAATCGCAGCACGACCCAGCGGAACTGAACCCAAAATAAAGTTTTATGTAAGTACAAATGCTGCTTTAGATAAAACCGAAAACTACGCTACCGTAAAGCAAGAATTAGATCATAAAATTGAATCTGTATTGTCTTATTTCAATTTTTAATTAGAAATATACATGAGTTATTTTAAAAAAGTTCTTCAGTTTGCCAAGCCCTACAAGCGTTTTGCCATCCTGAATATTATTTGTAATATCTTTTATGCTCTTTTTAGCACGCTCTCTTTTTTAGCCTTTATTCCAATGCTACAGGTTCTTTTTCAGGAAGAAGAGCCTATATTGATCAAACCTGATTGGAATGGAGAGTTTGGTAGCTTTAAAGATTTTGCGAGTGATTATGCTAACTTTTTCCTGAATCAGCGGGTGGAAGAATACGGCCCTATTTCTGCGTTAATCACCATTTGCATTTTGGTACTTATCTTATTCTTTTTAAAGAATTTCTTCAACTATATGGCAATGTACTTTATCGCTTCGTTAAGAAATGGGATGTTACGGGACATTAGAAATAAGATTTACGAAAAAATTACCGAGCTTCCGATTGCATTTTTTTCCGAAAAGAAAAAAGGAGATACCATTTCTAGAATTACTAGTGATGTGCAAGAAATACAATCTTCGTTTTTGAGCATGCTAGAAATGTTCATTAAAGAGCCGCTTACCATTATTTTTACGCTTATTGGAATGTTGATTATTAGTCCGCAGCTAACGATTTTCGTCCTTGTTTTTCTTCCTATTGCAGGACTACTAATTTCTAGCATTGGAAAAAAGCTGAAAGCGAAATCTAACTTGGCACAACAAGAAAATGCGAATTTCCTCTCTATTGTAGAAGAGACGCTTTCTAGCTTAAAAATTATTAAAGGCTTTAATGCCGAAGTAAAATTTAGGGATAAATTTGAAGAGAGTACAGGGAGATTAAACCGTATTCTAAATTCACTTTTACACCGTCAAAACCTAGCTTCTCCTATGAGTGAATTTCTAGGCGTTGCAGTAATTACTATTATTTTATGGTATGGAGGTCAAATGGTGCTTATTGAGCAAACTATGGACGCCTCTACCTTTATTGGTTTCTTAGTGCTTACGTACAATATTTTAACGCCGGCGAAAGCCATTTCTAAAGCCACGTACAGTATTCAGAAAGGAAATGCCAGTGCAGAGCGTATTCACGAAATTATAGAAACCGAAACTAGCGTTAAAGAACATCCTAGCCCTACCCCTAAAGAAGGCTTTGAAGAGGAGATTTCTATAGATCATATTTCTTTTGGATATGAAGAGGAGTATGTTTTAAAAGACTTTTCTTTAAAAGTAAAAAAGGGAGAAACCGTGGCTTTAGTAGGTCAGTCTGGAAGTGGAAAATCTACCATCGCCAATTTGGTCACTCGTTTTTATGATGTGAATGAAGGAGAGATAAAAGTGGACGGCATCAACATTAAAAATCTTTCTAAAAGCTCATTAAGAGCTTTAACCGGTTTGGTGACTCAAGATTCTATTCTCTTTAATGATACGGTAAGAAACAATATCGCTTTAGGAAAAGATCATGCCACCGATGATGAAATTATAGAAGCGCTTAAAGTAGCTAATGCTTGGGAGTTTGTATCTGAACTTCCTAAAGGATTAGACACTAACATTGGAGATAGTGGAAACAAACTTAGTGGCGGACAGAAACAACGTTTATCGATTGCAAGAGCGGTACTTAAGAATCCGCCGATTATGATTTTGGATGAAGCTACTTCTGCCCTAGATACCGAAAGTGAACAATTGGTTCAAAAAGCCTTAGAGAACATGATGAAGAACAGAACTTCTATTGTCATTGCACATAGACTTTCTACCATTCAAAATGCAGATCAGATTGTGGTGATGCGCAAAGGAGAAATTGTTGAGCAAGGCAAACATCAAGAACTCTTAGCGCTTAACGGAGCTTATAAAGGCTTGGTAGACATGCAAACTTTAGAATAAGACATTCGTGTATGCTCACCGATAAGGAGAAAAATATTGTAAAAAGGCTCAAGTCAGGTCAAAATGCCGATGCTGCTTTTCAAGAACTTGTTCAGTTATACAAGGAACCTCTTTATTGGCATATTAGAAATATGCTTAAAAACCATGAAGACACCCACGATGTGCTTCAAGATACTTTTATCAAGGTTTTTAAATACATTAAAAACTTTAAAGAAGAAAGTAAACTTTACAGTTGGATGTACCGTATCGCTACCAATGAATCCATTACTTTCTTAAACAAGAAAGCAAAAAAGCTACAGATTTCTAACCAAGAGCTGCAAGATCACCTCATAGATAATTTAGAAAGTGATGTGTATTACGAGGGAGAGAAAATACAGCTTGCTTTACAAAAAGCGGTAGCACAACTACCAGAAAAGCAGCGGCAGGTATTTAATATGAAATATTTTCAAGAACTAAAATACAAAGAGATTTCTGAAATCTTAGACGTTACTGAAGGCGCCTTAAAGTCTAATTATCACCACGCCGTTAAAAAAATAAAAGATTTTCTAGCTAAGAATCAAACCTTCATGGATTAATGCAGTCTAAAGAGTAGAATGAAGCATAAGAAAGACATATTCGAAACCCAAACGGGATTTAAACTACCAGAAAATTATTTTGAAGATTTTCAGGTAAGTCAAGCTTTATTGCAGCAAGAGAATGAGCAGGAAGATGCTTTTGAAAACCAGTCTATAAAAGCTGGATTTAAAGTTCCTAAGGCTTATTTTGAAGACTTTGAAGTAAAATTACCTCAAGAGGCTAAAAAGGGAAAAGTTGTTTCACTTTTCAGCAGAGAGAATATCATAAGAGCTACAGGGGTTGCTGCGATTTTTATTATTGGATTTTTTGTTTTGAAGAATCAGTTTTCATTTGATGTGATAACAAATCAGCAAAACATAGGTCCTATTGCTTTAGAAGAACAGTTAGAAAAAGACTTTTTTGATTTTGAGTTTAGAGATATAGAAACTCCCCTTAACGGAAGTATTAGCGTAGATGAAAAACAATTGAAAAGTATTGATGAAGATGCTATTTTAGATTACCTTTCTGAAAATGCAGAGCTTATTACCTTAATTGACGAATGAAAAAAATAATATACATAGCATTTATTTTTCTTTTCTCCTCGCAGCTGATATCTGCGCAAACAGATGACGATAAAATAAAATCACTAAAAATAGCGCACATTACTAAAGCTTTAGACTTGTCTAAGAAAGAGGCGGAAGACTTTTGGCCCATCTACAATAAGTATGATGAAAAAACCGATCACCTTTACGAAGTAAAATGGTGTGATGTTAAAAATGGCATTGATTTAATAGATACAATCGATGAAGAAACGGCACAAAACCTTGTAAAGCAGTATGTGAGTCTTAAAAAGGAAAGTGCTGCGCTGAAAGGAGAATTTGTAGAAGAATTACATCAAGTCATCAGCTACAAAAAAATACTTATGCTAAAAAAAGCAGAACGGGATTTTCATAAAATCCTTTTAAAACAATACAAAAGAGATTAAAGATTCATAATTTTGGTTAGTGTTAATTCGTTAATGGCTCAAGACTTCTGGTTTTGGGCCATTTTCTATAAACACCAGTTTAGCAATCTTTCCCTTCCCGGCAGCATATGCAGTATAGTCATTTAAAAAGCTAATCGTATAAAAAGGCTCATCGCTTAATTGCGTCCAAGTTTCTCCATAATCTGCGGAGTAAGAGATTCCGGTAAAACCAACCGCTATAATTTCTTTGGCATTGCTATTGGGCACAAACTTAACACAACTTTTATAGCCTGGTTCTTGTCCGTCTGCAATCAGTTTCCAAGTTTTACCACCATCATACGTCATGGCTTTATTTTGCTGTTGGGATTCGGGTTGCGTATAATCGCCTCCCATCACAATTCCTATCTTTTCATCATAAAAATCCATGGTATAAACACCTGTGGTCTCTTTGCCAGAAACAATAGGTGTAGAAGAAACCTTCCAGGATTTCCCCATATCTTCAGAAGAGTAAACCCTAGATACTTGACCTCCCGTAGCAATCCATACTTTCTTTCCTACGATAGAGATATTCGTGTTGCTTGCCGCAAAAGCAGCTTCCCCCTTCACTACTTTAGGCAAACTCTCACAAGGAACAGCCTCCCAATTTTCACCTCCGTCTTTGGTGATTAAAATAGAAATGCAATCTTTGGTGGGATCTCCCATAGCAATTCCGTTAAGGTCATCCCAAAAAGCTATCGCATCATAAAACACCTTCTCCCCTTCTTCTTTATGACTTAATTTACGCTTCCCAAAATAATTGACTTTATAGAGCAAGGCAGGGTTTCCTGCAGAGAGAATATAATCGGCTTCCTTAGTTCTAGAAATAGCTCTAAACTCTAGATTCTTCGCTTCTTCCACCTGTCCTATAAAAGCAACAGAATTGTCGGCGGTATTTAAATAACCAAACTCTCCCTCTGAAGCTCCATAGAAAATCTGATCTTCACAAACCTCAAGCGCTCTAATACTTACGGGACGCTTTAAGATGGTCTCTATTTTCACATCATTAAAGCCTTTTAACGAGGTGTCGTTTTGTGCCACATTTACACATCCCAAAAAAAGAAATAAAAACGAAATAGAAACCAGGTACTTCATGGAATAGATTTAAATTCAAATATAACATTATTCCCACTTAAAATTCGTTAACTTTGCCCGCTAAATTTTTTATACATGCGTTTACACAGAAATCTTGTCTTTGCAGTTATTGACACGTTAAACAACGTCTTCAACGAAGGCAAATATGCCGATAAAGAGATATCAAAGGCTTTAAAAAGAGATAAACGCTGGGGTTCTAGAGATCGCAGTTTTATTGCAGAAACCGTTTATGATATTGTACGCTGGAAAAGGCTTTACGCCGAAATAGCTGAAGTAAAAGAACCTTTTTCTAGACCTAATTTATTTAGGCTTTTTGCAGTTTGGGCTACCCTTAAAGGAATTCAGCTTCCAGATTGGAAACAATTAGAGGATACGCCTACCCGAAGAATCAAAGGAAGATTTGATGAGCTTTCTAAAACAAGAAAGTTTAAAGAGTCGATTCCAGATTGGATGGATGAACTTGGAGTAAAAGAATTGGGAGAACAAAAATGGACCCGAGAAATTGCGGCCTTAAACCAAATGGCTCCCGTAGTTTTAAGAGCTAACAGCCTAAAAGCCACTCCAAAAAAATTAAGAGATAGCTTATTTGCGGAAAGCATTGAAGCGCATTCCCTAAAAAAATACCCTTCGGCGATAGAATTGGACGAACGTGCCAATGTGTTTTCTACAGAAATCTTTAAAGAAGGCTTTTTTGAAGTACAAGATGCATCTTCTCAGCTCGTAGCTCCGTTTTTACAGGTAGAACCTGGAATGCGCGTAGTAGATACTTGCGCAGGAGCGGGTGGAAAAACCTTGCATTTGGCGGCCATCATGGAAAATAAAGGACAAATTATAGCCTTAGATATTTATGGGAACAAATTAAAAGAGCTTAAAAGAAGAGCTAAGCGTGCGGGTGCACACAATATTGAAACGCGCGAAATAGATAGCACCAAAGTGATTAAAAAATTACATAACTCTGCAGATCGCGTTCTTATTGACGCGCCCTGTAGCGGATTAGGTGTTTTAAGCAGAAATCCCGATGCCAAATGGAAGCTTCAGCCAGAGTTTTTAGAGCGAATAAGAAATACGCAACAAGAAATTTTAAGCGATTATTCTAAAATTCTTAAAAAAGGAGGTAAAATTGTATATGCCACCTGTTCTATCTTACCTTCAGAAAATCAAGGACAAGTAAAATCGTTCTTAGCTTCAGAAGAAGGTCAAGGCTTTTCTTTAGAGGATGAAAAAATTGTTTTAAGCCACGAATCAGGATATGATGGCTTTTATATGGCGAGATTAATTAAAAATACATAACCCATGAAAAAAATTACTTTACTAAGTTTTTTAATGTTGAGCATGTTATCTTTTGCTCAAGCTCCTGCTGGCTATTATGATAGTACCCAGGGCTTAACCGGGTACAGTTTAAAATCTGAATTAAGTGCTATTATCACCAATGGTCACAATCCTCAAAGTTATGGAGACCTTTGGGACGGGTATTATACTACAGATGTAGATATTTATTACGAAAATGACGGCACTGTACTGGATATTTATTCTGAAAATCCTACAGGTACAGATTCTTATACCTACACCTTTGGTTCTAATCAATGCGGAAATTATTCTGGGGAAGGTTCTTGCTACAACAGAGAACATCTGATGCCACAAAGTTGGTTTGGCTCTTCTTCCCCTATGAAAACAGATATACAACACGTGTATCCCGCAGATGGCTATGTGAATGGGCAAAGAGGACACCTTCCGTTTGGAGAGGTGGACAATGCCACCTACACGTCAGACAATGGCTCCAAGAAAGGGAACAATGTCTACAACCACCCTAGTGCATACAGCGGAACTGTATTTGAACCTATAGACGAATTTAAAGGAGATTTAGCCCGTGTTTACTTTTATATGGCGACTCGATATGAAAATCAAATAGGAAGCTGGGAGTCTGCAAATGATGGAAGTCAGAATACGTTTAACGGAACTTCAGATCAAGTTTTTGACGATTGGATGCTAGCCATGTTAATTCAATGGCATAATACAGATCCTGTTTCTCAAAAAGAAATTGACCGTAACAATGCTGCATTTGATTTTCAAGGAAATAGAAATCCATACATCGATAATCCTTCTTGGGTAGCCGTAATTTGGGATCCCAATCCAGACACGCAAGCGCCAACAGCTCCTACCAATTTAATTGCAAATAATGTAACCGCTTATACCACAGATTTAAGTTGGAGTGCTTCAACCGATAATGTTGGAGTGGTTTCTTACGAAATAGAGCAAGATGGTCTAGTTGTAGATAACGTAACCACTACACAAGCTAGCATCACCGGTCTATCTCCAAACACCAATTATTCTTTTGCGGTAAAAGCATTAGACGCCTACGGAAATGCTTCCGCGTTAAGCAATACGGTAAACCTTACCACATTAGATGCTCCAGAAGTTATCTTTAATGAAGACTTCGAAGACTGTAACGCTATTCAGTTTACAGCCGTATCAGAATTAAGTACTGTAGATTGGGAATGCACCACGCAATTTGGCGAAAATAACACGGGAGCATACCAAATGAATGGATTTTCTCAAGGAAACCAAGTTCCTAGTACAGACTGGTTAATTTCGACTAATCCTATAAATTTTGACGATTACAAAGACGAAAAATTAAGCTTCTTTGTTGCCTCCACTTTTGGAGAAACTCAACTTCAACTTTTATATTCTACTAATTATGATGGAAACGGAAATCCTTCTACTTCTAATTGGCTGCCCGTTCCTAATGTAACTATTCCTTTATATTCTGGCGGCAATGGCATAGAAGAAACTAATTTCACCAACATTGACATTAGCTCAATTTCTGGAGAAGTTTATTTTGCTTTTAAATATGACACTTCTAATGGAGACGATGCCACACGTTGGACGGTAGACAGTTTTACTATTTTAGGAGAAGACGATTTAGGAATTTCAAGCAAAAATTTAGAGCTTAGCATCTATCCTAATCCTGTAAACCAACAAACACTTTACATTGAGTTAGAAAATAACGTTAATTATGCGTATCAAATTTATGACCTTAACGGAAGATTGATTCAGCAAGACCAGCAAATTTCTGCTCCTGCGATTAACCTTAACGGAATAAGCAATGGCTTATATGTCTTGAAGCTTTACGCGGAAGGAAAAACAGCCGTAAAAAAATTAGTGATTCAACATTAATTTTTTGTATATCCGCTTTCATTCTTAAAACTAGCTTTTGTCACCTTGAGCGGAGTCGAAAGGTTAAACAAACGCATCTCGACTCCCCACCAGAATGAATTCTTTCGGGCTGGCGCTCGATGTGACATTAACACTATTATTTGATTACAATGGACATTAAACGTATATGCAATTAATTTTTAACGAATACAGAAAAAAAGCGGCTTTATTGCCGCTTTTTTTTATAGCTATAATTGAAAGAAAAAAGTAAATTTGCAATTCACACACAACACAAACAACCCGATTATGATTCTTTTCTTCGGAAACTCTTCAAAAACGGTCTATACCGTACAAACTCAAGCTCCATTACCTAAGGAAGACGTTCAAAAACTTAACTGGCTTTTTGGCAACGCAGAACAAATCAACAAAGAAACCCTAACCGGTGATTTTGTAGGGCCAAGAGCTACTATGATTACGCCTTGGAGTACCAATGCCGTAGAAATTACCCAAAATATGGGGATTGAAGGCATTCTTCGCATCGAAGAATTTGAGGAAGTAGAAAGAGATGAGAAAGATTTTGATCCTATGCTTTCGCAGAAATACCATGAGATACATCAAGATATTTTTGATGTTGATATTCAGCCAGAGCATATTAAAGACATCGATGATATTGGTTTATATAACCAACAACAAGGTTTAGCGCTAAATAAAGAAGAAGTACATTACCTAGAGCAACTTTCAGAAAAGTTAGGAAGAAAATTAACCGACTCGGAAGTCTTTGGGTTTTCACAAGTCAATTCAGAACACTGCCGACATAAAATCTTCAACGGGAAGTTTATTATTGACGGAGAAGAAAAACCTGCTTCGCTTTTTAAACTCATTAGAAAAACATCAGAAACACATCCCAACGAAATTGTTTCGGCCTATAAAGACAACGTAGCTTTTATTAACGGCCCCAGAGTAGAGCAATTTGCTCCAAAATCTGCCGACAAACCTGATTACTATCAGAATAAAGAGTACGATTCTGTCATTTCTTTAAAAGCAGAAACCCACAATTTCCCTACGACAGTGGAACCTTTTAACGGAGCAGCTACAGGAAGCGGCGGGGAAATTAGAGACCGTTTGGCAGGAGGAAAAGGTTCTTTGCCCCTTGCAGGAACAGCGGTTTATATGACAGCTTACAGTCGGCTTAACGAAGAACGTCCTTGGGAAAAAGCCATGGAAGAGCGCGAATGGTTGTACCAAACTCCGATGGATATTTTGATCAAAGCTTCTAACGGAGCTTCAGATTTTGGAAATAAATTTGGTCAACCGCTTATCACAGGTTCTGTGCTCACTTTTGAACATAGCGAGAATAACCGGGATTTAGGCTACGACAAAGTGATTATGCAGGCGGGAGGAATTGGTTACGGAAAAAAAGATCAAGCCTTAAAAGACACTCCGAAAGAAGCCGATCAAATTGTGATTCTTGGAGGTGAAAATTATAGAATTGGCATGGGAGGCGCAGCAGTTTCTTCGGCAGACACTGGGGAGTTTAGCAGCGGAATAGAATTAAACGCCATTCAGCGTTCCAATCCAGAAATGCAAAAACGTGCCGCCAATGCGATTCGAGGCATGGTAGAAGCCGATGAAAACCCCATTGTTTCTATTCACGATCACGGCGCAGGAGGACACTTAAATTGTCTAAGCGAGTTGGTAGAAGAAACCGGAGGTAGAATCGATTTAGATCAACTTCCCGTAGGAGATCCCACCCTTTCCGCTAAGGAAATTATTGGAAACGAATCTCAAGAGCGTATGGGATTAGTGATTGGCAAAGAACATATCGAAACCCTACAGCGCGTGGCAGACCGAGAGCGCTCTCCTATGTATCGCGTGGGAGAAGTGACCAACGATAATAGATTTACTTTTATAGGAAGTAGCTCTAAACAAAAACCCATGGATTTAGCCTTGGAAGATATGTTTGGCAGCTCTCCTCAAACCATCATGAACGATAAAACCGTAAATTATCAGTATGCGGAATTAGAGTATGATACCAACAAAATATACGATTACGTAAAGCAAGTACTTCAATTAGAAGCGGTTGCCTGTAAGGATTGGTTAACCAACAAAGTAGACCGTTGTGTCTCTGGAAGGGTGGCCAAGCAGCAAACCGCCGGCCCCTTACAATTACCTTTAAACAATGTAGGCGTAATGGCTTTGGATTATAAAGGAAAACAAGGTGTAGCGACTTCTATTGGGCACTCCCCTATTTCTGGATTGGTAGATCCTGTAGCGGGTGCTAAAAATTCAATCGCAGAGTCTTTAACCAATTTGGTTTGGGCGCCTTTAGAGAAAGGATTAAAATCTGTTTCTCTTTCTGCCAATTGGATGTGGCCTTGTAATAATGAAGGAGAAGATGCCCGTTTGTATGCTGCGGTAAAAGGAGTTTCAGATTTTGCGATCAACTTGGGAATCAATGTTCCTACGGGAAAAGATTCTTTATCGATGAAGCAAAAATATCCAGATAAAGAAGTCATCTCTCCAGGTACCGTAATTATTTCGGCAGCTGGAAATTGTAATCAGATCACCAAAGTGGTAGAGCCGGTATTGCAAAAAAACGGGGGTTCTATTTACTACATCAATTTATCTCAGGACGATTTTAAATTGGGTGGTTCTTCTTTTGCACAAATTTTAAATAAAATAGGTACTCAAGTGCCAAGCATCAAAAACGATGAGCAGTTTGCCGCTATTTTTAATGCAATGCAGCAACTCATTAAAGAAGATCATATTCTTGCCGGACACGATGTAGCTTCAGGCGGATTGGTGACCACCTTATTAGAAATGTGTTTTGCTGATGTGGATTTAGGAGCGAAAATAGATTTAAGTGCTTTAAACGAGAAGGATTCGGCTAAAGTCTTATTTAACGAGAATAGTGGAATTGTATTTCAAACGAAGGACACTTCCGCGGAAGCGCTATTAGAAAAACTTCAAATCCCGTTTTTCAAAATAGGAGAAGTGACAACTCACGGAAGCTTAGAAATTAACAATCACACTGATACATTTGAGTTTGACATCCCTACATATCGCGATGCTTGGTATGAAACTTCGTATTTATTAGATCAAAAGCAAAGTGGAGAAAAACTGGCTAAAGAGCGTTTTGAGAATTATAAAAAACAAGCGCTTTCGTATGAGTTTCCAAAAGGATTTACAGGACTTCTCGACTCCGCTCGAAGTGACAAGAAAAAAATAAAAGGAGCGATTATTCGGGAGAAAGGATCTAACTCTGAGCGTGAAATGGCGCGTGCGATGCACTTGGCCGGTTTTGACGTAAAAGACGTTCATATGACCGATTTGATTAGCGGAAGAGAGACTTTGGAAGACATTCAGTTTATCGCTGCCGTGGGAGGATTCTCCAATTCGGATGTGTTGGGAAGTGCCAAAGGTTGGGCCGGCGCCTTTTTATACAACGAAAAAGCAAACACGGCTTTAAAGAAATTCTTTGATCGGGAAGACACGCTTTCTTTGGGAGTTTGTAACGGTTGTCAGTTGTTTATTGAGTTAGGATTAATCAATCCTGAGCACAGTGAAAAGCCTAAAATGTTACATAACGACTCTCATAAATTTGAATGTAATTTTACTTCGGTAGAAATTAAAGAAAATAAATCGGTGATGCTAAGCAGTCTCTCTGGTAGTAAATTAGGAATCTGGTCTGCACATGGAGAAGGTAAATTTAGTTTCCCTTATGCCGAAGAGAAGTACAACATTGTAGGGAAATATGGCTACGATGCCTATCCTGCCAACCCGAATGGCTCAGATTTTAATACGGCGATGCTTACTGATGATTCGGGAAGACATTTGGTAATGATGCCTCACTTAGAACGTTCTACTTTTACGTGGAACTGGGCAAACTATCCTTCAGAACGCAAGAATGACGAAGTTACGCCTTGGTTAGAAGCTTTTGTCAATGCACGAAAGTGGTTAGAAAATAAATAGATCTAAAAAGGTCAGTGATTAAGTGCCTATTAATTCTTTCTGATTAATTTTATCTATACGTATCATTTTTTCTATAAGGTTATTAAATATGGTAGCTTTGTTTTGCTACCTGTTTATTCTGAAGTAAAACTCATTAAATACCAGTTTAAATATGTAATATCGTATTAAGAGATTGAAATATTTTATGCTCAATTGAAATTAAATATAATTAGCATACACTCCATCTACATTCGAGGTAAAAGCTGGTTTAAAGAATAACCCTCCCATAGATACATTATATCGAACCCATACTGAGTCCACACTCTATACACAGTGAAACCAGATTTTACCACAAAAACTGTGGATGCAGTATGTATTAGATATGTTTTTACTATGGTTTTATTTTAAAGTAATTAATAGTCTTATAAGTAGCATACTATGGCAAAGTATATTTGCCACACTAAGCCCAACTGAGAATAAAATGTATTTTAAATAGATTAAAATCAATACGTTAGACTATAGTAAAAGTAGGTATTTAACTACTGACCTCTAAAAATTTAAAACAATAATGCAAAAAGCTTGGAGTCGTAAAAAACTTTGAGCTTTTTGCTTTTAGGATAGGTTTTAGTTTTTTTCCGACTTTTCAAAAACATCGGCATTTAAGCTTATTTTGAGGTTTGATTCCACATAAGTGTAGAAAATATCCACACTCGATTGATTTTTCTATTTCAGAACCCCTTGTATTTCAAGGCCTGAGCCTATGGCACTGATATTGACTTAGTAAAAGTAAATAGAAAAATAATATGAACAATACTTCGAAAAATAAACCGACCATTATAGAATCTAAGGGATTTTCAGAAACTTCCAACGGATCTATTGAGGATGAAAATATAGAAAACAATTCTAAAAAGCTTCTCATTCTTGCCGGAACTTTCTTACTTCTTATTTCCGCAGTAGTGGTAACCTATTTCTTCTACCCTTATTTTGAAGAAATTCACTTGGAAAGAATGAATAACTTTTGGGGGAACGCCTTAAGAATTGGAGGGATAGCTTTATTGGCTACTCACCTTGGTTTCTTGGTGTACCTATTGGTATTGTATTTTAAATATAAAGTGGTAGATTCTGTTTCAGATGAGCAACTTCCATTCATTAGCATCATCGTTCCTGCTTATAACGAAGGGGAACTAGTTTGGAAAACTTTAATTAGTTTGGCTGAAAGCAACTATCCGCAGGAAAAAATACAGTTAATCTCTATTGATGACGGTAGTAAAGATGATACTTGGGATTGGATGAAGAAAGCGAAAGAAGAATTGGGAGACCGTCTTGCTATCTACCAACAACCTGAAAATAAAGGAAAAAGACATGCGCTTTACCGTGGATTTAATTTAGGTACAGGAGATGTATTTATTACCGTAGATAGTGATTCTATTGTAAAAGAAAATACTTTACGTAATATGGCCAGTCCATTTGTGAATAACGAAGAATGTGGTGCTGTAGCCGGAAATGTAAGAGTACTAAACAACAAGAAAGCGCTTATTCCTAAGATGTTGAACGTTAGTTTTGCGTTTAGTTTTGAGTTTGTACGTTCTGCACAAAGTGCCTTAGGTTCTGTTTTATGTACTCCAGGTGCTTTGGCCGCTTACCGTAAAGATGCGGTTTTTAATTGTCTACAAGATTGGATTACCCAAACTTTTAACGGGCAACCTTCAGATATTGGAGAAGATCGCGCTATGACGAATATGATTTTAAAGCAGGGTTACAAAGTACTTTTTCAACGTAATGCTTATGTGTACACGAATATTCCAGAACGTTATACCAACCTTTACAAAATGTTTATTCGTTGGGAAAGAAGTAATGTGAGAGAAAACATTGCGATGAGTAAATTTGCCTTTGGTAATTTTAGAGAAGGACCAAAAGCAGGAACTCGTATCTTGTTATTAAATCAATGGTCTAAGATTCTATTATCGTACCCTATGGTCATATTGATGTTGTTCTTTATTGTCTCTTATCCGCTATTGTTTATTACATCAGCATTGATCAGTATCTTAGTGTTCTCAAGTTTTCAAGCACTATTTTACGCGAAGAAACATACTGTACTAGAATCGTTTTGGGCATATCCTTATAGTATCTTTTATACCTTTACTTTATTTTGGATTACTCCTTATGCCATTGCTACAGCAAGTAGAAGAGGATGGTTAACCAGAGAGTTGCCTAAGGCTACTGAAGCAGCTAAAGCATAGAGAGTAAAAGCTTGGTGATCCTCAGATTTACTTCCGAATATTCATCCTGAAATTACAGATTTCACTAGGAATCAAGCTGAACCATAACGATTTAGTTTACGTATAGATAGTTTTTATTAGAAATAAACATAAAAAGAGGAGTTATTTTCATATTTTGCATGATAATAACTCCTTTTTATGATGACTGAAGTAAAACGCCTTTTTGATTTTCCATACTATCAGTTGGAAAATTTCAAATTAGAAAAATCACTGGTAACCAAATACGGAGACGATTGGATTGCCACTTCTACGGAAGAATATATAGCTAAAGCCAACAAAATAAGTAGGGCTCTGCTTCGCTTAGGCATTAACCGTAAAGACAATATCGCCATTATTTCTACTTCCAATCGTACGGAGTGGAATATTATGGATATTGGTATTCTACAAACTGGAGCACAAGATGTTCCTATTTACCCAAGCATTTCTGAAGATGAATATGCCTATGTACTCAACCATAGCGAATCTAAATATTGCTTTGTTTCAGATAAAGAAGTATTAGACAAGGTAAATAAAGTTAAAGATCAAATTCCTTCCCTTAAAGAAATCTACAGTTTTGATGATATAAAAGGAACAAAAAGCTGGAAAGAACTTTTAGAATTAGGAGAAGATGATAGCAATCAAGAAGAACTAGATTCAATTAAAGCTCAAATTACAGAAGACGATTTAGCGACCATTATTTATACTTCGGGAACTACTGGAAAACCTAAAGGAGTCATGCTTTCTCATAAAAATATAGTGAGTAATGCAGTAAACAGTTCTACACGTCTTCCCCTAGAGCAAAAAGAAAGCGTTGCGATGAGTTTCCTCCCCGTATGTCATATTTATGAGCGTATGCTTCTTTATATGTATCAATATAACGGCGCTAGTATTTACTTTGCGGAATCTATTGACAAGATAAGTGACAACTTAAAAGAGGTCAAGCCAGATGTAATGTCGGCCGTACCTAGAGTGCTAGAAAAGGTTTACGATAAGATTATCGCCAAAGGTTCTTCGCTTACAGGAATCAAAAAGAAATTGTTTTACTGGGCGGTAGAACTAGGCTTAGAATATAAACCCTATGAAGAAAATGGGTGGTGGTACGAAACCAAGCTTAAAGTAGCCAAAAAATTAATTTTTAGTAAATGGCAAGATGCCCTTGGCGGAAATATAAAAGTAATCGCTTCAGGAAGTGCTGCTCTACAACCTCGATTAGCTCGTGTTTTTAATGCAGCTGGAATTGCGGTGATGGAAGGTTATGGGTTAACAGAAACTTCTCCTGTAATCGCGGTAAACGACATGCGAGACAGAGGTTTTAAAGTAGGAACTGTAGGAAAACCTATTCCTGAAACCGAAGTAAAAATAGCTAAAGACGGAGAGATTTTAGTAAAAGGCCCGCAGGTAATGCTGGGTTATTTTAAAGACAAAGAAAAGACAGAAGAAGTTTTAGAAGATGGATTTTTTCATACGGGAGATATCGGAGAGCTTGACAAAGATGGATTTTTAAAGATTACCGATCGTAAAAAAGAGATGTTTAAAACTTCTGGGGGGAAATATGTAGCTCCGCAATTGATTGAAAACATTATGAAACAATCTCGATTTATCGAGCAAATTATGGTCGTGGGCGAAGGACAAAAAATGCCAGCTGCTCTAATTCAACCTAATTTTGAATTTATTGAAGATTGGGCTAAACGCAAAAATATCGATATTGGCTCCTCTCACAAAGATCTTTGTAAATCAACAGAGGTTATGGATAGAGTTCAAAAGGAAGTAGATTTTTACAATGAACGTTTTGGACATTGGGAAAGAGTGAAAAAGTTTGAACTAACTCCAGATGTGTGGTCTGTAGAGGATAATCATCTTACCCCGACGATGAAAATGAAAAGAAAAAACATCAAAGAAAAATACATTGACTTATATAATGAAATTTACGGTCTTCAGTAAACTTTCTATTTATTCAAAAAAACTCCTCTTTTTAGGGGAGTTTTTTATTCCTATACTTCACCAAGAAAAGCTTACAAACTTAGAGAATAGGATACTCTAAATCTTTAAAAGCTCTCCAATGGCGCGAGTTTGCAACTCGTGCCTCACTCTATTATTTTCTTGATACGAGCATCCGCAATTAAAATACACTAACCAAGATTAACTCTTTTTTTTAGCAGGTATTTCTACTAACCTAAAAAAGCGTTTTCGGCATCTGACACAGTCGAGCCTTGACGAGGACTCAAAGCTGTTTTTTGAGTTCGTGAGAAGCTTTCTTTTAACTTTATTATACTTATAACCAAACTAACCATGTAATGTCGCATTTAAACTCGTTCATTTTCTATACGACATTAAAAAATTAAATCGGTAGTAGCATATCAATGCCATAGTTAATTTCACATTGATTATCCTCCCACCAAAAAGACCGCCGTCTCTCCACAAATAGTTGAAAGACGGCGGTCTATGTAGTTAAGCTTTTAGCTCTTTACCTCTTTAAAGTAAAGTTGGCTTTAAACTCTTTTCTGGTACCATCAATATCGGTGTATTCTACTCTAAACCAATAGTCGTTAGATGGCATTGCGGTTCCATTAAAGGTTCCATCCCAGCCTTCGCCGTTTGGACTTAGTTGTTTGAGTAGTTTTCCGTAACGGTCAAAGATATAAATCTTAGCATCTAATTGATTGGAGAGTCCTAGGATGTTCCAACGGTCGTTATACCCATCTTCATTAGGGGTAAAGAACTCTGGATAATCAATGAACGAGATGGTTTGTAGAGTAGCTCCACAGCCGCCTTGATCTCTTCCTATAATCTCGTGTTCTCCGCCTGCTAAACCGTCTATGGTTAAAGTACCATCTTCGCCTAGCGCCGTCCAAGGACCGTTGTCTACACTAAATTCATAGTCTCCATTTCCGGTTACATTGCTAATCAATACAGAATGGGATCCATTAAAAGATATCGTCTCTATTGTAGCCTGAAATTCTGGTGGGTTATTCTCAAAGAATAAAGCCTCACTGCTGGTGCTACACATTCCTGGAGTCGTGGTATTGGTTACTTCTACCACTACAAGTCCGGGCTCGGTTACCTCAAAGCTTGCGCTGTTATTGTTTTGATCTACGCCGTCTATCGTCCATACAAAATCGTAGGTAAGCTCGTTTAATCCGGTATCAATAATCACTGGATCGTAGTTTCCGCCTATCACCTCGGTGGCTGGATTGCTATCATAACAAATCACCGTTCCATCATACGAAGTAATGTCTACCGTTGGGGTTTCATTTACCTCTAGCGTGATTTCTTTTACCGTTGCGGATTCACATAAACTGGTGGTATAAATCACTTCAGCAATAATCGTTTGCGGATTGCTTTCTGTTGTATAATCTGAAGGCGTCTCGATCACTAAACCATCTAGGTAATCCTGCATACTTGCATAGTAGTTGATTTGCGTATCGGCCGGTGCTCCCGGATTGATCTGATCGCTATACTGCGTTAGATCTATCGTTGCGGTGTTTCCGCCTTGCTCGTCTGAACATAAATCATCAATCACCAAGGGCGTATCGTCTATACTTGGACGCGGCTCTACTTGCACTAAAATTTCTCCAAACTCATCACTAACACAGCCAAAGCTATTGCTTATCTCTACCCAGATGGTGGTATCATCACTGATCGCAAAACCGTTTGGAATAACATTAGCGCCTGCCTCGGCATCGGCTAAACTAAAGTAATAGGTGAAAATATAGTTGTTGATGTCTAAATCTTGATTCGCATTGGTCGCTGGGTCTTGATCCAATAATGGAATTAAAACCGTTGGGTCTGCTTGCGTATCTGGATCTGCATCGGCTTCAAAAGTTGCATCATAAAGGTTTCCTGCAATGTCTGAAAGTTCTATAGCTGCTGTTCCACTACTGCCATCTTCACATAGGGTGTATCCAAACGGAGTCCCTGCGGGGTTAAGTACCGGTTCTGGGTAAACAATCAGTTCAAAAGGAACCAACACATAACAGAAGTTTCCTGCGGCTCCACTATCTACGCGGGCATAAATTAGTTGGATATTGGTTGGGGTTCCGTCAGCATTCAGCGTATTGTAGGCTGGCTCGTTTACATAAGCTTCCGGAGTGCCTATCAGCTCTGTTGCATCTTCTTCATTGGCTGCGTCTTCGGTCTTATAGTAACTAATCACTACATTTTCTCCGTCAGAGATTAAATCGCCACTCTGGGTTAAGTCAAAAGGATCTGCTGCTACTCCATCATTGTCCTCATCACATTGTTCTTGACGCAGGGCTTCCAAACTTTCTTCGGAAGGTGTAGGCAATGGCAATACTTCGATGGTGAGCGTAATCTCGTTGATACAAGAGTTCTCTGTATTGGTATCGGCTACTTCTATAAATATCGTTTGCGGATTTTCTGCGTTTACATAAGCTTCTGGAGTATCTATTGGTGTTCCTGAAGCTTGATCTTCTGCGGAAGCATAATAGGTAAACACATAGTTATCGGGCACCGGATCCATATCTAAAATCTCGCTCTCTTTTACCGTTAAATCAAACTCTACTTGAGATAAAGGATCATTTTCATAATCGTCATCACACATCTGAAGCGGCGTAGGCTGAGTCAATTCTGGAATCTCCTCTACATATAACATAAAGGTGTTTTCATCAGTTAATACAAAAACGTCTATACAACCGGTTTCGGTATTTTCTATACGCACCCAAATCATTTGAGGGTTTTCAATATTGGTATAGATTGTAGGGACTAGAATTCGTGGCGTACCGTTTTCTGCCGCTGCCAAATCTTCGTGATACGTAATCACAAGGTTCGTAGGGTCTTGGTCTCCAAACATCAAGTCTTCGTTTTGCGTTAAATCAAAGACAGCAAAACCATTGGCACTAGCGTCATCACATACATATAAGTCTTCTAATCCTTCTGGCTCCAATACGGGAGAAGGAATCACGATAAGCTCTAATGGACGGGTCACATAACAGTTGGTTCCATTTCCTGTAACTCCTGTGTTTTCTGCTCTTACGTAAATGGTTTGTATATTGATATTTACGTTGGTGTAAAGCTCTGTGGTATCAATCGCATCTACGCCATTCTCTGCATTGGCCAAAGTCGTATGGTAGGTGATGCTTACATTAGGCTCTCCGTTTAAGATTCCTACAGTCTCGGCTTCTAAATCAAAGTCAGCAAAACCATCATTATCAATATCACATACTTCTATAGGATCTAATTCTTCTTCTATACTAGGATTAGGGTTTACCACTAGGGTAAGGGTCGTAAATGCTTCACAGCCTTCATCGCTTACCACTTTTACTTGAAGCGTTTGCGGATTGTCAATATTCTGGTAAGCATCGGCTGGAGTAATGAAATTATCATTATCCATATCGGTTACACTTTCGTAGAAAAACACCTCTAGGTTGCTTACTTCATTAGTGATTTCTGGGATTGTTTGGGTTAAATCAAACAAGCCTATCTCATCGGTTGGCGTGGTAGCACTATCATCACAAGCTTCTAAAGGTTGCGGGTTAAACACCTCTGGGGTTTCTCCTGTAATTAAATCAAAACTAGCGATACGGAAACATTCGGTATCGTTATCTTCTAAGCGTACCCAAATGGTTAAAGGGCTTATCCCGCCATTAGAATAGTTGGTTGGCGTACTAATAGGGTTTACTTCATCTATGGCATTGGTTTCACTTTCATAATAAGAGATGGTGTACAAACTCGTGTCTTGTGTACCATAAATAACTTCTTCATTTTGAGTAATATCAAAGTTCTGGAAGGTATCGCCTGTGGCATCACATGCAAAGATATCCTCTAAAGGGCCTTCAATCTCTGGAAGTGGAGTCACCACTAAGTCTAAACTTACCCAACGGTAACAACCGGTAATGATATTGGTTGCTCTAGCGTAAATGGTTTGTTGATTGATCTGTACGTTTTCGTATAGAGGTCCTATTTGGTTTTCAACCAAGCCACTTTCTGCACCTTCTGGGGTAGCATAGTAAGTGATTTCTACATCGGCTTCTCCATTGGCGATGATATCTTCTTGAGTATCTAAGTCAAATTCTACAAAGCCATCGTTATCGTCATCACATAATTCGTAAGGCTCTAATTGATCTGTAGGGGTTGGTGAAGGTAAAGGGTTCACTACTAGGGTAAGGGTGATCGTTACACTACATCCGTTTTCATCTACCAATAAAGCTACAACAGTTTGGTTGGTGCTAATGATATTGGTGTATTCCGTTGGATTTGGGATTTGAATTCCTGCTTGAAGATCGGCTGGGGTTTCATACCAAATCACTTCAATAGAGTTATCTCCTGCTGTAATTTCTCCGTCTTTTACCGTAAGGTCAAACACACTAAGTTCATCGGTATCACTTCCGCTTAACTCATCATCACACAACTCTAAGTTGGTAGGTTGTACCGCTACCGGCAAGGGATTGACTATTAATTCTAATTCGACTACATTATAACAGCCTGTTGGGGTATTAGGATCGGTTACACGAATCCAAATCGTTTGAGGATTGGATGCATTTTCATAAGATCCTGCATTCCCTATAGGGTTTACACCGTCTTCGGCTTCTTGCTCATCTTCGTGGTAGGTGATGTCATAACTATTGGGATCTAAACCGTCTAATACTTCTTCTTCTACTTGCGTTAAATCAAAAATAGCTTGTTCGTCTAGATCATCATCACACATCTCCAATGGCTCTGGTGCTACAATTTGAGGACTGTCGTAAACTTCTAGTTCTAAGGTTTCTTGTAAAACACATCCGTTAACAGTATCTTCTACGCGTACATAAATCGTTTGGTTATAAGGTTCCACATTGGCATATGGGGAGTTAACTGCGCTCACTCCGTTATCGGCATCACTTTGGGTTAAGTGGTAGCTTACCGTTACGGCTGGATTGCCACCCGTAATCTGATCATCTTTATCGGTAAGAATAAACTGGTTATAGAATCCATCATTGTCGGTATCACAAGCCACCAATGGTGTAGGAGCATTAATTGGCGCAGAAGCCGTCGCTTCAATCATAAAGCTTTCCGTTAAGTAACAGTCGGCATCTCCATCTACATTTACTCGTACATAAATGGGTTGTGGATTAGAGATAACATTTTCATAGTTCGTTGGGTCTGCAATAGCTGGGGTGCCTGCATCGGCCGCGGCTTGTGTCTCGTAATACGTTACCTCGTAGTCTAAAGGACTTTGACCATCCAAAGCTTCCATATCGCTATCGGTTAAATCAAACGTAGCTAAACCTGTATTTCCGCCGTCACATTCTTCTTTGTCCGTTACAGCGCCTATACGTACTTCATTCACGATTAAATTAAAATTCGTGAGGTTATAACACGTTGTGTTGTTTACATTTTCTATGCGTATGTAGATGGTTTGACCTTCTCCATTTATCGGACTGTAATTGGCAGGATCTGCAATGGCAGGCGTACCCGCATTAGCCTCTGCTTGTGTAGCAAAATAAGTCACTGCAAAATCTGCAGGATCTTGACTTCCCAACACCAAAGGCGTGTTGGTCGTTAAATTAAATTCTATGGGTGTTGAAAGACTGCAAGCTTCCATATCTTCCGGAGAACTTTCTATTTCAGGAGTATCATAAAAAGTAACATTTATACTATCAGAAGAAGTACAGTTTGTTCCATCTACAGATGTTTCTACTGTATATTCACCGGTTTCAGAAACCTCTAAAGTAGGAGAAACTTCTCCAGGAATACTAACACCCTCAAAAAACCATTCATAATTGAGGTCTGTAAGCTCATATTCTGAGGAAGTTAAACTCACTTCTAAAGTTATAGGAGCATCTACATCACATTCACTTATATCTTGACCTAGATCTACTATATAAGGTTCATCTAACTGTACAGTCACTTCTTTAGAATCTGTAACGATATCTCCATTGCAATTCGTATATTCAACTTCGGCTGTATATGTGGTTGGTTCAGTTGGACTAACTTCCAAATCAGCATCATTACTTATAAAATTCCCCCCTTCATCATACCAAGCAAAGTCAACATTTGAGGTACCATTAGGAGTGAACCTCCAAGCCTCTTCTGTAGCGCTCCAAGTACCTGTATTTCTCCCTGGAGGCGTAAAAGCTTCTGTACCATCTTGATTTTGAATTCCAATTAATCCAGATCCAGAATTGAAAGTAGTACACGAAGTTCTATTCTTTACATAGACATCAATTACATTGGTGGTTTCATAAAGAACCATTTGACTCGTTTGAAAACCTTCAGAACCACCACAACTATAAAGAGCTGCATTATAAATATTAAAAACTAAGGTTCTACAAGGAGCTGATCCTATCAATTCATAGTTGATTGAAAAATCATCTGGTGTTTCCGAACTACCTGGGTGTAAATCCTGTAAAACACCAAAAATTGCATTTACATAAGGAGGACCATAAGCTCCAGGATCAAAAGGAATCTGTTCATCAAACGAATATCCACTACCTGAACTAGGTGAATAATTTCCTCCCGGAACAACACCCTGAATATCAAAGGTTAACGCGCCATTATCTGTAATTAGCACATTATCATAGGTATTATTAAAAAAACAAAAATCAAAACCAAGGTCTATGATTGAAGACCAACCGTCATCACTACCTATATCTTGAGCATTCCCTGTGGCTCCTGTAAATGGAAAGGGAGGGGCATAGGGTATGTCGCTCACGGCATAAGAAGTGGACTCCCCTGTAACTAGATACTCTGCAGACAATACGGTAGAGGTTTCCCCACAGGTTATTGTATAATTACCATCCTCTTCAATTTCTATATTGTCTGCCGGGTTTACATTAACATTTGGACAACCTGGACCTGGATCATTTACATCTAGTATGACTTCTACTTGTATGCTTGTGGAATAAACACAATCATTATTATCTGTGACCGTTAGCACTACCTCATAAACTCCTAATTGAGTATATATATTTTGACTCGTTTCTCCCGTTGCGGTATTACCATCTCCAAAATCCCATTCATATTGAGCGTTAGTTCCATCATCTTCAAAAATGACATCACTTTCGAAAGTGATTTCAGTACTGAAAGGTACTTCAAAAACAGTTCCGTTTAGGGTTGATGGCGTAACATTAGAGACAGAAACATCTATATCCTGACACTCTTCTCTACAACTTATGGTAGCTTCCCAACCCGCTAATGGCGAAAAGTTTCCATCTGGCACAAACTCTACGGTTAAACAACGTGATGTATTTATGGAAGAAGCAAATACAAGTCCTGGATTATTACCATTTAAATAAGTCCCTATTAATGGAGCTCCCGTAGAATCCCCATCATAAATATTTACTTCATCGTCTCCTCCCAATAAAAATTCAGTAAAATCTAGTTCTGTCACTTGACCGAGTTGATCTGGACAAATGGTAATTACTTGAGGGACTCCTTCATTATCATTATAACCTCCAGGTCCTCCATTGTCATAAAAAATTCCCGAGCATTGATCTACATCTGCATCTCCCATGATCACATTTTGTGAAAACAATGAAATGGGAAGCAAAGCAAACAGTAGTAAGTATATATTCTTCATAAGTATTGGGGTAATAATTATTTGTCTCTTTAACCGCTTTAGCCGCGAAATTTAATAAAAATAGAGTCAAATGTTAGCCTTATGCTAAATTTTAAAAAAATAAATCTAATTTCTATCCATAAAACAACTTACAAAGTATATTTCCTACCCCTAAACGAGAAAAAAATTATACTTTCTTTTGAATCTCTACAAGCTTCTCTCTTTTCACCCACCAAAAAGACCGCCGTCTCTCCACAAATAGTTGAAAGACGGCGGTCTATGTAGTTAAGCTTTTAGCTCTTTACCTCTTTAAAGTAAAGTTGGCTTTAAACTCTTTTCTGGTACCATCAATATCGGTGTATTCTACTCTAAACCAATAGTCGTTAGATGGCATTGCGGTTCCATTAAAGGTTCCATCCCAGCCTTCGCCGTTTGGACTTAGTTGTTTGAGTAGTTTTCCGTAACGGTCAAAGATATAAATCTTAGCATCTAATTGATTGGAGAGTCCTAGGATGTTCCAACGGTCGTTATACCCATCTTCATTAGGGGTAAAGAACTCTGGATAATCAATGAACGAGATGGTTTGTAGAGTAGCTCCACAGCCGCCTTGATCTCTTCCTATAATCTCGTGTTCTCCGCCTGCTAAACCGTCTATGGTTAAAGTACCATCTTCGCCTAGCGCCGTCCAAGGACCGTTGTCTACACTAAATTCATAGTCTCCATTTCCGGTTACATTGCTAATCAATACAGAATGGGATCCATTAAAAGATATCGTCTCTATTGTAGCCTGAAATTCTGGTGGGTTATTCTCAAAGAATAAAGCCTCACTGCTGGTGCTACACATTCCTGGAGTCGTGGTATTGGTTACTTCTACCACTACAAGTCCGGGCTCGGTTACCTCAAAGCTTGCGCTGTTATTGTTTTGATCTACGCCGTCTATCGTCCATACAAAATCGTAGGTAAGCTCGTTTAATCCGGTATCAATAATCACTGGATCGTAGTTTCCGCCTATCACCTCGGTGGCTGGATTGCTATCATAACAAATCACCGTTCCATCATACGAAGTAATGTCTACCGTTGGGGTTTCATTTACCTCTAGCGTGATTTCTTTTACCGTTGCGGATTCACATAAACTGGTGGTATAAATCACTTCAGCAATAATCGTTTGCGGATTGCTTTCTGTTGTATAATCTGAAGGCGTCTCGATCACTAAACCATCTAGGTAATCCTGCATACTTGCATAGTAGTTGATTTGCGTATCGGCCGGTGCTCCCGGATTGATCTGATCGCTATACTGCGTTAGATCTATCGTTGCGGTGTTTCCGCCTTGCTCGTCTGAACATAAATCATCAATCACCAAGGGCGTATCGTCTATACTTGGACGCGGCTCTACTTGCACTAAAATTTCTCCAAACTCATCACTAACACAGCCAAAGCTATTGCTTATCTCTACCCAGATGGTGGTATCATCACTGATCGCAAAACCGTTTGGAATAACATTAGCGCCTGCCTCGGCATCGGCTAAACTAAAGTAATAGGTGAAAATATAGTTGTTGATGTCTAAATCTTGATTCGCATTGGTCGCTGGGTCTTGATCCAATAATGGAATTAAAACCGTTGGGTCTGCTTGCGTATCTGGATCTGCATCGGCTTCAAAAGTTGCATCATAAAGGTTTCCTGCAATGTCTGAAAGTTCTATAGCTGCTGTTCCACTACTGCCATCTTCACATAGGGTGTATCCAAACGGAGTCCCTGCGGGGTTAAGTACCGGTTCTGGGTAAACAATCAGTTCAAAAGGAACCAACACATAACAGAAGTTTCCTGCGGCTCCACTATCTACGCGGGCATAAATTAGTTGGATATTGGTTGGGGTTCCGTCAGCATTCAGCGTATTGTAGGCTGGCTCGTTTACATAAGCTTCCGGAGTGCCTATCAGCTCTGTTGCATCTTCTTCATTGGCTGCGTCTTCGGTCTTATAGTAACTAATCACTACATTTTCTCCGTCAGAGATTAAATCGCCACTCTGGGTTAAGTCAAAAGGATCTGCTGCTACTCCATCATTGTCCTCATCACATTGTTCTTGACGCAGGGCTTCCAAACTTTCTTCGGAAGGTGTAGGCAATGGCAATACTTCGATGGTGAGCGTAATCTCGTTGATACAAGAGTTCTCTGTATTGGTATCGGCTACTTCTATAAATATCGTTTGCGGATTTTCTGCGTTTACATAAGCTTCTGGAGTATCTATTGGTGTTCCTGAAGCTTGATCTTCTGCGGAAGCATAATAGGTAAACACATAGTTATCGGGCACCGGATCCATATCTAAAATCTCGCTCTCTTTTACCGTTAAATCAAACTCTACTTGAGATAAAGGATCATTTTCATAATCGTCATCACACATCTGAAGCGGCGTAGGCTGAGTCAATTCTGGAATCTCCTCTACATATAACATAAAGGTGTTTTCATCAGTTAATACAAAAACGTCTATACAACCGGTTTCGGTATTTTCTATACGCACCCAAATCATTTGAGGGTTTTCAATATTGGTATAGATTGTAGGGACTAGAATTCGTGGCGTACCGTTTTCTGCCGCTGCCAAATCTTCGTGATACGTAATCACAAGGTTCGTAGGGTCTTGGTCTCCAAACATCAAGTCTTCGTTTTGCGTTAAATCAAAGACAGCAAAACCATTGGCACTAGCGTCATCACATACATATAAGTCTTCTAATCCTTCTGGCTCCAATACGGGAGAAGGAATCACGATAAGCTCTAATGGACGGGTCACATAACAGTTGGTTCCATTTCCTGTAACTCCTGTGTTTTCTGCTCTTACGTAAATGGTTTGTATATTGATATTTACGTTGGTGTAAAGCTCTGTGGTATCAATCGCATCTACGCCATTCTCTGCATTGGCCAAAGTCGTATGGTAGGTGATGCTTACATTAGGCTCTCCGTTTAAGATTCCTACAGTCTCGGCTTCTAAATCAAAGTCAGCAAAACCATCATTATCAATATCACATACTTCTATAGGATCTAATTCTTCTTCTATACTAGGATTAGGGTTTACCACTAGGGTAAGGGTCGTAAATGCTTCACAGCCTTCATCGCTTACCACTTTTACTTGAAGCGTTTGCGGATTGTCAATATTCTGGTAAGCATCGGCTGGAGTAATGAAATTATCATTATCCATATCGGTTACACTTTCGTAGAAAAACACCTCTAGGTTGCTTACTTCATTAGTGATTTCTGGGATTGTTTGGGTTAAATCAAACAAGCCTATCTCATCGGTTGGCGTGGTAGCACTATCATCACAAGCTTCTAAAGGTTGCGGGTTAAACACCTCTGGGGTTTCTCCTGTAATTAAATCAAAACTAGCGATACGGAAACATTCGGTATCGTTATCTTCTAAGCGTACCCAAATGGTTAAAGGGCTTATCCCGCCATTAGAATAGTTGGTTGGCGTACTAATAGGGTTTACTTCATCTATGGCATTGGTTTCACTTTCATAATAAGAGATGGTGTACAAACTCGTGTCTTGTGTACCATAAATAACTTCTTCATTTTGAGTAATATCAAAGTTCTGGAAGGTATCGCCTGTGGCATCACATGCAAAGATATCCTCTAAAGGGCCTTCAATCTCTGGAAGTGGAGTCACCACTAAGTCTAAACTTACCCAACGGTAACAACCGGTAATGATATTGGTTGCTCTAGCGTAAATGGTTTGTTGATTGATCTGTACGTTTTCGTATAGAGGTCCTATTTGGTTTTCAACCAAGCCACTTTCTGCACCTTCTGGGGTAGCATAGTAAGTGATTTCTACATCGGCTTCTCCATTGGCGATGATATCTTCTTGAGTATCTAAGTCAAATTCTACAAAGCCATCGTTATCGTCATCACATAATTCGTAAGGCTCTAATTGATCTGTAGGGGTTGGTGAAGGTAAAGGGTTCACTACTAGGGTAAGGGTGATCGTTACACTACATCCGTTTTCATCTACCAATAAAGCTACAACAGTTTGGTTGGTGCTAATGATATTGGTGTATTCCGTTGGATTTGGGATTTGAATTCCTGCTTGAAGATCGGCTGGGGTTTCATACCAAATCACTTCAATAGAGTTATCTCCTGCTGTAATTTCTCCGTCTTTTACCGTAAGGTCAAACACACTAAGTTCATCGGTATCACTTCCGCTTAACTCATCATCACACAACTCTAAGTTGGTAGGTTGTACCGCTACCGGCAAGGGATTGACTATTAATTCTAATTCGACTACATTATAACAGCCTGTTGGGGTATTAGGATCGGTTACACGAATCCAAATCGTTTGAGGATTGGATGCATTTTCATAAGATCCTGCATTCCCTATAGGGTTTACACCGTCTTCGGCTTCTTGCTCATCTTCGTGGTAGGTGATGTCATAACTATTGGGATCTAAACCGTCTAATACTTCTTCTTCTACTTGCGTTAAATCAAAAATAGCTTGTTCGTCTAGATCATCATCACACATCTCCAATGGCTCTGGTGCTACAATTTGAGGACTGTCGTAAACTTCTAGTTCTAAGGTTTCTTGTAAAACACATCCGTTAACAGTATCTTCTACGCGTACATAAATCGTTTGGTTATAAGGTTCCACATTGGCATATGGGGAGTTAACTGCGCTCACTCCGTTATCGGCATCACTTTGGGTTAAGTGGTAGCTTACCGTTACGGCTGGATTGCCACCCGTAATCTGATCATCTTTATCGGTAAGAATAAACTGGTTATAGAATCCATCATTGTCGGTATCACAAGCCACCAATGGTGTAGGAGCATTAATTGGCGCAGAAGCCGTCGCTTCAATCATAAAGCTTTCCGTTAAGTAACAGTCGGCATCTCCATCTACATTTACTCGTACATAAATGGGTTGTGGATTAGAGATAACATTTTCATAGTTCGTTGGGTCTGCAATAGCTGGGGTGCCTGCATCGGCCGCGGCTTGTGTCTCGTAATACGTTACCTCGTAGTCTAAAGGACTTTGACCATCCAAAGCTTCCATATCGCTATCGGTTAAATCAAACGTAGCTAAACCTGTATTTCCGCCGTCACATTCTTCTTTGTCCGTTACAGCGCCTATACGTACTTCATTCACGATTAAATTAAAATTCGTGAGGTTATAACACGTTGTGTTGTTTACATTTTCTATGCGTATGTAGATGGTTTGACCTTCTCCATTTATCGGACTGTAATTGGCAGGATCTGCAATGGCAGGCGTACCCGCATTAGCCTCTGCTTGTGTAGCAAAATAAGTCACTGCAAAATCTGCAGGGTCTTGAGATCCCAACACTAAAGGCGTGTTGGTCGTTAAATTAAATTCTATGGGTGTTGAAAGACTGCAAGCTTCCATATCTTCCACGGGGTTCACTTCCCCTACCGCAAAACTTTCAATAAAAAACGATCCTGTATCATTACAGTCTTCATCATTATCATCTTGAACTCTCACAAATATCTCTTGTGGATTGTTATTTACATTCTCATATGCCGTTGGCGCTGGAATTGCTGGGGTACCTAAATCTGCCGCATTTTGAGTCTCGTAATATGTTACGGTGTAATTATTCGCATCTAGGCCATCCAATGCTAAGACTTCATTTTCCGTTAAGTCAAAAATAGCATCTCCATCATTATCATCATCACATTCTTCTAGGTCTTCCATATTCTGACCGATGCTTATTCCTTCTAAAGAAACTTCAAAAGAACCTACTTGATAACACACAGAATCATCGTTACTTTCTGTTCCTTCAATCCTCACAAAAACAACTTCTGGAGCTCCAGCTGCCACATTGTATTGTGCTGGATCTATGATAGGATTTACTCCATCTTCCGCTTCCTGCTGTGAATTATGATACGTAATTATAAAACCTGCTGGATCTTGATTCCCCAAGACTTCTGAATCATTTTGAGTTAAATTAACATCGAGCGATGGTTGCCCTGGATTACATTCGATTATATCAACCGGGTTAAACTCTAAGGGATCTGGAGTGATTAAAAATTCTACAAAAATCTCATCTTCTCCCGTACAATCTTCCGTAAAGAAAACTTCTATTCCATACGTACCTTCTTCCGTTACCTCTAAAGTTTCTCCGGTTTCTCCAGGAATCACCTCGCCATTAAAAAACCAAGTAAAAGTAGCTCCTGGCACAAGGTCTACATTTTGAAAAGGATCTATAAGGATTACATCCCCTTCACAAGGCACAGGAATCTCCAACTCCTCATTATCTAAAACCACATCGGTTCCTAGATTAGCCCCAAGCTCAAAACTTCCTGCCTCTAAAAACACAGCACTATCGTGGCTCGTATCTCTTTCATCTGCCACTACTAATTTAATCGTATAGGTTTCCCCAGGGTTTACAGTTCCTGTAGCCGTTAAAGCAACAGTTTGTCCTTCAAATCCGATAGCAGAATCTGTTTGTCCATTAAATTGACCAAAGTATTGTTCGTTAACTGCACCACATTGATTATTTGCTGGATGTACATTTGGCACCGTAATAGGAGTTGTTGTATTTGGAAGCACCGCTAAATTGGTGGTATTTCCGGCAGAATCAGTTAATAAAAAGGCAAACGAATCTGAATACGTACAAGCGAAAGTACCTCTATATTCTTCTGATGCAAAAATAAAATTAAAATTGATTTCACTTACATAAGGAACAAAGTCGAATTGGATATAAGCTCTATCATTTAAGGAGTTACCTGTATTCAACTCTGCATCTAGATCTGGATCACTTCCTGTACCGGTGCTATCAAGATTAAGAAAGGCATTTGGTCCTTCTGCATTAGCGGCAAAACCCGTACTAATCACAATTCCGTCTTGGAAAGGAAAATCTGAATATTGCGCTGTAAAATAACCATATTGTTTATTGGAAGTATTGGTTACTGAGGATATATTAGAATAATTGGCACAGGTCCCACTAATAAGTAAATCTACCAGTTCACTATCTGTATAGGTATCATCTACATCAATAAAATTAGAAAAGACCTCTACCTGCTGCGTAACCGTAGTCATACAACCATCTGCGGTAGTAAGCGTTAAAACCACATCATAAACCCCTGTGTTATTATACGTGGTAGTTGCTGTTGCACCAGTACCTGATTGGCCATTATCAAAACCCCACTCATACGTGGCTCCCGTAGGATCTGCACCTAAAAAATCAGCCTCCCCTTCAAAAGTAATCACCTGACCTTGTCCTATATTATAAGTATCTCCTACTAATTCTCCGGGCGTCACATTAATTATTTCTAGATCTATAGGTTCGCAAGGCTCTCTACAAGAAATGACAGCCTTCCAACCTGCTAAAGGTGAAAAAGCACCATCAGTCACAAACTCAAAGGTTAAGCATCCTGAAGCGTTATTCCCCGAAGCGAAAACCGTTCCTGGATTATTACCATTTGTATAAGCTCCCATTAATGGAGCTCCAGTAGAATCTCCATCATAAACATTAAAAACATCACCAGCAGCTAACATAAAAGAGGTAAACTCCACCTGAGTCACCAAATTTGGATCATCTGAACATATAGTAACTATCTCTGTTCCACCTCCATCAATATCAGCATAACCTCCATTAGGACCTCCATTATCATAAAAATTGTCCGTACATTGAGAGACATTCGTATCCGTTCCACTAATCACATTCTGAGCAAATGTTTCATAAGAAGAGAGACTAAAAAGGACAGATAGCAGTAGTAGTTTTGCTTTCATAAGGTAGGTTTCATATGTAGAGTCTCATCAAAAGCGAGAGCCTCACTAGGGTTTTCTATTTATACAACAATCCTACTTACAAATCTCCCCCTATAACCAAAACTAAGTGCAAAAAGATTTGAATTATTTGGGGCATTCAAATTTGGATTGAAGCGTGAAAAATAACAAAATTTTATTAAAATAAAGTTAAATTCTCTCATTTATTAAGTTAGCTCTAGAATCAGTTTATTTAAAAAGGAAATTCTTTATCTTTGCATCCTTAAACTGATGAAGCAGATTTGATTCATGAAAATAGATAAGATATTGGATACTATAGAAGAATTTGGTGACAACCATATTGCATCGAGTACAGAGAACCCTGTTAGAGAGAATGCTTTTGATATGTCTGACGAGGAGAAGATGGATCTCATTGAAAAAGATGTGAACCATATTCTAGAAACCCTAGGAATGGACCTTACCGATGACAGTCTTAAAGGGACCCCTAAGCGGGTGGCCAAAATGTTTGTACAAGAAATTTTCTCTGGTTTGCACCCACAACGCAAACCAAAAGCGTCTGTATTTGATAATAACTACAAGTACGGCGAAATGCTCGTAGAGAAAAACATCACGGTTTATTCTACGTGCGAGCATCACTTACTACCAATTGTAGGAAGAGCTCACGTCGCTTATATCTCTAACGGAACCGTTGTTGGTCTCTCTAAAATGAATCGGATTGTTGATTATTTTGCTAAGCGACCACAAGTACAGGAGCGCTTAACCATGCAAATTGTACAAGAATTACAAGCCGTATTAGGAACTAAAGACGTGGCATGTGTGATTGATGCCAAACACCTTTGCGTAAACAGTAGAGGAATTCGCGATATTGAAAGTAGCACGGTTACAAGTGAATTTGGAGGTCAGTTTAAAGAAGCAGCGACCAAAAGAGAGTTTCTAGATTATATCAATATGGATACCGATTTTTAAATCCCAAGAAGAACTGCGGAAACCAAACTCTTCAGTAGCAATTAAAAATCAATTATTAATGTCGACTTAGCGTCCAATGTAATACAATAATAGTTTTGATGTCGCTTCGAGCGCCAGCCCGAAAGAATTCATTCTGGTGGGGAGTCGAGATGCTTTTTTTAACCTTTTAACTCCGCTCGCCCGAAGTTTCGAAAGTGACAAAAGCTAAGTTTTGGAATCAAAGTGAGTATTAAAATCAATTACTAAGTTTATGGCTTTATACCAAGATCAAGAATTAAAGATTTACAATTCTCTTAAAGGCGAGAAAGAAGTGTTTCAATCGATTACCGAAGGCTACGTAGGCATGTATGTTTGCGGCCCTACCGTATACAATAAAGTACACTTAGGAAACTGTAGAACTTTTATTTCTTTCGACCTCGTGTTTAGGTATTTAAAGCATTTGGGCTATAAAGTGCGCTATGTAAGAAATATTACCGATGCAGGTCACTTAGAAGATGATGCCGAAACTGGAGAAGATCGTATCGCCAAGAAAGCGCGTTTAGAAAAAATTGAACCTATGGAAGTGGTTCAAAAATATACAGTCGACTTTCATAACACCCTACAAAAATTTAACAACATCCCTCCTAGTATTGAGCCGACAGCTACGGGTCATATTGTGGAGCAAATTGAAATCATTAAAGACATTATAGACAAAGGCTTGGCTTATGAAGCTAATGGTTCTGTTTATTTTGACGTGATAAAATATAACGAATCTAATCAATACGGTATCCTTAGCGGAAGAAAGCTAGAGGATATGATTGCCAATACCCGAGAACTAGCGGCACAAACCGATAAAAAGAATCCGCAGGATTTTGCCCTTTGGAAAAAAGCCGAACCCCAGCACATTATGCGCTGGCCTTCCCCGTGGAGCGTTGGTTTTCCTGGTTGGCATTTAGAATGTACCGTAATGAGTACCAAATATTTGGGTGAAGAATTTGATATTCACGGCGGCGGAATGGATTTAAAATTCCCGCACCACGAATGTGAAATCGCGCAAGGAAAAGCAGCCAGCGGAAAAGATCCTGTAAATTATTGGATGCACGCGAATATGCTTACCCTTAACGGAAAAAAAATGGCGAAGAGTACCGGAAACAATATTCTTCCTAAAGATTTATTTACCGGAAACAACGACGTGCTCTCTAAAGCTTACAGCCCGTCTGTAGCTCGCTTCTTTATGCTTCAAGCCAATTACCGCAGCATTTTAGATTTTTCTGACGAAGCTTTAACCGCTGCCGAAAAAGGTTTCCAGCGCTTGATGGATGCTATTGCACTTATTCCGCAGTTAAAACCTCACAAGAGTTCTAACTTTGATTTTAAAACTTGGAAGCAAGAATGCTATGACGCGATGAACGATGATTTTAACAGTCCTATTCTCATCGCCAAATTATTTGATGCGGTAAAACAAATCAATTCGATCGCTGCAGAAAAAGCAAGCATCACCAAAGAGGATCAAGAATTACTACATCAAAGCATGCACGAATTTGCGTTTGATATTCTAGGTTTAGTTCCTATGACCAGTCAAAGCAAGACGACCAATGATGACACCAGTCGCATGGAAAACTTGGTAGAGCTTCTTATCGAATTGAGAAAAAAAGCACGCCTCAATAGAGATTTTGCACTGAGTGATCAAATTAGAGATGAGTTGGCCCATTTAAATATTGAGCTTAAAGACAGTCGGGAAGGAACTTCGTATACCTTATAAAACAATCTCATGAACCTTCAAAAGATTTTAATCGCTCCCTTTTTAGGTATTATTAAAATCTACCAGAATTATATTTCTCCATTAACGCCAGCTTCCTGCAGGTTTCAGCCTACGTGCTCGTCGTATGCGAAAGAAGCTTTTATAACACACGGGCTTTTTAAAGGCCTTGTTCTTTCTGTAAAAAGAATCGCAAGATGTCATCCTTGGGGAGCTTCAGGATATGATCCTGTGCCCCCAAAAGACGCTAAACATAAAACTGAAAGAAACTCCGTGTAAACAAATTCATATTTTTATCTTTACCACTTCAAATTTAAACCACAGCTCATGTTAGCAAACGCTATTGTTTGGGATCCTTCTAAAGGAATCGATTTAGGCTTTTTTATGATTAGGTATTACAGCCTTATGTATTTAGTCGCCTTTACCCTAGGCTGGTACTTGATGAAAAGCATCTTCGAACGGGAACGTATGGGCCAAAAAGAGCTGGATGCCATCTTTATGTACACCGTAATTGCGGTATTGCTTGGGGCAAGATTGGGTCACGTTATTTTTTACCAACCCGAACTTTTTCTCGAAGATCCTTTATCCATCATCTTACCCGCAAGGTTTGTCCCGACATTTGAATTCACAGGATTTCAAGGTTTAGCGAGTCACGGAGCAGCTATCGGTGTGATTATAGCGATGTATTTCTACTCCAAAAACGTGGTCAAGAAACCGATGCTATGGATTCTAGATCGGATTGTGATTCCTGTAGCGAGTGGCGGAGTTTTTATTAGAATTGGAAACTTTATCAATTCAGAAATTATAGGAAAACCAACAGGTACAGATTACGGCGTTATCTTTAAGCAACTAGGAGAGAGCTTTCCGCGTCACCCTGCACAGCTTTATGAGGCAGCTTGCTACGTGATTGTCTTTATTGTTGTTTGGTACCTCTACTGGAAAACCAACAAAAGAGAAAAATTAGGCTATATATTTGGTGTCTGGTTAGTCTTATTATGGTCCATTAGATTCTTTGTAGAATTTATAAAAGAAGCACAAGTAGAAGACAGAGCTGCTTGGGCCTTAAATACCGGGCAATGGTTAAGTCTTCCTTTTATACTTTTTGGCTTATACCTTATCTTCAGAAAAACGAATACTACTCCAACTACCGCATAATACTATGATAAAAATACTTAGAAGTTTTACGCTCGTAGGCGGAATTGTTTTGCTCTTTACGGCATGTAACGAAGATGCTAAGAATAAACCCGTCACCACCGCCGAGATCACTTTCAAAAAAGACGGCGAGCTCTATTTTCTAAACTCAGAAAGAGATACTCTAAAGCAGCTCGAAATTGAAACTGCCGTGAGTTCTTACGAACAACAAACCGGATTGATGTATCGCAAAACGATGCAAGAAGATAGAGGCATGCTTTTCATCTACGAAGAGGAAAGGCCCCGCCCGAACTTTTATATGAAAAATACCCATATCGCTCTAGATTTGGTATATATCAATAAAAATAACAAAGTGGTAGACATTCAACGCGACGCAAAGCCTTTTGATGAAACTCCTATTCCTTCTCAAGCTCCAGCTAAATACGTTTTAGAAATTAATGGAGGTCTAGCCAAGCATTGGAATATTAGGGAAGGAGATTCTGTTATTTTCTATTTAGATTAAAGGGAGCTTATACTAGTTTGCCCGAGCGAGACGCTCGCGCTAGCCATGGAAACCTCCGTTGGCGCGAGCTTGTAGCTCGTGCTTACGCAGCCTCTAAACAATTAAAACCATTACTAAAAGCCTAACTTACAGTATCTTTGATCATAATCAAAAATACTATGAGCAGGAAATATAAATTTCACAATCCTAATGCTGCATATTTTATATCATTTGCAGTTATCAACTGGATTGACGTTTTTACTAGAGAGGCCTATTTTAATGTAATCACAGATAGTTTAGACTATTGCCGGAAAAACAAAGGGATGCTTCTTTTTGCGTATTGCATTATGCCTAGCCATATACATCTGATATTCCGAGACGATAACGAAAATCCTTCTGGATTGTTGAGAGACTTCAAGGGTTTTACCTCAAAAAAGATGATTGAAAGTATTATAGCCCATCCCAAGGAAAGTAGACGAGAATGGATGCTATCGATGTTTAAACGTGCTGGAGAAAAAAATAGTAATATAAAAAACTATCAGTTTTGGCAACAGAACAACCATCCTATAGAATTATGGAGTCCGCACGTTATCAAACAAAAAGTTAATTATATACATAACAATCCCGTAAAAGCTGGATTGGTTACAAAACCCTGGGAATGGAAACACAGCAGCGCCAAAAATTATGCAGCACTTGATGCGGTTATTGAAATTGATGCTATTGGTTTTTGGGATAGATGATATAGTGCCAGATTTGTATGAGAAACACGGGCGAGACGCCCGCGCCAACAGAAGTATTGTATTAGTACGGACTTGACTCAACCCAACAGAATTAAGAATCAATACTACAAGTAGCTACCGCGCAAGCAAAGTTCAAAGTTAAATGGTATCTACCTGTCGCTGGCGCGAGCTTAAAGCTCGTGCCATATTTACCATTTACAAGCAAAAAAACATCAGCATCACTTTCTGATTTTTCCATAAAAAAAGCCATCAAAATTGATGGCTTTTTTGTTCTATAAGTAAATCGGAATTAGATCACATCCTCTTCCTCTTCAACTTCTTCTTCCTTCTTAGCTAATAAGTCTTCACTCTTATTTTTAGCGGTATCGTACATTACTGGTGTTGCAATAAACAATGAAGAGTAAGTACCTACAACAACCCCAATGATTAAGGCAAACATAAATCCTCTAATGCTTTCTCCTCCAAAGATAAAGATCGCTAACAACACGATTAATGTTGTTAAAGAGGTATTTACAGTTCTACTAATGGTACTGTTTAATGCCGCATTAATCGTTTTGCTAAATGCCCAAGTCTTATGCTCGTTAAAGTACTCCCTAATTCTATCGAATACAACCACGGTATCATTCAGGGAATAACCTACTACCGTAAGAATCGCAGCGATAAAAGCTTGATCGATTTCCATACTAAAAGGCATATAGTTTCTAAAGATAGAAAACACTCCTAAGATGATTAATACATCGTGGAAAACTGCAATCACCGCACCCAAACTAAATTGCCATCTTCTAAATCTAAATAAGATGTATAAGAATACTACAATTAATGAACCTAATACTGCCCAGATCGATGCTTTCTTAATATCATCTGCGATGGTTGGTCCTACTTTCATAGAAGACATTACCCCTACTTCACTTTCTCCCCCAGTAGCAACATTAAACTGCTCATAGGTTATGTTTTTAGGTAAGTCTTGCTGAAGGGTTTCAAATAATTTTCTTGAAATCTCATTATCTACTTCGGTTCCTTCTTCTTCCACTTTATATTTAGTGGTGATTTTTAACTGATTGTCTGCCCCAAAAGTTTTTGCTTCAGCACTTCCAAAAGTCTCTACTAATTTCTTTTCAATATCAGTAGCATTCACTGTCTTCTCAAATCTCACGGTATAGGTTCTTCCTCCAACAAAATCGACCCCTTGATTAAGACCGTTTACAAATAGAGACCCTAAACTGAATACAATTGCAACCGCAGAAATAATGTAAGCAATTTTTCTTTTCGCGATAAATTTGATCGCTACATTCTGAAACAAATTCTTTGTTGCCGCTGTAGAGAAATCTAAAGATTTACCATTTTTACCATATTTATCAATAAACAGACGCGTGATAAAAATCGCTGTAAATAAAGAGGTACAAATACCAATTAATAAAGTAGTTGCGAAACCTTTAATAGGTCCCGTTCCAAAAATCAATAAGATGATCCCCGTTAAACCAGTGGTTATGTTCGCATCAAGAATAGAGGAAAGCGCATTGCTAAACCCATCTTTAATCGCATCGACCTGAGCTTTCCCTTTGGCTAGCTCCTCTCTTATTCGTTCGAAGATAAGTACGTTAGCATCTACTGACATACCAATGGTTAATACAATACCTGCAATTCCAGGAAGCGTAAGCACCGCTCCTAATCCTGCTAATATTCCAAAAATAAACAAGATATTTACCGCTAATGCAATATCTGCAAAAAGACCCGCTTTTCCATAATAGAAGAACATCCAAATCAATACAAAGCCTAAAGCGATGGCGAAAGATAAAATACCACTATCTATAGCTTCCTGCCCTAAGGACGGACCTACTACTTCACTTTGTACAATATCTGCAGAGGCTGGTAACTTACCTGCTCTTAATACGTTTGCTAAATCTTGACCCTCAGCTACACTAAAATCTCCTGTAATCTCACTTCTACCTCCAGATATTGGACCTGTTGAAAGCCCCGGGGCAGAGTAAACAATATCATCTAAAACAATAGCTATCTGAGAACGATTATTAAAAGCTACGGTGGTCATTTCTTCCCAGCTTTTAGCTCCTTTTCCATTCATTTCCATAGAAACTGCAACTCCCCCATACTGATCGTAAGTCTGCGTTGCATTGGTAATCACCCCACCACTAAGGTCTGGCTGATTTGTTTTGTTTGCTTTTAAAGCATATAAATCGATTAACTCATCTGCATCTGAAGATTTACCCCATACAAATTTTGCGTAACGCTGTTCTGCTGGTAATAAAGACCTTACTTGTGACATTCTTAAATACTTCCCTACTAAGGCGGTATCTTTGACAGAGAAAGTAGCAATTACAGGACCTTGTCCTCCCCCTGCTTTAATCAATCCAATAAGAGGATTTGTTTTGGTAATATCATCCCCTTGCTCTTCATCTTCAGCATTTGCTAATAAATCTTCGATGTCATCTTCTTCAGAAGCTTTTGTAGAATCTATAGCTGTAGAGTCGCTTGCTTTTGTAGTTTCTTCCGTAGGCTTTAAGATGTCTCTTAATCTACTATCTGCTTGACTAATAAAAGGCGCTAATTCTTGTCCTTTAAATACATGCCAAAATTCTAATTGTGCTGTACTTTGCAATAAACCTTTTACACGTTCAATATCCTTAGCTCCTGGTAATTCTACTAGAATTCTACCAGAGTTTCCTAAACGTTGGATATTAGGCTGCGTTACCCCAAACTTATCGATACGCTTTCTTAATACTTCAAAAGCAGAAGTAATACTCTCGTCAATTCTCTTACGAATGACAGGCTTTACTTGCGCATTGGTCATATCGTAAGTAATATCGTCGCTTAAGTTTTTATTTGCAAAAATATCGGGAGAGGCTAAACGCGCATCAGGAATTTCTTCAAAAGCTTCAAAAAACAGGTCTACATAATCATCCTGACTCGTTTTTTGCAATTCATCAGCTCCAGCTAAAGCTTTACTAAAAGCAGGATCTTTGGAGTTATTAGCAAGCTCGCGTAAAATATCTTTTACAGATATTTGCAAGATCACATTGATCCCTCCTTTTAAATCCAAACCTTTGTTCAGCTCTTTATCTTTGGCAGTGTTGTAAGTGATTCCCGAAATAATTTCATTATTCCCTATAGAATCTAAGTACCTCGTTTGTTCTATCTCTCTAAGAGCATGATAGTCTTCCACGTCACTGCTTATTCTTTGAGCTGCAAAAGCTTCCGCATCGTCTTCTACACTATTAGCGATAAAAGTAAACGATAATTGGTAAATACTTACCAATCCGAATAAAATTGCGAACAGCTTTATGATTCCCTTATTCTGCATTATTACTTAAATTATTTATTAATCTCATTTTAAAAACGGACAAATATAGGGTTTCAAAAAAGAAATGGCAATAGTTTTTTTAAGATAAATTTCACAAAAAAAGCCTATGGAAACTTTCGTCTCCATAGGCTTTACTTTTTAAGCTTTTAAATAGATGCTTATAACTCTAAAAGACTGTTGGTTTTCTTAACTCCTTCAGCACTTTCTTTCAATTTATTTGCTTCGGCTTCATCTAGCTTAATCTCTACAATTTTTTCAATTCCTCCTTTTCCTAATACCACAGGAACTCCAATGCACAAATCATCTAATCCATACTCTCCTGAAAGTAAGGTGGAACAAGGGAAAATTTTCTTTTGATCACAAGCAATGGCTTGTACCAATCCAGAAACTGCTGCTCCTGGTGCGTACCAAGCACTTGTTCCTAACATTTTAGTTAAGGTTGCTCCGCCTACTTTAGTATCTTCAGAAACTTGATTTAATCGATCTTCTGAAATAAATTCAGATACCAACACAGAGTTTCTAGTTGCCAAACGCGTTAACGGCACCATTCCTTTATCACTATGACCTCCAATTACCATTCCGTCCACATCAGAGATTGGCGCCTCTAGAGCTTCCGCTAGACGGTACTTAAAACGAGCACTATCTAAAGCACCGCCCATACCTATAATTCTATTCTTTGGCAAACCTGTGGTTTTATGTACCAAATAAGTCATCGTATCCATGGGGTTACTCACCACGATAATGGTCACATCTGGTGAATGCTTAATGATGTTTGAAGAAACCTCCTTTACAATTCCAGCATTAATACCTATCAATTCTTCCCGCGTCATTCCTGGTTTACGCGGAATTCCACTTGTAATTACAGCGATATCACTACCTGCAGTTTTTGAATAATCATTCGTGCTTCCGATAATTTTCGTATCAAAACCATTTAAAGATGCAGTTTGCATCAAATCCATAGCTTTACCTTCAGCATAATCTTCTTTAATATCTAACAAGACTACTTCTGAAGCAAAGTTTTTAATAGCGATATACTCTGCACAACTTGCGCCAACGGCCCCTGCACCTACAACTGTAACTTTCATTATATTATAATTTTATGTGATTAATTTTAAAGTTGCTAAAATACGAAAAGCTTTTGCTTTTTTAGCCAATTCTAAGGTTAAATGCCTCCTAAAATTAGGATAAAAAGAAATATTATTCCTCAAAACCAGCTAAGAGACTTTAGGTTACAGCCCAAAATTAAGTCCTACACTAACCGCATCATATTCTTGAAAGCTATAAGAAGCATTCAAACCAATAAAAGCTAATTTCAATTTAAATCCTAAAGTTGCCGAAACTCCATCTACGCTGTTTTCTATACGTAAAGGATCTTTAATGGTTTGCCCTTGAAGCGCTCCTTCCGTAAAGGTATATTCTCCGTCAAGATTCGTTTTAGCATTTCCAGTCATATAGTTTAAGCCACCATAAAAATTGATTATAGGGAGGTTGGTAGAAGCTATAGCCGAGAAATTAAAACTAGACATGCTTGTATTTATATTAGGGTCAGCTGCCTGGATAGACGTGTGGTCTAAATCATAACTAGCATCAAAATGCGTGTATCCTATTAAAGCAGAAACGGCAACGGGAAATAATTTATCTGCAGGCAACAAACTGGTAATCTCATACTGAAGTGCTGCTCCATAAAGACCAGCGCTTACCTCATCATATTTAACTTTTGGTGCAAATCTAGCTTTCACCTCAAAACCTTTAAACAAGCCTACAGAACCTTGCAAAAAAGCAGCTGGCACCGCATCTAAAGTTTGATTAATTGCTCCCTGGGGAAGTTCTATTTCAACTGTTTCTGTACTTCCATTAGGCATGATATAATTAATTAACACGGTCGCATCTGGATGATTCACTCCAAAAACGGTAGCGACTTCTATTTGATTTTGACCCGAAGGCAACCTAATATTATTGTAGTCGTCTACATCTAAGATAAAACTCTTCTGATCATCTCCAACGAAGGACATATTCCCAACTATAGAAATTTCAAAACCTAAGAATTTTTTCGCTTTCGCGGAATTATACCAACCCGAATTAGCCGCATAAAGAGCCCCTGCAGCACCAGGTTTAAAATACGAGCTCATAAATGTTTGGGCATCATCAACTCCTGCGTTTAATAATTCCTGAATACTATTTTGAGCAGAAAGCTGAGCTCCCGCCAGTATACAAATGATTAAAATTAACTTTTTCATACTATCTATTTTAAATGATTCATATCCAATCCCTAGAGCAAGCTTAAAAAATTCTCGATTATTCTGGGCTTAATTAAAGCTCACACTAGAGCGCTTATCATTGCGTTTAGAGTGGAGGCGCTTCTAAGTTCTTATTTTTATCTATAAAATCCTAAAAAATGACTTAGATTTCTGTCAGTTAAAGCAATTTTAGACTAAGATCTACTTCTGCAAAAAAAATAAGCAATTCCTTCATAAAAACTAAACTCATCAAATTTGGTCACGTCTTTTAGGATATTCTTGTTAATTCACTGAAATCACTTTAAACGAAAATGATAACAGAAAAAAGCAAGAGAAAAGAGCTCAAACTCATTTTTACTTAAATCATGGCTTGAAGATATGAATTTAAAAAGAAAAAGCCCATATTTAAAGAAATATGGACTTTTTTCAGGTCATATATTATGATTATTTATGCATCAATATTTGCATAAACAGCATTCTTTTCAATAAACTCTCGTCTTGGCGGAACCTCATCCCCCATTAACATAGAGAAAATACGATCTGCTTCGGTACCATTATCTATGGTTACTTGACGTAAAGTTCTAAATTCTGGATTCATCGTGGTATCCCACAACTGCTCTGCATTCATCTCTCCAAGACCTTTGTAACGCTGTATACCTACACTTCCTGCATATTCGTTGGTAATTTCATCCCGCTCTTTTTCACTCCAAGCGTAGCGTTTTCTACTTCCTTTTTTGATTAAATATAAAGGAGGAGTCGCAATATAAATGTGTCCCGCCTCAATTAACTCTTTCATATAACGGAAGAAGAAAGTTAAAATAAGGGTTGCAATGTGACTACCATCAACATCAGCATCACACATAATCACAATTTTATGATAACGTAATTTCGAAAGATTCAATGCCTTAGTATCCTCTTCGGTACCAATAGTTACTCCAAGTGCTGTGTAAATATTTCTAATTTCTTCGTTTTCAAAAACCCTGTGTTTCATGGCCTTTTCCACATTTAAGATCTTACCTCGAAGCGGCAAAATAGCTTGAAAATTTCGGTCACGACCTTGCTTTGCAGTTCCCCCTGCCGAATCTCCCTCGACTAAGAATACTTCACACTGTTCTGGATCTTGCTCTGAACAATCTGACAGTTTCCCTGGCAAACCACCACCGCTCATCACGGTTTTACGCTGCACCATCTCTCGCGCTTTTTTTGCGGCATGACGGGCTTGTGCTGCTAGAATAACTTTTTGAACTATTACTTTAGCATCATTAGGATTCTCCTCTAAATAAATCTCTAACATTTCTGAAACCGCCTGAGAAACTGCGGAAGTTACCTCACGGTTTCCTAACTTAGTTTTCGTCTGACCCTCAAATTGAGGCTCGGCTACTTTTACAGAAACAATAGCGGTTAATCCTTCTCTAAAATCATCTCCTGCAATTTCAAACTTTAGCTTGTCTAACATTCCAGAAGCATCTGCATACTTCTTTAAGGTAGAAGTGAGTCCTCTTCTAAATCCAGAAAGGTGCGTCCCTCCTTCGTGGGTGTTTATATTATTTACGTAAGAATGTAAATTTTCATTATACGAGTTATTATACACCATCGCTACTTCTACAGGGATCTCATTCTTTTCCCCTTCCATAGAAATCACATCGCTAATAATTGGCTCTCTAGTTGCATCTAGAAAACGAATAAACTCTTTAAGTCCTTCTTCTGAATGAAAATGATCTTGCTTAAACTCTCCATCTTCTTCTTTCTCACGCTTATCAATCAAAGAAATCTTAATTCCCTTATTTAAGTAAGCTAATTCTCTTAATCTACTTGCAAGCGTATCATAATTGTATCTTGTACTTTCCTTAAAAATACTAGAATCTGGCTGAAAAGTAACTACGGTTCCAGTAAAATCAGTCTCTCCTACATTTCTTACAGGATATAAAGGCTTCCCCTTTGAATATTCTTGCTCCCAAAGCTGACCGTTTTTGTGAACCACCGCATGTAAGTGCTCAGAAAGTGCATTTACAACACTTACTCCTACCCCGTGAAGTCCTCCAGAAACTTTATAAGAATCCTTATCGAACTTTCCTCCAGCTCCAATCTTGGTCATCACCACTTCTAAAGCAGAAACGCCCTCTTTTTTATGAAGGTCAATAGGAATACCACGTCCATTATCTTTAGTGGTAATAGAGCCATCTTCATTAATAACAACATCTATGGCGTCGCAATGACCTGCCATAGCTTCATCGATAGAGTTATCTACCACCTCGTAAACCAAGTGATGCAAACCTCTATTCCCTACATCTCCAATATACATTGATGGACGCATTCTTACGTGCTCCATTCCTTCCAACGCCTGAATACTATCGGCTGAATAATCTTTCTTAATTTCTTCGCTCATATATATCAAAAATTACTACTAGAAACAAATATAGAGAAAGCCTTCCTCTTACGGAAATCATTACTTTCTTCAATGGTTTAAGTTATTAACAATTAACTATAATAGCTTTATTATTTTCATATTTAAAACTTAAGCCATAATTTATTCCGTAAAAAAAAATAAAAAGTTACATTTACTAAAATATATTTTTATGAAAAATTTAATTTACCTCTTGTTTGTAGTCTTTTTTTCGACGTCGACACTAAATGCGCAAGATTTTTCTGACATTGATAAAAGTCCGATGGATGTCACCATCATTAGAAATGAAAATCACTCTCCTATGGCTAGAGTTATTTACAGTAGACCTAGTAAAAACGACAGAGAGATCTTTGGAAGCCTCGTCCCTTATGGCGAAATCTGGAGAACTGGAGCTAATGAAGCTACAGAGGTCACTATCTACAATGATATGACGGTTATGGGACAGAACATTCCTTCTGGAACCTACACGCTATACACCATTCCCAATAAGACCGAATGGACCATTATTTTAAACAAGAAGGTTCACGTTTGGGGAACTGCTAATAATTACGATCCAGATAAAGATTTAATGAGAATTAAAGCTCCTGCAAGAACTGCTGCAGCTCCTATTGAAGAGTTCTCCATGGCATTTCAACCTATCACCAACGGAGCTAACTTACTTATGGGATGGGACAATACCTATGTTGAAATTCCTTTTAAAAACGTCGAATAGTTAGCGTTGATACTCATACAAAAAGCCGTTTTAAATTATTTAAAACGGCTTTTTATTTAAGGTATATTCAAATATTTGTGTGTTTGCAGTGACACTTTCCACTTCGGGTTTTTCATCACATAATCTACAATTAAGGGAACTATTTTATCTCTCACACTCCACTCCGGTTGCAAATAAAGAATACAATTTTCACTTACCTTTTCTGCTTGTTTTTCTGCGAAAGCGAAATCATGTTTATTAAACACAATCACTTTTAATTCATGTGCTTTCTTTGAAATTTCGGCGGTAGGTAATTTCAACTTTTTAGGAGAAAGACAAATCCAATCCCAAACTCCAGTTAAAGGATAAGCTCCAGAGGTTTCTATATGGATTTTTGCGCCTCGCTCTTTTAACGCGTGTGTAATTTTGGTCATATCCCAAGTAAGCGGCTCTCCTCCTGTGATCACAATGGTATCACTATAAGATAAGGCGTTATCTACAATGGTTTTAGTCGCGGTAGGCGGGTGCTTCTCTGCATCCCAACTCTCTTTTACATCACACCAATGGCAACCTACGTCACAGCCTCCTATTCTTATAAAATAAGCTGCCGTTCCTTTATGAAAGCCTTCTCCCTGAATAGTGTAAAACTCTTCCATTAACGGAAGCATCTCTCCCTGCTCCACCAGCTTCTCTATCTCTTCTTTCTTCATAGCCTGCAAAGATAGTTAATCCTTATTAAAACTTTAATAAATAGCTTAAAAGCTTAAAGATTATAATCAATAAATTTCTAAGAGAAAAATACTATTCTTACTTTTACCTCTTGTTACTATTAAAACTAATTGACTATGTCTCAAAAACCTATCTTAGCTGGCTGCTTATTTATTTTACTGATTATTTCTTGCGCTAAAGAGAAAGAAGAAAATCCCTTTTTAATTTCTGAAGGTAAGATTGGTTATTTGAATACTAAGACCCAATTAAAAGATATAGATTCAGTTTTTAAAGAAGATTCTATTGTAAGAAATTTGGTTGATAATGGTTTCTCAAGAAGAAACGAGGTCTTAATTTATGATAAAGAAGGAAATATTCTTCTCATATTGAACCCTGCAAAAGAATTTGACAGCACCAGTACCATTGGGAATATTCAAATTAAAGACAAAAGGTACAAAACTAGCGAAGGCTTAACGGTAGAAAGCACGTTTAAAGACATTACGACGCATTACAGGATTTCTAGAATTGAGAACACCTTACGTACCGCCGTTATTTTTTTGGATGAGATTGATTCTTACATCACCATAGACAAAGAGTACATTAAGGGTGACGCCCGCTATAATACCGACATTCCTATTGAGCCTAGCCAAATACCTGACGATGCCAAGATTAAGCATTTTTGGATTGGCTGGAAATAACCCCTAAAACTTCCCTTATTTGAAATACCTCAGCCTGTTTTTTATTCTTGTAGCTTTTATAGGTTGCGAGGAATCGCCTAAGCAATTTGCTAAAGACCCCATAGATTATTATCATTTACCTACATTTGTGAATGACACTTTACAAGCTGTCATAGAAATTCCCGCGGGTACCAACAAAAAAATTAAATACAATAGAGAGCAGAAAGAATTTATAACCGACTCCATTAATGGGCAACCTAAAAGCATTAATTTTTTGCCTTATATAGGAAACTACGGATTTATTCCTTCTACCTATTCCAACATAAAAAATACTGAAGAAGCCGAAGCTTTAAACATTCTTGTCTTAGCAGAAAGTCAACCTAGCGGAAGCTTGATAAAAGTCATTCCCATTGGAGTTTTAAGACTTAGTGATAACGGATTACTTAAAAATAAGATTATTGCGGTTCCTGCTCTGAAAGAGTTTCAAATTTTTCCTGTTAAGGATTTTGATAGTCTTTCTATACACTATCCAGAAATTAGAAAGATTATTTCTTTGTGGTTTCAAAATTATAACACTAAAGAAAAACTTAGTGTTTTAGGCTTTTATGGAGAAGATACTGCCATGTCTATCATTAAAAAATCGTCTAAAAATTAATTTTTCCTTTAGAAAATGTTAATTAAAGAAGAGTTGAAACGAGTAATCCATAACTTTAGCTTTCTAACCAATACATATTACGATGATTAAAATATTAGGAATCATACTTACCGTTGCTGGAATGATTTGCTTAGTTCTTGGCATTTTCGGAATTTTTGGAGAGATGAATATAGGCATGAGTCCTTGGGCTTTTGCTATTATTGGACTTATATTTTTTCTTGCAGGGATTGGAATTGTAAAGAGAAAAAAAGATACGGACGAGGTGTAAAATCACATTAATTTTTCTGGCTTACCGAATGAAAAAAAAGTTTAAAAAATACCTACCTAGAATCATTGGGATGCAGTTTAATTCACAGCACCTAATTCAGCCTAAAAAAGTAGCCTTAAAAGCTTTCGACCTCTTTTGTGCCCCACGTAAAGGAAAAGTGAAGCCAGAGCAAGAAGCCTTTTTAGATAAGGCTAAAGATGAAGTGATTCTTTTTCAGGAAAAAAAAATACAAACCTACCGATGGCCAGGAAATAATAAGAAAATTCTATTGGTTCACGGTTGGGAAAGCAATACACATCGTTGGGAAGACTTTATAAAAAAACTTCAAAAAGAAAATTATGATGTTTTTGCTTTTGATGCTCCCGCTCACGGTTATTCTGAAGGAAGACTGATTAATGTTCCTTTGTATGCAAACGCCATACAAGAAGTGGTCAACCATATTTCTCCCGCAATGATTATTGGTCATAGTATTGGTGCTATGTCTACGATTTATCATCAACATCAGTTTAAAAATGACGTAGAAAAGTTGATATTGCTAGGACCTCCATCAGAGCTTTCCGCAATCATGAGCGACTACCAAAAACTACTTCAGCTAAAGCCTCGAGTGATGAAAACCTTAGAAGAGCATTTTTATAAAGAGTTAGGTTATAAGTTTGAAGATTTTTCTATTGCCAAGTTTGCAAAAAAGGTGAAGAAACCCGGACTTATAATTCATGATCAATATGATAAAATAGCTCCTATTGCTGCTTCCAAAGCAATTCATAAAGAATGGAAAAACTCTGAATTAATTATTACCGAAGGCGGCGGGCACTCGCTAAACAATGAGCAAGTTTACCAACACATGCTTTCTTTTATAAATCATTAAATCATACATTTTGTCTCAAGAAAACCTCATCAGAATCAACAAATACCTTAGTGGAGCCGGTTACTGCTCTAGAAGAAAGGCAGATCAACTCATAGAAGAAGGTAAAGTTACCATTAATGGAAGTGTTCCCGAAATGGGAGCAAAAATTTCTGAAGGAGATGAAGTTAGAGTTCTAGGCGAATTAATTTCTCCCAAAGAAAAGCCTGTTTATATTGCGTTTCATAAACCTGTAGGCATTGTATGCACTACCGATACTCGTGTAGAAAAAGACAATATTATAGATTACATTAATTATCCTAGTCGTATCTTCCCTATTGGAAGGCTTGATAAACCCAGTGAAGGCCTTATTCTACTAACTAATGACGGAGATATCGTTAATAAAATTCTACGCTCTAGAAACAATCACGGAAAAGAATACCTAGTGAAAGTAAACCGTCCCGTTACCGAAGCTTTTATAGAAAGAATGTCTAACGGAATTCCTATTTTAGATACGGTGACCAAAAAATGTGAAGTAGAGAAAATAGGTTCTCACGAATTTAAACTGATCCTTACACAAGGTCTCAATAGACAAATTAGACGTATGTGCGAATACCTAAACTATGAAGTGGTACAACTAAAACGAGTTAGAGTCTTAAATATTCCTTTGGATGTGGCTGTGGGAGAATATAGGGATCTTACAGAGAAGGAGCTTGAAGAACTGAGTCAAATCGTTTCCACATCCACCAAAACAGAGGATGATTCCTCAAAGACGTCAGAGCAAGATGCTCCTAAAAAATATATTAGGTCTGCAAAAAACAGAAGAAAAAACTAACATATTTTTAAGGGTTTTATCGTTTGATCTTGGTAACTTTAACTAAAAATGGAAAAGCCAAGAATCAAAAATGAAGATCAATATAAAGCTTTAAGAGATAAAGGCTATAGTAAAGAGAAATCTGCCAGAATTGCTAATACTCCAAATGCTGGTAAAAAAGGAGGCGAAGCTAAAAAGTATGAAGCATGGACTAAACAAGAGCTTTATGAGCAAGCCAAGAATGTAGGTATTAAAAATCGTTCCAAAATGAACAAGAAAGAACTAATTAAAGCCTTAAGAAATAATTAAGTTTATGAGAAAAGTACCACCATTCCATTTAGCGATCCCTGTGGACGACCTACAAAAGGCGAGGGTCTTTTACACCAAAACGCTACATTTTAAAGAAGGAAGAAGCAGCGACCATTGGGTAGATTATGATTTTTTTGGTCACCAATTGGTGATCCATTTAGACGAAGGTGAGCATCGTGCTTCTACGCAAAGTTCCATTGATGGAAAAAATGTACCTGTTCCTCATTTTGGAGTAGTTCTTCCTTGGGAAATTTTTGAATCTTTTGCAGATCAATTAAAGCAAAGAGATGTTCAGTTTGAGATTGAACCTTATATAAGGTTTAAAGGAAAAACAGGAGAACAAATGACCATGTTTTTCTACGACCCTTGTGGTAATGCCCTAGAATTTAAAGCTTTTAAAGACCCAGACCAACTATTTGCTTCCTAATATATGAAAAGACTACAACCAGAATTTGTTAGACAATTATTCATTTTACTACTTATCGTAGTATTAGGATATCTTATTTTTGCAGAAATGGCTCCTTACCTATCTGGTGTCCTTGGAGCAATTACTTTTTATGTCCTTCTAAAAAAGTGGATGACCAAACTTTTAAAAAGAGGTTGGAATCAAGATTTAGCAGCAGGAACATTAATGGCTTTCTCCTTTATAGGAATTTTAATTCCAACGGCAGGGATTGTATTGATGCTTACTTCAAAAATAGGTAAAGCAGTAAACAATTCCGAAAAGGTAGTGAATGCAATCAAGCAACAAATGAGTGATTGGGAACACGCCGTAAATTACAATTTCACCAAAGAAATTAATGCCAGTGAGATTGGCAGTTGGGTTTCTAACAACTTACAAAGTGTTGCTGGTGGTACCTTTGATGCTTTCATAGCCATAGGAATCATGTATTTTCTTCTCTACTACATGCTCACTAACAGAAAGCAAGTTAGAGAAACCATGAATGAATATGTTCCTTTAAACTCTGAAAACTTAAGTCTTATTGGAAAAGAAAGTACCGAAATGGTAAAAGCCAATGCGATTGGAATTCCTTTAGTAGCAATTTGCCAAGGAATTATCGCCTTGATAGGCTTTCTTATTTTTGGAGTAACCGATCCTTTCTTCTGGTTTGTCATTACTACTATAGGATCTATGATCCCGTTTGTAGGAACCGCCATAGGAATTTTCCCGGTAGCTATATTATTATTTGCTCAGGGGCATAATTGGCAAGCCATCGCTATTTTAATTTATGGAATCGTTGTTGTAGGAAGTACTGATAATATCATCAGACTTTATGTATTAAGAAAATTGTCTGATGTGCACCCCCTAATAACCCTACTTGGAGTAGTGGTGGGAGTACCATTATTTGGATTTATCGGACTTATTTTTGGTCCTCTTCTAATTTCTTTATTTTTATTGATCGTTAAGATTTATAAAAAAGAATACGGAAAAAGTAATACTCATAAGCCAATACCAAAAGAAGTAGACAATAAAACAGAATCTAAAACATTATAATTATGGGAATTTTTAATAAAGAAAAGAAAATTGATGAAGCTTATGTAAAAAAGCAAGCTTCAAAAACCTCTCGCGAAGATATGGATGTGACTATTTCTAAAGAAGAGGATATCGAAGAGAAAATTGCTAACTCTGGCATTCTTGAGAAATATGCGTCTTTGACAAAGCTGATGCTAAAAATGCTGAAGGATTATAAAAACGGTCTATATACCGAAGTTCCTTGGTTCACCATAGGATCTATTATATTTTCGCTTTTATATATTCTTAACCCCTTAGATCTGGTTCCAGATTTTATTCCAGTTCTAGGTTATATAGACGATTTGAGTGTGCTCACTTTTGCTCTCAAATTTGTTGAAACAGATTTGCACAATTACCTCGATTGGAAAATTGAAGAAGCAGACAATACCTAATAAAAAAAGCCTCCAAATGGAGGCTTTCTTTATGCTCGCTATTTATTTTGTCTCAACCGATGACGATCTCTTGCCAAGAGAGTGTTTTTTAACAACATCGCAATGGTCATGGGACCAACTCCTCCTGGAACCGGAGTAATATAAGAGGTTTTCTTTTTTACATTATCAAAATCTGCATCTCCTGTAATTACATATCCTTTTTTTGCAGTTTCATCAGGTACTCTTGTAATTCCTACATCAATTACCACGGCATCATCTTTAATCATTTCAGCTTTTAAGAAATGTGGAATTCCTACCGCAACAATAATAATATCTGCTTGAGAAGTAATTTGTGTAATGTTTTTGGTGTATTTGTGTGTTAACGTAACGGTAGAGTTGCCAGGAAAGCCCATTCTTCCCATGAGAATACTCATAGGTCTCCCTACAATATGACTTCTTCCTATCACTACAGTATGTTTTCCTTTAGTAGGAATATCATAGCGTTCTAGAAGTTCTAAAATCCCAAAAGGGGTTGCAGGGATAAATGAGGTCATATCCAAAGACATCTTCCCAAAGTTAGTAGGATGAAAACCATCTACATCTTTATCTGGATCTACCGCCATTAATACTTGTTGGGTATTAATTTGTGGAGGCAGTGGCAACTGAACAATAAAGCCGTCAATAGCATCATCTTCGTTCAGCTCCTTAATTTTTTCCAACAATTCTATTTCACTTGTCGTGCTGGACATTCTTACCATGGTAGACTCAAAGCCTACGCGTTCACAAGCTCTCACTTTGCTATTTACATAGGTTTTGCTCGCGCCATCATTTCCTACAATAATCGCAGCAAGATGAGGAACTTTCTCCCCTTTTTGTTTCATCTTAGAAACTTCTGCAGCAATTTCATCTTTAATGTCGTTGCTTACTTTTTTACCGTCTAAAATTGTCATTCTTATAAGAATTAAAAAGGCTAAAGATTTTGCTCTTTAGCCCTAAATAGTATGTTACTTCATTCCTTTCATCATCTGCATCATTTTTTTACCGCCGCCGCCTTGCATCATCTTCATCATTTTGCTCATCTGCTCAAATTGTTTTAACAGCTGATTTACTTGCGTTACCGAAGTTCCAGAACCTTTTCCTATTCTCTTTTTTCTACTTGCGTTAATCAAAGAAGGTTGTGTTCTTTCCTCTAGGGTCATCGAATGAATGATAGCTTCAATATGTTTAAAAGCATCATCATCAATATCTATATCTTTCATCATTTTTCCAGCACCAGGAATCATTCCGACAAGGTCTTTCATGTTCCCCATCTTTTTTACCTGCTGGATTTGCTTTAAGAAATCATCAAAACCAAATTGGTTCTTAGCGATTTTCTTTTGCAAATTTCTCGCTTCTTCTTCATCGTATTGCTCTTGTGCTCTCTCCACTAAAGAAACCACATCCCCCATTCCTAAAATACGGTCGGCCATACGTTCTGGATAGAACACATCAATGGCTTCCATTTTTTCACCCGTACCAATAAACTTAATAGGTTTATTCACTACAGATTTAATAGAAATCGCAGCTCCCCCACGTGTATCACCATCTAATTTGGTTAAGATAACCCCATCAAAATTCAATACATCGTTAAATGATTTTGCGGTATTCACAGCATCCTGACCCGTCATAGAATCTACTACGAAAAGTGTTTCTTGAGGCTGAATTGCTTTATGGATATTAGAAATCTCGGTCATCATCACCTCATCTACAGCCAAACGTCCTGCTGTATCAATAATCACGACATTAAATCCATGCTCTTTTGCGTAAGCAATCGCATCTTGAGATATTTTTACAGGATCTTTGGTATCTCTATCTGAATATACCTCTACTCCTATCTGCTCTCCTACCACGTGTAACTGGTCTATCGCCGCTGGACGGTAAACATCACAAGCTACTAAAAGAGGCTTTTTTGTCTTTTTTGTTTTTAAGAAGTTGGCTAGTTTACCAGAAAAGGTGGTTTTACCACTACCTTGAAGTCCCGACATTAAAATAATGCTAGGATCCCCAGAAAGATTGATTCCTGCGACATCACCTCCCATTAATTGAATAAGCTCATCTTTTACAAGCTTAACCATTAACTGTCCCGGTTTAAGACTAGTTAATACATCTTCCCCTAGAGCCTTTTCCTTTACTGTACTTGTAAACTCTTTGGCAATTTTGTAATTCACATCGGCGTCTACTAAAGCACGACGTACTTCTTTTAACGTTTCTGCTACGTTAACCTCCGTAATTTGTCCGTGTCCTTTTAGGACGTGTAATGCTTTATCTAGCTTATCACTTAAATTATCAAACATAGGCTTTCTTCTATTTTTAGGAATTGCAAAGTTAAGGATTAGATGTTTAACTATAAAGTCTTAATGCAGGAAAATAGCAAAACGTATTCATAAAAAAGACCACTGAGTAATACAGTGGTCTTTAAACTAAAACAACAAAAAACTATTTACTCTCTGCGGTGTTTAGACTTTCACAAAAGGTCTAGTTTTATAAAAGCCAAAGAAATTAAAATTCTTTTTGCATTTCCCATAGGTAATCATCTATAAAACAATACATTTCCTAAAACTCCTAATAGACAACTCATATTTTTTATTAATTTTACAAAAAAACCTCAACTTAATGGCTAAAGATCTACACGAGCATGTTTGCCAAGAAAGTGTTTTTGCTAGTTTGTATCAAAAACATGCTAAAAACATTCATGACTTTCTTTACTACAAGTTTGGAGAGGTGCTTCAGCCCGAAGATAAAATGCAGGAAGCTTTTGTAAAATTATGGCAAAACTGCAAGAAAGTTCCTCCAAGCAAAGCAAAAAGTTTTCTTTTTACCGTCGCCAATAACCTTATGTTGAATGAGGTAAAACATCAAAAAGTGGTTTTGAAATATGAAAAGAAAAAAACCAAACACCAAGATCACCAAGACCCGCAGTATTTATTAGAAGAAAAAGAATACCTTGAAAAATACCAAAAAGCGCTTGCCACCCTTACCGAAGCTCAACGGGTTGCTTTTTTACTCAACCGTACGGAAGGCAAAAAACACAGAGAAATCGCCGAGATTCTCGATATTTCTCAAAAAGCTGTTGAAAAAAGAATTTATGGCGCCCTAAAAAAAATCCGTAAAGAAATCAAAGGAATTTAAAAATAGAGTAGGAAAAATAAGCTAGTAGTTGTTCTATAGGTAGAAAATAAGGCATGAAAGAAGAAGAAATCATAAAGAAGTGGTTAGATAATGAAACTTTATCTACAGAAGAAATTCAATTTTTACAAGGGATTGAAGGCTTTGACGATTATAAGAAGATCGCAGAGAAAGCCGCCCATTTTAAAGCTCCAGAAGTAGATATTACAGAGGGCTTAGAAAACCTAAAGAAAGAGAAACAAGAGAAAAAAACCAAGAATATTTGGTTAAGCAGATTTCCTAGAATCGCCGCGATTTTAGTGATCGCTATTGGATCTTACTTTCTATTTTTCCATTCTAATTATACCGATATTGACACCCTAGCAAAGGTGACCAAGCAAGTGAGTTTGCCCGATCACTCAGAAGTAGTTTTAAATGCGAATTCTTCTATTTCTTACTCTAAAGATAATTGGACTGGAAACAGGGAAATTCATTTAGCAGGAGAAGCTTTTTTTAAAGTCGCTAAAGGGAAAAAATTCACCGTGATTACCAACTTAGGCGAAGTTACCGTACTTGGAACGCAGTTTAATGTGAGGCAGCGAGAAGAATCTATACAAGTAGATTGTTATGAAGGTTTGGTAGAAGTGAAAATTAATAATGAAACCATAAAGCTTTCTGCAGGAAAAAGTCTTGCATTTCGCGATCAGCAACTCAATCAATATGAGAATTTTGACAATAGCTCTAGTTGGTTACGAGGAAAAAGTACGTTTAAAAGTATTCCGTTAAGGGAAGTTTTTAAAGAATTTGAAAGACAATACGCGGTTAAAATTCAAACTAAAAACCTTACTTTAGATCAAGAAAAATTGTTTACTGGTAGTTTTACCCATAAAGACATAGAAACAGCAATAAAATCTGTCACTTTGCCGTTTGGATTAGACTATAGTATTCAAAAAGACGAGATCATCGTAAGTGCCCGTGAGTAAAAAATTATACACCTACTTACTTATCCTAATTTGTTTTTGTTGTAGTGCGCTAAACGCACAAACAACCAAAGATTCTATTGCTTTACCTCAGGTAATTATAGAATTGGAGACCAATTACAAATACAATTTTTCTTATGCAGATCATGATATAAAAGAGGTTTACGTACCTCTTTATAACAAAGAAATGCCTTTTATAGACATTCTTGGTTTTCTTGAAGCAAATACCTCTCTTGTTTTTAAAATCGTCTCCGACAAATTTATTGCCATAACAAAAAAGAGGAGCATTCTTACTCCAGAGAAAATTGAAGAACTGGAAACCATTCTCATCTCCAATTATCTAGCACGCGGTATTAGTAAAAAAGATCAAGGTACGTTTGAAGTTAATTTTGACAACTTTGGCGTACTTCCCGGGCTCATTGAACCCGATGCACTCCAAACGCTTAGAGCCTTGCCCGGTGTAGAAAGTATTAATGAAAAAATATCTGACCTCAATATTAGAGGAGGTACGCAAGATCAAAACCTAGTCTTGTGGGATGGAATTAGGATGTACCAATCGGGGCACTTTTTCGGACTTATTTCTGCCATCAATCCGTATATGACGCAACGGGTTTCTTTAATTAAAAACGGAACCAATTCCGCTTACGGAAATAGTGTTTCAGGAATTATATCTCTTGCTACCAGTGATCAAATAGAAAAAGATTTTCATGCCGAAGCAGGTGTTAATTACTTAAGTGTTTATGGCTTGGTAGATGTTCCCGTTTTTAAAAACTCCTCGGTTAAAATAGCGGCTAGAAGCTCTATTAACGGAGTTTTTAAAACACCTACCTACAACCAATATTACGATAGGGCTTTTCAAAATACAGAGATTACAGACAACGAACAAAGTGTAAAGAGCAACGATGAGTTTTCATTTTATGACCTTAGTCTAAGGTGGCTGTACCAAGCTTCTAAAAAGGATTTTTTCCGTTTTAATGTAATTTATCTAGACAATGATTTAAGCTTTTTGGAAAATGCTATGGTCGATAATCAAGTGAATACCAAAACCAGCAAGCTTTCTCAAAGCAGTCTTGGAGTCGGGCTTTTTTATAAAAGAGCTTGGAGCGATGTATTTAAAACAAAGCTTCAATATTACTTTTCTGATTATCGCTTAGATTCAAAAAATGCCAATGCGATTACTTCCCAAGATTTAGCCCAAGAAAACGATGTGATAGAAAACAGCTTTAAGTTTATTACTTCTTGGAAGCTAGATCCCAGCTTGCAATGGGAAAACGGACTCGATTTTATAAAGACCAGAATTGATAATGTGCAAAAAATGACCAATCCCTTGTCGGGGAATTTCAGTCAACTTTACGCGACCAATTATGCTTTATTCTCCACCTTATCTTTTAAGTCTAATGATCTTAGAACCTCGGTTCAGTTAGGATCCCGACTTAATTATTTCGAGGAGTTCAATTTGTTTTTGTTTGAACCTAGATTCAGCCTTAATCAAAAAGTGGTTGAGCACCTTTCTTTTGAATTTCTGGGAGAGGTTAAAAGTCAGTCTAGTACGCAGATCATCGATTTTCAGAAAGATTTTTTAGGAATCGAAAATAGACGATGGCAGCTATCAGATCAAGAAGAGGTGCCCATTCTTAAAAGTTATCAATTATCTTTAGGAGTACATTACCATAAAAACAACTGGTTAGCGAGTACTGAAGCTTACACCAAAAAAATAAAAGGAATTACCTCTAGAAGTCAAGGGTTTCAAGATCAATATGAATACGCATCTTTAATTGGAGATTATTATATTCGAGGCATCGATTTCTTATTAAAAAGAAGATTTGGAAGACTCAATGCGTGGGCTAGCTACTCGTTAACCAACAATGACTATACGTTTAAATCTATCTCTGAAGAAGCTTTTGACAGCAATATTGAAATCACCAATTCTTTATCTTTTACCACCTCTTACGAATATGATCAACTAAAAATATCTGGCGGAGTTAAGTGGCGGTCTGGGAAACATTATACGCCCATTAGTGCAGAAGGCTTGGCGAATAACCAATTTGATTACCTTGCTCCCAACAGTGTAGATTTAGATTCTTATGTGCGAGTAGATTTTTCTGCCAGCAAGCAATTTCCTATACACCCAAAGATTAATGCTTACGCGGGAATTTCAATCTGGAATGTCTTAGACACCAAAAATATCGTCAATACGTATTATGAAAGAAGGAATGATAAAATCTTCACGGTGAAACAAGAGGGTTTAGGCATTACGCCCAACCTCATCTTTAGACTTATGTTTTAATAGAATAGCAGAACTAAGAAGAGGCCTGCTTAAAAAATTTCTTATAATCTCAATTTATACTAAGACGAATGAGTGGCTTTGAGAAGAATTCATAAAAAAAATGTAAGATTGAGAACCGACAGCAAGCCCTTGTTTTAACACGATAAAGTGTACACTTATTTATTTAAGATTCTTTTTAATTTCCAACTCAAACTCTGGTTTGCTTGGTCTTAAATCTGAATTACTCAAAATTTTTCCGTTTGGTGATATTATTACATATTTTGGAAGTCTCACTAATATTACCTCCTCCTCATTCACTTTGTGATTTGAATACAAGAATGAATATAGCGACTTATCTTCCTGCATACCAAACCAATAATTTTTTCCATTCCATTTTTTTTCTAATACATAACTTTTCCAATCCTCATAATCTTGGTCTATGGAGATAGTAATAAATTCAACATTTGAATCTTTATATTTTTCGGCTATTTCTTTAAAGATTGGCGCTTCTTTTAAACAAGGTGAGCACCAAGTTGCCCAAAAATCAATTACCAATAGTTTTCCTCTGAAAGATTTAATTGCAATAGTAGATTCATTACTATCTTTTAATGTGGCGTCTGGACTTTCTTTTCCATACGATACACTCTCCATTCTTTGAATTTTAGTAAGGGAAGATGTGTCAATAGGATTAGATTCTTCTTCAGATGTTTGAGTCGTATTTTCGCAGCTAAAACAAAGAAATAGTAGTAATAAAAAATTGAATTTCATATAGGTCTTAGTAGTTTATTTACAGCAAAATTATAAATGATGTGTGGCGAAAAAAAGTTTATCCTAAATGCACAAGTACAAAACAACAAATCTAGAATCGAACCGAAGCAGAGATATTTTTATACGTCGTTGCTAACCAGCATTTTCGCAATTTTCTATTTGACCCTATGATTATTCGTAGCTATCATCTTTTTCGTAACCTTCAAAATAATATGATTGCTCTATACCTTTAAAGATAACTTCTCTACTGTTAATTTCCTTTGTCAAATTATTGGAAAGCAATGTTTTTATTTCTAACTCATTAACTGGACTTCTTTCCATTGCTTGTACATACAATGTTTTGTCAACATACTGCCAGTTGACAACATTTCGTATTTGTTTCTTTAAGATCATATCAAGCCATATTCGCATAGTCCTTCCATTTCCTTCTATAAAAGGGTGAGCGATATTCATTTCGACATATTTTGAGACAATTTGTTCAAATGTCTTTTCTGGCATTTGTTCAATTTTCACTAATATTTCATTTAGATACATGGAATTAGCAAATCTAAATCCTCCTTTTGATATGTTTTGCGTCCGAAATATCCCTGCAAAGTCATATAAATCATTAAACAGATATTTATGAATTTGTTTTAAACCTTGGGTAGTACCAACTTCTATATTTCCGATATCTCCTGTTTCAAACAATCGATAAGCATTTTCTAAGCTTATTTTATCTGTATTTTTCATATTAATTCAAATTTACAGCTTAATTTTCATTGTTCATTCTTTAGGCAATATCTTTATTTTGATCTTCTTCTTAAAGTTATGTAGCGCTTTTTTTTGCTTACTACCAACACAATGTAAACTCCTCTCCATCTGAACGGAGTCCGACGCTTTAGAATAAGAAAGGAAATTACATTCTTTCAGGAACCTGAATTCCCAATAATCCGAAGGCATTTTTTAGGGTTTGTGCTACTGTTTTTGCGAGTTGCACTCTAAATACTTTTTCTATTTCTACATCGGTTCCCAAAATGCTTACATTTTGATAGAACGAATTAAACTCTTTCACTAAGTCGTAGGTGTAATTCGCGATTAAAGCCGGACTGTGTTGCGTTGCTGCCTGCTGAATCACTTCTGGAAACAATTGCAATTGCTTCATCACCTCTTTCTCTTTAGGATCTAAGGTATAATCCACTACATCTTGGCCATAATCAAAATTTGCTTTACGCAGAATAGACTGTATTCTCGCATAAGTATATTGAATAAACGGCCCAGTATTTCCTTGAAAATCTACAGATTCTTCAGGATTAAATAAAATACGCTTTCGCGGATCTACTTTTAGGATGTAATATTTTAGCGCTCCCAAACCTATCGTCTCGTAAAGTTCCTCTTTTTCATCTTGGGTATAACCTTCTAGTTTCCCCAAATCTTCAGAAATCGTTTGAGCGGTTTTTGTCATTTCCTGCATCAGTTCATCGGCATCAACAACGGTACCTTCTCTACTTTTCATCTTTCCGCTAGGTAGATCTACCATTCCATAACTTAAATGGTATAAATGGTTCGCCCATTCGTAACCCAGTTTTTTAAGAATCAAAAACAATACTTTAAAGTGGTAATCCTGCTCATTTCCTACGGTATAAACCAACCCATTAATAGCGTAATCTTTTACACGCTGAATAGCAGTTCCTATATCTTGCGTCATATAAACCGCAGTCCCATCAGATCGCAAAACAATTTTCTCGTCCAAACCTTCCTCGGTCAAATCAATCCAAACACTGCCATCTTCTTTTTTAAAGAATACGTCTTTTTCTAATCCTTCCTGAACTACTTCTTTCCCTAAAAGATAGGTATCACTTTCGTAATAATTTTTATCGAAGTCTACGCCCAAATTCTTATAGGTGATTTCAAAACCATCATACACCCACTGATTCATTTTCTTCCAAAGCGACACCACTTCTTCATCTCCAGCCTCCCATTGAAGAAGCATCTTTTTAGCCTCTAGCAATAACGGAGCTTCCACTTTTGCATCGTCTTCTGTCTTGCCGTGTTTTTGCAATTCGGCTACTTGGGCTTTATATTCTTGATCAAACTTTACATAGTAATTCCCAACCAGCTTATCTCCTTTTAGTCCGGTGGTTTGCGGTGTTTCTCCATTTCCATACTTTTGCCAAGCCAGCATACTTTTACAAATATGAATTCCGCGGTCATTGATAATTTGAGTTTTGAACACGGTATTCCCCGCAGCTTTTAAAATTTCCGCGACAGCGTAACCCAATAAATTATTTCTGACGTGCCCTAAGTGCAAAGGTTTATTGGTGTTGGGAGAAGAATACTCCACCATAATGCTAGGAGATTCTTCGGTAGATTTTACAAATCCAAAATGAGCATCATCCTTAATCTCTTTAAATTGTTGTAAAAAGAACGTATCATTAATCACGAGGTTTAAAAAACCTTTCACCACATTAAATCGCTCTACTACATCCACATTTTCCACTAAATAGCTTCCTATAGCTTCGCCTAAAGCCACGGGGTTGGTCTTCACCTGGCGTAACATAGGAAAAATCACTACGGTCACATCGCCTTCAAACTCCTTGCGGGTTGCCTGAAATTCAACATTTTCTAAATTAACTTGATGTAGCGAGTTGAGCGCTTCTTTGATGTGCTGTTCTAATAATGCTTGCATGAAAATTCACTTAAATTTGGAGGTGCAAAGATAATTTAAAAATTAGAGTTGTCTAACTTCCGTCGTAGCTTTCCTTTTTAAAACGAGTTATTTCTTAGGTTTAGACTTAAAAAACTCATGTTGTTAGTTACTTGTAGTTCTTCTCAAGAAAATGTAACTTTAAATTTAAGAAGCTTTTCTGAATAACCTCAGAGGAGACTAATACTTCGACTCTTATGAAACTTCCTTTTACATCTATCCTTATGGCGGTTCTTTTCGCTTTTGTTTTCTATGGCTTTACCACGCCTAATGAGAAGGATAAAACAGAAATTAGAAAAGGAATCGATTTTTATAACGGAGATTATCACGAAGCTTTAGAAAAGGCTAAAGAAGAAAAAAAATTGGTTTTTGTCTATCTTTATGCCAATTGGTGCGGCGTGTGTAAAGCGCTAAAGAAAAATACCTTTCGCGATAAGACCGTGGGAGAATTCTACAATAAGGAGTTTATCAATTTAGCGCTTAACGCGGAAAAAGGCGAAGGTGCTGAAATTGCAAAAAGTATTGGCTTAAGAAGCTACCCTACTTTACTGTATTTAGATGGAGGAAATGGCCGAATCTTAACTCGGGTTTCTGGATATAAATCAGTTACTGAGTTTATGAACCTCGGGAAAATTTACACTCAAAAACAATAATTAATTTTTACCTTATTCTTTTCAAAATGCTGTTTAATGTTTCTTATCGGAATCCTAGAATCATCAAGTCTATTGACACCAGTGTAGGAAAGCCTTTTAGCTTAAAAGAGCGTTTTAACATGAAGGGGATTGGTTGTGGAAAATTATACATCACTTCGTGCAGTATCGAGATTCATAACTTGTTGATTTTAGACTCGTATCTGGATGTTTGTAATATCGAAATGCGTCCAGACGGAATTATCGTCGGTTTTAGATCGCTGCTAGAATCTTATGCGCTGGTGATTCCCTTTTACAAATTGAATTTATATAAAGGGAAAGCAGAAGAATATTCTATTTATGGAGATCATCATTTTATAAAAATTAAAGCTGATACCCAGAAAATACACCAATTCATCAAGAAGGTATTAGCCTTTAAAGCGAATCATTCTACCTCTACAGACCGAGGTTATTATTAGCATTTTAATAACCTTCATTTAATTATTTATTGAACTGCAGTCTAGTTTTTCAAAGCATCTTTACCCAAAAAAAGATGACACTATTTATTTATGTTTTTGCCGCATTATTCTCTGTAATGAACCCGTTGGGGACGGTTCCTATTTTTGTGGGACTCACCAAAGACGACACTAAAGCCGAACAATCAAAAACTTCTTTTCTCACTGCTATCAATATTTTTGTTATTTTATTGATTGCTTTCTTTACGGGAAAATACCTTTTAAATTTCTTTGGGATAAGTATAGAGTCTCTGAGAATTGCTGGCGGACTAATTATTGTTTCCTCAGGGTTTGCCCTCCTTACCGGAAGTTTTAACAAACATAAAGGTATGGATAGAAAAAAAGTAAAGACCGATGCTTACCAACGTGAGAGTGTTTCTCTAACACCACTTGCCATTCCTATGCTTGCTGGTCCAGGATCTATATCCCTACTTATTGGGATGCAAGAACAATATACTCAGCTTATAGAAAAAACATACATTATTGCAGCAATTGCTGTGGTATGTTTTGCCACATTTCTAGTCTTAAAAAGCGCTCATTTTATCGTGAAATTTCTGGGAGCTTCAGGTATTAATGCCATTTCTAGAATTATTGGATTTATTGTTATTGCTATTGGGATAGAATATATTAGCTCTTCGGTAATGATCGTTTTAAAGGACGCTCTTTATTAAAACTATTTTTTCTTAAAAGCCAAGCCACAAACCAATGTAAGAATCCCCAAACAAACCATGGCAAAACTCTGGGTTTGATCGGCTTTCGCCGAAATATGACTAACCCCATCTTCTAAAGAAATATGAGGAAAAATTACGGTATAAAGTCCGTAGCCAATAAGAGCCATTCCTAAAATCAATAAGACAACCTTTAACGTATTTTGCATAGTAGAAGTTTGTTTCAACTTTTAGCGGAAAGTTAAGTATTTAATGTTTAATACCAAATTAAACAGGTAAGACCGACTATAAATCGTTTCCTTTATGCTTATTTTTTGCTGAAAATTACTACCTTATCCAATGCTATCCTAATCTAATCATTGAATTTCAATAAATGAAAATTAAATCAATTTCTTAATACGATATTACGTATTTTAATTGGTATAAATCATCTAAAAAAAGTATGAAAATTCTTTTAACTGGCGCTAATGGCTATATTGGTATGCGTCTCCTTCCTTTACTCCTAGAAATGAATCACGAAGTGGTGTGTGCGGTGCGAAGTGCAGATAGACTCTCGGTAGATAAAGAAATACGAGAGAAAATAGAAATTGTAGAAATTGATTTTTAAAAGAAGTCGATAAAGACTTACTTCCTAAAGATATTGATGCAGCTTATTATTTGATTCACTCTATGACGGGTTCTATCAAAGATTTTGACGATCTCGAGGAAAAATCAGCTAAAAATTTTAATGCCTATCTAGAGAACCTTTCCGTAAAGCAAGTGATTTACCTTACCGGAATGGTAAATGAAGACAAAATGTCTAAACATTTAGAATCTCGTAAGAAAGTAGGACAGGTGCTTTCTCAAGGAAATTTTCATCTTACACGCTTACAAGCAGGGATTATTGTAGGCTCGGGAAGTTCTTCTTTTGAAATCATTAGGGACTTGTGCGAAAAACTCCCGGCGATGATCACACCGCTTTGGGTAAATACCAAAACACAACCCATCGCCATAAGAAATGTCTTAGAATACCTTAGTCGCTCTTTGGGAAAAGAAGAATGTTTTGACGAATCTTTTGATATTGCAGGACCTGATGTGATGACCTACAAAAGCATGATGCTTAGGTATTGCGAGATTAGAGACCTTAACTTGCATATTGTAGGCGTGCCTTTTTTATCACCCAAATTATCTTCGTATTGGTTGTACTTTATGACCTCTACTTCTTATAAATTAGCCACTAATTTGGTGGATAGTATGGAGGTTGAAGTCATCTCTAAAGATAACCGACTAGAAAAAATATTAAAAGTAAAACCGCTTACTTATACCGAAGCCATAAAAGCAGCTTTTGATAAAATAGAACAAAATCAAGTGGTCTCCAGCTGGAAAGATTCTCGTGTAAGCGGTAGATTCACCAGCGATCTTAATAAATACATACAAGTTCCTACGCATGGCTGTTTGGTAGACAAACAGGAATCAAAAAGTGATGATGCCAAAAAATCTTTAGAAAAAATTTGGAGCATCGGCGGGAGAAATGGTTGGTATTACGCTAATCGCTTATGGAAAATACGAGGCTTTATGGATAAATTGGCTGGTGGAGTTGGTTTGCGTAGAGGAAGAACGCATCCCAATAAAATTTATGCAGGAGATTCTTTAGATTTTTGGCGAGTTCTTTTAGCCGATCGGGAGAAAAAACGTCTCTTGCTTTTTGCCGAAATGAAAGTTCCCGGGGAAGCTTGGTTAGAATTTTACATCGATGAAAAAGGCATCGTTCACCAAACTGCTACCTTTAGACCCAAGGGGATTTAGGGTAGACTGTATTGGTACAGCATGCTTCCGTTTCATTATTTTATCTTTGCAGGAATGTTAGAACGTATCGCCAAAGAGTAGCAAATGAATAAAATGACCACCTACCTTAAAGAAAACAATTTATTGTGCTTTTCCTTTTTGAGCATCCTAGCTTTATCGCTATACATTTCTCTTGCGCCACAACAATTTTATGCCCTCATCGAGCAGTATTCCATTGGCATTCGCAATAGTTTTGGCGTCTTCTATTTATGGCTAGGCTTAGCATGCGTTATTTTTTTACTGGTAATCGCGATTTCTCCTTTCGGAAAGAGAAGATTGGGAGGCTCAACACCCGAATATGGTTTCTTCTCTTGGACAGCAATGCTTTACAGCGCGGGAATGGGTGCAGGAATTTTACTGCGCGCGGTTCAAGAACCCGTGTTTATGCAACAAAACCCACCAATCCAAACGGGAAGTTCTCCAGAAATTATTGCTCTAGAATATACCTTCTACCAATGGGGATTTACCGCTTGGGCGTTTTACGCGTTTTTTGCACTGGTGATTGGGTTTTATGCTTACATCCGTAAAGAAAGTATTTTACTGAGTAATAGTTTTTCTTCTGCCAAAACCAGCAACGTGATACGAAGTGTAGATTACCTAACTGTAATGACCACCGTAGTAGGAATTGTCGCAGCGATTGCCTTGGGAACGGCTCAAATAGAAGGCGGATTACAGTTTTTATTGGGTAATGAGGTTTCTATTTATGCTTACCTATTTACCTTCCTTATCTTTTTACTCGCTTTTATTTCCGTCTACCGCGGAATTCATAAAGGAATCAAACAAATTTCTAACCTAAACATTATCATTATCATTCTACTACTGGGTTTTATTTTGTTTCACGGTGACCTAGCCCAAATTTTTAGCAACTTTTTTATCGCGTCTTACCATTATGTGATCGATTTTATTCCGCTAAGTTTAGCCTTGGGAGATCACAATCCTGGAAAAGAATTTTTAACCGATTGGACCTTTTATTATTGGGCGTTTTGGTTGTCTTGGGCTCCGTTTACCGGAATTTTTATCGCCCGTATTTCTAAGGGAAGAACGGTTAGACAACTTATTTTCGGAAGTTTATTCTTGCCATGTTTTGGAAGCTTTTTATGGTTTTCAAGCTTCGGAACTTCGGCGTTTCAACTCATAGAAACTTGGGGAGTTTATGAGGGTGAATTTTCTAACGTTTTCACCTCTTTGTTTGTTTATCTAAAAGCATTTCCGTTAAGCGGATTTACTTCTATCGTCACCATTTTATTGTTGGTTGGTTTCCTCGTCACCTCTGTAGACAGCGCCATTTTTGTACTGAGTATGTTTACCGATAAGGGAAAAGAAAACCCAAAGAAATCTCACCGACTCCTTTGGGCTATTGCTTTATTTTTATTTACGGAAGCGATTCTTATTCTGGCAAGTTATTCTGCCGCAGGAGACGTACTTACCGCGATGCAAAAATTCTTAATCATTACTTCGTTGCCTTTTGCTTTTTTAACGGCAAGTATTGGGATCAATTTAGTAAAAAGCATCATTAGTGAAAAGAAAGATTATACCAATTTAAATAAGTAATGTCGTAGTAAGAAATTTATTTATTTTTTGCTTAATTGAAATTAAAAATAATTAGCATAGCCTTAGTTACGGTAATAATTTTTAGTGAAAAGTAAGTATAAAAGAAACGGTTTAATTACGACATTATCTGTTTAATTTGGTATTAGTTGGTCTTAGGTAAGAAAATTTCTGCCATCATACAACGAGCACTTCCACCACCCAACGTTTCTATCGTTTCTAGGTCACTGCTTAAAATCTCACAATGTTTCTCAATGGCTTCTACTTGTTGAGCTGTAAGGCTTTTATGAGCAGTCGCACTCATCACCAAGTATTTTTTATCAAAAGCTCCTTGCACTTGCAACATATTACCTGCAAATTGATGCATTTGTGCTTCGGTGATGGAGATGATTTCTTTTTCATCCTGCTTAAAGCTCGCAATCACTCTTTTGCGTTCTTTAGCATCATCAATAGTATCCAAACAAATGACCACAAAATCTTCTGCTAAACACATCATCACATTGGTGTGGTAAATCGCTTTGCGTTCCCCGTTTACCGTTTGTTTTGCGTTAAACACCACAGGCATATATTCAAAGTCTTCACAAAACTCTATAAATAAACCTTCGTCAGCACGTTCAGATAAAGCACAGTAGGCTTTTTCGTTGGTGCGATCCAGCAATAAAACTCCGGTTCCTTCCAAGAAAACATTCTCGGCTTCCCCTGCGGTATAATCCACTATATTGTTGATGCCAAAACCTTTTTCTTCTAAAGTCACAAAGATATCTTCTCTTCGCTCTCGTCTTCTATTTTCTGCGAACATAGGATATAAACCTATATTTCCGTTCTCGTGAAAAGAAACCCAGTTATTAGGGAAAATAGAGTCTGGCGTATCATTTTCTAGCTTATCATCAACTACAATCACCTCTACCCCTACTTTTCTAAGCTTACTTACAAGCGCATCAAACTCCTGCTGCGCCTTCAGCGTAATTGCTTCCTGCTCTTCATCTATCGACTTCTGAAAATAATTATTTACAGCCGTCTCTTCATTCATCCTAAAATTTACAGGACGAATCATTAATATACTATTCGTTATTTGTTTCATTCTATTCTATTTTTTTGGGCGTTCGAGCGAGCTTTCCATTATATCTTTTTCTTAAAAAAAAGAAAAAGGATGCCATTTCAATCCCTAACGCATTAATCTCGTATTAAAGGCAATGTAGAGCAACGCAATAAACCTTCCTGTTTAGAAATTTCTGCATAAGGCACTTCTTCTACAGTAATTCCTTGTGCTCTTAGCCACGTGTTTAATCTAGTAAAGTTTTTTTCAGAAATCACTACATCTTCAGCAATAGAAAAAATGTTGCTGTTCATCGCATACATTTCATCGCTATCAATTTCAAAAACGTTTTCTTTTCCGTAGAAATTAACCAACCACTCATATTCTTCTACATCCAAAAAACCATTTTTATGAATAATAGCTTTGTCTTTCCCCACTGGTTGAAAACAGCAATCTAAATGCAAAGCATTCATTCTAGGGTCTGTACCCGATTTTCTAAGGTTAAAGGATTTCACTTTCTTATCAGGAAACATTTCCTGCAATGCCTTTACCGCTTTCATATTGGTTCTTGCCGTAATGTATTCGCTATAATCACTTTCTCTATACGTTCCTACAAAGATATGATCGCCTATAGGCATTACATCTCCGCCTTCAATATGGTGATCTTCTGGAAAGCGATGTACTTTTTTAGGATTAATTTGGTCGATGACTTCATGAATCGCTTCAATTTCTCGTTCTCTATCTGGTAAAATATTGGCTTTAAAAAAAATATCCTCAATTACGAACCCAATATCTCTGGTAAAAATCTGATTATAGTCTTCAATGATTTCTGGTCTATAAACCTTCACATCATATTTCTCCAATACTTTTTGAACTGCAGTCATTTCTTTCACCATATCTTCTTCTATGGGATAGGTTCCTGCCTTGATATATTGAGCTGACTTTGGATCGTAAGATTCCGCTAAGGTAGGCGTTGGTCCATTGCTATTTGCTAATCCCAAAACTACGGCTCTAAGCCTAGAAGTTTCGTTGGTAATATGAAGTTTCAACATGGTTTTCAAATTTTTACAAATATAAAAAAAGCTTCATATCTCTATGAAGCTTTTAACTTTACTTATTGAAGGAAAATTATCTTTTTGAGATGTCTTTAAAGTCTCTTAAATTTTCTCCTGTATATACTTGTCTTGGTCGACCAATAGGTTCTTTTTCTAAACGCATTTCTCTCCATTGAGCAATCCAACCTGGCAATCTACCTAAAGCGAACATCACAGTAAACATTTCTGTCGGAATTCCCAAAGCTCTGTAGATAATTCCTGAATAGAAATCTACGTTTGGATATAATTTTCTATCTACAAAGTAGCTATCTTCTAAAGCTTCTTTTTCTAAACCTTTAGCAATATCCAGTACAGGATCTTCTACTCCTAATTGGTCTAATACTTGGTCTGCAGATTTTTTAATGATTTTTGCACGTGGGTCAAAGTTCTTATACACACGGTGTCCGAATCCCATTAAACGGAACGGATCTTCCTTGTCTTTGGCTTTCCCCATATACTTTTTAGTATCGCCACCATCTTCCTTAATGTTTTCCAACATTTCAATTACTGCTTGATTAGCTCCACCGTGAAGTGGTCCCCAAAGAGCAGAAATACCTGCAGAAATAGAAGCAAACAATCCTGCGTGAGAAGAACCTACGATTCTTACCGTTGATGTAGAACAGTTTTGTTCATGATCTGCATGTAAGATCAATAACTTGTTTAATGCTGAAGAAACCACTGGGTCAATATCATAATGTTCTTCGTGTGGAGACTTAAACATCATTTTTAAAATGTTGTCTACATAGTCTAAAGAGCTATCTCCGTAATCTAGCGGTTGACCGTTTTTCTTTCTTAAAGTCCACGCCACTAAAACTGGAAATTTAGCTAGCAATTTAATAATGGCGTTATACATCTCTTCATCTGATTCTACGTTAACCGCACTCGGGTTGAAGGCAATTAAGGCACTTGTTAATGAAGATAAAACTCCCATAGGGTGCGCAGACTTAGGAAAACCATCTAAGATTTTCTTCATCTCTTCATCTACGTGAGACTCTTTTTTAATGTCTTTGTAAAGCTTGTCCAATTGCTCTTGTGTTGGCAATTCTCCAAAAATTAATAAGTATGCTACCTCTAAGAAACTTGCTTTATCTGCTAATTCTTCAATAGAATATCCGCGGTAACGTAAAATCCCTTCTTCTCCATTTAAGAACGTAATTGCACTTTTACACGACCCTGTATTTTTATATCCAGGATCTAACGTAATTAATCCTCCTGTATCTGCACGTAAAGATTTAATCTCGATAGCAACCTCATTCTCGGTTCCTACAACCACTGGAAATTCATATTTCTTTCCGTCTAGTTCTATAGTAGCTTTATTTGACATATATCTGATCTAATTTTTTAATTTTAAGTGCTGCTAATTTACAAAAAATACTCCTAATTTTTAAATAAATGCCCTTGTAAATTTAGCCAAAGAGCCTGTATGCCTGTTAATTTATTCTTAAGGAGCTTCATTTTTAAAAATAAAAAAAAGCTTTACGGTGAGGTAAAGCTTTTTTTATTGATTTTATATCAAAAATCAGATTTTAAAAGCTGCTCTTTTAGGATAAAAAGCAACGGCTCCTAATTCTTCTTCAATACGCAACAATTGATTGTACTTTGCCATACGGTCACTTCTTGAGGCAGAACCTGTTTTTATTTGTCCTGTATTTAAAGCTACCGCCAAATCTGCGATGGTAGTATCTTCTGTCTCTCCAGAACGGTGTGACATTACCGTGGTATAACCTGCATTATGCGCCATATTTACTGCGGCGATCGTTTCGGTTAAGGTTCCTATTTGATTCACTTTAATCAAGATTGAATTGGCTATATTTTCTTTGATTCCTTTTCCTAATCGCTCTACATTAGTCACAAATAAATCATCCCCTACCAACTGTACTTTATCTCCTACTTTCTCTGTTAAGATTTTCCAACCTTCCCAGTCGTTTTCATCCATTCCATCTTCAATAGAAAGAATAGGATATTGCTCACTTAATTCGGTTAAGTATTGCGCTTGCTCTTCGCTGCTTCTTACTTTTCCTGAATCTTCTTCAAATTTCTTGTAATTATAGTTTCCGTCTTCATAGAATTCCGCGGCAGCGCAATCTAACGCTAACATAATTTCTTTTCCAAAAGAATAGCCTGCATTTTCTACGGCTTGCTTAATACTATCTAACGCATCTTCTGTTCCCTTAAGTGTGGGCGCAAAACCACCTTCATCTCCTACGGCCGTACTTAAGTTTCTATCATGTAGCACCTTTTTTAATTGATGAAAAATTTCTGTCCCCATCTTTAAAGCTTCTGTAAAGCTTTCGGCTAAAACAGGCATAATCATAAACTCTTGAAAAGCGATGGGCGCATCACTATGAGAACCTCCATTGATAATATTCATCATAGGAATAGGAAGCGTTTTTGCGCTCACTCCGCCTACATAACGATATAAAGGCAAACCAAGTTCACTCGCTGCAGCTTTGGCTACCGCAAGAGAAACGCCTAGGATCGCATTGGCTCCTAATTTTGATTTATTGGGAGTTCCATCTAAATCGATCATCAATTGGTCGATAGCTGCTTGTTCAAATACCGAATGTCCCATTAAATGATTGGCGATATCTACATTTACATTTTCAACGGCTTTCAAAACCCCTTTTCCTTGATAATCTTTACCTCCATCTCTAAGCTCTACGGCTTCGTGTTCTCCCGTAGAAGCTCCAGAAGGAACTGCTGCTCTTCCCAAGATTCCATTCTCAGTAATTACATCTACTTCTATGGTTGGATTGCCTCGAGAGTCAAAAATTTGTCTGGCGTGAATTTCAATAATTAAGCTCATGTGTGTTATTATTTTTACGTCTACAAAATAATAAATTCTTAGAATAATCTAAGCTTTAGACTGGTTGATATTTTCTATAAATTGATCGAATAAATATGAGGCATCGTGTGGCCCCGGACTAGATTCTGGATGATATTGAACCGAAAAACAGTTTTTATTCTTCATTCTTAAACCTGCTACCGTATCATCATTAAGGTGAATGTGGGTGATTTCTAGATTTTCATTCGCTTCTAACTCTTCTTTATTTACAGCAAACCCATGATTTTGAGAAGTGATTTCTCCTTTTCCTGTCACGAGGTTCTTTACAGGGTGATTAATCCCTCGGTGTCCGTTATGCATTTTATAGGTAGAAACTCCGTTAGCCATTGCAATTACCTGGTGACCTAAACAAATTCCAAATAAAGGTCTATCGTTTTGTAAAATGTTTTTCGCCAACTGAATCGCTTCAGAAAGAGGCTCTGGATCTCCAGGACCATTGGAAAGAAAAAATCCATCTGGACTAAACTCATTCATCTGTTCGTAGGTAGCATTATAAGGGAAAACCTTAATGTAGCAATCTCTGCTCGCCAAGTTTCTTAGAATATTTTTCTTTATCCCTACATCTAAGGCCGCAATTTTATATTTAGCATTCTCTTCTCCTACAAAATAAGATTCTTTCGTTGATACCTGAGAAGCCAATTCTAAACCATCCATATTTGGTTTATCTGCCAGCTCTTTCTTAAGTGCATCGATATCATCTATCTTGGTGCTTATCACGGCATTCATAGCGCCGTTATCTCTAATGTAAGCTACTAAGGCTCTCGTATCTACATCTGAAATTGCGAGTAGGTTGTTGTTTGCTAAAAACTCCTCTAGACTTAAATCAGCTTTTGTTCTTGAATAATTATAGCTGAAATTTTTACAAATTAAGCCTGAAATTTTTATTCCATCAGATTCTACTTCTTCGGCTACGGTACCATAATTACCAATATGTGCATTGGTGGCGACCATAAGTTGACCATAATAAGAAGGGTCTGTAAATATCTCTTGGTAGCCTGTCATCCCAGTATTAAAACAAACTTCCCCAAACGAACTACCTTCTTGATTTCCTATCACTTTGCCCCAAAAGATAGTGCCGTCTTCTAGTAATAAAATAGCTTTTTTACGAATTTGATACTTCATGGTGTGTGGTGTTGATATGTATAAATAGGTTAAAAAAAAAGGATAAACTGCTAGAGCTTATCCTTTTTTAAAATATTTATTTAAGAATCATCTTACTCTTCTTCCTTAGATGAATCTTCTTTTTTTGTAGTCTCTGGATTAGCTTCAGTAGCTTTTGCTGAAGATTTCCCACGTCTACTACGACGCGTAGAAGATTTCTTCTTAGTAGCTCCTGAAACGTTGTAAATTTCATTAAAGTCTACCAATTCGATAAGTGCCATATCAGCATTATCTCCAAGACGATTACCTAATTTGATAATACGAGTATATCCTCCTGGCCTATCTCCTACCTTAGGTGCAACTTCTCTAAACAATTCTGAAACAGCATATTTATCACGCAATTTTGAAAACACAAGTCTTCTGTTGTGCGTAGTATCTTCTTTAGATTTTGTTACTAGAGGCTCAACAAATTGCTTTAAAGCTTTCGCTTTTGCAACGGTAGTGTTGATGCGTTTGTGTTCAATCAAAGAAGCTGCCATATTTGCAAGCATTGCTTTACGATGCGCAGTTTTTCTTCCTAAGTGGTTTATTTTTCTTCCGTGTCTCATGACATTTTTATTTAATCATCATCTTGCTACAAACTCTTTTGGACGAGGAGCAAAATATGACGTATTAATCTTTATCTAATTTATATTTTGAAAGGTCCATTCCAAAATTAAGGCCTTTAACATTCACTAATTCTTCTAGTTCGGTTAAAGATTTCTTTCCGAAGTTACGGAACTTCATCAAGTCATTTTTGTTATAGGACACTAAATCTCCTAAGGTATCAACCTCTGCAGCCTTCAAACAGTTAAGCGCTCTTACTGATAAATCTAGATCTACCAATTTAGTCTTAAGTAATTGACGCATATGTAAAGATTCTTCATCGTAAGTCTCAGTTTGAGCGATTTCATCAGCTTCAAGAGTAATTCTCTCATCAGAGAATAACATAAAGTGGTGAATTAGAATCTTTGCAGCTTCAGTTAAAGCATCTTTAGGATGTATAGAACCATCTGTACTAATTTCGAAAACTAATTTTTCGTAATCTGTCTTTTGCTCTACACGAAAGTTTTCAATACTATATTTAACGTTTTTTATTGGCGTATAAATAGAGTCTGTGTAAATAGTCCCTAAAGGAGCGTTACCTTTTTTGTTCTCTTCTGCAGGAACATAACCTCTACCTTTATCGATAGTAAGTTCTATATTAAGGTTCACACTTTTCTCAAGGTTACAAAGTACCAAATCTGGATTTAAAACCTGAAATCCAGAAATGAATTTTTGGAAGTCTCCAGCGGTAATTTGATCTTTACCAGATAAAGAGATCGTAACACTTTCGTTATCGATATCTTCTATTTGTCTCTTGAAACGCACTTGCTTCAAGTTCAAAATAATCTCTGTAACATCTTCTACAACACCAGCGATGGTAGAAAATTCGTGATCTACTCCTTCTATACGTAAAGAAGTGATTGCAAATCCTTCAAGAGAAGATAACAGTACTCTCCTTAAAGCGTTACCAACTGTTAATCCGTAACCCGGTTCTAAAGGACGAAATTCAAATTTCCCTTCAAACTCGGTTGAATCGATCATGATAACTTTATCGGGCTTCTGAAAATTTAGTATGGCCATATTTTGAGTTCTGTCAATTAAATTATTTCGAATACAATTCGACGATGAGTTGTTCGTTTATAGTTACTGGAATCTGAATACGAGAAGGAATAGATACATAAGTACCTTCTTTCTTTTCTCCGTTCCAAGTAATCCACTCATATACTGCACTAGAATTCTCTAATGAAGACTGAATAGCGGTTAAGGATTTTGATTTCTCTCTTACTCCTACAACATCTCCAGCTTTTAACTGGTAAGAAGGAATATTTACAAGTTCACCATTCACCGTGATATGTCTATGTGACACTAATTGTCTAGCTCCGCTTCTAGAAGGAGAAACTCCCATTCTATATACTACGTTGTCTAAACGTGACTCACATAATTGCAACAATACTTCCCCAGTAATACCCTGAGCAGCATTTGCTTTTTTAAACATGCTTCTGAATTGACGCTCTAATATACCATAAGTATATTTTGCTTTTTGCTTCTCCATTAATTGGATAGCGTATTCAGATTTTTTACCACGGCGTCTATTGTTTCCGTGCTGACCTGGAGGATAATTTCTTTTTTCAAAAGATTTATCATCTCCAAAAATAGCTTCTCCGAATTTTCGGGCTATTTTAGTTTTTGGACCAGTATATCTTGCCATATTTTATTTTTTTAGAAGGTGATTATGAATTAAGGTCTTAGTATTAATCCTTCGATAATCGTAGTCTCCCTCTTGTTGATACTTTTAATATTATACTCTACGTCTCTTAGGAGGACGACATCCGTTGTGAGGTATTGGAGTGATATCGATAATCTCAGTCACTTCAATTCCTGCATTATGTAATGATCTGATAGCAGATTCTCTACCATTACCAGGTCCTTTCACATATACTTTCACTTTTCTAAGTCCAGCTTCATGTGCTACTTTTGTTGCATCTTCTGCAGCTAATTGAGCAGCGTAAGGAGTATTTTTCTTACTACCTCTAAAGCCCATTTTCCCTGCTGAAGACCAAGCAATAACATCACCACCTTTATTAGTTAAAGAAACGATGATATTATTGAAAGAGGCAGAAATATGCGCTTCTCCAAAAGACTCAACGATTACTTTACGTTTTTTGTTTGTTGACTTTGCCATGGTTACTTATTATTTAGTTGCTTTTTTCTTGTTCGCAACTGTTTTTCTTTTTCCTTTACGTGTTCTAGAGTTGTTTTTCGTACGCTGACCTCTAAGTGGCAAACCTACTCTATGTCTAATTCCTCTATAACAACCGATATCCATTAAACGCTTAATGCTTAACTGAACTTCAGAACGTAACTCTCCTTCAATCGTATAACTACCAATAGCCTCACGGATTCTTCCGATCTCCTCATCAGTCCAATCTGAAACTTTTGTACTTTCGTCTACTTTGGCATTCTTAAGGACTTCTTGAGCTCTACTTTTGCCAACTCCGAAGATATAGGTTAATGCTATAACTCCTCGCTTTTGTTTCGGTATATCAACACCTGCTATTCTTGCCATAATTAGCCTTGTCTTTGTTTAAATCTAGGATTCTTTTTGTTAATAACGTAAAGTCTACCTTTCCTGCGAACAATCTTGCAGTCGGCACTTCTTTTCTTTATTGATGCTCTTACTTTCATCTTTTTTAATTTTACCCGATTAGTAATTTATTTACTTGAAAAGGATCACTCATATTTTTTTCAGCACGCAAAAGTAATAAAAAAAATATTAATAACCACTATATCGGTCATTTAGTATCTATAGGTTATTCGAGCCTTAGTTAAATCGTAAGGACTCATTTCCAATTTCACTTTATCTCCTGGTAGTAATTTAATGTAATGCATACGCATTTTACCTGAAATATGTGCGGTCACAATATGACCATTTTCTAACTCTACACGAAACATCGCATTAGATAATGCTTCTACAATGCTTCCGTCTTGTTCAATTGCTGGTTGTTTTGCCATAATTAAGCTACTGCTTTTCTATTTTTTCCAGATTTCATTAAACCGTCATAGTGTCTGTTTAATAAATAGGAATTCACTTGTTGAATTGTATCTATTGCAACCCCCACCATAATTAATAATGAAGTTCCTCCGAAGAATAAAGCCCAACCTTGTTGCACCCCTAAAGAGACAACGATTGCAGGGAAAATAGCAATTAAAGCTAAGAATACAGATCCTGGTAAAGTAATTTGAGACATAATACGGTCTAAATACTCTCCAGTTTCGGTCCCCGGTCTTATTCCTGGAATAAATCCTCCACTACGCTTTAAGTCATCAGCCATCTTATTGGTAGGAACCGTAATCGCAGTGTAGAAATAAGTAAAAATGATAATTAACAAAGCAAATACCAAGTTATACCAAAAACCAAACATATTACTAAATGCTGCAGTTACGCCTTGCGCCATTTCTGAATCTGATAATCCAGCTACCGCTGCAGGAATAAACATAATTGCTTGTGCGAAGATGATGGGCATTACCCCTGATGCATTTAACTTTAATGGGATAAATTGTCTTGCCCCACCAAATATATTCTTCTCATATCCTCCGGTTGAGTTCCTACGAGCATACTGTACTGGTATTTGCCTTACCGCCATTACCAACATCACCGATGCTAGAATAATAGCAAACCAAATAGCCAATTCAATTAAGATCATAATTAAACCTCCATTAGACTCTGTTACACGAGATTGTATTTCTTGTAAGAATGCTTGAGGAAGAGTAGCAATAATACCTACCATAATTAATAAAGAAATACCGTTTCCAATACCTTTATCTGTAATACGTTCCCCTAGCCACATTGCAAATACACAACCTGTAGTTAAGATGATAACCGACGAAACAACAAAACTAAATGAATCTCCTAATAAGAATGCAGAATCTGGTAAAGTAGCATAAAGATTATAGATATAACCAGGACCTTGAACCAAGGTGATTGCTATAGTAAGCCATCTTGTAATTTGATTAATCTTTTTTCTACCACTTTCTCCTTCTTTTTGCAACTTTTGCAAATAAGGAACTGCAATTCCCATTAATTGCACCACAATTGAAGCAGAGATATAAGGCATAATCCCCAATGCAAATATAGAAGCATTAGAAAATGCTCCTCCAGTAAAAGCATTAAGCAAACCCAATAAACCACCATCTGTTTGGTTGGCTAAATCTGCCAATTGAGATGCGTCGATCCCAGGAAGAACTACTTGAGTACCAAAACGATATACAAGCAAAAGCCCAAAAGTAATCATGATACGATTTTTGAGCTCCTCTATCTTCCAAATATTTTTTATTGTTTCAAAAAATTTCATTCTAAACTTGTTATAAGGTTATAGCTTCTCCTCCAGCAGCTTCAACAGCTTTCTGAGCAGTTGCAGTGAACTTATGCGCAGAAATTTTTAATTTCGCCTTAAGCTCTCCTCTACCTAATATTTTAACTAACTCGTTTTTTCTTGCTAAACGGTTTTCAACAAGAGTTTCCATATCAACAGAATCTTTTATCTTTCCGTCATCTACTAACTTCTGAAGTGTATCTAGGTTAATTCCTTGATACTCTTTTCTATTAATATTGGTAAAACCAAATTTAGGAACTCTTCTTTGAAGTGGCATTTGCCCTCCTTCGAAACCTATTTTCTTAGAATATCCAGAACGAGATTTAGCCCCTTTATGACCACGTGTAGATGTTCCTCCTTTTCCAGAACCTTCTCCACGACCAATTCGTTTGCTGTTATTTCTAACTGAACCTGTTGCAGGTTTTAAGTTGTATAATTCCATTTGTTCGTTTATTTTGCTTCTTCTACAGAAACTAAATGATTAACTTTATTTATCATTCCAAGGATATTGGACGTATCGTTGTGTTCAACTGTCTGACCAATTTTCTTTAAACCTAAAGCTTCTAATGTTAGCTTTTGGCTCTTGGTACGATTAATAGCACTTTTTACTTTAGTTACTTTTATCTTTCCCATGTTGTCCTTGAATTATCCGTTAAAAACCTTATCTAATGATACTCCACGTTGTTTCGCTACAGTTTCTGCACTTCTTAATTGTAATAATGCGTCAAAAGTTGCCTTCACCACGTTATGAGGGTTAGAAGAACCTTGGTTTTTAGAAAGTACATCTTGTACTCCTACAGATTCTAATACCGCACGTATAGCTCCACCTGCAATAACTCCGGTACCTGCTGCTGCTGGAAGTAATAATACTCTAGCCCCACCATATTTACCTTTTTGCTCGTGTGGAAGTGTTCCTTTATCTAAAGGAATACGAACTAAATTCTTTTTAGCGTCTTCAACTGCTTTCGAAATTGCTTCTGCTACTTCTTTAGACTTACCTAAACCTTGACCAACAACACCGTTTTCATCTCCTACAACAACAATTGCAGAAAATCCGAAGGCTCTACCCCCTTTTGTTACTTTTGTAACACGTTGTATTCCAACTAAACGATCTTTTAAATCTAAGCCACTTGGTTTAACAAGTTCTACGTTTTTATAATCTTGATACATATCTTTTAGAATTTAAGTCCTCCTTCGCGAGCACCTTCTGCTAATGATTTAACTCTACCGTGGTATAAATATCCACCTCTATCGAAAGTAATGGTTTCTACTCCAGCTTTAACTGCCTTTTCAGCAATTAATTTTCCAACCGCAGTTGATACTTCATTCTTAGTACCATCAGTGGTTATTCCTTTATCTCTTGAAGAAGCCGCTGCTAATGTTTTACCATTTACATCATCGACAACCTGAGCATAAATTTCTTTATTGCTTCTGTATACCGATAATCTTGGTTTACTTGCAGTCCCCATAAGGGTCTTACGGATTCTTTTTCTGATTTTCTCTCTTCTCTTTTCTTTTGAAAATGCCATAACTCCTTTATTAAGCTGATTTACCTGCTTTTCTTCTAACTTGTTCTCCTACAAACCTAATTCCTTTTCCTTTGTAAGGTTCTGGAGTACGGAATGAACGAATTTTCGCTGCTACCTGACCAACTAACTGCTTATCAAAAGAAGTTAATTTAATTCTAGGGTTCTTACCTTTTTCAGCAATCGCCTCTACTTTTACCTCAGGAGCTAAATCCATCACGATGTTATGTGAAAAACCAACAGCCAAATCTAATTTTTGTCCTTGATTAGAAGCTCTATAACCTACTCCTACCAACTCTAGTTCTTTAGTGAATCCTTGAGAAACACCTTCTACCATATTTTGAATTAAAGATCTATAAAGGCCGTGTTTAGCTTTAAAGTTCTTCTTTTCAGAAGATCTTTCCAACACCACTTCGTTCTCTTTAACTTTAATTTCTATCTCAGAAAATTCTTGAGTTAATTCCCCTAATTTTCCTTTTACAGTTACAAGACCATCATTTACGCTTACCGTAACTCCTTCTGGAATTGAAACTGGACTTTTACCTATTCTTGACATAATTTTTGTCTTTTAAATATTAGTAAACGTAGCAAAGTACTTCGCCTCCAACTTTCTCTTTCTTAGCTTGCTTTCCTGTCATTACTCCGTGAGAAGTAGAAACAATTGCAATACCTAATCCATTCAAGATTCTAGGAAGTCCGTCTGCGCCGGCGTATTTACGTAAACCTGGTTTACTTATTCTGTTCAATTTCTTAATCACTGACTCTTTAGTATCTTTATCGTACTTAAGAGCAATTTTGATGGTTCCCTGAGCGGTTTCCTCTTCAAATTTGTAACTAAGGATGTATCCTTGATCGAACAAAATCTTTGTCATTTGCTTCTTTAAGTTAGAAGCCGGAATTTCTACAACTCTATGGCTTGCTGCCACAGCGTTACGAATTCTCGTTAAATAATCTGCAATAGGATCTGTATTCATTTATTTGAATTTGCGGTTGTGGTTTTCATCCAGATAGCTATCTGGAAGAACCTGCAACCTATTTATAATTTTACCAGCTTGCCTTCTTAACACCTGGAATTAATCCTTGATTAGCCATTTCTCTAAACATTACACGAGAAAGACCAAACTGTCTCATATACCCTTTTGGTCTACCTGTTAATTTACAACGGTTATGTAAACGTACAGGAGAAGAGTTTGCGGGTAATTTTTGTAATGCTTCATAGTCACCTGCTTCTTTCAAAGCGGCACGCTTTGCAGCATACTTCTTTACCATTTTTTCTCTCTTTACCTCACGGGCTTTCATTGATTCTTTAGCCATAATTAATTCTTTTTAAAAGGTAACCCTAGTTCAGTTAACAATGATTTCGCTTCTTTATCTGTAGGTGCAGAAGTCACAAAAGTAATATCCATTCCTGAAACTTTGTTCACTTTATCGATATTAATTTCTGGGAAAATTATTTGCTCAGTTACCCCTAAGTTATAATTTCCTCTCCCGTCAAATCCAGTAGCTTTTATTCCGTTAAAATCACGTACACGCGGAAGTGAAGCTGTGATTAAACGATCTAAAAACTCATACATGCGATCTCCTCTTAACGTAACCTTGGCGCCAATTGGCATACCTTTACGTAGTTTAAATGAAGCAACATCTTTCTTAGATATAGTTGATACGGCTTTTTGACCAGTAATCGCAGTAAGTTCGTCTACAGCGTGATCAATAAGTTTCTTGTCAGCTACAGCTGCTCCAACTCCTCTACTAAGAACAATCTTAGAAAGTTTAGGAACCTGCATTACATTTTCGTAACTGAATTCTTCTGTAAGAGCTTTAATGACCTTGTCTTTATACTCTTGTTTAAGTCTTGGTACGTAACTCATAACTAAATTACTTCATTAGATTTTTTTGAAAATCTTACTTTTTTGTCTCCTTCTACCTTATACCCCACACGTGTGGTGTTCCCGTCTTTATCTAATAAAGACAAGTTAGATATATGTATAGGTGCTTCTTTTTTCACAATGCCTCCTTGCGGATTAGATGCGCTTGGCTTCTCATGTTTTGAGATCATATTCACACCTTCAACAATTGCTTTATTTTTCGCCATCAACACTTTGTGTACTTTCCCCTCTTGACCTTTATGATCACCAGCAATTACACGTACAGTATCTCCTGATTTTATTTTAAGCTTTGTCATTTTTTCTGTATTAAAGCACTTCTGGTGCCAGTGATACAATCTTCATAAATTGTTTATCACGAAGTTCTCTTGCAACAGGTCCAAAAACACGTGTTCCTCTCATCTCACCCGTTGGGTTTAATAAGACACAAGCATTATCGTCAAAACGGATATATGATCCGTCAGCCCTACGCACTTCTTTTTTGGTACGAACAACAACTGCTGTTGAAACTGCTCCCTTCTTAATGCTTCCATTAGGAGTAGCTTCTTTTACACTAACAACGATTTTGTCTCCAACAGAAGCATAACGCTTCTTTGTACCTCCCAATACTCTAATTGCTAAAACTTCTTTAGCTCCGGTATTGTCTGCTACTTTTAATCTAGACTCTTGTTGTACCATAATTACTTCGCTCTTTCAATTATTTCTACTAATCTCCAACATTTAGATTTACTCATAGGTCTTGTTTCCATGATCCTAACTGTATCTCCTTCGTTGCAGTCGTTTGTCTCGTCGTGTGCTACGTATTTCTTAGTTTTCAAAACGAACTTCCCGTACATGGGATGTTTCATTTTTTTTACTTCAGCAACTACAATAGATTTCTCCATTTTGCTACTCGTAACAACACCTACCCGTTCTTTTCTTAAGTTTCTTTTTTCCATCTTACTTCAGCAGAATTATTGTAATTCTCTTTTTGTGATTTCTGTAGTCAAACGCGCGATAGTCCTTCTCACAGATCTTAACTGTGCAGGGTTATCTAAAGGCGTGATTGCATGTGCCATCTTCAAATCTCTATAAGATTGTTCAGAGCTAGCTACTTGTTCCTGCAACTCATCTACAGATAATTCTTTTACTTCTGATTGTTTCATAATTAAAAAATTATTCTTGATAATCTCTAGCTATAATAAATTTGGTTCTCACCGGTAATTTTTGAGCTGCTAAACGCAATGCTTCTTTTGCAATGGCTTGAGGCACCCCTCCAATTTCGAATAAAATTCTTCCCGGTTTGACAACTGCTGCCCAATACTCTACGTTACCCTTACCTTTACCCATACGAACCTCAAGAGGCTTTTTAGTAATTGGCTTGTCTGGGAAAATTTTGATCCATAAAGATCCTTCCCTTTTCATATAACGAGTGGCTGCAATACGTGCAGCTTCAATTTGGCGCGCAGTAACAAAATTAGAGTCTAATGATTTGATTCCGAAAGTACCGTTTGAAAGCCTATGCCCTCTTCCGGCATTTCCTTTCATACGTCCTTTTTGTTGCTTACGATATTTTGTTCTCTTAGGCTGTAACATTTCTTATTCTTTAAAAAATTACTTTCTACGACGTGACTTGTTACCACCTCGACCAGATCCAGATCCAGATTTTCCTCCTTGCTTCTTAGACAATCCAACAAGTGGAGAAAGTTCTCTTTTTCCGTAAACCTCACCTTTCATGATCCATACTTTAATACCCAATCTACCGTAAGTAGTGTGAGCTTCCACTAAAGCATAGTCAATATCGGCTCTAAAAGTGGAAAGAGGAATTCTTCCATCTTTGTACGACTCTGAACGTGCCATCTCTGCTCCGTTTAAACGGCCAGAAATTTGGATCTTGATTCCTTCAGAATTCATACGCATTGCAGCAGCAATAGCCATCTTTATTGCACGACGGTATGAGATTCTATTCTCAATTTGCCTAGCAATACTTGCTCCTACTAGATGTGCATCAACTTCAGGTCTTTTGATTTCAAAAATATTAACCTGAACCTCTTTTCCAGTAATTTTCTTAAGCTCCTCTTTTAACTTGTCTACCTCTTGCCCACCTTTCCCAATAATAATACCAGGTCTAGCTGTAGTGATAGTAACGGTTACAAGTTTAAGCGTACGCTCAATAATTACTCTAGATACACTAGCTTTAGAAAGACGAGCATGGATATACTTTCTAATCTTATCGTCCTCAGCTAATTTATCGCCGTAGTCATTTCCTCCGTACCAATTAGATTCCCATCCACGAATGATACCAAGTCTATTTCCGATTGGATTTGTTTTTTGTCCCATACTACTTCTTAGCTTTGTGTATTATTTTTAGATCCCAACACTAATGTAACGTGGTTTGATCTTTTTCTTATTCTATGTGCTCTTCCTTGTGGTGCAGGACGAAGTCTTTTCAACATACTCCCACCATCCACACGAATTTCTTTTACAAACAACTCTGCCTCTTCAACACTCGCATCTTCATTTTTTGCTTGCCAGTTAGCTATAGCCGACAACAAAAGTTTCTCCAATCTACGAGAAGCTTCTTTAGAATTGAATTTCAAGATTTGAAGCGCTTTTTCTACACCTTCACCCCTTACTAAATCCGCTACTAAGCGCATTTTTCGTGGGGAAGTAGGGCAGTTATTTAGTTTTGCAAAAGCTATCTGCTTTTTAGCTTCCTTTATTTGCTCTGCTCTTTCTCTTTTACGAACTCCCATAGCTTCAATTATTTTTTACCTTTATTTTTCGCACCTTGATGTCCTCTATACGAGCGAGTTGGTGAAAATTCTCCTAGTTTATGACCTACCATATTCTCTGTTACATATACAGGCACAAATTGCTTCCCGTTATGAACTCCTATAGTTTGCCCTACAAAATCTGGAGTAATCATAGAAGCTCTAGACCATGTTTTGATCACAGACTTCTTACCAGACTCAACATTTTGAGCTACCTTTCTCTCTAACTTATAGTGAACGTAAGGTCCTTTTTTTAATGAACGTGCCATATCTTATTATTTCTTTCTACGTTCTACAATATACTTATTACTCGACTTGGTTTTAGAACGAGTTCTGAAACCTTTAGCAGGAAGACCTTTTCTAGATCTTGGATGACCTCCAGCTGATTTTCCTTCTCCACCTCCCATTGGGTGATCGACAGGGTTCATCACCACAGGTCTTGTTCTAGGTCTTCTTCCTAACCATCTACTTCTACCAGCCTTACCAGACACTAACAACTGATGATCACTATTCGAAACAGCACCAATAGTCGCCATACAGCCCGCTAATATCATTCTGACTTCACCAGAAGGAAGTTTAACTGTAGCGTATTTCCCTTCTCTCGCCATCAATTGAGCAAAAGAACCTGCACTTCTAGCCATTACAGCTCCTTGTCCAGGACGAAGCTCAATACAAGAAATAATAGTACCTAATGGAATTTGATTTAACGGCATTGCATTTCCAATTTCTGTAGCTACATCTGCAGTACCAGAAACTAAATTTTGACCCACCTGTAGACCATTTTGAGCGATCACGTAACGCTTCTCTCCATCTTGGTAATTTAACAACGCAATAAAAGCAGTTCTATTCGGATCATATTCTATAGAAGCGACAGTTGCAGGAATTCCTGATTTGTCTCTCTTAAAATCGATGATACGATAGCGCTTTTTATGACCACCACCAATGTAGCGCATGGTCATTTTCCCTTGACTGTTTCTACCTCCAGATCTTTTGTTCGGAGCGAGCAAGCTCTTCTCCGGCTTATCAGTACTAATGGCGTCATACCCATTAACTACTCTAAAACGCTGACCAGGAGTGATTGGTTTTAACTTTCTAACCGACATTCTCTAATTCTTAAAGATTAGTATATAAATCTATAGTTTCTCCTTCCGCCACCTGTACAATTGCCTTCTTATAAGCATTTGTTTTACCAGTTACAACCCCCGTTTTTGTATAACGAGATTTGCGATCAGGACGGACATTCATTGTGCGAACTTTTTCAACCGAAACGCCATAAGCAGACTCAACTGCATCTTTAATTTCAATCTTGTTCGACTTATTATTTACTACAAATGCAAAGCGATTGTTTAATTCACTATCGCTAGTTGCTTTTTCTGTAATAATAGGTTTTATTAAGATACTCATAACGTTTATTTACTCAAGTTCGTTTCAATTCCTTCTAACGCACCTTCTAAAACTACCACTTTTTTAGCATTAAGTATTTTATAAGTACTTAGCTCAGAGGAAGTTATAACTTCAGAAGTTTTTAAATTACGTGATGACAAATATACATTTTTATTTGAATCACCCAAGATTATTAGAGATTTTTTACTATCAGCACCAATTCCCTTTAAAACTTCAATTAAGTTTTTTGTTTTTGGAGCATCAAATTTAAAATCTTCTACCACAACTATTTCGTTGTTTTTAGCCTTCTGACTAAGAACTGATTTACGTGCAAGACGCTTTAAGTTCTTATTCAATTTAAAACCATAATTTCTTGGTCTTGGTCCAAAAATACGACCTCCACCTCTAAAAATACCAGACTTAATACTACCAGCTCTAGCGGTACCAGTACCCTTTTGCTTTTTGATTTTTCTAGTACTTCCTACGATCTCTGCGCGTTCTTTAGCTTTATGCGTTCCTTGTCTTTGATTAGCCAAGAATTGCTTTACATCTAAATATACAGCATGATCATTAGGCTCTATTCCGAAAACAGCATCAGAAAGGTTTGCCTCTCTACCTGTTTCTTTTCCTTTAATATCTACAACTGCTACTTTCATTACTTCTGAATAGTTACGTAAGCGTTTTTGTGACCAGGAACACACCCCTTAACAACAATCAAATTCTTGTCTGTCACAACTTTTAACACTTTAAGATTTTGTACTTTCACTTTTTCTCCACCCATTCTTCCGGCCATACGCATTCCCTTGAAAATTCTCGCAGGATACGACGCAGCACCAACCGAACCTGGCGCTCTCAACATACTTTGCTGACCGTGAGTTCTTGTAGATCCTCTAAAGCCGTGTCTTTTCACGACTCCCTGAAAACCTTTTCCTTTAGAAGTCCCTGCTACATCAACAAATTCTCCTTCGGTAAAATGTTCTACGGTGATTTCATCACCTAATTTGTGTTCACTCTTATAACCTTGGAACTCGACAACTTTGCGTTTAGCAACAGTACCAGCTTTTTTAAAGTGCCCTTGAGCAGCTTTAGTGGAAGCTTTGTCTGATTTGTCATCGAAACCAAGTTGAAGTGCTTCGTACCCGTCAACCTCATTGGTTCTGACTTGGGTAACTACGCATGGTCCAGCTTGAATAACGGTACAAGGAATGTTCTTCCCGTTCTCGTCAAAAATGCTGGTCATACCGATTTTTTTTCCTATTAACCCAGACATAATTATTTATTTAAATTATTTATTTAAAAATATTCAGGATTGAAAATACCTTCCAATCCTGAATGTATCTTTCCGTTTTTCCTTCGCACGAAGCTCCAGACATGTAGTTCCCTGCATAGGCAGGAATCTGTTTTACCTTCTTGCAAAATAGAAATCTCACAAAACCAGTTTGGATTTAGAGATTCCTGCTTCCGCAGAAATTTATTAAACTTTAATCTCTACTTCCACACCACTTGGCAACTCTAATTTCATTAACGCATCAATCGTTTTTGAAGAAGAAGAGTAGATATCTAATAGTCTTTTGTAAGAACTAAGTTGAAATTGCTCTCTTGCTTTTTTGTTAACGTGCGGAGAACGCAATACGGTAAATATCTTTTTATGTGTTGGCAATGGGATTGGACCCGTTACTACAGCTCCAGTAGTTTTTACTGTTTTTACAATCTTCTCAGCAGATTTATCTACCAAGTTATAATCGTAAGATTTTAATTTTATTCTGATTTTCTGACTCATGTTACTTGATATTAGTCGTTAGTTCCTTTTGCTGCTTTGATCACTTCTTCAGAAATATTTGAAGGAGTTTCAGCAAAGTGAGAAAATTCCATTGTAGAAGTTGCTCTACCCGAAGATAAAGTTCTTAGCGTAGTTACATAACCAAACATTTCTGCCAAAGGCACTAATGCTTTAATTACTTTCGCCCCAGATCTATCTGACATATCGTTAACTTGACCTCTTCGTTTGTTAAGGTCACCTACGATATCCCCCATATTTTCCTCTGGAGTTACCACCTCATTCTTCATCATTGGCTCAAGAATAATTGCACCAGCTCCTTTTGCCGCTGCTTTATAACCCATTTTTGCTGCCAACTCGAAAGATAGTTGATCTGAATCTACAGGATGAAAAGAACCATCCTTTAAAGTAACTTTTAAACTATCCATCTGGAAACCAGCCAAAGGTCCGTTTTTCATCGCTTGAGTAAATCCTTTCTCTATAGATGGGATAAACTCTTTTGGAACACGTCCACCTTTAATTTGATCTACAAACTGCAAACCAGTTCCTTCGAAATCCTCATCAACAGGACCCATTTCAAATACAATATCAGCAAACTTACCACGACCACCAGATTGTTTCTTATAAACCTCTCTATGCTCTGTAGTCTTAGTTACCGCTTCTTTGTACTCTACCTGAGGCTCACCCTCACTCACCTCTACTTTAAATTCCCTTTTTAAACGATCTACTAGAATTTCGATATGCAATTCTCCCATACCAGAAATAATAGTTTGACCTGAAATCTCGTCCGTTTTCACCACGAAAGTTGGATCTTCTTCTGCTAATTTAGCTAAAGCCATCCCCATCTTATCCACATCTGCCTTAGTCTTTGGCTCTACCGCAATACCAATTACTGGTGCTGGAAAAGTCATAGATTCTAAAACAATAGGATGATCTAAATCGGTCAAAGTATCTCCCGTTTTAATATCTTTAAACCCAACTGCTGCTCCAATATCTCCAGCCTCAATTCTATCAATAGGCTCTTGCTTGTTAGCGTGCATTTGATACATTCTAGAAATTCTTTCTTTTTTACCAGATCTATTATTCAAAACATAAGACCCAGCATCTAAAGAACCTGAATACGTTCTAAAGAAAGCTAAACGACCTACAAAAGGATCGGTAGCAATTTTAAATGCTAATGCAGAAAAAGGAGAGTCTACATTTGGCTTACGAGATTCTTCGGCACCTGTATCAGGATTAGTTCCTTCAATAGCCTCAATATCTACCGGAGAAGGCAAGTAACGCATTACAGCATCTAACATCGCCTGAACTCCTTTATTTTTAAAAGCAGAACCACACATCATAGGTATGATAGACATATCTATAGTAGCTGCTCTTAAAGCTGCAATAATTTCATCTTCTGTAATAGAACTTTCATCCTCAAAGAATTTCTCCATTAAGGTTTCATCATATTCTGCCACAGCTTCAACTAGCTCAGCTCTGTATTTATTTACATCTTCTAAAAGTTCTGCAGGAATCTCAATTTCACTATAAGTCATCCCGAAGTTATCATCATCCCAAACAACTGCTTTTTTGGAAATCAAATCAACTACACCTTTAAAATCTAACTCATCACCAATAGGAACCTGCAATGGTACTGGATTACCTCCAAGCATCTCTCTAACTTGCTTACACACATTAAAGAAATCTGCACCCTGACGGTCCATTTTATTTACAAATCCTAATCTAGGTACTTTATATTTATCTGCCTGCCTCCAAACGGTTTCAGACTGTGGCTCCACACCATCTACCGCACTAAACAAAGCAACAACACCATCCAATACACGCAAAGAACGCTCTACCTCTACTGTAAAGTCAACGTGACCTGGAGTATCGATAATATTTACTGTAAACTCTGTATCTTTATACATCCATTTACAGTGCGTTGCAGCAGAAGTAATTGTAATACCTCTTTCCTGCTCCTGCTCCATCCAGTCCATAGTAGCAGCACCTTGGTGCGTCTCACCTATCTTATGATTTACCCCTGTATAAAACAAAATACGCTCGGTAGTGGTTGTTTTTCCAGCATCAATATGCGCTGCAATACCAATATTTCTTGTATATTTTAAATCTCTTTGTGCCATTGTTTCTAGAATCTAAAGTGTGAGAATGCTTTATTTGCTTCTGCCATTCTATGCGTATCTACTCTTTTCTTAACCGCAGCACCCTCTTCTTTAGCCGCAGCTAAAACTTCAGCAGCTAATTTTGCAGCCATTCCTTTTTCGTTACGTTTACGCGAAAATGAGATTAACCACTTCATAGCGGTTGATACTTTTCGGTCTGGTCTAATCTGGTTTGGAATTTGAAATGTAGCTCCTCCAACACGTCTACTTCTCACTTCAACGTGAGGCATAACGTTAGATAAAGCATCTTTCCACAACTCTAAAGCGGTTTTTTCTTCGTCCTGATTTTTTTCCTCTACAATCGCCATGGCGTCATAGAAAATCTTAAAAGCTACCGATTTCTTACCATCCCACATCATCATGTTAACGAAACGCGTCACTAACTGATCATTAAACTTTGGATCCGGTAAAAGAGGTCTCTTTTTTGCCTGTTTTTTTCTCATGTCTTCTCTTTAAAAGTTGTTAATTACTTCTTAGGGCGTTTGGCACCGTACTTAGATCTTCTTTGCGTTCTTCCTTCAACACCTGCGGTATCTAAGGCTCCACGAACAATATGGTATCTAACTCCTGGTAAATCTTTTACCCTTCCACCTCTAACTAATACTATCGAGTGCTCTTGTAGATTGTGTCCCTCTCCTGGAATGTATGCGTTAACTTCCTTACCGTTTGTTAACCTTACTCTCGCTACTTTACGCATCGCTGAGTTAGGTTTCTTAGGTGTAGTTGTATAAACACGCGTACAAACTCCACGACGTTGTGGGCACGAATCCAAAGCAGCCGATTTACTCTTCTTAGTTATTTTGGTTCTTCCTTTACGTACTAATTGTGAAATTGTTGGCATAATTTCTTTTACACTAATTATGTTAAAAAATATTTCCCCTATTTTTAGGGTTTGCAAATTTAGAAATAAATCTGAAATATTCAAATAAATATGAATTAAATTTCAGTGAGATTTTGATTCTTAGCAAATTGTACGCTATTTTCGTTTTATCTTCGTTATCCCTAAAAAGACATTCTTGAAATTCAAAACACTCCTTTACCCCTTTTTTTTACTCAGCTTTAATTCTAGTTTTAGCCAAGAGCTACATCTGTTTCTATTCAGCGAAAGCGAAAAAGAGCAAGAAATTATAACCGAAATAAATTATAAAAAAAATCATGCCAACATCAATTCCATGCAAATTGCCTTGACGGATTTTAAACAACAGCTTTTTAAAAGAGGCTATATTGATGCTGAAATAAAGAAAGCCAAAAACAAGAATCCGGAAGCTACTAAAACCTACAGCTATCAAATTTCTCTTCAGCAAAAATACACCTATATACATACCCAACTTCCAGACAGCTTTTCTGAAAAAGTAAAAAAGAAACTCTTTAAAGAAGTAGACCAAAAAAACTATACCCCCATTCCATTAATGCAGCTAGAAGAAAAAATTAATGAGATCAATAATTTTCTAGCCAATCAAGGAAAACCATTTACGTACTCTGAATTAAAAGAAATCAGTAAAAGAAATGATTCTCTCTTCGGAAAACTACAAAACACTCCCTCCAGCACCCGAAGCATTTCCAAAATTGAAATTAAAGGCTATGAGAAATTCCCAAAAAGTTATACTCAGCACTATCTCCACTTAAGAAAAGGACAATTATTCAATAAACAGGTAATCGACGAAAAAGTAGACCGACTCGAAAACCTAAGTTTTAGCGAATCCACCCGAAACCCCGAAGTGCTTTTTCAAAAAGACTCCACTACCGTCTTTCTTTACTTAAAAAAGAAAAACTCGAATAGTTTTGACGGATATGTAGGATTCGCGACCAACGAAGAAACCCAGAAGCTAGAATTTAACGGTTATTTAAACCTACAGCTCGAAAACAATTTTAATGCTGGAGAGAAATTCAGCATTCTTTATCGAAACGACGGCGAACAACAATTAGAATTTGACGTTAATCTAGAATTACCCTATTTATTCAACACCCCATTGGGAGTAGAATTGAATCTCAATTTATTTAAAAGAGACTCTACCTACACCAACACGCAAAAAAGCATCCAAGCGAATCACCAGCTCAACCCAAATTTAAAATTTAGCATAGGTTACTTCAACGAAAGCTCTAACAACCTACAAAACGAAAACCTCATTTCTTTCAATGAGGATTTTGACAGCAAAAGGCTCTTAATGGGAGCACAAATTTACTTAAAGCGTCATCCAAATTTATTTTTCCGAAGAAATTCTTTTATCAATACAAAAGTTGGCATAGGTTCACGAAAGACAAATTCAAAGAAAGAACCACAACAACTCTACAACATCAAAGTTCAATATCAATATTTGCTCAACCCCAGAAATGCCATAAGCTTAAACAACACATCTGGGTTTTTAAATTCAGGTTCCTACCTTACGAACGAACTTCCTCGCATAGGCGGAATCAATAGCATTAGAGGGTTTGAAGAAAACAGCATCAACGCTAAACTATTCAGTGCCTTTCAGTTAGAATACCAATACCTACTTTCTGCAAGTATTTACGCCCATACCATTACTGACTTCGCCTATTTAGAGACTCCAGAAATCAAAAACAAAGAAAACTTGCTAAGCTTAGGCTTTGGAATGGGACTAAAAACCAAAGTAGGTCACTTAAAACTCATGTTCGCTAACGGAAAAACAAAGGGACAAGGCTTTAATTTTAGCAACACTAAAGTGCACTTACAACTAATGGCTAGATTTTAACATTTGACGGGATTTATCATCGGATATCAAAACAAAAAGTAAAATATAAAGGAAAATAGTTGTGTAATTAAGTTTTTATTAAGATTTTTGGCATTGGCTAATTCAAATAAATTATAAAATGAGAACAAAGTTTAGTGGAATTCTAACGCTACTTCTAGCGTTTGTCGTGCAAATTACGTTTGCACAAGAAAAAACAGTTTCCGGGACGGTGACCGATGATCAAGGTCTCCCGTTACCAGGAGTTAACATTATTATCAAAGGAACTTCGTCAGGTACACAAACTGATTTTGATGGTATTTACAATTTGGAGGCATCAAATGGCTCAACATTAGTGTTCAGCTACATTGGTTTTGAAACCCAAGAGGTTACTGTAGGCGCGGCAAGCTCTTACGACGTTACTATGGAAGCAGGGAACACCCTTGATGAAGTAGTTGTAACTTCTTTTGGTATTAAAAGACAAAAGAAACAGTTGTCCTACCAATCTGAAGAGGTTGATGCAGAACAACTTAATGTAGTGCAGCCGCAAAACGTGGCACAAGGTTTAACTGGAAAAGTTGCCGGACTACAAATTAACACTACTAACAACGGAGTTAATCCTGGGACAAAAATTGTCTTAAGAGGTCTGCGTTCTATTAGTGGAAACAGTACAGCTCTTGTCGTTATTGACGGTAGTATTGCTTCTGAAGGTGCTTTTAACGCATTAAACCCAAATGACGTGGAGTCTGTAAACATCTTAAAAGGTGCTACAGCTGCTGTACTTTATGGTAGTGATGCCGCAAACGGTGCCTTGGTTGTAACAACTAAGAAAGGTTCTACTGAAAAGTTTAAAGTAGCAATTAACTCTACTACAACTTTTCAAGAAATTGCTTATATGCCAGAGTTTCAATCTGAATATGGTATTGGATGGCAAACACAGTACGAAAGAATTGAAAACACTAACTGGGGACCACGTTTTGATGGTGTGGTTAGACCTATTGGGCCTACCCTTTTAGACGGAAGTTTTCAGTCTGTACCTTACGCTCCTGTTCAGGACAACTTAAAAAACTTTTACGATACGGGTGTAACTTTACAAAACACCGTTTCTATTAGTGGAGGTGATGACACCAGTAGTTTTTACCTTTCTATTGGAGAGCAAGACACAAAAGGAATTGTTCCTGGTGACAAGTACAACAGAAACACGTTTAGATTTAATGGATCCAAAACTTTAGGTGATTTGACACTATCTGTAAATACAAGTTATTTCAGAGATGATACCAGCGTATCAGGTCAACAAATTGGAGCACAAGATCGTCCATTATATTGGTTTATCTTAAACACTCCTAACAACATTCCATTATCTAACTACCGTGACTGGAGAAACAACAAGTTTGCTAATCCTGATGGTTTTTACAACGGATATTACGAGAACCCTTTCTGGGCAGTTGACAACAACCGTGATAATGACAAGAGCGGGAGGTTCACCAGTAATATTTCTGCAGAATGGCAAGCTAATGAATGGTTAAGCTTTACAGGTAGAATGGGTATAAATACTCTAAGCACTATTGGTAAAGAGTATAGAAATGGGTTATCCTTTAATGATGATATCACTTACTCTAGACCAAACGCATCAACTTCGTTTGTAACCGATTATGAGCGACAGTATTTACAGTACACTTCTACTTTTATTGCTAATGGAGAATTTGACTTATCTGATTCTTTCTCTTTAGATGCTTTATTAGGTGCTACTAATTTTACTAGTGAAGACAGAAGAAGTCAAATTACTGCTAATAATATAAGTGTTGATGGTTTTTACGACATTTCTAACAGTGCAGGACAATTACAAGCTGCAGTAAATGAAGAAACGTACAGAACATACGGTTACTTAGGACAGTTAAATTTTGGATACAACGATTATTTATTCTTAGATGTGAGCGGTCGTTATGACTACACTTCTAGTTTACCTAGTGATGAAAATAGTTATTTCTACCCAGGGGTAGGACTTTCTTTTATCGCAACAGATGCTATTCCTAGTATTAAAGGAAATGTTTTAAATTACTTAAAAATAACCGCAAATAACTCTACGGTTTATAATGATTTAAAACCTTATGAAGCGGTTGAAAATTATTTACAGCCAGCATATTTCCCTTTTGCTAATACTAATGGTTTTACCATTCAAGGAACAGCTACAGATTCTGATCTTAAAAAGGAGAAAATTAACACTACAGAATTTGGTGCTAACTTCGCCTTCTTAAAGAATCGTTTAACGCTTGACGCCTCTGTATTTAAAACGACAACTACAGACCTTCTTACGCAGGTAACACCTTCTGTTACTTCTGCAGCAAGCTCTCTATTAACCAACATTGGTGAATTAGAAGGAAAAGGAGTAGAATTAACTTTAGGAGCTAAAATATTGAGCTTCCCAGAATCTGATTTCTCTTGGGATGCAAACATCAACTTTAGTGCTTATGAAACTGTAGTAAATGAAGTTTCAGAGCAAACAGATCAAGCAATTGTACAAGCATTTGCAGATGGTGGGATCTATGCTTCTGAAGGAGAGGCTTTCCCTCAAATTAAAGGTAGTTCTTATGTAAGAGATGATCAAGGAAGTGTTGTGGTAGACCAAAGCACTGGTAATCCAATTATTGGAGATGTGGTAAGTTTAGGTAAAACTACACCAGACTATATCATTGGCTTAACGTCTAACGTAAGATATAAAGGCTTTACTTTATCTACTACTTGGGATTATAGAACAGGACACGTTTATTACTCACAGTTAGGTCACCAGTTAGAATTTACAGGAAGATCTATGGCTAGTGTTTCATCTAATCGTCAAGATTTCGTAATTCCTAATTCTGTATACCAAAGTGGAACAGATGCTAATGGTAACCCTCAATATGTAACTAACACCAATATTCCAATTACAGGTGGTAGACAAAACTATTGGACCAACCATTACAACAATATTGCAGAAAATTATGTAAAAGATGCAACTGCAGTTAAATTGAGAGAGCTTGCCATACGCTACTCTGTGCCTTCTGACTTCTTAAAGAACACTCCTTTAAACAAAGTTAGTCTTGGAGTAGTTGGTACCAACTTATTAACTTGGTTACCAAAAGAAAACAGATATGCAGATCCAGAATTCAATAACAATACGGCTAATTCAAATGCAGTAGGTCTTGGTGGTTATTTTCAAACACCTCCTACAAGAACATACGGGTTTAACATTAATGTAGAATTCTAAAAAAAAAATGAAAATGAAAAAATATATTAAATACGTACAAGTATCGCTATTAGCACTCGCTATTAGTTCTTGTGATAACGATAATTACTTAGATGTCAATGTAGACCCTAACAACCCTACAGAGGTATCTCCAGATTTGATCTTACCAACGGCTCAAAACTACACGGTTAGAAACATGTACCTAGGTGTTGGGGGTAGATACACTAATACCTTTGGTAACATCATGATGGCTAACTGGAGTGAGACTGATGGTTATTCTTGGTATGATGATGAGTTTGGTTATATTATGGGCTCTAATTTTTACGATAGAATTTTTGATTACAGTTATATAAATACGTTAAAAACGTATCAAGAAGTAATCAATGCAGGTGATGAAACTACCGATAATTTTACTGCTATAGCAGAAATTATGAAAGCTTACCATTTTCAAATGTTAGTAGATGGTTACGGAGACATTCCTTATTTTGAAGCTTTACAACGAGAAAATGCTGCAACACCTGCATATGATAGTGCAGAAGCTATTTATGATGATTTAATTATCAAATTAGATGAAGCTATAACCACTATTAAGGAGGCAGATTCAGATGATCAAGTACCAGGTTCTGGTGATATCGTATTTAACGGTAATATGACTTCTTGGATCCAATTTGCCAATACTTTAAAATTGAGAATCTTAGTTCGTCAATCAGGAATGAGCAGCAAGCAAGCTTATATTCAAGAGAATATGAACAATATCGTTGCTGAAGGAAGCGGTTTCTTATTAGAAGATGCTTTAGTTAACCCTGGTTATTCGAATGATGATGGTAAGCAAAATCCATTTTTTCAGGATTTCGGAGAAAATATTGCTGGAGAAGCGGTTAACAATAATTTAGCCACTTGTGCTTCTGAGTTTGTAATCGATTTCTTACAAAATGCAAGTGATCCTCGAATTGATAGACTTTATGAAGAACCAGCTGGTGGTCATAAAGGAACACCTCAAGGTTTAACAAACTATCCTGACGGATTTGAAGCTGCAGACGTTTCTAATATTGGTCCTGGGCTATTGAAAGGTTCTACACAATCTTCTCCTATCATGTTAGCTGCAGAGAGTCTATTCTTACAAGCTGAAGCAGCTCAAAGAGGTTACTTAAGTGGAAATGCACAAGCTTTATACGAGCAAGCAATTACTGCTTCATTTAATTTCTTAGGTGCAGATGCTAATGAAGATGGTTCTACAGATGATGATGCTGCAACGTATTTTGGACAAAGTAAAACAAATGTAGGTTGGAGTAGTAGTGATCCTATTGAAGCTATTATTACCCAAAAATGGATCGCGTTAAATGGAACTAATGGATGGGAATCTTGGGTTGAGTACAACCGAACTGGATATCCTGCTAACGTACCTGTAGCACTAAACCAAACGAATGCAGACAGACCTGTAAGATTATCTTACCCAGCTTCTGAAAGAGTTGGAAATGCTGCTAATGTACCAAACCAACCAAATGAGTTTTCAGATAAAATTTTCTGGGCAAACTAAAAAAAAATAAAAGATGAAAAATATAAATAAATTTTTAATCGTGATTTTTGCATCTCTCGCAATGACTTCTTGTTTTGTAGATGATGATACAGCGATAGATGATTATGACCAAGGACCTAACTTAGTTGGGTTCACCGATGGCAAAGTAAATGCCAGTGTGACGGCAGATGGTGAAGATAAAACCTATATGGTAGCTACTGAAGTAGTAGGGCCTACAAAAAACGAAATTACTGAAAATGTAACTTTTGATATTTCTGTTGATGCCGCTTCTACTGCCGAGGCGGGAGTTAACTATGAGTTAAGTACTACCTCTGTAACTTTAGAACCAGGGCAAAACTTAATTAAAAGTTTCCCTATTACTATTTTAACGGCTGGTTTTGAGCCTCCATTAGAAACTGATCCAGTATTGATCTTAAATGTAACTAATGTAACAGGTGGTAACGGCGCAATCGCTAATGGTAGAACGAGACAAATAGAGATAACTATTAAATACCTTTGTTTCTCAGATTTAGCTGGTACTTACTTAGTAGAATATTCATCAGGCCCACAGCCACATGTGATTACCCAAGTTGAAAGTGGTGTTTATGAAATGAGTACTCTTCCTGGTTTCCCAGGTTCTGGTTATACAACCAATTTCTCTGATGTATGTGACGAATTAACCATTACAGGATGGCTTTTTGACGATGCTAACCCAATTCATGGAGTAGGCTTTGTTGCTGAAAATGGAAATATAGAGTGGACATCTATTAGTGTAGAAGGAGTAGCGGGCTACGAGAATTTGTCTTTTACAATGATTAAACAATAATAAAAACAAATTTTAATTATGAAAAACACATATAAATCAATATTAGTACTATTTGTCGGTATTCTTCTTTTCTCTTGCGATAGTCGTAAAGATGAGGATGCAGAGCCAATAGGATCCACAGAATTTTTACCAGAAGCCACCGTGACGGCAGATGTTTCTGAAGGTCAAATAGAGCAAGGTTCAATGATTACTTACGTAATTGAATTAGATAAGCCCTTTGCATACCCTACTCAGTTTAAAGCTACCTTAGCGGAAGGCAGTTCAGAAGGGATTAGAGTTGGACAAGACGTAGTATTAGGAACGACGAAAATTGCAGCCTATACTACTTCTACTGAAATTACAGTTAGTTTTCCTGATGATGGTTTTCCTCAAGAAACGTTGACGGCTAAAATTATTATTGAGCCTACGAATGCCACCAATGCAGCTAACTTAGAGAATGATCTTTCAACTAAAGTTTACACTTACGAATTATTAAATGTAAACAGTAATGAAGGTTTGACTGTTGGTATGAACTGGAATGAAGACCAAGCAACAGATATCGATGTTGTTGCCTATGACTCTGAAGGTTCTGAGCATTCTTTCGTAGCTACTGGAGATGTTCCTGAAGTTGAAGTACTTATTTTAAATACAGATGCTGATGGTACTTACTACGTAGGTATTGATCCTTACGAGTTAATTGAAGAGCAATTTGAATTTAACTTTGGGTTACATAAACCAAATGGAGAAACTGTTAGCTTTGAAGGAGTATTTGATAATGAAAACTTAGAGCAGTACACAGCAGATGTATCTCCTAGTTTAGAAACAGATACTTACAGGCTTTTAAAGATTGTTAAAACTGGAAGTGATTATACCATTAGTCAACTACCATAAGTTTTATATAGTCTAAGACTTTATGAAAACCACCTCCTAAAAGAGGTGGTTTTTTTATTATATATTGTTATTAAAGGCTGCTTTTTTTATTACTTTTGGAGCATGAGTGATTCAAAAATTTTCGGGCTTCATGCGGTCAAAGAAGCATTAGAAACCCAACAAGATATCGATAAGCTGTTTATTCAAAAAGCCATCTCCAGTGCTGGTATAAAAGAAATTGAACACGCTGCTAAAACTGCTAACATTCAGATTTCTTATGTGCCCTTAGAGAAGTTAAACAAACTTTCCAAAAATGGAAATCATCAAGGTGTTATTGCAAGTTGCTCTCCCATTCCTATCTTAGACATAGAAAACTTGGTAGAGAATGCTTTTAAAAGCACCCCTACTCCTATCTTTATTCTGTTAGACCAAATAAGCGATGTAAGAAATCTAGGAGCCATTATTAGAACTGCAGAAGCTATTGGAGCGCAAGGAATCATTCTTCCTAAACAAGGTACTGCTTCTATTAACGAACAAACCGTAAAAACTTCTACGGGAGCCATTTTTAATATCCCTATTTGTAAAGTAGACCATTTAAAAGATGCTTTGTTTTTCTTGAAATCCTATGACGTAAAAAGCATAGCCGCAACAGAGAAAACAGATCAACTCGTCTATGATATTGATTTAAATTTTCCTCTTGCTTTAATTATGGGAAGTGAAGGAAAAGGAGTCACTTCTGGAATCCTTAAAATGGTAGACTACAAAGCCAAATTACCCATGTTAGGCTCTACTTCCTCTCTTAATGTATCTGTAGCTTGTGGTGCAATCTTATACGAAATTGTAAGACAACGTTTGTAATACCTTTAACTCATTGTTCCTTGATGAAGAACTTAAACCCTGCCTTTGCCAGCAAGTAGGTTCATCCTGTCCGTTTCACACGCGGTTTTAGAATCAATGTGTAAGATATAGGAATTAGGAAAGAATAAGATTGGTCATTCAAGGTGCCGCTTCGGGGTGAGTAATCTCCTGTTAAAACACAAAAATAACTGTCATTCAGACTGAAGCACAACGAAAGGAAGAATCTCATGGTAGCGTATAAAATTCAATCAGAAAAAATATTTCCAGTTAATAAAATTTCTTCTACTTCGGAATAACAGTTTTCAGTGTGAGTATTCAGTAGTGATTAGTGAGAAAATCAAATTAAAAATGAACTCGAAGCTGAAGTTGAAGATTCAGTGTTAGAGGTGAGAAAAAATGAACTGAAGTCGAATTTGAAGCTGAAATTAACAAAATAACTGGCATTAAGAGTGAAAGCAATGAAGTCCCGCCTGCCACCTATTAAATAATGAAGAGCGGGCAAGGAAGCATCTTATCTTCGTTTTTTTAATCATATAGGAGAGTCTTAGCTTAATAATTAAAATTCCTCGTTGGAATAACAATAAAGCTAAAAGAACCCCTATTCTTTAGGAGTACCGTAAGTATGGTCAGATTTCCAATCGTAGTCTATGCTATGGGTTCTAGATGAATTTTCATGCTCATTCAAGGTTTCATTCTCCTCCTCTTCTTCTTTATAAAGTTCTGAGGACGGAACAAAGTTTCCGTTTTCATCAAAATGCTTCATAAACTCGTCATCCTTCTCATTATAGGAGGGTTTTTCCCAAGCATAAGAAGTGATAGGAATAGCACTTTTTTTATAAATAAAGGCTAAAACAATTCCGATAAGAAAACCAGAAAGATGACCTTCCCAACTAATGCCTTCTTCTCCAGGAAGTACTCCCCAAATTAAACTTCCGTAGAGAAAAACAACAATTAATGATAGCGCAATCAGCCTATAGTGCTTGGACCAGATTCCTTTAAAAAATAAAAAACTAGAGACAAGGTAAACAATTCCGCTGGCACCAATATGTACACTTCCCTTATCTGCAATCAACCAAGTTAAAAGACCGGTGAATAATGCGCCCCATAAAATCACTTTTAAGGCAATAGGTTTATAGAAATACAACAAGGCCATTAATAATACCAATAGCGGAATACTGTTGCTGTACAAGTGATCTATACTACCGTGAATAAACGGACTAAAGAAAATACCTCTAAGCCCCATTAAAGATTGGGGTTGCACGCCCAAATAAGTTAAGTTGACATGAAAACGAATCTCTACCCAATAAATAATCCACAAAAGAAGCACACTAAACAGCGGAACTGCTATCGTAAACAAAGAAAACTCTAAGGGATGCCTTTTTCGCATGGATGAAATTTAAAATTATGTAAACAAAACTTTAACCAAACTTGTTGGAGGTGTAAAATTGTCAGCGTTATTCTTATTTGTATTTTTGTAAAATGAATCGACCTTTAGCAGAACGTTTACGTCCAAAAAGTCTAGAAGACTACATTAGCCAAAAGCACCTTGTTGGAGACAAAGGCTCGTTAAGAAACCAGATAGAAAAGGGAATCTTACCTTCTCTTATCCTATGGGGGCCTCCTGGCGTAGGAAAAACTACTTTAGCTAATATTGTTGCTGAGACTACCGATAGACCCTTCTACACGTTGAGCGCAATTAGTAGCGGAGTAAAAGACGTGCGAGAAGTGATTCAAAAAGCAAAAAAGCAGGATGGTTTGTTCACGACAAAAAACCCGATTCTCTTTATTGATGAGATCCATCGATTTAGTAAATCTCAACAAGATTCGCTTTTAGGAGCTGTAGAAAAAGGTTATGTCACCTTAATTGGTGCGACCACAGAAAATCCTAGTTTTGAGGTCATCCCTGCCCTTCTCTCCCGTTGCCAAGTTTATGTACTCAACTCCTTCACAAAAGAAGACCTGATTGAGCTTTTAGAGAGAGCTATAAAAAAAGACAAGCTTTTAAGTTCTAAAAAAATTGAGTTGAAAGAAACCGAAGCCTTATTAAGAGCTAGTGGTGGTGATGCAAGAAAATTATTAAATATTTTTGAGCTTATTGTCAATTCTGAAGGGAAAGATGAAATTGTTCTTACCAACAAAATGGTAGAGGATAAAATTCAGCAGAATGTAGTACGCTATGACAAAACGGGAGAACAGCATTATGACATAATTTCTGCGTTTATCAAATCTATCCGCGGAAGCGATCCTAATGCGGCAGTATACTGGTTGGCAAGAATGATTGAAGGAGGCGAAGATGTTAAATTTATTGCGCGACGTTTAGTGATTTCTGCTAGTGAAGACATAGGCATTGCGAATCCAACCGCTCTAATTATGGCGAATAATACCTTTCAAGCGGTAACAACAGTAGGTTTCCCCGAAGCGCGGATTATCTTGAGCCAATGTGTGGTTTATTTGGCGACATCAGCAAAAAGCAACGCCAGTTATATGGCAATTAATAAAGCACAACAACTGGTAAAACAAACAGGGGATCTACCTATTCCCTTTGCGTTAAGAAATGCGCCCACCAAGCTTATGAAGGAGCTAGGTTACGGCGACAATTACAAATACGCTCATGATTATGAGAATAATTTTGTTGATTCAGAATTTTTACCTAAAGAAATTGCGGGAACCAAACTTTATGATCCTGGAGATAATAAGCGCGAACAAATTAATAGAGACTTTCTAAAAAATCGTTGGAAGAGCAAGTACAACTATTAAGCTTGTTTTTTAAAGATAGCCTGGTCTAGTTTTCCTGTTTCCTTATTAAAATATTCCACTTGCAAATCACCATTTTCTAGGATAATTAAAGATCCATTTAAGCGCTCAGAATTATAAAGTATGCTTCCGTTAGAAGTCTGATTAATAAAAGCTTCTTTACTTCCATATTCATCCATCAAAAGGTATCCCGCTTCTATTTTAGTTAATATAAATACTTCATTCCGAAAATGAAAAGATTTCCCTATTAGTTTCTTTAGGGAGGTTACAACGACAGATTGATTTGTGGCAGCAGTTTTTCTCTCTAATTGTCCTTTGTTTTGTTGCTTATTCATCTGAAGGTTTTCATTCGTATTGCCATTATACGCATAATGCAATCCTTTAAAAGAATCGAATGTATTAATAAGTGCCTCCTTATAACCTTCCTCTATTTTTTTCTTTTTACTTTTTCCTTCTCTACTTTCAAAAACCACATTACCAAAACAATCTTTTAATTTTAAAATCAATTTAGTATTAAAAGAAAAATAACTTGAGTTTACATTCTCAACATCAGCGTATAGCGCCAAACATTGATTAAAAATCAAATCTTTAGGAAACTTTTCCACTTCCATAAAAGTGATGAAGCCTTCTTGTTTTAATAAGAATTTGGTGGTTGTGTTTAATAGGTACTGATTATCTTCTTGAGATAATTTATATTGCATGGGAATCACCACATATTTAAAGTCATCTATGGTTTTCATGGTTTGGGAAAAACCGTTCCAACCAAATAGGGACAGTACACATAATATTACAATTTTGTTATTCATTGGGACTAAGTTAATAAAGTTTCTAATTCTTTTAATGTTTTAATTTTATAACCATGATGGCTTATTTTATCTTCAGGATCAAACAAAATGCTTTCCAAACCTGCGCGATTGGCACCTTTAATATCTGCTTCTAGATTATCACCTACCATCAAACTTTTACTAGAATGTACTTTTGCATCTGCCAAGGCTTTTTCAAATATTAGTGGATTTGGTTTCTTTACCCCCACATCTTCTGAAGTGATGACTGTATTAAAATAATGATCAATCTTAGAATTTTTCAATTTTAAATGTTGCACTTCTTTAAATCCATTGGTAATGATATGCAATTTGTAGATAGAACTTAGTCTATCTAAGACTTCATGTGTATCATCGAACAAAAAATTATACTCTGATAAATGCATTACGTAATCTTCTGAAAGCTGATGAATCACCTCATCTTCTATTTTATAATCTATTTTCATAAAAGATTCCTGCAAGCGATTGTACTTCAAATCCTCTTTTAATACTTTGTCTTCAGAGAAAAGTCTCCAATACAATCTATTAATGGGAATATAGGAATCCAAAAATTGGTCCAAATTTACCTTTAGCTTATTTTTAAAAAAAATCTTTTGAAACGTAAGGGCAGAGTTTTTTTCGAAATCCCATAAAGTATGGTCCAAGTCAAAAAAAATATCTGTAATTCTATTTTTCATTAAGGTAAGTTATCAAGTTCAAGTACTTTCTTTCTTTGTTCCAATCATCAAAATCTTTGTTATTCATCAAGATATTCAGGGAACCGCCTACTTTTTCTACATCCTCTTTAATTTTTTCCAATTGAGTTTTTAATTCAAAAAAAGTATGATGTTTAATACAATTGCTATTAAAAACAACTGGTTCTAACACCAAGGGAGAAATTCTTTCAAAATTTATATCATAATATAAAAAAGAAGTACACGTTCCCGCTCTAAAACCTACGGCTTCAGCGTAGCTCATAGAAAAATCTTGTTCTATTTCGAGTTTGTCAAAGTTATTATATAACGTGGGTAAATTTAAGTCAAAATTATAGCTTCCCACAAAACTCAAAGGTCGGTTTACGATAGACTCCCATCTTTTTTTCTCTAATTTCAACGTGGCAAAACTATACAAAGCTTCATAACCCGGTAGCAAACCTATTTCTCCATAATCACCCATAGATTTAATGAGGGTATGGTATTTAATCTTGTTATAACTTACATTTTTACTATTGATGGAGTAATTACTTAACTGAAACAAGAAATGCCATTTGTAATGATTTTGTTTTGATTCTTTCACTAAACCATCATAAATATCGTAAGGATCTTTAGTGATAAAAAACAAGACTTTAAATCGTTCAATAAGATCACTCACATCCAATTTAAAGAAATCTCTAAGACTAGCGCCTATACTTCTTACTAAACCCTTTTTTCTATATTTATAGGCTTCAGATACTGCTAAAACATTTTTATTTTGAAACTTTCGCTTTACGGAATTGTCTTTAGAAAAGCGTTCACATAACAAGGTATTAAATTTATAGGCCCATAAATCTACTACCGGTTGCTCCAAAAAATCATGCTTATATCCAATACTCTCTTCAAAGGGATATCTCCCAAAATCATCTTTTACATGAGGTAAGTATTCTTCATACCTGCTAAGCAAATAGAAGCTAGCCGAAAAAATATCATAAGGAATATCACTGCGCTCTGAAACTTTAAAAAAACAAGTGGTCTTGTCCCAAGAATAAAACTTTAAATCGACATCACTAAAACCTTGCTCATTCAAGAGACCTGCTTCCTGAATAAAAAACTCATTTCCCATTTTTTGTTTCCCATACGAAAGCTTCATGCCTTCGTGGGCCACAAATTCTTCAATTTTTGAAGTAAAGCCTATCTCATATCCTAAGATATTTGCGCATACTTGTTTAAAAGTATAATTAATTCTGGGCGTAAGTGTTTTAACGTAAATTAATAACATAAGCTACAGTAGTCCTTCATTGGCAAAGCTAAAATAAGATTTTTGAGTGACTATAAGATGGTCTAATACTTTTATATCTAAACTTTCACCTGCAATTTTTAGCTTTTGCGTTAGTTGCTTATCGGCGGTGCTGGGCTGGAGTGTTCCCGAGGGATGATTATGCGCTAAAATAATGGCCGTTGCGCCTATCTCTAAGGCGCCTTTAAAAGCCAAACGCACATCCACAATTGTGCCTGTAATTCCCCCTTTACTCAGTTGTAATTTTTGCAATATTTTATTGGAATTGTTTAAGTACAAAATCCAAAATTCTTCGTGATCTAAATCTCCAATAATGGGTTGCAGTACTTCGTAAACCGAATCGCTAGAAGTGACTTTCTTTCGCTGTAAAGCTTCTTCCCCCCTTCGCCTTCTTCCCAATTCTAGGGCTGCAACAATAGAAATCGCTTTGGCCTCCCCTATGCCTTTAAATTTCATTAATTGCTTTACGGAAACCTTCCCGAGTTGATTCAAGTTATTTTCTGAAGCTTGTAAAATACGTTTAGACAACTCCACCGCGCTTTCTTGCCGGTTCCCCGAACCTATTAAAATAGCAATCAATTCGGCGTCGCTTAAAGCCGTTTTCCCTTTTAGTAAGAGCTTCTCCCGAGGGCGATCTCCTTCTGCCCATTGCTTAATCGAAAAAGATTTTTTGTATTCTTCCATTTCTAAAGATAAGCACAAAAAAATAAAATACTATCCGTTGATGAGTTAATATAATTATTTAACGCTCAGAGCAATAGAAGAAATGTAAAAAGCCGTTAATAATTAAAAAAAAACTTACTTTTATAAAAAGAATTTTTATGAAGTCACTATTCGACGAAGAAACTTACTTAGAAATTAAGGAACGGTTGGAAACTATTTCTGAAAATTCTGAAAAACAATGGGGTAAAATGGAGGTGGCACAAATGTTTTATCATTGCCAGAAACCACTTTTAGTGGGGCTACAGAAAGAGAAACTAGCAAAGCCTAATTTTCTTTTTAAGATAGCGAGCAAACTGATAAAACCCATGTTTTATAACGATAAGGTTTGGAAACACGGACTTCCTACTGCTAAGGAACTTAAAGTAACTTCTTCTAAAGATTTTGATCTGGAAAAAGAAAAACTAGCTGCTCTCGTAAAAGAGTTTCATCAAAAGAAAAACCAAGAAGTATGGGAACCTCATCCTGTCTTTGGAGTCTTTACCAAAGAGCAATGGGGGAAAATGCAATACAAACACCTCAACCATCACCTGACCCAATTTGGAGTTTAATCTAATCTAAAAACCCATCTATAGTATCAAAATCTAAACCTCCATAATTTCCGCTACTCATCAATAATAAGGTAGTGTTCTTATAGTCTTGATTTTTAAGATACTCTTGAAAGGATTGCGGATTCGTATAAATTTTTAAGTTAGGATGTTGAAAAGCAGCTTCTATATCTTTTGCGTCAACCTCTTCCAATTTTTTAATCGCTACCGCTTCGGGAGAGTAAAAAACAACCGCTTCATCTGCTTCATCTAGCGTATTTTTATAATGTTTTAAAAACTCGGCATTTAAACTGCTATAGGTATGTAATTCTAAACAAGCTATCAATTTTCTTTTCGGAAATTGTTCTTTCACCGCCTGTGTGGTGGCTACTACTTTTGACGGACTGTGCGCAAAATCTTTATAAACGGTGGTAGACTTGGTTTCTGCTATTTTTTCTAATCGCTTAGAAGCTCCTTTAAAAGTACTTATTGCCTCATAGAATCCTTCTTCATCAACTCCCATATGCTGACACACCCATTTGGCGCCGGCAAGATTGTTTAAATTGTGTTTTCCAAAAACTTCTATGGGCATATCCCCTTCTGGAGTGACCAAATAGGTTTCTCCATCTTCAATAAAATACTCTGGCGTTTGGTAGGGATGCTTTCGGGTGGGTTTGGTTGCATTTTCAGCAACTTCTGCCACTATGGGATCTTCTTCGTTGTAGACTAACATGCTTCCGTTGATCATGGTATCTACAAAAACCTGAAACTGTTCTTTATAGTTTTCAAACGTAGGAAATACATTAATGTGATCCCAAGCAATTCCGCTAAGCAAAGCAATATTGGCCTTATATAAATGAAATTTAGGACGTCTATCTATGGCAGAAGACAAATATTCATCGCCTTCCAACAGCATAAAATCATTCTCTTTGGTAAGGTGAACCATGGTATCAAAACCGTCTAGCTGGGCGCCAACCATAAAATCTACTTCGAGATTGTGGTAATGCAACACATGCAAAATCATCGAAGTAATAGTGGTTTTACCGTGAGAACCGCCAATGACTACTCGGGTTTTTTCTTTGCTATGTTCGTAAAGAAACTCTGGATAAGAATATATTTTTAAACCGAGTTCCTGCGCTTTCAACAGTTCGGGATTATCAGGTTTTGCGTGCATTCCCAGAATAACCGCATCTAATTCTGAAGTGATTTTGTTGGAAAACCATCCCATTTCTTCTGGTAGTAAATCATACTTTTTAAGTCTGCTTTTTGAGGGTTCAAAAATCGCATCATCACTTCCTGAAACGGTTTCGCCTTTATGGTGAAGCGCCAATGCTAAATTGTGCATCGCACTTCCTCCTATGGCTATAAAATGTACACGCATAGTTGTTGTTTAAGCAATTAAAAGACAGTAGGTAAATATACTTCGTAGATAAATTTTGAGTCGTAAAAAATAGGTTTCGACTCCCCGCCAGAATAACTCTTTCAGGCTGGCGCTCAACCTGAAAAATTCGATAAAAATTATCTATCAAAATAACTACCAATCTCTATAAAAAAGTAAAGATATAAAATTTGAAAGTTTTCTTAGGAATAGAATTAGTTTTTAGTCCAATTATGAGCAGGATGTTTTTCCTGGGCTTCTTTTCTTAACTGTTGCGCTTCTTCTTGCTGGTCTAGCTTTTCTTCATAAAGCTGAATCAACTCTTTATAACAGGTCACTGAGCCTCCAATCTCAAGTGCTTTTTTATAATAATTCTGGGCTGCTTTATAATCCTCATCTTCGTTGGCTACATAGCCTTTTGAGAGCCAGCCGTCTACCGGACTAATCTTAAGCAGCTGGTCTGTATATTCATAAGAAGTAGCGGTACTGCCGCCCAAAATACCGGGCAATTGCATATAAAGTTTGGTAAGCGCCCATCGAGCTTCAATATGTTTTGAATCTAGCTCTGCAGCTTTCTTTAAATAAAATTTAATATCTGAAATGTAAAACGCAGCTTGCATTTTACTTAGAGTCAGCGCTTTCATTCCCAAAGCTCCCCCGTACTTAAAATTATAGATAGCGCTTTGCCGAAAAGTTCCTACAAGTTCTTCATAAACCTCAACTGCTTCGTCCTATTTTTCTTGTTGAGCATAGATGTCGCCTATATATTCTTGAGCTTTCCAGTAATTATCGTCTTCTTCTGAAACTTTTTTAAAATCTAATAAAGCTTCCGTAAAGCTTTCTTCCTCCATACTCATTACACCCTGACTGAAAGAGTTTTGCGCATTCAAAGTAAATGAAATTAGACTCAAAAAAACAAAAATATACCGCATAAAAATGGAAGTTGACATGCTATAACGCAGTTTCGCTTTCTACAAGCTGCAAGATAGAATTATAATTTTTATATCTTTAGAGAAAACACTTTAGAATGCTCAAAAAACTACTCCTTCTTTCTCTCGTCTTATTCATTTCGTCGACTGTTTTTGCTCAGAAAAAATTTGACCGATGGTGGGACAAAGTAGAACAGGATGAAAGAGCAGGCTTATTTATGGATGCTTATGAAAAAGCGGAGAAGATCTTAAAGAAGGCTGACAGAAAAGATAATCCGCATCAGTTTATAAAGGCCTTTTTATATGTTGAAAAATTTAAACTGCTTTTAAAAGACAATAGTCTAGAGGAGGTGCATCAAGATTTTGTGGAGGAAATAGGCAAACAGTCTTTTCCTGTAAAGAACATTTTATCTTCTTATCTAGCCGAAAGCTTAACGCAATATTACAACCAACATCGCTACCGCATACGAAATCGCACCAAGATTGATAGTATAAAGAGCGCTTTCACCACTTGGGATCAAGAAACTTTTCAAGAAAATATTGATGCTTATTATGAGTTATCTTTAACGCATAAAGATGAGCTCATAAAAATTCCGCTAAGCGACTATAAAGAAATTCTTTCTTATGGAGATAATTATGGTCGTTATAGAAGTAGCCTCTTAGACCTTTTAGCATTTCGGTATCTTAAAGCTATAGAACCAAGACAATCTTACAGTCTTTCTAAAAACAGTTTTCTTTTGGATGAAGCTAATTTCTTTAGTCTTCCCCAAAAATTTAGTCAACTTACTATCAAGCCAGAGAATACCTCTTCCAAACGCTATAAAACCCTAAAAATCTATCAAGCCTTAACGCAGGCTCACGTAAAAGAAAATAATAGTCTTTCGGTTTGTATTATTACTTTAGACCGATTCAAGTTCTTGGCAGAACATGGAAATTACGAAGATAACCAAGCAGAATACCTAAAAGCGTTGAAAAGCTTTTTAGCAAATACCACTTCAGCAAAAGAAAAAGCATGGATTGCCTATCATCTTGCCAAATTTTATATTGAAAACGCCAATAAAGCAAAACATCCCGATTATCCAGAAAAGGCATTAGAGCAGACTGAATACGTTCTTTCCTTAGACGCCAACACCATTCCTGAACGAGAAGTCTTAAAACTAAAAAAGAAAATTTATTCCAGCACATTTTCCGTAGAGACACAAGAGAGCCCTTTACCTAATCGGCCGATTTTAACACAGGTTACCACCAAAAACATCGACACGTTATATGTTTCAGTATACAAGGCTCCCGTAAATTTTTATACTTATAAAAAAAGAAATGCTCTTGTTACTAAAACGTTAGAAACTGCTGAAGCTATACATCAAGAAATCTTCAATCTTCAAAACCCAGATCCATTTTATGCTTACAGTACAGAATTTCTATCTAGGTCTTTAGAACCCGGACAGTACATACGTCTTTTTAGCACTAAAAAAAATCCAGATTTGGATACTGATATGTATCTATATCATATGATATATGTTACCGATTTAACCTACAACTTGTATGATTATGATAGAGAGCAGCATTTGTATGTACAGAGCAGAGAAACAGGATTATCTGTTCCTAAAACGCAAGTAAACTTGCAGAATAAGGAAAATTATGTTACCAATGAAGAAGGTTTTGTAATCTTAAAAGGAGAAAATAAATACTATTCTGAAAATACTTTATTAATTAAGGAGAAAGACAGTTTAGCTACTGAAGTGAGGTTCTCTAAAAAACATAGAAGATCTAGCTCTAACGTTGGGAATATAAAATCCCATATTCTTACCGATCGCAGTATCTATCGACCCGGACAGCCTCTTTATTATAAAGTCATTCTTTCTTACGAAAATGACAACGAGAGAAAGGTGGTTCCCAACGAAAAGCTAACCCTCATTTTAACTGATCCTAATCACAATAGCGTACAAGAAATAGAGCTCACCACCAATGAATTTGGATCGGCAGCTGGAGAATTGATTATTCCCGATAATAATCTTACGGGAAGCTACCGGTTAATAGTAGACGAAGCTTTTGATGATGAATCTCTCACCAATCGCTCCAATTTTTACGAGCAATCCACCACGATAAGCGTGGAAGAATACAAGCGTCCTACTTTTGAAGTGGAGCTCCTAAAGTTAGATTCTACTTATGTTTTAAACGACTCCGTTTCACTAAAGGGAAAAGCCGCTGCTTTCTTTGGCGGTAATCTTAGTAACGCAAAAGTGAAGTATGAAATTAACCGCTCGTTAAATCGCAATCCGCTATATAGACAAAGCTCTAGGTATATTCCGGTAGAAAGCACAAGAATAGCTTCAGGAACGGTTTCTACGAACGAAAAAGGAGAGTTTGCGGTTGATTTTAAAGCGGTTCCAGATAGTCTGGTTGCTCGTAAGTTTAAGCCTGTATTTACCTATTCTATCACCGCTTCTATCACCGATATTAATGGGGAAACACAATTCCAGAAGAAGCAACTTAAGTTTGGTTATCACGCCGGGGAAATACAAATTACATCTCCGCGACAAGTTCAGCTGCAAGAAGACCAAAAACTGAGGCTCCTGGCAAAAGATTTTAATGATAAACCTATAAAAGTTTCGGGACAGCTGTTGGTGTATCAGTACCAAACACCTCAACGAATCATTCACAGACGTCCTTGGCCAACCCCAGAAATACAGCGCATTCCTAAAGAAAAATTCTTGCAACATTATCCTTATTTTGCTTACGATAGTCTAGATGTAAAAGCGCATTGGCAAAAAGAAATCGTCAAAACCATCGACCTTAATTTTGAAGACCGCATAGAACTCGATTACAAGGACTGGAAGAAAGAGCTTAGTTCTGGCGAATATTTACTTCAGTTTAAAGGAAAAGATGATGCAAGCGATAGCATTACTACTTCTCTAGCCCTTCAATTGCGAAATAAGAAAGATGAAGACAATTTAAAAAATACAGAATTTGTGACCTTCTCTTCTAAAGTGGAGAAGAAGACAAAAAAGAATCTTATTCAAGCTCATTTCTACACTCCAATAGAGGGTTTAAACATCCTTTTGGAAGTGAATTATTCTGAGAAGCTTCAGTTAAAAAAATACATTCAGCTTCAAAAGGGAGATAATATAATTCCTATAGAAGTTGCTAAAAACATAGAAAATGTGGGGTTGAGATACGCTTTTACTACTCAAGGAATTTCGCAGCAACAAACAAAATCTGTTTCTATTCCTAAAAAGAAAAAGAAGGAAAAGACACTTCAGTTTGAAGTAATGAGCTTTAAAAACAAATTGAAACCTGGAAACGAAGAAACTTGGGAGTTAAAAGTACTAGATCAAAAAAACAAAGCTGCTGAGGCAGAAGTGTTGGCTAGCATGTACGACGCTTCTCTAGATCAATTTAAAGCACACGATTGGAGTATTCAATTATACCAAGAAAGAAATAAAGATATTTATTATGCTTTTCCTCATCTAAAACAGCAGAATACGAATGTAAGTTATGAAGCCTATAACAGAAGAAGAAACTTTAGTTCGTTTCGCTTTCGATTTTTAGGTAAGTTGATTTCTACTAATTTAAAGCATTTTGGATATCATTTCATTCATACAGATACCTATCAAAAAATTTATGTTTCTTCTTTGATTGAAAAAAATATAACCCACGAAAATGTTGTTGTAGGCGTAGTCATAGATGACGAAGGCTTACCGCTTCCTGGTGTAAATATTATTGTTAAAGGAACTTCTAAGGGTACACAAACTGATTTTGATGGCAAATTTATAATAGATTATGCGCCAAAAATGACTCTGATCATTTCTTATGTAGGATTTGATACGCAGGCCATACAAGTAGATCAACCGCAAAAGTTAAATGTGGTGATGCTAGCAGGGCATGCGTTAGAAGAAGTTGTGGTTACTGCTTTAGGCATAAAAAGATCCAAAGATCAAATTACCAGTTCTTATGAGATCATAAATACTGAAGATTTAATGAATCCCAACAATCCAGATGTTGTTAGAGACTTAGCGGGTAAGATCTCTGGATTACAAATAAAATCTATTCCTGGTGGTGGTTCTCAAATTGTTTTAAGAGGAAGTCGTTCTGTTTCAGAAAGTAAATCTCCTCTCATTGTGATTGACGGAAAAATTGCAAGCGCAGAAGATTTAGAAAAACTAACTCCTGCTCAAATGAGTAGTTTAAATCTATTAAAAGGAAGTAACGGTGCAGCACTATATGGGTCACAAGGAGCTAACGGGGTCATGATTATTACTACAAAAGCTGCCGAAAAAGAGTTACAGCAAGTACAAACGCGTACCAACTTGCAAGAAACTGCTTTTTTCTTTCCGCAGTTAAAAACCAATAAGAAAGGGGAAATCAGCTTTAAGTTTAAAAGTCCGGAAGCCTTGACGCGTTGGAAGTTTCAGGCCTTTGCTCACGATAAAAATCTGCATCAGGCGAAGTTAGATTTAACCAGTATGACGCAAAAAGACCTCAACATACTTCCTAATTTCCCTCGTTTTTTTAGAAGCAAGGATAGTATTATTATTTCCGCCAAGGTGAATAATCTAGCCGATAAAAGCCTTAACGGAATTATTCAATTAGAATTCACCGATGAACTCACACAAGAGAAAATCCCGCTTATCGTGGATGCTTCTTCCGTAAAGAATTTTAGCATTCCTTCTAAAGGAAATACCGAAGTGAACTGGAAGCTAGCCATTCCTGAAGGATTATCTGCTGTACGTTATCGCATTGTCGCCAAAGCAGGAAATTTTTCTGATGGAGAAGAAAATGTGATTCCGGTGTTTACCAATCGCATATTTATCACCGAGAGTTTACCCATTTGGCTTAATCCCAAAGAAGCTAAGTCGTTTAGCTTAGAGAATCTTAAAAATAATAAGTCTTCTACTTTAGAAAATCACCAACTTATTTTTGAATATACCAGCAACCCTATTTGGACCGCTATTAAAGCGCTTCCTTACTTGGTAGAATATCCTTATGACTGTGCTGAACAAACTTTTGCACGTTTTTTCGCAAACAATCTCGCCGAATTTCTCCTCAAACAGAATCCTGAGATTGAATCGGTTTTAAAAGAATGGGAGAAAAATGGGAGCTTAATCTCTGAGCTTAACAAGAATGAAGAACTCAAAAATATTCTTATTCAAGAGACGCCGTGGTTAAAAACAGCGCAATCCCAAGAAGAGCAGCAAAAAAGAATTGCCGATTTACTCGAGGCTAAAAAAGCTAGTGAAAGAGCCCAAAAGACCTTGGTTAAACTAGAGCAGATGCAATTAGGCTCTGGTGCTTTTCCTTGGTTTACTGGAGGGAGAGAAAATCTTTCTATCTCCTTACACATTTTAATAAGTATGGAAAGGTTAGAAAAAATGAATCAGGGGCTTTCTGATTTATCCAAATACCAGCAGATTAAAAATAAGCTCATCACTTACCTCGATAATGAATTTTTAGAAATAGAGAGAGAACATTATTCTAATCTTCAGCTTAATTATCTTTATGCCCGAAGTTTTGATGCGCTGCAGTCCAAACCAGAAATAAAAAAGTATAGTGATGAATTACTAAAGCAGTACCAAGAGGAATGGCTGAGTTTATCCATACAATCTAAAGTTACACTTGCTTTGGTCGCACATCGTTTTCAAGATAAAAAGCTTGCGAAGAACATTCTGGAATCATTAAAACAAAATGCGGTCATCAATTCTAACTACGGCATGTATTGGAAGGAGTTAACTAAGAGTTATGCTTGGTTTAATGACGCCATTGCCACCCAAGCCTTAGCAATGGAAGCTTTTAATGAAATTGATAAGAGTGAAGAAAGCGTTCGTCAATTAAAAACATGGTTGTTGCGAAACAAAAAAACCGAAGCTTGGAAATCTACCAAAGCCACCACCGAAGCGATTTATGTACTCTTAACCTATGGTACAACTAAAGCTGAACCAGAATTTCCTAGCATTAAAATAGGAGATAAAAAAATTACTCCCAAGACTGCCGAAGCTAAAACAGGGTACTTTAAAACTTCTTTTTCTTCGGAAGAAATAACGCCTCAAATGGGACAAGTTGATATTAATAACAAATCTCAAACTGCTCAATACGGCGGACTATATTGGCAATATTTTGAAGAGTCAGATCAAATAAAAGAGCATCAACAAGAGCAAATTTCTATTCAGAAGAACTTGTATAAAAAAGTAGAAACCAATGAGGGAAGCTCCTTAGAGCCTATAAATGAACAAAATTTAAACTTAGGAGATATCGTAGTGGTTAGACTTGAAATCAACGCCAAAGAGTCCTTTAGCTTTATGCACTTAAAAGATATGCGCGCGGCAGGATTAGAGCCTGTAGATGTAATTTCAAAATATAAATACCAAGATGGATTGGCATTTTACCAAAGCACGAAAGATGTGGCTACCCACTTTTTCTTTGACAATCTAAGAAAGGGAACTTATGTGCTAGAATATAGCTTAAAAGTGAATAATAAAGGAGACTTCTCTAATGGAACAACTCAGCTTCAAAGTTTGTATGCACCAGAATTTTCGGTACAAACCAAAGGTACTCGCTTAGAGATTGAGTAATGAAGAAAATTATTTTTCGGGAGGGAAGTTTTCTAGTGCTTTTTTAGCAATATCTAAGAAAGCCTCTTCTCGTTTTTGAGGAGAAAGTTCTTTATTGAATTTAGATTCTACTACCGCTTGCCAAAAAAGTTCGTCATTAAGTGCGTTGGTGAATTCTATGGTAAGGCTTATAAACTGTTTTGTTCCTCCAATAGGAATCCCGCCAGATATTCCTCCACGAACAACACCGCCTCCACTACCTACACCTACTCCAATCGTATTGTTGTTGTGTTCTTCATAAAACTCCGCATAAAAATTAATTCTAAAATCGGAGTTTTCACTTTGTTGGTAACCTTCATCCATCAAACTTTTAGACAAACTTCGTACCAATCGTTCTTCGTCTAATTCGCTAAGTCCAGATTTTAAATCGCTGTAGTAAGAAAAATTTTGACATTGCTCAAAGTCCATTTTTTCGTCATAATCATAGAAGGCTTTGGGTCCGCCACAAGAGATTAAACTTATCATACCCAGAAAAAAGAATAGCTGCTTCATTGTTTAATATTTAATTAAAAATCATTAGTGTCCGATTAAAACATTACAGAATTCTGTTGATTCAAACATAAAAGACGTTTAGAGGTTTTTTATTAAGTGACAGCTTGCTATTAAGTTTACCATTGAAATTTAAAAATTAATACGAATGCTTAATCAATTTAATCTAATTATCAGGCTATTAAAAATCAAGTCTTATGTCTTATCTCTTTCAGCGCAGCGGTCTTATATCTTAGTCGGATACGACTAATTAAAAATACTAAAAATAAAGCAGCTACTTCTAGGTGTAACGTATTCTTAACAGTTAATTTTTTTGCAAGGGCTCTTTATTTAACACTTCCCATAAGGTATCTTTTAACTTCTGTAAACCTTGTTGCGCCACAGAAGAGATAAACACATAGGGAACTTTCTTAAAAGCTTTCGCGACTTCTTTTTCTAATTCTGCTCTCAATTCTCCATCGAGCATATCACTTTTAGAAATAGCCAAGACACGATCTTTATCTAATAATTCTGGATTGTAACGTCTTAATTCGTCCAATAAAACTTCATATTGTTCTTCGATGCTTTCTACATCACAAGGCACTAAAAATAATAACGTAGAGTTTCTCTCAATATGTCTTAAGAAACGATATCCAAGACCTTTTCCTTCTGCTGCACCTTCAATAATTCCTGGAATATCTGCCACTACAAACGACTTATAGTCTCTGTATTCTACAATCCCAAGGTTAGGTTTTAAGGTGGTAAACTCATAGTTCGCTATTTTTGGCTTTGCGGAAGTAATCACAGACAGCAAGGTAGATTTTCCTGCATTTGGAAAACCAACCAATCCTACATCTGCCAAGACTTTTAACTCGAGCGTGATATCTCGTTCTTCTCCATCAATCCCTGGTTGTGCGTAACGAGGCGTTTGATTGGTAGAGGATTTAAAGTGCCAGTTTCCACGACCTCCCATTCCGCCTTCAGCGATAATAATTTCTTGTTCATCACTTACCACTTCAGCAATGATCTCCTCAGTTTCGGTATCTCTAACTACGGTTCCTAAAGGCACATCTACAAAGTTATCTTCCCCATCTGCTCCGGTACTCCGTTGCTTAGAACCATGTTCTCCGTGCGTGGCTTTAATGTGTCTTTTAAACGTAAATTCATGAAGCGTCCAAAGGTTTTTATTTCCGCGTAAAATTACGTGTCCGCCGCGACCACCATCTCCTCCATCTGGACCTCCTTTATCGATGTACTTCTCCCGGTGTAAGTGCATGGAGCCTTTCCCTCCTTTCCCAGAAGTTACATGTAACTTTACATAATCTATAAAATTCCCTTCTCTCATCTTAACTTCTCTGTTATAAATATAAAACACGGTGCAAAAACACCATTAAATACATTATAGTTGGTCAATCACATCACTTAAACGCGCCGTAATCTCTTCGATACTTCCTTCTCCATTTACACCGTAATACTTACTTTGTTTTTGGTAGAATGATTTTACGATAGCGGTTTCGTCGTGATATACCTTAATTCTCTTACGTATCACCTCTTCATTGGCATCATCTTTTCTTCCAGAGGTTTTCCCACGTTCTAATAAACGCTTCACCAAGGTTTCATCTGATACTTCTAAGGCAATCATCGCATTAATTTCCTCTCCTTTATTTGCTAAAAAATTATCTAGAGCCTCTGCTTGCATTTCTGTCCTTGGAAAGCCATCAAAAATAAATCCGTTGGCTTCCTTCTGTTTGTTCACCTCATCTTTCAGCATGCCTACAGTAACCTCATCGGGTACCAATTGACCATTCTCTATATAAGATTTAGCTTCTTTCCCTAAAGGCGTATCATTTTTCATATGATAACGAAAAATATCTCCTGTAGAAAGATGCATTAAATCATATTTCTCTTTAAGAATGGTTGCTTGTGTTCCTTTTCCGGCTCCCGGAGGACCAAACAATACTATTTTAATCATTTATTTTTCTTTTAATTGATATACTTCTGGTAAATTTCTTCCCAAACCGTCATAATCTAATCCAAAACCTACAATAAATTTATTGGGGATTTTTATCCCTATATAATCTAAGGTATGAGCTTCATGATAAGCTTCGGGTTTATAAAACAACGTCGCTATTTTAAAACTGGCTACTTCTTCTTCTTTTAAAATTTCTATAATTTTAGTTAAGGTATGTCCTGTGTCTACAATATCTTCTAGCACGATTACATCTCTACCTCTTAAATTCTCAACTCCAATAAGACTTTGCACGGCCTTGGTACTTTGGGTACCTTGATAGGAACTAAGTTTGGTGAATTCTATTTCACAATCTCCTGTATATTCTTTAGAGAGCGCTGCTACAAACGCGAATGCTCCATTAAGTACTCCAAGAAAAACTGGAGTTTTGCCTTGGTAATCTTCTTCTATTTGACTAGCTATTTTTTTTACCGCTTCTGCAATTTCTTGTTTGCTGATAAAGGGTTTAAAAAAAAGATCATGGATTTTTATCATACAGGATACTTATCTTCAGGCGCAAAGATAAAGATTTCACTTTAAAGTAGATTCATTCTTAGAAACCAATTCATTTTTTAATTTAATATCTCACTATTCCGAAGAAAAAACTTGGACAAACAAACCAAGAAACCTTATTTTTGTTCAAACACCACACCTATGAATTATTTTTCCTCTTCTTTTAAATTAGGCATCCTTGGCGGAGGTCAACTCGGTAAGATGATGCTTTACGATACTAGAAAATACGATATACAAACCTATGTCATAGATCCTAATCCCGAAGCTCCTTGCAAAATTGCCTGTGATCATTTTGAGGAAGGAGACTTGATGGACTATGATAAGGTCTTGCAGTTTGGCAGAAAAGTAGATGTCTTAACTTTTGAGATTGAAGGTGTTAATGTAGAGGCGTTGGAGCAATTGGAAAAGGAAGGGAAAAAAGTATATCCTCAAGCCGCGGTATTGAGAAAAATACAAGATAAAGGCATTCAGAAGCAGTTTTATAGCGATCATAACATTCCTACTTCTCCGTTTAAAGTGTACCAAGAAAAAGATGATCTTACCGAAGCTTTGGTAAGAAAAGAATGGGAATATCCTTTTGTTTGGAAAAGTTCTACTGGCGGATATGATGGAAAAGGCGTGAGTATTATTCGGGATGAAGAAGATTTAATTCCTGTTGCTAATACGCCTTGTATTGCTGAAAAAATGATTCCTTTTAAGAATGAATTGGCAGTGATTGTAGCCAGAAACCCTTCCGGGGAAGTAAAAACTTATCCGGTCGTGGAAATGGAATTTCATCCAGAAGCCAATCAGGTAGAATATGTCATTTGCCCTGCACGAATTGATTCCGCAGTAGCGAAAAAAGCACGAGAATTGGCGGTAAAAGTATCGGAAGCTTTTCAACATGTAGGCCTTTTGGCAGTAGAGATGTTTCAAACCCAAGACGATGAAATCTTGGTGAATGAAGTCGCGCCAAGACCGCATAATAGCGGGCACTACAGTATTGAAGCCAGCTACACCAACCAGTTTGAACAACATTTAAGAGCCATATTAGATTTGCCTTTAGGTGAAACCGAAAGTAAAGTGGGCGGCGTGATGGTAAATTTGGTAGGTGAAGAAGGTCACAAAGGACAGGTGAACTATCAAAACATCGAGAAAATTATGCAAATGCCAGGCGTGACTCCGCATATTTATGGTAAAAAACAAACGCGTCCTTTTCGGAAAATGGGGCATGTGACTATCGTAAATAAAGACATAAATGAAGCTAGAAAAATTGCCGAAGCTGTGAAGAAAGAGATAAAAGTGATTAGTAGTGAGTGATGAAGTTGAAATTGAAGTTGAAGTTGAAGTTGAGTTCAGTATTCAGTATTCAGTATTTTAAAAGTGAAAGATGAATCAGTGGTGGTTGAGTGAAATTAGATAGCCCCGAAACTTCGGGGTGTATCGAAACCAAAGCGGTGACAACAACTAGATTGTAAATCAGAAAAAATAATTTTATAAATTCATAAGATGAGTAAAGTAGGAATAATTATGGGAAGCACTAGTGATCTTCCTATTATGCAAGAAGCCATAGACATTTTAAAAGACTTTGATATTGAGGTGGAAGTAGATATTGTTTCGGCCCACCGCACGCCAGATAAACTTTTTGACTACGGCAAAAACGCTCACGAACGCGGAATGAATGTCATTATCGCTGGAGCTGGCGGCGCAGCACATTTACCGGGAATGATTGCTTCACTTTCTCCGCTTCCTGTAATTGGAGTGCCCGTAAAATCTAGAAATTCTATCGACGGCTGGGATTCTGTACTTTCTATTTTACAAATGCCAGGCGGTGTTCCTGTAGCTACCGTTGCTTTAGATGGTGCTAAAAATGCAGGTATTTTGGCCGCTCAAATTATTGGAACTTCAGATAAAAGTGTTTTAAATAAAATTCTGACTTACAAAGAAGGCTTGAAGCAAAAAGTAATTGACGGCGCAAAAGAAGTGAATAAAGGTTAAAATTCAGAAAAACTTAGTGATAAAGTAATTTTTCAGGAAACACCTGAAGGCAATTTTGAGCGCCCGCCCGGATGAAACGTTCGGACGGGACAGCCCGAAAAAATACTTCCTTCGTCGGAATGACAATTCTATATAAAATCAAAGTTATCTTAAACTAAAACCAGAGTGTTTCAAAAAAAAGTAGCATATTTATAGCAACTATCTAAAACTGCTACTATGCAAAAAAAATACTTCCTACCGTTTTTTAGCCTGTTATGCCTTACAGGTTTTTCTCTATCTGCTCAGCAACTTTCGGGTAAACTATTCTCAAAAGAAACCAATGAAAGCATCCCTTATGCTGCCGTACAAATTGGTGAGAATTATGGCGTGATCACCAATAATGAGGGCGAATTTCAAATTAACGTGGAACGCTTTTCGGCAAATGATTCGCTTCACTTCTCTTCTATGGGTTTTGTAGAACAAAAGATAACTTTAAAAAATTTTAAGCCCAACAGTACGATCTATTTAAAAGAGGACGTAAGCCAATTAGAAGATGTGTTTTTGGTAAATAAAAACTTATCTATGGAAGAAATCATGACCAAAGTCAATGAAAATCTAGATAAAAACTACAACTATAGTTTAAAGAAATTTGACATTTTTTCCAGAAAACAATCGACTACCAAGGTACTCGATATGGAGTTTGAAATTAATAAAGCTACTTTTTTAGACAAATCGGTTCGTAAAAATTTTAATAAGAGCATAGACAGTTTACTTCACATCAACAAAAATTCTACCAACACCTCTTATTCAGAAAGTTATACCCAGATTTTTATAGGGTCTTCACTGGACAGTCTTAAAGTTGACTTGCAAAAAGTAACTCAACTAAAAGACGAGACCAAAGCGGGAGACGCAGAAGACTTTTCTTCTCAAGTCTTTGGAAAGATTGCAAAAAATTTAAAGAGTAAAAACACTTTTAAAGTGAAATCGGGGCTTCTACCTATAGATGATTCTTTAGAAGTAGGCAAGTCGTTTAAAGTAAATCGTTCTCAAGATTCTCTCCTCACCAAAGAGGTAAAATCAGCTTATGCGAGAAGCATGAAACATAGTGCCAATTTACATCCAGGAAAATTGGAATTTATAGAAGATTTTAAGGCATATGATTTTACTCAAGAGAAAATTACAGGCTATCAAGGAGAAATGGTCTACGTTTTAAATTTTGTTCCGCGCAAGGGAAGAGCAAAATACCATGGAACACTTTATATTTCTTCGGAAACTTTTGCGATTGTAAAAGCCGAATATGAATTGGGAGAAGGCGAAAAAGCCGCTGGAATGAATCTTAAATTTTTATTGGGTATCAAATACCGAAGAAATAAAAATACAGGTGTAGTTATCTTTAAAAAAAATGCACAAAATACGTATGATCCTATGTATATGAAAAGTAGCACTCAAGATTATGTGTACCTCAACCGTAGTTTTAAATTTAAAGAAAATACAGATGACCGCTCTAATCGTATAAAATTTAAGTTTGATTTATTAGCAGAAAACGATTCTAACATCAACCAAGAACTCTTATTTGTAAAAGCGGAACCTATTACCACAGAAACCTATAACTCGTTTACAGAAAAAGAAGGCGTAGTCATCGAGAAAATAAAGAAATACAATGCTTCCATTTGGAAAGACTACAACATTATTTCTCCAGAAAGTGACTTAAAAGAATTTGAATATTAGAATAATCTAAAACCTATACCCAATTTTTATTCCGCCCCAGTTTGCGGCATCGCCGTCTTTAAACTCGGGAGTTGTGGTTGTTCTCGTGTATTCAACATACAAGGTTTTGCTTCTTAGTATAAGTCCGTAATTAAACTGACCCGTGAATCTCTTTACATCACTAGAAGAAATGGTATAAACACTTTTGGTATTAAAAAGTCCGCCTTGTAAACTAGCATCATAGCCTACCAACCTAAACACAGATTGTCCAAAAACATAAACCTGAAATTTATTTTTATTCTTAGCGGAAGAGAATCCGTTATTGATTAAACCTAAAGTCGCATTTGCGCCAACAGAAGCATTGGTAAAAAGACTTCCTAATTGGAGTTCAGATTGTGCTTGTAGGGAGAAAAAATCGGCATAGCGAAACATTTGTTTTTCATAAGCCAGTTGATAGTTTATCACCACATCATTTTCAATTTGATTTCTCCAACCATAAGGAATTTTATTTCCTGTAGCTTCGTGAATACTCCGCTGCATTTCTCCGCCAAAAGCCCCCGGACCTATCATTCCTAAACCTAAAGAAGAGGTTAATCGGGAAGAATTGACAGTATCTTTTGCAACCAAGAAACTTTTTAGGATTATGACCGCAGTAAAAGGCCGGTCCCCCAATTGAATCTCTCTACTCACATAATCATCGGGTGTAAACCCAATATGCTCTAGAGCCAAGCCATATAATTTCTCTGTTTGCTTCGGCTTTAAAAATAAAAAATTAAGAGGGTTCTTCTCAAAAAAAGGCAAAGCGAGTTCGAATTGATATCCCTGGGTATAATTTTTATCCGCGGAAGCGAAATAATCATTATCGTAATTGAACCTAAAATAAGACGCGCTTTTCATGTCTCTAAAAGAAGAAGTATGCTCTATTTTTTGAGCTGATAAAGAAAAACTGATTCCTAATAAGAGTAAAACATATAGACTTTTTCGCATACTTTATGTACGCAATCGACACGAATAGAGTTTTAAGCCGAAAAAAAGCTATTTCGTTTCGCTACTGTTTCGAGTAAGTGCAAAGTAAATGACATAAAACCAGCTAAAAATACCGTGAAGAATAGCCCATAAAATAGATTTATTGCGTTCCCATGAAGTTACGACTGCAATTACACTGCCCAATCCCACTCCTTTCTGCACAACAGAAGTAGTACTTGTAAAGTCGCCTGTATCTGCAAAAACAGTTGTGGAAACCAGCAGAAAATATCCTAAAAAAAGAAGTTGTTTTATCATATTTAATAATTTTTTTTATCCGTTTAGTTTCTAGTGTAATCAGATAATAGTGTTAATGTCACGTCGAGCGGAGTCGAGACGCTTTTGTTTAACCTTTCGACTCCGCTCAAGGTGACAAAAACTAGTTTGAGGAGTGAATGCGGATATTTAATAAATTTTAAACCAAAGTACAATTTTTAAATTAACTTCATTTTATTACGTTAACTTTTAAGATTGGACTCCTACTTTGTAACTTTGCTTTTCTTAAACTGAAATACTTTTATGAATCAGAATAATCCACTTTTGCAGTCTTTTGAAGAGGCTCCATTTTCAAAAATAAAAACCAAACATTACCAACCGGCAATCAAAGAAGCAATTGCTTTGGCAAAAGCAGAAATTGATGCCATTACCGCTTCCGCGGAAGCGCCAACTTTTAAGAATACCATAGAAGCTTTAGAAAATAGCGGCGAAACCTTAAGTAGAGCCACCAGCATTTTCTTTAACTTGAATTCTGCCGAAACGAACGACGAGATTCAAGAAATAGCCCAAGTAGTTTCACCTTGGTTAAGTGAATTTGGTAATGACTTAACGCTAAATGAAGCCCTTTTTAAACGCGTAAAAGCGGTTTACGACCAAAGAGATTCCTTAGAGCTGAGCGTAGAAAAACATAAATTGCTAGAAAAGCATTACAAATCTTTTAGCCGCAATGGGGCGAACTTAAACAACGAAGACAAAAAGGAATTAAGAACCTTAGACAGTGAGCTTTCTAAATTATCTCTGACTTTTGGCGAACATGTGTTGGCAGAAACCAACAATTATGAATTGCTCATCACCGACGAGAGTAAATTAGATGGTTTACCCGAATCTGAAAAAGAAAGCGCTGCCCAATTAGCGAAAGAGAAAGGAAAAGAAGGTTTTATTTTTACTTTACAGCATCCTAGTTATATTCCGTTTATGAAGTACGTGAAAAACCGTGAACTACGTAAGGAACTTTCTATCGCGTTTGGTGCCAAAGCATTTCAAGACAATAAATATAACAATGAAGAAATCGTTTTAAAAATCGCCAATTTACGCCATAAGCGCGCTAATTTATTAGGTTATAAAACGCACGCCCATTTTGTGTTGGAAGAGCGTATGGCCAAAACACCCGAAAAAGTAAATGGCTTTTTGGAGGAATTGCTAGAGAAAGCAAAACCTGCAGCAGAGAAAGAATTTAAAGAACTTACCGCTTTTGCTCAAGAATTGGATGGATTAGATCATCTTGAAAAATGGGACAGCGCTTATTACAGCGAAAAGTTAAAACAGAAGTTGTTTGACGTAGATGATGAGCAACTGAAGCCTTACTTTCAATTGGAAAATGTGATTGATGGCGTTTTTACCGTAGCCAACAAACTCTACGATTTGCAGTTTAAAGAAGTGCACGACGTAGATACCTATCACGAAGAAGTAAAAACCTACCGGGTAACCGATGTCAACGGAGAAGAAGTTGCCCTATTTTACGCCGATTTCCATCCGCGCGAAGGAAAAAGGGGTGGCGCTTGGATGACGGTTTACCGCGATCAAGAAAAGAAAGACGGAAAGAATATTCGTCCGCATATTTCTAACGTATGTAATTTTAGCAGAGCCACAGCCAAAAAGCCTGCTTTACTAACTTTTAATGAAGTGACTACGCTATTTCACGAGTTTGGACATGCCTTACACGGGATGCTTGCCAACACCAAATATGCTAGTCTTTCGGGAGCTTCGGTATATTGGGATTTTGTTGAGTTGCCGAGTCAGGTGTTAGAAAATTGGTGTTACGAGCCAGAAGCCTTAGCACTTTTTGCCAATCATTATAAAACAGGAGAAATTATTCCGAAGGAATTGATTGAGAAAATAAAGAAATCGGCGAACTTCCAAGAAGGGATGCAAACCCTAAGGCAGCTGAGTTTTGGAATGTTAGATATGGCTTGGCACGGAATTGATCCTTCTACGATAAAAAATGTAAAAGAACACGAAACACAAGCGTTTGAAAACACGAAATTGTTCCCAGATGTAGCCGAAAATTGTATGAGTACTTCGTTTTCTCATATTTTTCAAGGCGGTTATTCTGCCGGCTATTATTCTTATAAATGGGCCGAAGTATTGGACGCCGATGCCTTTGCGTATTTTAAAGAAGAAGGGATTTTTAATAAAGAAGTAGCTACAAAATTCAAAGAAAACGTACTAAGTCAAGGCGGTACAGAAGACCCTATGGTGTTATATAAACGCTTTCGCGGAAAAGAACCTAACCCAGAAGCTTTGCTTAAACGTGCAGGTTTAATACATTAGCAGCTTCAAAAAAAAATCACGTGAAAATAAAGAGTAAAAAGAGACTAGTTACTTATCTCAACATTTTAGACAAACCGATAAGGTTTAGACCTTTTCTATTTAGTAGAATGTTTTTACTGTGGGCTCTTGTAGGAGTTATTGGTGGGATCTCTGCTGGGGCTTACTGGATTGTATTAGAATTTCTCACCCATCAAATGGCATTTTTTGACGGGTGGTTAGTGATTCCCGTCATGGCTTTTAGTGGGTTACTCGCGGGTTTAATTATCCATTTTATTGGCGATCCTGGAGAGATGGACCTTATTGTGAACAACATTCGTTTTAACAAAGGAAAGTTGAACCCTAAGAATAATCCCTCCATGATTATGTCCTCCTTACTTTGCGTTGCCTCTGGAGGAAGCCTAGGTCCCGAGGCACCTTTGGTACAAGTCACCGGTTCTACCGGATCTTGGCTGGGAAAAATATGCCGACTTAAAGGAGAACAATTGCGCTCGCTTAGTATTGCTGGGATGGCTTCGGGATTTACCGCTTTATTTGGCGCTCCATTGGGAGGAAGTTTATTTTCACTAGAAATTCTGCATTACAAACACGCTGTAGAATACTACCAAGCGATTATTCCTGCTTTCGTGGCCAGTTGCTTTAGTTACATCATTTTTGCCTTAATCGTACATTTAGGATTGGGTCCCATTTGGGATTTACCCACCTATGAAATGAGTAATCTATTCGATTTTGGCTATGCCATTCTCTTTGCTTGTTTTGCAGCCCTTATAGGTTGGGTGTTTATTTTATGCACCAAATCTTTAAAACAGCTCTTTAAAAAATTGGATTCCCCCATCTATGTGAAAACTTTAATAGGCGGAATTATTCTAGGAATTATTTCATTTTACTTTCCGCTTACCCGATATTTTGGGCATCATGAAATTAACGATTTAATTTTTAGCGACTCCTCCCTTTACTTTCTTGGAGCAATTCTAATCTTTAAAATTCTAGCTATTTCAGTAACGGTAACTTCAGGTTGGCGTGGAGGATTTATTATCCCTTTGTTTTTTGTAGGTGCTACTTTAGGTTTAATCTTGCATCACTTTTTTCCGGGTATTAATTTATCCCTTACCATTATAAGCTGTATGGCAGCCATTAATGCTTGCGTAACCAGAACTCCTATGAGTACCACTATTTTGTTAGCGACTTTAACGGGATTTGAATATTTGGTTCCTATTTTATTTGCGAGCCTTACCGGTTATTTTCTAGCTCCGCGGGTACCTTTTATTAGTTCTCAAATGAAAGAAGTAAAGGAATAATACCAATTTTCCCTTAAAATAGAATTGGCATAAGGCTTTCGCCGAATAAAAAAACCGATTAGTAATTCAACTAATCGGTTTCTATCTTTAAGCTTTTTTGCTCTTACTTTATTCCTCAATCCAACTCACAATACTTTTATCGTTGGGTAAGGTTTTAGGACTAATTACTTTAACCAACTTTCCGTTTTCGTCAATCAAGTATTTCTGAAAATTCCATTCCACTTCAGAATCTTCTAATCCATTTTTAGCTTTCTGAGTTAGAAACTCATACAGCGGATGCATATCTTTTCCTTTTACAGAAATTTTACTCATCATAGGAAAAGTAACACCATAATTTTTCTCACAAAACTGAGCGATTTCTTTATCGCTTCCGGGTTCTTGTGCTCCAAAGTTATTGGCAGGAAAACCAATAATTGTAAAGTTATCGTTTTTATAGCTTTTATAAATTTCTTCTAACTGCTCATATTGTGGTGTAAGTCCGCATTCGCTTGCGGTATTTACTAACATCACTTTTTTTCCTTTCAGCGAAGCGAGATCAAACGTATTTCCTTCAATATCTTCTAGCTTAAATTGATAAATTGTATTTTCCATAGAGGTTGATTTTTGGGCTTGAATCATAATGCTGAACATTAAAATACAGCATGTGAGTACTTTTTTCATAGGTGTGATTTCTTCCGTAAAGAATTATACCAATTCTTATTTAAAATTGATATTACAAAGGATGATTACTACTAGCATCTCTAGCTAATTCTGTTTCATCTTCTCTTTTTCCAATCTGAGAATCGAAATAATACAAGGACTCTGAAGTCGCTTTTGGTCCGCCAGCAATTTTCAACTGATCCATAATATCTAGTACCATCGCTTCTTCCTCAATTTGTTCTTTTACAAACCATTGTGCGAAATTCCACGTAGCCCAATCTTTTTCTTCTTGAGACAACGAAACGATGTCATAAATGGCATTGGTATTATCAATTTCATGCTGAAAAATTTTCTCAAAACACTCTTGAATATTTTTAGGATCTGCAGGAGGCGCTTCTACTCCACCAATTTTTGGTCTTCCCCCGCGCTCCATAATATATTCCATTACTTTGGTCATATGATCGCGTTCTTCTTGAGAGTGTCTAAATAAGAAATTAGCCACTCCTCCATAGCCTTCACTATCTGCCCACACTCCATAAGCCAAATAAATTTGGGAGGCATTGGCTTCTTTTTCAAGTTGATGATTTAATATTTTTTCTACTTTCTTGGATAATCTGTTGGTGTTCATAGTCTAGTTTTTTACTAAATTATGAAAAGATTATCCCATAAGCTCCCATCTTCAAAAAGATTTAACAAAGAAAAAGTGTAAAGAAATAGAAGTATTACTTCAGCTTTTTAGGGTTCTGTTTTACAAAAGCTTCCCAACCTGTATAGCTTTTACCTACTTCTACCCTGCCTTGATTATAAAAATGACAAACGGCAGCAGCCAAACCATCAGTAGAATCGAGGTTTTTAGGTAAGGTTTTTAATTTTAAAGTGCTTTGTAACATACGAGCAACTTGCTCTTTGCTGGCGTTTCCATTTCCGGTAATTGCCATCTTTATTTTTTTGGGAGAATATTCTGTTATGGCTACTTCTCTACTTAATCCTGCTGCCATCGCCACACCCTGCGCACGTCCCAACTTTAGCATTGACTGCACATTTTTTCCGAAGAAAGGAGCTTCAATGGCAATTTCATCGGGGTGATACGTATCGATCAACTCGATGGTACGCTCAAAAATGAGTTTTAGTTTCACGTAATGATCACTGTATTTTTTTAGAATCAACTCATTCAGCTGCAAAAATTCCATCTCCTTGCCTACTACTTTGATGAGTCCAAATCCCATAATAGTGGTCCCTGGATCAATCCCTAAAATTATTTTTTCTGTTTTTGAACTCACTTGGTATCTTCTTGGTTAGGCTTCTTAATATTAAATTGCTACTTCTCACAAAGCTAAACAATTGTTTTTAGTAGACTTCAATTTTAGAATTTCGTTTTGACCTATTTGTCCTAGTTTTTATGCTTTGAAAGCTATTCAGGGAAAGGCAGAACATTTATAAAACAATCCACAATCGACCTTCCCTAAGCTAAGAATTATTAAATTTGAGAAACACCCCACCCATTATGAAATCACTTTTCACGATTTTCATTACGCTATTTGTATTCAATTTATCAAGTGCACAAAAAAATCACACCTATCAAGGAGACACCTATTCTCTTATAAAAACTGTAGATGGAGAGCTCGTTTTATTATACAATATTATAGATGGAAGATACCGATATTTTATTGCTAAAAATGGAGAATTAGAGGAGCTTCTCAACACCAAAGTTGACGGGGAATACAAGAGAGAATACCAAGCCACTTTACAAAATTTCACCAGCGATAAAGATATTCCTACAGATAGAATTAATTTAACCTTGGCGAGTTTAAAGGAGTTTACCATTCAATACTATACTTTAAAAGATAAGAGTTTTGAAGACTTAGAATCCAAAAGAGATTATAATTTCCGGTTAGGATTCTTTGGCGGAATTAGCAATATAATCTACACTGCAAACCCTACCAACGAAACGGCTTCACTTCTTGGGGCAGAATGAGAGGTTTATAGCTACAAAAAATTAAAAAGACATTCCGCCTTTGTACAGTTTAAGTATGTGTTTGAGTCAGAGGAGTACAAATATTCAGAAGCAAATTTTTCTCTCAATTACCGTTTTAAAGTAATCAATCTAACCGATTTTCATTTATTCGTTAACACGGAATTATTTAATCTTCGCTTTTATAATGAAAAATTTAGCATTATAGACTCTGCAGATCCAAGTAATAATGAAAAGATAAATAGAACCGGAAGTGAATTAAATTTCCCTGTAAGCTTTGGTGCTGGGATTGCTTATCGAATTACTCCTAATGGTTTTTTAACCCTTAGTTACAACGATGTAGTTTCAATTATGGAAGACAGCAACGGAGAATTTCCCGTAGACATCACTCTAGGTTATAAATTTAAAATATAATGCTCTATTCAGATTGAATCGTTAGCGGGAGTTGAAAACTGGTACTTACCGGGATTCCTCGTTTTTGAGCGGGATAGGTTTTAGGTAAACTAGAAACAGCATCTCGTATCCAGGTTTTAAATTCTGGAAGTTGAGAATAGAGATGCGAAGAAGCTTTTAAAGAGTCTATTTTTACTTCTCCTTTAGCCGAGATTCCCATAAACACAACTACTTTTTCTTGTAAGCTATCCTGTAAAACTACTTGATGCGCAGCCAAACTTTGATAAATAACGCGGGTTACTTGTTGCTCAAAACAACGTTTTTGCTCCGATTTATTTTCACACTTTTCACATTCGGGAAAGCTAGGGTAAGTCTCCACATCATTCCAGTTGATATGTTTGAGTTCTTCGGCTGCTATTTCGTCAGAAAAAATCTTCTTGGTTTCCAATTGTTGACAACCTAGCAGCACCACTAATAAAAATAGCCACGTAATTTTATACATAAGGTAAATGTAAGTAAATCAGCGAAAAGAAGAAGAGTAGAAACTTAAATTCTTAGTCTGCTTTTTTAGATAAGTGGATTTCCTTTTTAAGATCAGAAATTCTTCGTTTTGACAACTTGATAAAAATCGATGCCTTTGGTTCTTCCTCAAACTTGTTAAGGAATAATGCGTAGTAGTTAAGCCGCGTTTGCAAGTCGGCATAATAGTTATCAGCGGCCACTGCCAACTCAAACTGACTTCTCATTTTTTTTGGATCCTCTTCTAACGCCAACTTAAAATAATGCATGGTCTTTTTATACTCTTGTTTTCCCTTATAAGCTAAGCCCAAAGATTGATAGTTTTCATCCAATTTCGGCTTAGAAAGCAATAAAGCCATGAGTAAATATCTCTCTGCGTCTTCCAGTTTCTCTTTATGTAAGTATAATTTTCCTATGTATAAATGAGCCGACGCATTTTCAGCATTAAATTTTAACACATGTTGATAAGCTTCTATGGCCTTTGTGATAAAAGCTTCTTGGTAATAACACATCCCAAGTTTTTTCCAAACACTTTCTGAAGTGTAACCCAACTGAATCACTTTTTGATATCGCTTTAAAGCGGAAGAATAATCCCGTTGACTATACGCATTTAAGGCCGAAAGCAATTGCATTTTGATGTTTTTGGGCGCACTTGTTAAGGCTTTTTGAGTGAGGTTTTCGGTTTCCTTAAATGCTTTATTCTGGTAATGGTAAGAAGCCAATTCATACAAAGCATTTTGATGCGTAGCGTCTTGTTGTATGGCTTTTTCAAAAAACTGATAGGCTCTAGGATTTTTCAGTTTTTCCTTGATGAGTCCCAACTGATACTGAAAATCTGGATTTTGAGGGTATTGCTGAATTAATTCCGTGTAAACGCTATCTGCTTTTTTATATTGATACGTAAGTCTTAATAGTTTTCCATAATTAGCTTTAGCCACCACAAGCTTCGGATTCTGCTGAATTGATTTTTCATAAGCTATCAACGCCTTATTCAAATCTCCTCGTGCTTGTTCCGCAGAAGCTATTTTTTGGTAAACAGAAGCCGAAAGAGAATCTTGCTTTTCATATAAATGAATCGCTTTTTGATAATCACCTACGGCATACAAACTATCGGCCATAGCAAGAGTCGAAGTTTGCGCTCCGACTCTTGGCATTATAAAAACAATAATTAAAAAGCTAACTACTTTCAACATCTATTTCATTTCAAAAATAATTGGCAACGAATAAAGTACGCTAACAACCTCTCCTCGATGTTTCCCAGGTTGCATTTTAGGTATGCTATAAACTACTCGCTTTGCTTCCTCGCTTAATTTGAGATGAGAAGCACGAGCATCAACATCTTTCACCCTACCTTCTTTAGAAATGGTAAACCGAACATAAACTCGATTCACTCCTTCTTGAGCAAACTCTTCTACGCCCTTGGTGTCAAAATTAGAATTTACGTAATTTTTTATTCCTTCACTTGTACAATGCTCAATTTCCTCCTTGCTTAAACTTTGGTCACAACCTTTATAGGCAGGAACCAAATCTATGGCAGAGTAAGGAACTGCATCCACGTCTGTATTTAGATTTTTTTTGACAGTTACAGCATAACTTTCTTTTAAAGAATCTTGAATATACTTTCTAAACTTTGCGATTTCTTCGTCTTTTATTTGCTCTTTATCATATTGTGATAACTTCTCATTTCCTTTATTACCCACATTAGATGGGTTCACAGAACATGAAGTCACGCTAAGCATAAGTGCCAATAATGGCAAAATAATATTCGTCGATAATTTTATTTTTTGTAACATAAGTATTCGTTTTTTAATTAATAAATCCAGTTCGATTTGTTTCATATATTTTGACAAACCTTTATATGGTAAAGCAAGAGCCGAGGCTTATACTCCGACCCTTGCATTTTAAATTAGATTGAGTTTAGTATATCTCTAGTTGATTTGAAAAATAATTGGCAACGAGTAAAGTACATTAACCGCTTTTCCATCTTGCATTCCTGGCTGCATCTTAGGCAAACTGTTTACTACGCGTTCTGCTTCTTCGCTTAATTCGGGGTAAGGAGCACGAGCACCTACATCCTTTATACTGCCATCTTTTCCGATAGTAAAACGAACATAAACGCGGTTTACTCCTTCTAAGTCAAGCTTTTTTCCTAAACCTGTATTAAAGTTAGCATTAACAAAAGCTTTAATTTTATCACTCGTACATTTTTTAATCTCATCATTGCTTAAACTTTGGTCACAACCAGGATATGCAGGTACGAGCTCTATGGCGGTGAAAGGGATACCTTCCGATTTAGCTGGAGATTGGGGAACGACAGTTTTACGATGAGCTACATAATCCTCATAGGTTTGCTTGTAGCCTGTAGACTGCATATAATTATGGTTTTTCTGATCTTCATCATTCCATGTTCCTTCTTTAATTTTTTGTTCTTTAGAACTTTTCAGAATCCATTTGGAATAAATTTTAAACCTATAATAAGAATCTTTTGATTTAATGTGCTTTCCTTTTTCAGTAAAGAAAGCTTTTGTGATTTCATCAAAACCTTTACCTTCTTCTTCCATAAAATTTAATTCTTTTTGAAGATTGTTCATTAGTTGAACATCTTCCTTAGAAAAATCAGCAGGCGGTGCAGGTGGCGGTGGCGGTGGCGGAGCGGGAAGTTCAGAGGTATTGGTTTCTACAATTTCTTCATTATCTGAACATGAAACATAGGTCAGCATGAGCGCGATTAAAGGCAAAACAATAAGGTACTTGAGTTTTGCACGGGTCGATGATTTTGATTTTTGTAACATAAGTATTCGTTTTTTGATTAATGAATGATTAAAAAATTGATTGATGAATGAGATTTGATGCGTTCCAAAAGCTACATTGAGAAGGTTTTGGTAATATTGTTTTTTAGAAGTGTGACGCGTCACCGCTTCGTCTGCGATATATTCATGCAAACTGCTGAGTTGTTTTTGGTAGGCATAAATGGCTGGATGAAACCAAAAAATTAATTTAAGTGCTTCAAAAAAGAGTAAATCAAGGCTGTGTTTTTGAGAAACATGCACCAACTCGTGTTGTAAAATATAATCTCTTTGTTCGGCAGGGATTTCATCTCCCATAAAAATCTGGTTATAAAAGGTACACGCCATTTGGCTATCCTTTACTTGATAATAAGCAGTTCCACGATATTCTTTTAAAATTCCAGTTTTCATAAAACGATGAAACTGAAAGGTTTTTTTCAGTAATAAAAAGAACGCGACCATAAAACCAAGTCCGTAAAGAAAGAGAACTCCATATTGTAAAAACCAATCTTTCCAATTGGGAGACGACATCACTTGCTGTGCCATTTGTTCTTCTCCCGCTGCACCAGAAAAATCGCCCAATAATACAGGCGGTAAATTGACAAAAGCCTGTCCTACTGCGTTGGTTGGACTTAAAATATCTAAATTAATTAAAGGTAAGATTAACGCCACACACGGACTAAGCAATAAATACCAACGGTTGTGCTGAAAAAAAGTTTCCTTCTTTAAAAACACCAAGTAAACGATATAAAATACCGCTAAAAACAAACTGAATTGCAAAATATATAATCCCATCTTATTGTTTTTTATTGATTTCTTTTAAAATTTCTTCCAATTCTGTAGTACTTAAATCATTCTTTTTTACAAAAAACGATAACATACTTTTCATGGAGCCATCAAAATAATTGTTCATCAGCTTAGTCATTGAGAACTTACTGTAGCTGTCTTTTTCGACCAACGGAAAATAATCATGGCCTCTTCCTACTTTCTTATAGCCTACAAAACCCTTGCTTTCCAAGATTCTTACAATGGTAGAAACCGTATTGTAAGCGGGTTTAGGTTCTGGCATTTCTTCAATCATAGCGGCTACATTGGCTTCTTTTAATTTCCATAATTGTTGCATCACCTCTTCTTCGGCTTTCGTTAATTCTTTCATACGGCAGTTTTATCTTAATTCATTAGGTGTAATTCCTTAAAAAATATAACTTACTTTTGGTTTAAACTTTTTAAGAATACTCAAATATAACTAAAATTTTAGTTTAAACTAACTTTCTAGTTAAAAAAATACTTATGGATTTAATTTTACTGTTTCTAGGTCTCATTTTATGTCTAGTAGGGATCGCGGGTACATTTCTTCCCGCATTACCGGGAATTTCCTTGAGTTGGCTAGGTATATTGATGATTTATTTGACCTCTGTGGTAGAGATAAATTATACAGTTCTTGTGATTACTTTTGTGATTGCAGCCGGTATTCTTATTTTAGACTATGTGATTCCTGCAGCGGCCAGCAAAAGATTTGGAGGGAGTAAAGCCGCCGCAATTGGGACGACGCTGGGCTTAATTGTAGGTATTTTTGTTCCCATTCCTTTTGGAATTCTCATCGGGGCATTTTTGGGAGCCTTCCTAGGCGAACTTTTATTTAACAAACAAAGCAATACTAAAAAAGCTTTTCGTGCCGCCACAGGGTCTTTTTTAGGATTTTTAGCTTCTTCCTTTGTGAGTTTCCTTACAGCCTGTGTATATTTGGGAATATTTATAAGTATTTTTATTCAACACTTTCAATCCTTTTTTTAAAATGACGCATCAAGAAATCGCCGCTATTTTGTTACAAGCAGAAATTACTCAAAAAGCTTGTGAACCTATTCGTACGCATTTACCCGACTTAGATTTAGACTCGGCTTATGCCATTCAAAAACTCAATGTAGATGAAAAAATAGCAAAAGGCGGAATTGAAGTCGGGAAAAAAATAGGTCTTACTTCTTTTAAAGTGCAAGAACAATTGGGCGTAGATCAACCCGATTTCGGGATTTTACTTCAGCATATGCAATTTAATCAAGGGGAGAATCTCGCTTTCGCGGATTTGATGCAACCCAAAGCTGAAGCTGAAATTGCTTTTGTATTAAAACATGATTTAGAAGGAAATCAACTCACGACTGAAGATATCATCAAGGCGACAGATTATGTCGTAAGCGCTATTGAAATTGTAGGTAGCAGAATTAAAGATTGGAACATAAAAATCACCGATACCATTGCAGATAATGCTTCTTCTAGTCATTTTATCTTAGGAAGTAAAAAACTATCCATACAAGATATAGATTTAGAGAACAGTAAAATGCAGCTTTTTGTGAACGATGAATTGGTTTCTGAAGGCGACGGGACTTCTTGTATGGGAAATCCATTAAATTCGGTCGTTTGGTTGGCGAATAAAATGAGTGCTTTAGGAAATCCGCTTAAGAAAGGAGAAGTAATTCTATCAGGAGCTTTGGGTCCAATGGTGAATTTAAAGCCTTCCGATAAGCTAAAAGCTACGATTGAAGGCCTGGGAGAAATTAGTTTTGACGTAGACTAATTGATATTTGTAATTAGTCGTGTCCGACTAAGATATAAGACCCTCCGTGCCGGCATACAGCGGTCTAGCATCTTAAATTAACTACAACCAAGTCACTTTATCTTCTATAGGCTTGCGTTCTCCCTTCGGAATTTCGCCATCATAATTGCCCACATAAAAGAAACCTAAGCATGTTTCATTTTCTTTCATCGGAAGAAAATCTCCCATCTGGTTGATAAGCGTTGGAGAACTCCAATAACTGCCCAGTTTTAATTCGGTAGCCATTAACCACATATTTTGAACCGCCATAGCAGTAGCAGCAACCTCTTCCCATTCGGGGACGCGTTCTTTAAGATCACGTTCCATGCAAATTACAATCACGTGACTTGCTTGTAGCGGTTTAGCTTTAATCTTTTGTAGCTTAAATTCAGAAAACTTCGTGGTAGTTTTTCGATACATATCTGCTAAGAAATCTCCCAAGTTCTCTAATTGATTTCCGGTAACCACATAAAAACGCCAAGGTTCCGTCTTACGGTGCGTAGGAGCCCAGTTGGCAGCTTCTAACAGTTGCACTATCTCTTCTTTGCTTACTCGGTCTTGATTATATTGCGCAGGAAAAACGGAACGTCTCTCCTGAATGGTTTTTAGTATCATAGAAGTTAAAAAATATTTTGTACCACCTTGGTAATTCTTTCGCGCTCCTCATCCGTTAAATTAGAACCTGAAGGCAAACACAAACCTTCCTCAAATAAATGTTCCGCAACCTTCTCTCCATAGTAAGGAGCATTCTCAAAAATGGGTTGTAAATGCATAGGTTTCCATAAAGGTCTACTTTCTATGTTCTCCTTTTCAAAGGCTAAACGTAGATCTTCTCGAGTAATTCCGTTCGTTAACTTAGAATTCACCGTAATAGCACTGAGCCAATGATTAGAATAAAAGTCATCATGAGGTTCTTCAAAGACCTCAATTCCTTCAATCGAAGCAAATAAGTCTTTATAAAAAAAATGCATTTTTCTTCGTAATGCAATGTGATCTTCTAAAACTTCCATCTGTCCTCTTCCAATCCCCGCACAAATATTACTCAGTCTATAATTATAGCCCACGTGACTGTGTTGGTAATGTGGTGCATCGTCTCTAGATTGTGTGGCATAAAAAACAGCTTTTTTCTTCTTCTCTTCCGAAGAACAAACCAAAGCTCCTCCTCCACTGGTGGTAATAATTTTATTTCCGTTAAAGGATAAGATTCCATACTCAGAAAAAGTTCCACACTTCTGGTTCTTATACGTAGAACCCAAAGCTTCTGCCGCATCTTCAATGACCGGAATAGTATAATCCTTAGCCACCGCCATAATTTCATTCATTAACGCAGGCATTCCATAGAGATGAACCACAATAATGGCTTTAGGTTTCTTGCCCTTTTTAATTCGGTCTTCAATCGCTTCTTTTAAAGCCTTCGGACACATATTCCATGTGCTCTTTTCACTATCCACAAACACAGGTTGAGCTCCTTGATACTTGATAGGATTCGCTGAAGCGGAAAAAGTAAAAGACTGACAAATTACTTCATCATCTAAACCGACTCCGAGCTGAATTAAAGCTAGATGAATCGCGGCTGTTCCGCTACTCAATGCGGCAACCTCTTTGTTGTTTCCTATAAATTGCTTTAAGTCCTGTTCAAAACCATTAACATTAGGTCCTAACGGAGCAATCCAATTTTCGTCAAAAGCGGTATGGATATAGTTAATTTCATTTCCTCCCATATGTGGAGAAGACAACCAAATTTTAGATAAAGTCATTCCTGAAGTAATTTTTAGATCTGAAGCGTAAATTTATTCCTTTTCTTTTAGAATACATAGAAACTCTAGTCTAAAAATGAATAAATGAAATCGAAATAGAACCTAAAAAATGATTAGCGGTGGCTGAGTGATTTTCGATAGAAAATTGTATCGAAGCCACAATCCCTTTGTAGTAGAATTCAAGTGAAATTAAAGCTGAAACTGTTAAGAGAATTAAAAAGAAGTCTTTTCCAAAGAAAGGCTGGTGCGTCCCCCAAGCTTCGGGAGTATCGCGTACTTTTAAATCTCACTAGTCTAATCCCTTAAAAAAAGGCATAAAAAAACCCTCCACTATATTTAGTGAAGGGTTTATAAAACCTACCAATTGGTAGGCAAAAAAGGCGACGACATACTCTCCCACAATAAGCAGTACCATCTGCGCTAACGGGCTTAACTTCTCTGTTCGGAATG